>NZ_JBVILA010000032.1:0-59171 GCF_055580625.1 Amycolatopsis sp. NPDC031561 | reverse complement strand
TTCGTGTCGTTTGTGGGGCGGGGGGTTTTTTTTTTTTTTTTTTTTTTTTTTTTTCCCCCCCCCCCCCCCCCCCCCCCCCCCACGACCACCTGTACCGACGCCCTACCGGTCCGATTCCCCCCAAGTGACCGGCAATTCGTGCACGCCGTAGATGTTCATGTCGGTCTTGAGCTTGACCTCGTCGGCGGGGACAGCGAGCTCGAGATCCGGGAAACGCCGCAGCAGTCCCTCGAAACCCGCGCGCATCTCGATCCGCGACAACTGCTGGCCGAGGCATTGGTGGACGCCGTGGCCGAAGGACAGCAGACCACGCGCGTTGCGGTGGATGTCCAAGGTGCCGGGGTCGGTGAAGCGCCGCGGGTCGTGGTTGGCGGCCAGCAGCGACACGATCACGGTCGATCCCGCGGGGATCGTTTCGCCGCCGAGTTCGAGGTCTTCGGTGGCGTAGCGGAAGAAGATGTCGGCGACCGACAGATACCGGAGGAGTTCCTCCACTGCACCGGGGAGCAGTTCCGCGTCGGCCCGCAGTTCGGCCAGCTGGCCGGGGTTTTCCAGGAGCGCGAAAGTGCCCAGCGCCAGCATGTTGGCAGTGGTCTCGTGACCGGCGAGCAGCAGCAGGAACGCGGCGCCCGCCAGCTCCTCGATGGTGAGGTCTTCGTAGCGGCCTAGGTCGGACAGGATGTCGTCGCCAGGCGTCTCGCGTTTGCGCGTGACCAGTTCGGTCAGGAACGTGTTCATCCCGATGAACGCGGCCATCTTCTCTTCCAGCGTCTGGTCCCTGATCATGAGCTGGGCGGAGTTGGCCTGGAAGTTCTCCCGGTCCTCGTAGGGGACACCGAGCAGTTCGCAGATCACCAGCGAAGGCACCGGCAGCGCGAACTCCTTGACCAGGTCGACCGGCGGGACGAGGTCGGCCATCGCGTCCAGTTGCCGTTCGGTGATCTCGACGATGTGCTCTTCGAGCTGCTTCATCCGCTTCACGGTGAAAGCGCCGGTGAGCCGTTTCCGTAACCGGCCGTGGTCCGGCGGGTCCATGGCGACGAACATGCCCGGCATCGGCGGGGACGGCTCGGTCTGGGCGGGCATCCCCGGCGTCTCGTAGGGCAGGTGGAGGATGCCGATGTCCTGGCGCGAGCTGAACCGGGTGTCGGCCATCATCTGCCGGACCTCGTCGTAGCCGGTGACGAGCCAGCCCTCGTGGCCGTCGGGGAACACCATGGGACTCACCGGGCGGGCGTCGCGCAGCCGGGTGATCTCGCGGGGCGGGTCGAAGGGACCCGCGTCGCGCTGCATCGGGAGGCCCTGCGGGACGGGAACCGTCTGAGTCATCGAGGTTGCCTTTCGTGGTGGTTGTGACGACCACCTTCCACACGAGGCCTGACACCCGCCTGACACGGCGCTGACACCACCCGTGTCAGCGCCGTGGCGGGGGCGTGTCAGCCGGGCCGCCCACAGTGAGCCCCATGAAAGATTCAGCGATCACGGTCTCCGGGCTGCGGAAGACCTTCGGCGACAAAGTCGTGCTCGACGGCATCGACCTGGATGTCCCGGCGGGCACCATCTTCTCCCTGCTCGGCCCGAACGGGGCGGGCAAGACGACGACGGTGAACCTCCTGACCACCTTGATGAAGGCCGACGGCGGGACGGCGAAGGTCGCCGGGCACGACATCACGACCGGGGCCAAGGCGGTGCGCGCGGCGATCGGGGTCACCGGCCAGTTCGCGGCGGTGGACGAACTGCTGACCGGGCAGGAGAACCTGCAGTTGATGGTGGACCTGAACCGGCGGGCCTCCGGCGGCAAGCGGGTCGTGACCGAGCTGCTGGAGCGGTTCGACCTGGTGGAATCGGCGCGGAAGCCGGCGTCGACCTACTCCGGCGGGATGCGCCGGAAACTGGATCTGGCGATGACGCTCGTCGGCGATCCGCGCATCATCTTCCTCGACGAGCCGACCACGGGACTCGACCCGCGCAGCCGCCGCACGATGTGGTCGATCATCCGCGAGCTGGTGGACGGCGGCGTGACCATCTTCCTCACCACCCAGTACCTCGAGGAAGCCGATCAGCTCGCCGACCGGATCGCGGTCCTCGACGGAGGCCGCCTGGTCGCCAGCGGCACCCCCGCCGAACTCAAGCGCCAGATGCCCGGCACGCACGTCCGGCTCCTGTTCACCACGGTCGCCGAACTCGACGCGGCGGCGCGGATCTTCCCCGGCTCCACGCGGGACGACGAGGCGCTCGCCCTGCGGGTCCCCAGCGACGGCGGGACGAAATCCCTGCGCTCGCTGCTGGACACGCTCGACGAGCACGCGATCGCGGCCGAAGAGTTCTCCGTCCACACCCCTGATCTCGACGACGTTTTCCTCGCCCTGACGGGCCACAGCACGGAGGCAGCCAAGTGACCACCAGGACCGCGACCACCACGACCACTCACACCATGAGCGCCAAATCGCCTTCGCTGGTGATGTTGCGCCGCAACTTCAAGCATCTCACCCGTAATCCGACCTCGGTCTTCAACGCGATCCTGATGCCGGTCGTGATGATGCTGATGTTCGTGTACGTGTTCGGAGACGCGTTCAGCGTCGGCGTCGACTACATCGACTACGCGACGCCGGGCTTGATGCTGCTGGCCGTCTGCTACGGCCTCGGCGCCACGGCGACGGCGGTGAACTCCGACATGACGAAGGGCATCATCAACCGCTTCAAGGTCATGGACGTCTCTCGCGGCGCGGTGCTGATCGGACACGTCATCGCCAGTGTGCTGACCAACCTGGTCGCCATCGCGGCGCTCACCGGGGTGGCCTTCCTGCTGGGCTTCTCCCCGGCGGCGGGTTTCCTCGAGTGGCTCGGCGTGGTCGGGATCGTCGTACTGCTCGGTTTCGCGGCGGCCTGGCTCACGGTCGCGCTGGGCCTGGCGGCGAAATCCCCGGAAACCGCGGGGATGGCCTCCGTGCCGCTGGTCATGCTGCCGTTCTTCAGCAGCGCGATCGTGCCCGCCGAGAAGATGGGGCCGGGACTCCGGGAGTTCGCGGAGTACCAGCCCTTCACCCCGATCATCGAGACACTGCGCGGCCTGCTCAACGGGGCGCCGGCGGCGGGCGACGTGATCCCCGCCCTCGGATGGTGCGCCGGGATCGCGCTCGTCGGCTACCTGTGGGCGTCCTCGACGTTCAAGAAGCGAGCGTGACCTCGACCAAGTGCTTCCAGTCCGTCCGGGTGCCCTCCTGCGCCGCCTCCGCGAACTTCGCTTCGCCGAGGCGGCGCAGCACTGTCCCCTCGATCCTCGTCACGTCCGGGTGGGAGCGATCCGGCAGCCCGCGCAGCTCGTCGGCCGCCCCGAGCAGCCGCGCGGCCTGCTCGGGCTCGTCGCGGCGCAGCGCGAGGTCCGCGACGCCGACGAGCATGTGGGCGATCAGGGGCACGTGCCGCACCTCGGTCGCCGCCTGGCAGGCCGACTCCCGGTGCGCGCGGACCTCGTCGAGATCGTCGGAGAGGTACCCCAGCAGGTCGTGGGTGATGGCGCGGACGTGTCCGAGTTCCGCTTCCTCGCCCATCACGGTCGTCGCGAGGGTGAGCTGCTGCTTGGCTTCCTCGGTTTCCCCGCGCCAGTAGGCGAGTTCCGCCCGGGACAGGGCCAGCATGCCCAGCGCCCCCGGCCAGGTGACCCGTTCGGCGTACCGCTCCGCCTCGGCCGTGGCGGCCGCGGCGGCGTCCGCGTCGCCCAGCAGCCAGTACAGCTGCGCCTGGCGTGACCGCAACCGGATGAGGTCCTCGACGGAACCGACCTCGGCCACGACCGTGACCGCCTGTTCGTAGTACTCGCACGCGGTGGCGAAGTCGCCGCGCGTGGCGAGCCGGTCCGCCAGTTCGGTCAGGGCGAACGAGATCCCGAACCGTTCGCCGATGGCGCGGAACTCGGCGAGCGCTCGCTCGAGATACGTTTCCGCGTCCGGTCCGGGGTGGCCGAGCGTGATCCGCATCTTGCCGAGGTGCAGCCTGCCCAGCGCCCGGACCCAGGCGTTTTCGTCCTCCAGCACCGGTTCCCAGGCGGACAACGTCTCATCGCCGCGCAACATGCGTTCCAGCGGGACGATGAGACCCAGCAGTGGGTGATTCGCTTCGCTGGTCCGGCTGAGCCGGTACGACTCGTGGATCCATTTCGCCGCGGTGTGTTCGTCGGCGAAACCGGAACTCACGAACAGCGAGACGAGTCCGTACACCACGGCCCCGACCCCGTCGGGTACCTCGCCTGGCGTTTCGACGGCCGCGCTGACCAGCTCCATGCCCTCCGCCCGGTGCCCGCTGAGCCACCAGTACCAGCCGCAGGCCGCCGCGAGCCGCATCGCCGACGGCGCGTCACCCGCCGCGAGCGCGCCGCGCATCGCGGAACTGATGTTGTCGTGCTCGGCGTTGAGCTTGGCGAGCCATTCCAGCTGCTCGGTACGGCGGAGCATCGGCTCCGCGGCCTCGGCGAGCTCGGTGAAATAGGCGAGATGCGCTTCGCGTGCCAGCGCCGTTTCGCCCGCTTCGGCGAGCCGGTGTTCGGCGTATTCCTTGATCGTGCCGAGCATCCGGTAGCGCGGCGCTTCGTCGCCCGCGGCGACGAGCAGCGACTTTTCGGTCAGCGCGGTGAGCAATTCGAGCACCTCGTACTGCTCGACGGCCTCGCTCACGCAGACCCGCTCGGCCGCTTCCAGGCTCGCCCCGCCCGAGAACACCGAGAGCCGGGACAGGACCGTCCGTTCGGCTTCGGTCAGCAGCTCCCAGCTCCAGTCGACCATGGCGCGCAACGTCCGGTGCCGGGGCAACGCGGTCCGGCTGCCGCCGGTCAGCAGGCGAAAGCGGTCGTCGAGCCGGTTGGCGAGCTGCTCGATGGACATGGTGCGCAGCCTGGCCGCGGCCAGTTCGATCGCGAGCGGCATCCCGTCCAGTACCCGGCACACCCGGGCCATCGTGGACAACGTGGTCTCGTCGACCACGAGATCCTTGCGCACCGCGCCCGCCCGGTCCCGCAGCAGCCGGACGGCGGGGGAGGATTCGATCTCACCGGCCCCGGCGTGCCGGTCCGGCACACCCAGCGGGACGACGTGCCACAACGCCTCGCCGGTGATGCCGAGCGGTTCCCGGCTGGTCGCCAGGATCCGCAGCCTGCGGCATTCCCCGAGCACCCGATGCGCGAAGGCGGCCGCCGACTCGATCACGTGCTCGCAGTTGTCGAGGATCAGCAGTACTTCCCGCTCGCGGATCGCGGCGATGACCCGTTCGGTGGGTTCGGCGTTCGGCGAGTCGCCGAGCAACGCGTCCCGCAGCCCGAGCCCGGCGAGCGTCGCTTGAGCGATGTTCTTCCCGCCCCCCTGCCCTTCGGGCCCACCCCCCTGATCTCCATCGGCGCCGATGGCCGCGAGTTCCACCAGCCAGGCCCCGTCCGGCAGATCGCCGAGCAGTGTTCGCGCGGTTTCCGTGGCCAGCCTGGTCTTCCCCGAACCGCCGGGCCCGATCAAGGTGGTGAGCCGGTGTTCGGTGACGAGTTCGCGGACCGTGGCGACATCGGCGTCCTTGCCGACGAAACTGGTCAGCTCGGCGCGCACGTTGGTCTTGCGGTTCTCCTCGCGCCGTCCCAGCTCGCCCCGCAACAGCGCGACGTGCACCGCGGACAGCTCCGGCGAAGGGTCGACACCCAGCGCGTCGGCCAGGGCTTCCCTGGTGCGCTGGTAAACGAGCAGCGCTTCGGTGTCGCGCCCCGTCGCCGCGAGAGCCCGCATCAGCGCGGCGACGAGCCGCTCGCGCAGGGGATGCGCGGCCGCCAGGTCGGTCAGCTCGGTGACCAGTTTCGCGCCGTGACCGAGGTCGATCTCCGCGTCGAACCGGTCTTCCAGTGCCGTCAGGCGCAGCCCGTCGAGCCGGGTGACCGCCGCGTCGAACGCGTCGCTGTCCTGCAAACCGACGTCCTGCATGGCCGCGCCGCGCCACAGGGCGAGAGCTTCTCGCAGGCGTTGCGGCCCTCCGTCGCCACGAGCCTGCCCGACGAGGCGTTCGAACCGCACGGCGTCGACGGCGTCGGGCGCCACCTTCAGCCGATAGCCGTCCGTCTGTCCCTCGACGGCTCCTTCCGGCAGCACCTTCCGCAGCCGGGAAACCAAGCGTTGCAAGGCATTCGTCGCGTCGGCGGGCGGCTGTTCGCCCCAGATCCAGTCGACGAGCGTCGCTTTCGGGACCACGCGGCCCGGTTCGAGCGCGAGGGCGATCAGCAGCCCGCGCAGCCGGGCGCCCGGCACGTCGGCGAGGACGCCTTCATCCGTGCGAACCTCGAAGGGGCCGAGCATCCCGATCTGCATTGGGCCGATTTTGCCACGGGTGATCAGCCCGCCTCCGGCCGCGGACTCGGGACTGATCAAGGGATGGCTCTGTGTAGGCCGCCGATGTCACCGAGCTACGACTCGCCGCTGATCTTCGCCGTGCCGAGCGAGGCCGCGGTGATCGCCCTGGCGGCGGTCTGCGTCGACGAACTGGAAGTCAGGCTGGTCAGCGAGGCCCGGTCGAGCGCGTGCACGACGAACTCGTAGGTGTTCACCGTCGAGGGCGAGCACGGTCCCTGATAGCCGTAGAGGCTGGCGCTTCCGCGGTAGTAGATCTGCCGGGCGCCCGCGGGCACCGCGGGCCGGTACGCGTGCTCGACGTTCTGGGGGAGCGAGGCCGCGGTCACCGGGATGTCGTAGATGACCCAGTGGATGAGGTTGGCGTTGTCGAGGTCGCGCATGACGATCGCGTAGCTCTTGGCCGCGGCAGGAGCGCCCGACCAGGCCAGCGGCGGGGACTCGTTCTTCTTGGCGGGATCCTGTCCGCCACCGCTGGTGCACTCGTGGACCTTGGGCATGACGCCGCCGTTGGCGAAAGCGGTACTGGACAAGGTGAACGCGTTTTGTCCCGCCGACGCCGCCGTGGCGGGCGCGAGGCCGGTGGCGCCGAGGACGACCAAGGCGCAGAACACGATTCTCGTTGTTCTCACTGGAGACTCCCGAGGCATTTGGGTTCCGGTGCGCAGAATTCAGCGTAGGCAGCCCGGAATGCGGCGGCTAGCGTACTTTCCCGGTCGAACGAGGTGTTTTCGGCGGTCGGCGCTCAAGCGCGGACGAGGACGGAGAAGTAGATCGGCTTGTTGGCGGGGAACAGTTCCCGGTCCTGTTCGTCGACCATCTTCCAGAAGATCTTGCAGTCGACCGGGGCGGTCGCCGGAGTGCTCACGGTGACCGTCACCTGTACGTGCCCCTGCGGCGCGGTGTCGTTGACCGGGATCCGCTCCGGGGTGCGGCAGGTGTTCGGCGCGACCGGGAGGTCGGTGCGGCGCAGGTACCGCTTCCGCCATTCGACCGTGCCGGTGTTCTTGATCTCCCACACTTTCACGAACTGCGTGCCCGGCTTGACCGCGGTGTCGTCGGGGATCGTCACGTCGGTGATGAAGCCGGCCGAGTCACCGGGATGGGGTGGCCGCGCGTCCTGCTCACCCGGCAGCAGGATGACGACGACGGCGACGATCGCGGCGACGAGGACTAGGGCCAGCGGCGCCAGGACGCGTTTGGACCGCCATCTCGGCGCGGCAGGCGCGGGGGCCGGTTCGCGGCCGGCGGACAGCACGAGCTGGACACCCTGCCAGCGGGCGTGCCATTCCTCTTCGTCACCGTCGCAGGCGCGGACGAACTCGCGGACGGTCTCCCAAGGCTGCAGCCGCCTGCCGGTGACGGTGAGGTGCAGGGTCGCGTGGGACACGGCGCCCGACTTCGCGGCCATCTTCCGGAACGACGGCTCGCCTGCCCGCGTCCGCAGCTTCCGCAGCTCGGCCATGAACGCTTCCAGCTCCGGTGTCCGTTCTCCCGGCACGCTCCCCCTCGCGATCGTGTCAGACGTGACAACAATTTTCGTCACTCTGCGCGGCCGGGTAACTATATCGCGAACTCAGCCCTGATCGCCGCGCCGACCAGCGGGATCAGCCGGGCCGTCACTCTGTCAAACGCTGTCAACCTGCGGTTTTTGACGTCAGACGATCCGTACAGGTGGTTCCGGACAGCCCCTACGGCAGGCCAGTGTCGAACACGAGCTGTTCACAGGGAGCAGCACCGAGTGAAGGAGCAGTCATGCGCAAGGTGGCAACCGCCGCGATGTTCACCGCTCTGGCCGGAGCCGCGTTCGGGATGACGGCGGGACAGGCCGCGGTGGCGGCGCCGTCGGTCAACATGGAGTCCGTGGTCAAGGCGGCCATGTGGGATCCGTACAAGGCCGACCAGGCGATCACGCCGGGTTCCGGCCCGAGCGTCAAGGCGGTCGAGGAGGCGCTGGCGGCGAAGAACCTGCTCGACAAGAAGCAGGTCGACGGGCACTTCGGCACCTCGACGGTGAAGGCGTACGCGAAGTACCAGAAGTCGCTGGGTCACAGCGGCCTGGCCGCCAGCGGTCTGCCCGGCAAGGGCTCGCTGGCCGAACTGGGCAAGGGCCGCTACACCGTGACCGCGCCGTTCGGCGTCGGGGCGAAGACCAGCCTGGACGGCAAGACGGTGAACAAGCGCACCGCCGACATGATCGCGGCCGCGGAGAAGAAGGCCGGGGTCAAGTTCACCGTCACCCAGGGCTCGTACAACGCCGGCGGTGTCGGCGCCTCGGGCGGGACGCACGACGGCGGTGGCGCGGTCGACATTTCGGTGAACAACATCTCCAACAAGACCGCCGCCGTGAAGGCGCTGCGTGAGGTCGGGTTCGCCGCGTGGCACCGCACCCCGAGCCAGGGCAACTGGGCGGAGCACATCCACGGCATCGCGATCAGCGACACCGACATGTCGCCGCAGGCGCAGGCGCAGGCCGGTGACTACTTCAAGGGCCTCAACGGCCTGGCGAGCCACGCCAAGGACGACGGCCCCCAGGTGAAGAAGGTGACCTGGGAAGAGTTCAAGCGCGGATGACCTCGCGGTCGGTTCGAGCACGTGAAGGCCCCCCTCCTCGCGAAGGGGGCCTTCACCCCGTCGCGGGGAAGCCGAGCACCGGGGCGTCACCGCCGCGCGCCACGACGAGGACGCCGGGCGCGGGGACGAGCGCGTGCCGTGCCCGGCTCGACAGCAGGCCGACGGTCGTGTCGTCGGGGAACGGCCAGTCGACGGGGAGGTTCGACGCCGTCGAACCGTCGAGTTCCTGGCGATGCACCACCAGCTTGCCGCCGGCATCGGCGCACAGGCGCAGATACGCCGTCGGGGTGGTGGCGTGCGCCCGCCGGTCCGGGCAGGCGGCGAGATCGACCGCCACCCCGCCGTCCAGCGTGGCCGCGGTGATCTTCCCGTTCTCGTCGCGTTCCGAGACGGCCACCGGGCCGAGCGTGATCCGCTTCGGCGCCCTGGGGTCCATTGTGGACACGACGGTGCCGGTGGCGGCGTCGAGGACGACGTCGGTGTTGTCGCCGGTGGCCAGGCCGGAGTACCGCAGGGCCAGGGAAACGGTGCCGCCACCGGGTGCGGCGTGCAGGTAGTAGTCGGCCTTCTCGTCGGACGGCCGCGTCACCGGCAGCCGGTGCTCCCAGCGCGGTGTGCCGGTCCGTTCGTCCAGGCCGAGCACGCTGAGCCGGTCTTGGCACAGCAGCGGCGCCAGCACCACGTCACGGCCGCTCGCGGGCAACGCGAACGGGGAGACGCAGCCCGCGGGCGCCTGCCACGACCACCGGGTGTTCCCACCGCGCAGGTCGAGCGCGTCGACACGGAAGTTGCCGTCGCCCAGGTGCGCGAGCGACGGCAGCACGGCCGAGGTCGGTGCGAGCAGCTCCGCGCCGTGCACGTCCTCGATCAGCTTCTCCTGGAGCGGAACGCCCGTGAACGCGTCGAGAACGGTCAAGTGATGGCGGTCCGTGCCGCCGTCGGAAGGGGCGTAGACGGCCAGCAGCAGAAGTCTGTCCGGCGTGGGGACGAGCGCTCGGACGTGGGCACCGGGACGCGCGTAGGTCCAGCGCACCGCGCCGGTCGGCCCGTCGAGCGCGGTGACCTCGCCGCCCGAGCCGGCGACCGCGACCCCGGCACCCGCCGCGACCACGTCCAGCACCTTGGCGGGCGACGTCCACTTCCACGGTGACGGCACCACCTTGTCGGCGAGCGCGGGCGCCGCGACGGCCGTCGCCGTCGTGGACCGCACCGCCAGCGCGGGGACGACCGTCACCGCGGTCACCGTTCCCGCCGCGAGTACCACCACCAGCGGGACCGCGAGCCACCACCGGGCAGGCCGGGGGAGCGCGACCGCCACCAGCGAGACGACGGCGGCGATCACGAGCACCGCCGTCGAACTTCCCGGTGTGCCGCTGCCGAGGTCGGTGCTCAGGCAGTAGATCGCCCAGCCCGCGGCGCCCGTGGCGCAGACCAGCGCGGAGATCTTCGCTCCGCGGGACTTGCCGAACGTCAGCGCCGCCGCCAGTACCAGCGCCGCCGCGACCAGTGTCACTTCGAGATCCGGCCGGTCCGGGCGGACCGCGTCACCGGAAAGGAAGACCGCCAGCACCGCGCAGCCCGCGGCGAGCGCCGCGACCACCGCCCCCATGTCTTTCGCCCCTCAGCCGCCTGCCCCTACCGGTGCATCGTCACCCGGCCGGATCCGGTGCGGGACCGTGGAAATGACGTCATGACTCGGCGTTCGTGCGACGCCGGGTGCGCACGACGCCGATCCACAGCAGAACGGAGACGACGGCACTCGGCACCGCCGTCAGATAGACCGGCCAGGCACGGAACCCTGACACCCACAACATCGCGGCCAAGCCGAGGGTGATCAACGTCCAAGCCAGCGCGAGAGTGTCACCTCTCCGTTTCCAACGTGCGATGTGTCCGCGTACCGGGGTCATGCTGGTGGGTACCCGCTTTTCGCCTGGTCAACCCCCGGAAATCAGGTGCGGAGGTAGCCGGTGATCATCGCCACGAGTTCGTTCTCGAGCCGGGTGGTGTCGATGGAGCCGGGCGCGGCGATGAGCTGATGCACGGTCAGTTCCACAGTGGACGCGACGAGCCTCGCCGCCGTGTCCTTGTCCCGCACGCGGACTTCGGGGTGGCTCTCGAACAGTTCGCGCAGGTCACCGATCATCTCCCACTCCAGCCCGGTGACCCGTTCCAGCACTTCGCCGGAGCGGGGTGCCTGCTCGATCATGATCCGCAGCAGTTGCGGATCGTCGAGATGGTTGTCGATCACCGTGCGCACGAACTCCCTGATGATGGTCTCGAGCGGTTCCCTTGCTTCCTTGTGCCGTCGGAGCGTCGCGGCGGCCTGGTCGCCGTCGAGGTGCTGGGTCAGCAACTCGGCCAGGATCGCGTCCTTGTTCGGGTAGTACTGGTACAGCGAGCCGATCGAGACCCGCGCCCGTTCGGCGATCCGGTTCGTCGTCCCCGCGGCGTAGCCGAGCTCGGCGAAAATGTGAGCAGCGGCGGTGAGGATGCGCTGCCTGGTCAGCTCGGCCCGGACCTGGCGCGGCTGTTTACGTGGCTTGATCCGTCGTTGCTCCGACGTCATGGCACTCCCCGTGAAGCGGCCTGAAAGCGAGTAGCGAACAGACTGAACAATTGCTCATAATTGTGCCATGACCAGCAGTGATCTCGTGAACGGGACGCGTCCGCGCCGGATCTCCTACGAGGAGGTGCGTGCCCGGCTCGGGGAACCCGAGGCCATGATCAAGGCCAAGGTCCACACCCGCGTCGACCGGCACGGCCACCGGTTCATCGCCCATTCCCCGCTCGTCGCGATGGCCACCGCGGACGCGACGGGATTGCCCGACTGCTCACCGCGCGGCGACTACCCGGGCTTCGTCAAGGTGCTCGACGAGCACACCCTGGCGATCCCCGACCGGCCGGGCAACAAGCTCGCCGACTCCTTCCGCAATCTCGCCGAGAACGACGGGATCGGCTTGATGTTCGTGATCCCCGGCATGCGGGAAGTGTTCCGGGTCAACGGGCGCGGGTATCCCACCGACGAACCGGACGTGCTCGCCCGGATGCGGACCGAGGGCAAACCGGCGGAACTGGCGATCATCGTGGAGGTCGAAGAGGCCTTCTTCCACTGCGGACGCGCGCTGGTCCGATCCCGGATCTGGGATCCCGCGAGCCAGGCACTCGCCGAAGAACTGCCGAGCGCCGGCGCGATCGCCGTCGAGCAGATGGGGATCGACCTCGATCCGGCGGTACTGGAGAACATGCTCGAAGCCAGCTACCGGCAGTTGTACTGAGGTGATCTCGTTGATGCAGCGGACGATTCTCGACCACGTGGAGCCGGTCGCCGAAGGCACCGTCTCCCTGGTCCTGCGCGGTGCCGAGGGCCCGCTGGCCCCCTGGGAACCGGGGGCGCACGTCGATCTGGCGTTGCCGAACTGGCTGACCAGGCAGTATTCGCTGTGCGGGGACCCGGCCGATCGGGGCCGCTACCGGGTCGCCGTCCGGTACGACCGGCTCAGCCGGGGCGGGTCGGAGTACATCCACCTGTTCCTGCGCGCGGGCCGTCCCCTCGAGGTTTCGTTGCCGCGCAACAACTTTCCCTTGCTGCCCGCACCGGAATACCTGTTCGTCGCCGGTGGTATCGGCATCACGCCCCTGATGCCGATGCTGGCCGCGGCGGTCGAGTCGGGCGCCGCGGCCACGCTGGTGTACGTCGGCAGGTCGATGGCCACCATGCCGTTCGCCGCCGACCTCCGGGCCGCCTACGGAGACCGGGTGCGCGTCCACGCCACCGACGAGCGCGGCAGGCCCGATTTCGCCGCACTGGCGGCCGGACTCGGCCCGCGAGCGCTGGTTTACTGCTGTGGCCCCGCGTCCATGCTCGACGCGGCCGAGGCGGCGTTTCCCGCGCAAGGACTGCACCTCGAACGTTTCCAGCCGGTGGTCAAGGAGTTCGCGCCGAACGAGCCGTTCGAGGTGCGCTGTGTCCGCTCAGGACGGACGGTCGCGGTCGCGGCGGAAGAGTCCCTGTTGAACGCGTTGAACCACGCGGGCTATCCGATACCGTCCGGTTGCCGCGAAGGGGTTTGCGGCAGTTGCGAGATCTCCGTTGTCGGTGGTGAACCAGAGCATCGCGACGACATCGGGGCGGCGCCGGGGCGGATGTTCTGTTGCGTCTCACGCGCTTCGTCCCGGCTCGACCTCGACCTCTGACCCCGGTTGATATGTGGGCGCGGCGTGACGTCCGGCCGCAGGGCGCCGACTGTGTGGATTTTGGTGCGTTGGATGACCAGAAATCCACACAGTCCCGCTTGACCGGTCCGGTCACGACAGCCGGGCCGCCGAAGAGTGAGGGGTGTGTGGACTCAACGGTTGATGTTCCCAATGTCGCATTTGAGTCGCTGAGAGTCTCAAATGCGACATTGGGAACATGGACTTGGGATAGCGCCGCCGGTGACGGATCGTCTCCGCGCGCGAGTACGACGGTGTCGGCGTCTGGGACCGGACCAGCAACGCCCGGCGTCTCGCCGTACGCCGCCCCCGCGCGGGCGACGGATCTCGGGGGCTTGCCGCCGACGTTCATCGACGTCGGCGCCGCCGAAGTGTTCCGTGACGAGGCAGTGGCCTACGCCAGTGCTCTCTGGGCCGCCGGTGGCGAGGCGGAATTGCACGTCTGGGGCAGCGCTTTTCACGGCTTCCACGACCTCGCGCCGGAATCGGCTGTCGCCCGATCGTGTGTCGCCGCGCGGGAGTCCTGGTTGGAACGGCTGCTCGCCAGGCCACGGTAACTTCCCCGGGTGGTCATTCGCGTCTCGAATTGCCGGTGGCACGAGGCGGTGTAACCCTGGTCATACCGAACGACACCACCACCACGAAGCACAGGAGTCGTTATGACCACCACCGAAATGCCCGCTGTCCACGAATGCACGGTCAGCGGATGTTCTTACAACCACGACGGCTGTCACGCTTTCGCCATCACGGTGGGCGGAGGCAATGGGTCCGCCGATTGCGGAACGTTCGTCCCGCTCAACACCAAGGGTGGACTCGATCGGGTGACCGCGCAGGTCGGTGCCTGCTCCCGGTCCGATTGCCGCCACAATTCCGCGCTGGAATGCACCGCTTCGAGTGTCCGCGTCGGACCCGGTCAGGGCGACCACTCCGCGAACTGCCTGACCTACGCGCCGTAGCTCGCGTACTCGTGCGTGGTAAGGACGGTTCTAACCGTCCTTACCACGCACGAGCGCGGCTCCCTGAGGCGGTCTTCAGCTGGGGACGCGCAATTCCGTGTTGCCGTTGAAGAACACGCATTCGCCATGGGGGAAGAAGTAGACCCTCATGGCTTCACACTGACCGACCTGTTCGTCCCCGGTACCGGCCCAGCGGCCGACGACCGAATAGGAATCCTGGGCGGCGGAAGCGGGTGTCGCGACGGAAACGGCGGCGCCGACGGTGAAGACCGTGATACCCAGCCCGGTGGCGAGTTTACGGAACATCGAATTTCTCCCTTGGTTTTTCGCCTGGATCGAAAACGTAACAAGGTCGCGAATCGCGCTCCGGATGAAAGGTGTTCCCGGGCAACAGGTCTGCCCGATCAGCTGCCGGTCTGGCCGCAGGTGGCGGCGGCGGTGCCGAGGATCGGGTCGGTCACCGGGCGCTTGCTGATGGTCTGGGTGTTCTGAGTGGTCAGCGCGCCGTCGCGCAGGGTGTAGGTGGTGCGGGTGCCGCTGTAGGTGAGCGGTTCGGCGCTGACGTCGTCTGCTTCGGCGGCGACGATTTCGAAGGTGCGGCCGCCACCGTTCAGCGGGGTGCACTGGTAGCCGAGGTGGGCGGCGACGCCACCGCCTTCGGCGACCGACAGCGGCTTGCTGTCGTTGTCGACGACCTGGCTGAGGTTGCGGCCGTCGTAGTGCAGGGCGGTGAAGAAGGTGGTGTTCGCCCCGACGGACTGGGTGACGACGAGCTCGGCGCGGCCGTCGCCGTTGAGATCGGTGACGCGCGGCGCCTCGAGCGGCACAGCGCTGTCCGCGGGCAGGTGGATCGAGGTGAACGCCCCGTTCACGGTGGCGGAGATGACCTGGTCGGTGGCGCTGGTCAGCTGCGCGGTGACGGTCTCGATCTCGCCGTCGCCGTCCAGGTCGGCCACCGTGGTGACCGGGTCGTTGGCCGGGGCGGCGGCCAGCGGGTTGCCGAGCGGGTGCGCCAGCGCCGGGGTGATGGCGGCGAGGCCCAGGGCCGCGGCGATGCCGGTGATGGTGGCGGTACGGATGATGCCGGTGTGGTTCATGATCTCTCCCTCCACGCGATCGGTGATCTTTTCACCGAAAGTGTTCTCGTAAGGGGAGACGGTCACGAGGCTGGGAAGTGCAGTGAGCGTGTGATGTGCCACACAAGCGCAACCCACCGCGAAACGCCGTGTGGCCCACCCCAGGAAGGGGCGGGCCACACGAAAGCGTCTAGCCGATCGCCCACAGTTGGAGCGCGGAGCCGGTGTCGGCCCGTTGGGTGACGGCCGCACCGTCCGAAGTGGACGCCGTGGTCAGCAGCAGACCCGACCGGACGCTGGTGAGCTTGTAGCTCCCACCAGGCTGTTTCGCCGCGGTCCAGCGCTGGTTGGGGCCACCGGTGCACGTCCATTGGATGACGCGCGCCCCCGCGGTCGCGGCTCCGCCTTCGACGTCGGCGCACAGTTTCGAATGCGTGTTCGTCAGCGTGTAGGAACCGTCGGACTGCCTGGTGAACAGCCATTTCTGGTTGGCGCCGTTGTTCGGCGCCCAGGTGACCAGGGGAGTTCCGGTGGTCGTGGACGAGTCCGGGTCGTCGAGGTTCTTGCCGGACGCGGCCACGGTGTGGACCCCGTCGAGCGTGCCGGTGCCCGCGCCGGCGTCGGTGAACTTCAGGGTCTGCTCGGCCGCGGTCCGGCCACCGCCGACGGCGCTTCCGGTGGTGTCGGTCCAGGACCGGAGCGGGGTGGTCTCCGCCAGGCGTGACGTCTTGCCGGAAAGGCCGAGTACGAGCCCGCTGTAGCGGTTCACCAGGCGGAAGGTCCCGGCGACCGTGGTGGACGGGATGACGAACCACTGCTGTCCGACCGTCGAGGAGGAGGTGACGGTGGGTTTCGCGCCCCAGGCCCGGCCGGCCTGCACGGCGTCGACGCCGAGGAACTGGCCCGTCGCGGCGTTGACGACGCGGTACGAGCCGTCGCCGTCGGCGGAGAACTGCCACGCTTCGCGATCGGAGCCTGTCGTGCCCGCGACCGACGTCGTCGCGCTTCCGGTTCCCTGCGCGAGAACGCGGCCGTCGCCGAGGCCGACGCGGTACTTGCGGGAAGTGTCCACAGGGGACGGTGCGGGCGCGGAGGACGTGATGGTCTGGGTGGTGTACTCGCCGCCCGCGTTGCCGGAACACGCCACCGCGCAGTACGACCGGAACTGCTTGCCGATGATGGTGGAGTTCGTCTTGTTCGCCGCGTCGACGAACCAGCGGTACCAGGACTGGTTGGTGTAGCTCCCGGTGTCGCCGATCAGCCGCCACTTCTGCGTGGTCAGATCGTCGGTCACGTAGTACCGCTGCGGGACGACGCTGTCGACGGCCTCCGGTGCGCCGATGTAGAGCCCGAGATGCGCGTTGTAGGCGATGTTCATGATGAACAGATCCGATTTGCGCGGCAGTTGCCCCGCGGCGATCTGCTGGCTGACGTTGCCGGTGTTGGCCGGGTCGTAGTCGTCCACGACGGGCGTGTAGCCCTTGTCGCCCGCCGAAGATACGGGAACCATGTTGCTTTCGCGGCCGCCGACGCCGGGCTGGGTCCAGCCGCCGTCGAACCACTTCTGCCACGAACCGGACGACATCTTGCCCGAGATCGGCGCGCGGGCGACGTGCGCCAGCCCGGTCATCGGGCCGCCGGCGCCCGCCTTCGGCACGATGCGCGAGCCGTAGTAGACGTAGAAGTACCCGGACGCGGTGTCGACGAACAGGCGCGGGTCGCCGTCGCCGTAGTCGAACGTCTGGTGGGGGAAGGCCGACGTGTCACCGCGTTTCGTGCTGTACGGCGAGGTGATCGCGTGGTCCTTGATGGCCCAGGTCTTGCCCTGGTCCTTCGACACGGCCCAGTCGATCGCGTCGTAGTGGGAGAACGAGTACGCGCCGAACGGTTCGGGGGTGAACTCGTTGTGGATCAGGCCGTACCAGTCACCGGTGTCCGGATCGACCCAGGTGCCGACGAGGTCGCAGAAGTTGCGCTGCGAGTAGCCCGATCCGGCTGGCGGGTAGGTGGATTCCTTGCCGGTGGGGCTGTTGTTGCAGCGCCACGTCGTGTCGTCGTTGCGGTCGGCGGGGTTCGCCGGGTTCACCGCGTCGCTGACCGGGTTCTTGGTGAAGCTGTCGAAATCGCGCCCGCTGAAGAACTCCCACTCGCGCGGCTGGTCCGCGCCGTAGAGCGCGGCCGCCTGCTGGAAGTAGAACGTGCCGTCCTTGTCGACATAGGTACTCGCCGGGGTGTCGGTGGTCGGGCTGAACGACTTCTTGGCGTCGACCGTGATGGTGTACGTCGCGTCCGGCGGCGCGGCGTCGGACGACACCGGTACCACCATGGTCGCCGCCACGGCCAACGCCGTGGCGCCGAGAAGAGGCAGGGTCCGCATGACTCTCTCCCAAGGGTGACCCGCACCACAGTTGGCGGGGCGGTCGCCGATGTTATGAACGTTATTGCGCGTAAGTCAACGCTTTCACTCAACTTCAAGCGTCGGTCATGCACTTATTGCGCGGAAAGTCCAACCGGTACCGAGCGGAAGTCCAAGGTCAGTCGTCCGGCACCAACGGAGGGTCGTCGGGGGAGGGGATCTGCGAACTCCAGCCGCCGGGGACGGCCTGGACGCGCGACTCGCGGAACCGTCCGGGGGAGACGCCGACCCGGCGGGTGAAGAGTCGGGTGAAGTAGGCGGCGTCCTCGTAGCCGATCGCCTGCGCCACTCCTTGAATCGGCAACCGCGTGGTGGCCAGGAGCTCCTTCGCGCGGTTGAGGCGGAGCGTCAGCAGGTGATCCTTCAGCCCGGACTCGGTGCTCCGGCGCACGGCCGCGCGCAGTTCGGGCAGTGTCATGCCGCGGCGGGCCGCGATCTCGGCGACGCTGATCGGCAACAGGGCGTCGCGCGCCAGCGCCTCCAGGAGAGAACCGCCGCTGGGCGTGCGGTCGGCGCGGGCCCGCCGCAGTGCCACCAGCAGGTGGTGCACGGCCGCCGAGGCATCGACTTGGGCCAGCGGGCTGCCGCCTCGCGCGCAGCGCACGATCCGGCTCACGACGTCACGGACCACCTCGACATCGCCCAGTGGCACCACCGGCGCTTCGGGGGTGACGTAGCCGAGTTCCACGTACGCGTCCACGGCGCTGCCGTCGAAGTCGACGAAACACTCTTCCCAGCCCTGCACGGGATCGGGCGCGTAATGATGCCCGACCCCGGGAACGAGCCACAGCAGGGCGGGCGCGACGACCTCCTGCCGCTTCCCGCCCGCCACGGCGAACCAGCCGCGTCCCTTGGACACCACGACGGCCACGTAGTGGTCGAGCACGCGCGGTCCCACGGCGGGCAGGACGCCGTGCTGCAGCCCGACGCCGAGGCACACCAGGCCCAGCCGTCGGTGCACGGCGGACGGTGTGAAGTACCGCATCCAGGTCCGGTAACCCATCCCCGCATCTTCGCGCACCGTGCGAACGCGAACACGGTGAGGGATTGAAGTGAGAGACAGACGACTCGGATAAGCGAAACATTTTCGAGTGCGCGGGTGATTCGAAAAAGGGGATTTCACTCGCCGGGGCCGCTGATCACGGCGAAATCCATCGCCGCGCTCCGGCGCCCGCGGGGCCTCGGGAATTTCAGGTATACGTGGAAGGGACAGCGCCGCCGGGGAGGACGGCATGGCGCGTCAGGCAAGGGGGATTCATGTTCGACGCACGTATTGTCGCCGATCAAGTCAGTCCGGCGGCCAAGCCGAAGATCAGAGTTCTGTTCTACACGGATCTCATCGGTTTCAGCGGTAATGGCGGCTTCTCGCTGGGCATTCTTCGTGATCTGATCTTGGCGAACCAGCCGTTCTTCGCGCAGTTCCAGATCGATCTGATCAATCGGCACGAGGGCGGCCACGCCGCCAAAAAACTCACTTCCGCGGTGCTCGGCGGATATGAGCAGGTGTGGTTCTTCGGTCTGCTGCAGAGCAATATGCCGGGAGAACCGGAGAACGAGCTCGTGGACGCGGAGGTCGCGGCGCTGCGCACCTGGATGGACGCAGGCGGTGGCGTGCTCATCACCGGCGACCACTCCAATCCTCGTCCGCCGGGAGCGGATCCGTCGCTGCCCGACTACCTGAACCTGGGGCGGGCGCTGGGGCACCGGGTCCCGCGGGCGGGTGAGCTGCGGGTGTGGAACGACCGGCCGGATTCGAGCATCGAGTTCAGCCACAACACCCACCAGCCCGACCCTTGGGGCAGTGACATCAACAACCCGATCCCGAACGACCTCGACCCGTACCCGCAGGAGCTGATCCTGCGGAAGCGGCTCGGCAGGCCGCATCCGCTGTTCCAGGGCAGGCGCGGTCCGATCACCATCTTCCCGGACCACATGCACGAGGGGCAGCTGCTCATCCCCGAGCGGTTGCCGGTGGAGGTGTGGCCGACGGGGCGCGGTGGGCAGCCGAAACCCGAGATCGTCGCGCACGGCACCGACAAGCGCAACGGCCAGGTCTACGGAGTGTCCAGTGTGTACGACGGCGCGGCGGCAGGCGTCGGGCGGGTCGTCGCGGACGCCACGTGGCACCACTACTTCGACCTCAACCTGTGGGGATTCGAAAAGGACGGTGAGGTGCTCGACAAGCTCACCGAGTACTACGTGAACCTCACGCTGTGGCTGACGCCGAAGCCGGTCAAGCTGGAGGTGAACGCCGAGCTGCTGTACTGGCTTTCGCGGAGCTTGAGTGTTCGCGCGGTGTTGCCGGAGGGCTTCCGGGTGCCGGGGATCACCGCGGCGGGCCTGGTTCGCGAGGTCGCCGGACAGGGTGTGCTGGACGACCTCGTCTGGCCGCTGGAAGGTACGCCGTCGGTGCCGGAGGAATTGTTGCTGGGTGCCGTGGTCAAGGAGTCCGTCGCCGCGTTGAGCGGTGGGGACGTCGAAGCGTTCGACACCGCCGGTGTCGTCGAACGGGGTCTGCGGGCGGGGGCCGAAGAGTACGCCGCTGAGCTGCGAACAGCGCTCGGCGACGTCGAAGGCCTGAGCGAATTGATTTCGCAGGGCATTCGCTGACCTGAGTGGGGGCTCGTGAGTGGTAAGGACGGTTCTAACCGTCCTTACCACTCACGAGACGCTGTTCACTCGATACGGTCAAAGCGGCGTCGTACCTCGGCCGGTGGGTATTCCTCAGAAGACTGAGGAGGCAACGATGCCCGACAACGAACTCCCGGGTTTCCTGATCATCGGCCTGATCTTGATCGTCGCGGACGGCCAGATCCTTTACCGTGGCGCTCGCCGGTTCCTGAACGGGCAGGACGGCCGCGAGGGCGGTGGGCCGGTGGCGTGGATGGTGGTGACGGTCTTCCATCTGGTCGCGATCGGGGTGCTGGCGCTGCTCGCGGTCGTGGCCCCGGAGTGGTCCGGTTCGACAGCCGCGTTCGTCGGCAGGCTGGGCGTCTTCCTGTTGCTCATGGCCGTGGCTCACGTCCTCACCCTGTCGGTGCTCGCCGGGCGGCGCCAGGACGACGTCGTCGAATCCCGTTACCGCGGCCGGAAGACCGACGAGCCGATGGCGGTCGACGCGACCGATCAGGTTCCGCGGCCGACGGTCACGCCGGT
Organism: Amycolatopsis sp. NPDC031561; assembly: GCF_055580625.1. Taxonomy (NCBI): domain Bacteria; kingdom Bacillati; phylum Actinomycetota; class Actinomycetes; order Pseudonocardiales; family Pseudonocardiaceae; genus Amycolatopsis; species Amycolatopsis sp. NPDC031561. The sequence continues at coordinate 38,410 of NZ_JBVILA010000032.1, read as the reverse complement.
GCCTGGTCAGGAGGGCCGTTCTCCGCGGGTGAGCCCGGATCTCGGGGACCGCGGTCCGTATCGAGCCTGAGCGCGAACCGGAGCTGGCGCGCCCACCAGCGCACCTGGGGGGCCGGATCGTCCGCCCCGGCGCCCGCTATCCCGGCACTGCGCCGGAAGGCGCTTCCATAGAGGGATTCCATCGCCATCGCCTGGTGCAGGGCGGCGACGGCGAGCCGGGTGTCGTCCAGTGAACCGCCGGGTGGGCGTAGCCGGTGGAGAGCGTCGACGACCGGGGCGAGCATCCCGCTGCCCGGGTCGCGCCAGCCGGCCGTGTGCAGTGCCACCGCGAGTTCGCCGTAGCCGTGCCGGTACAGGTCATGGAGCGCTTCGACGAGGTCGAGCAGGTCGGCGTCGTGGTCCAGCCATCCTTCGAGGAGCTCCTGAAGCGCGTCTCTGAGGCGCCTGCCGCCGTGCCGCAGCAGTTCGGCGAGCAGCTTCTCCCGGTTGCCGAAGTGATGGGCGACCCCGGCGTCGGTCATGCCGACCCTCGCGGCCACCGCGCGCATCTGGACGGCGGCCAATCCGGACTCGGCGAGCAGGGAAGCCGCGGCGTCGAGGATCAGCCGCCGGGCCTCCTCCGGAGTCCTTCTCGCTCGGAGTGTCGTCACGATCGGCATCGTACCTTGATGCGCCAAGGTAACTGAGCTACCTTGGCATCTCAAGGTAGCCGGGGGCGGGAGAAGACGATGACCGAAATTAGTCTCGAGCTGGGAGAAGTCAGCTTGCGGGGCACGGTGACCGGTGACGGCCCGACGGTTCTGCTGCTCCACGCGGGCGGGGAGCGACGCGAGGTTTGGGCGCCGGTCGCGGCGATACTGGCCCGCCGCGGACTCCGGACGGTGGCCTTCGACCTGCGCGGTCACGGGGACAGTTCCGGACGGGCGACCACGCTCCGGACCCTCGCCGACGACGTGGTCGCGATGATCGGCAGCCAGCCGGTGCCGATCGTCCTCGTGGGCGCCTCGATCGGCGGGCTGGCCGCCATCGCCGCCCTCGCGGACCCCGCCGTCGCGGACCGCGCGGCCGGACTGGTGCTGGTCGACGTCGTACCCGATGTGCCACCGGCCCGGGCACGCTCGTGGCTCGACTTCCACGGGCTCGGCGGCCGCTACACGCGTCTCGTGGACGACGTCCTCGGGTCGGGTGCCGCCCTGTTCGCGACGGCGGGGGCCCTGGACCTGCCGATCCTCGTGGTGCACGGCGGGCAGGGGTCCCCGCTCGACGACTCCGACGTGCGGCGTCTGCGCGCCGCCAACCGCCGGGTCACCGTCGCCCGGGTTCCGGCCGCCGGTCATCTCGTGGCTCGCGACGCTCCGGACGAGCTCGCGAGGCTCGTGTCGGCCCATGCCCTCGCGTGGCGAAGTCCTGATAACCGACCGAGTGAATACGCAGAGTGAATGCGAACGGGAATTCTTCGCTCCGGCAAAGCCGCTTTCCCGGGAATTGTCGAATCGCGCGTTTCGGGCATCCAACGGTGCTAAGGTCTGCGGCACTGGTCAGGCGGGGGCGGGCGGTGCTCGGGGCTGAGGTCTTGATCACTTTCCGGCCTGGATCTGTGGTACCCGTCACTGGCCGGTTTCGCCTCCGGCGGCCTGGCGGGCAAGATCGGTCCTCAGGTGGCCGCGGAGCAGGTGGGGAGCGCGGACGGGCCCTTCGAGCAGGGGCTCACCACGGACGATCGACACGGCGTGCACACGGCGCTACCAAGCGGTAACATATTGTCGGCGCCTCGAAAACCCCATCTGAGTCGGCGATATCGCGCTGCCTACAATGTCCGGCATGACCTACAGCGAACCAGCGCGATCAGCTGCCCCCCGCACCGGATCGCTGGCGTCCGCGTCCTCCTCGGCCGTCTTGGCGAGGGGAATCACGATTTATGGATGTGGACAGGACGAGGCCGCTCTCTTTCGGGAGATGGCACCTCGTTTCGGTGTAACGCCGACCATCGTCGAGGCGCCGGTATCCGAGGCCAATCTCGAACTGGCGATCGGTAATCGTTGCATCAGTGTCGGTCATAAGACCCCGATCTCGAATTCCCTTCTTCTCGCGCTCGGCAATGCCGGAGTGGAGTACATTTCCACCAGGAGCATCGGTTTCAACCACATCGACGTGGAATACGCCGCGAGCATCGGGATCTCCGTCGGCAACGTCGCCTACTCGCCGGACAGCGTGGCCGACTTCACGCTGATGCTGATGCTGATGGCGGTGCGCGACGCCAAATCCATCATCCGCCGCACCGAGGTGCACGACTACCGGCTGAACGAGGTGCGCGGGAAAGAGCTGCGTGACCTGACCATCGGGGTGGTCGGGACGGGGCGCATCGGGGTCGCGGTCCTGGACAGGCTGCGCGGCTTCGGCTGCCGGGTGCTGGCCTACGACACGCTGCGCACCGCCGACGCCGATTACGTTTCTCTCGATGAATTGCTGCAGCAGAGCGACATCGTGACCCTTCACGTGCCGCTCAACACGGATACGCGCCACCTGCTCGACGCCCGGAACATCGAGCAGATGAAGGACGGCGCGTACGTCATCAACACCGGACGTGGTCCGCTCATCGAAAATGAGGCCCTCATCGCGGCCCTGGAAAGCGGAAAACTGGGCGGAGCGGCACTGGACGTCGTCGAAGGGGAAGAGGGCATCTTCTACGCCGACTGCCGGAACAAGGCCATCGACGGCAAACCGCTGCTGCGGTTGCAGGAACTGCCGAACGTGCTCATCAGTCCGCATACCGCCTACTACACCGACCACGCTCTGAGTGACACCGTTGAAAATTCCATCATCAATTGTCTCAAATTCGAAAGCGGGAAGTAGCATGGATAGGTTGAAAATCGGAATTCTGTTCGGCGGGCTTTCCGAAGAACATCCTATCTCCATCAAGTCTGCGCAAGAGGTCGCGAAGAGCCTCGATCTCGAAAAGTACGAGCCGTTCTACATCGGGATCACGCTGAGTGGTTCCTGGATGCTGTGCGACGGCCCCTCGCCCGACTGGGAGCAGACCGGCAACTGCCGTCCGGCAGTCCTGTCGCCGGACCGCGGCGTGCACGGGCTGCTGGTCCTGGACGAGGGCAAGTACGACACGATCGCCCTGGACCTGGTGCTGCCCGTCCTGCATGGCAAGTTCGGTGAAGACGGCGCGGTGCAGGGCCTGCTGGAGATCTCCGGCATCCCCTACATCGGCTGCGACGTCCCGAGCTCCGTCATGTGCATCGACAAGGCGCTCACCTACTCCGTCGTCCGCAGCGCGGGCATCGCGACGCCGAACTTCTGGATCGTCACGTCGGACAACGACATCGACGCCGACCAGCTGAACTACCCCGTTTTCGTGAAGCCGGCCCGCTCGGGTTCGTCCTTCGGCGTCAGCAAGGTCTCCTCGAAGGAAGAGCTGCCCGCCGCCCTGGCGGAGGCGCGTCAGTACGACGGCAAGATCCTGATCGAAGAAGCCGTCGTCGGCAGCGAGATCGGCTGCTCCGTCCTCGGCAGCGGCGAGGACCTGATCACGGGCGAAGTGGACCGGGTCGCGCTGACCCACGGGTTCTTCAAGATCCACCAGGAAGAGAGCCCCGAGACCGGTTCCGAGAACTCGAGCTTCATCGTTCCCGCGGACATCCCGGAGGCGTCGAGCACGCTCGTCAAGGAGACCGCGAAGGTCATCTACCGCGCCCTGGGCTGCAGTGGGCTCGCGCGGGTCGACCTGTTCCTCAAGGAGGACGGAAGCGTCGTCCTCAACGAGGTCAACACCCTCCCGGGCCTGACCTCGTACAGCCGGTACCCGCGGATGATGGCGGCCGCCGGCATCCCGCTCGGTGAAGTGATCGACAGGCTGGCGACGCTGACCCTGGCGGGGCGCAACGGATGAAAGACGATTTCGTCTTCGTAGACGAGGTTGTGTCCGGAGTCCGCTGGGACGCCAAGTACGCCACGTGGGACAACTTCACCGGCAAGCCGGTGGACGGGTACCTGGTGAACCGCGTCGTCGGTACGCGTGCCTTCTGCGCGGCGCTGGAGAAGGCGCGGGACAAGGCCGAGTCCCTCGGCTTCGGTCTGCTCCTTTGGGACGTGTACCGCCCGCAGCGCGCCGTGGACGCCTTCATGCGCTGGGCGGAACAGCCCGAGGACGGCCGGAAGAAACTCAGGCACTACCCGAACATCGACCGGCCCCAGATGTTCGAACAGGGCTACGTGGCCACCAAGTCGGGCCACAGCCGGGGCAGCACGGTGGACCTGACGCTGTTCCACCTGGCGACCGGCGAGCTCGCCGACATGGGTGGTGACCACGACGTGATGGACGTCGTGTCGCACCACGGCGCGGCGGGGATCACGCCGGAGCAGGAGAAGAACCGCGAAGCCCTCCGTTCCGTCATGGAGGACAGCGGCTTCGGCTTCTACGAGTGCGAGTGGTGGCACTACAGCTTGAAGGACGAGCCGTATCCGGACACCTACTTCGATTTTCCCATCGAGTAGTCGAGCCGTCAGGCGATGAAGATGCCGCGGGTGCCCCAGGGCGCCCGCGGCATCTTCGTGTCCGGGCACGGGGGGGGTTGGACGGCACGGTGAGGGGCGGTCGTCCCCGCTGGGTGACCGCAATTAGTCCTCTAGTTGCGGTCCGGTGGGTGAGAGTGACCGAGAGGGTGGCCGGGGTCCTGAAGGCCACCGTTGAGACGTTGAGCGTCCTGAAGGTGGCCTTCACGACCACCTGTACCGAGACCTCACCGTGCTGTCCAACCCCACTTGCCTGACACGGTTCGGTACCTGGGGCGCTGAAGTACGTGAAGGGGCCCTTCGCCTCACCGCGGCCCCACGCCAAGTTGGACAGCTTGCGGAGGCGTCGACAAAAGCCTCGTGAGTGGTAAAGGCGGTTAGAACCGTCTTTACCACTCACGAGAACCGCGACGCTGAAGTTAATGTCCTAACGTCGGATGACTGGGTCGCCAAGACGGCGACCGTAGGGCATTCCGTGTCGGCCATTCCGGGAATTGCGTTCTCGTCCGGCGGGGTCGTCTTCCTTGTACCCGAATGGCCGTTTGACGCACTCTGTGTGGCTCTTTCAAGCACAGGTTCGGTCATCCGGTTGAACAAGCCGCTTTCATGGTGCCCTTTCCCGGCGCGACCGAGCTTGGCGTTCAGTGCGCACGGAAACCTCCTCTCGATCGGCCGGTGGGTGGCTCGCGCCCACGATGGCATCCCCCGCTTTGTTTTCGGGGCCCCGCATGTACGCCGGTGTCGCGCCCGCGCGACACGTTCGGCCCATCGCCGGGGAAAGGGTGGTCGACGGTTGACCAACTAATGAGATGTCGGCTCGGCCGTTCGTGTGAACAAGTGTCGAGGAGCGGAACAGGTCAGGAGTGCGCGGTGATCATCCGAGTGGAAGTCCGAGCCATACGAATGGTCTAACTGTGCCTGCGAACAGCCTAGCCAGGGACGTCTTGGCAAGCGTGTACTTGGGCGCTGTACTTATGTTCCGCGGGCGAGTCAATAGCGGATGCGAAGTTTCGGATATTGATCTTGAGAGCCTACTTCGCTACGAAAATCACACTGTTCGTCAATTGCCGACATGGATTGTTCATGCCATGCTGCGATGGTGCGGACCGACGGGGGCTGACAAGGTGCGCGCTCACTGGGGACTGAGGGGGGTGCGACGGTGACTCGCGACCACGAGGCATTCATAGATTTCACCCGGTGAACCCTGATCTGTGCCGGTATGGAGAACATAGGATCGGACCTGTCCGAGACTTCGCGCTGTAGCGGGTGTCGGTCTCGTCGGGCTGACCGGGTGTCGGCCTCGCCGGACTGAAACCGATGAGCGGTCGTCTGCGGAGATCATCGTCAGGGCGATGGGAGGAAGCCCCGCAGCTTCGGTAGTTCGTCGGAAAGCGCATCACCGGTCATCTGGGAGACCGTGGAGGCGGCTCGCGTGAATGCGGGTCTGCCCGGTGGTGCCCGAGGGATCCTCACCGTCGAGGACACCCCGCCCCGCGGCCGAGGCCGGCGCTGGACGGGTTCATGGTGTCCAACCACCGAAGCCGAACACTTGGACGGTGGGGTTCCGTGCCGTATCGCAAAAGTCGAGATAAACAAAAGATTCAATGGGGGCTAGGTGGATCCGACGAGAGTTGACCTATTCGCTCTCCCTGTCGTCGAAATCGAGCTGTCCCGGCTGTCTTCGGCATGTTCGCCACGAACCTCGGGCGAGGATCCGGAGCACGTCGAGACGCTGTTGTCGGCGGAGTGGGAGCTACCGCCCATTCTCGTTCACCGACCGACGATGCAGGTGGTCGATGGCCTGCACCGGTTGAAGGCGGCACGAGTCCGAGGCGATACGAAAATCATGGCGAGGTTCGTCGACGGCGCCGAGTCCGACGCCTTCGTCCTTGCCGTGGAAGCGAATATCCGGCATGGCCTGCCGCTTTCCCTCGCGGATCGCAAGCGGGCGGCCGTCCAGATCATCGGGACGCATCCACAGTGGTCGGATCGGCGGGTGGCCTCGGCGACCGGGATCTCGGCCGGCACGGTCGCCGATCTGCGCAAACGTGGTGGAGAAGATGGAAACGGGGCCAGGATCGGCCGGGACGGGCGGATCCGTCCGGTCGACAGTTCGGAGAGGCGGCGGCTCGCCGCGGACCTCATCCGCAACGATCCCGGCCTTTCGCTCCGGCAGGTCGCCAAGCAGGTCGGCATCTCCCCGGAGACGGTCCGGGACGTGCGGGGCAGGCTGGAGCGTGGCGAGAGCCCGACCCCGGACGGCACCAGGAGATTGCGGGCCAAGCCGGACCCGTTGAGCCTGACGGAATCCGACCTCGGCCACACGCTGGACCGGGAGCGTCTCACCGTGCTGGAGCGGCTCAAGGCCGATCCCGCGCTGCGGTTGAGCGAGGTCGGCCGGATCCTGCTGCGCATGCTCGCCATGCACTCCATGGACGGGCAGGAGTGGGAAAGGATCCTGCACGGTGTCCCGCCGCATCTGTACGGCGTGGTCGCCGGGTTCGCCAGGGATCACGCCCGGGTCTGGGCGGGTTTCGCGGATCATTTGGAGAGCCGGGCGACGGACCTGGCCGCACGATGATCGCGGACGACATCGTGTAGGCCTGGCAGTCGTGGCGAAGGGGGCTTTTTCCGCTGTAGGCGGGGAAAGTCCCCTTCGTTTCATGAGGACTGTCCAAAAGCTTACTCGTCCCCGCGGGTTGGACAGGCCGTCCGGCGGCGAACCTCGCGGTGCCCAGCCCTGCGGCTCGACATCGCGAGGGGAGCCGCCTAAGAAGTAGCGGTGACCATCGAGAAGGCGCTTGTCGTCGGCACCGGACTGATCGGTACTTCAGCCGCGTTGGCCCTTCAGGAGAAGGGCGTGACGGTCCACCTCTCCGACGTCGACGCGCACGCCGCGCGACTCGCGTGTGAGCTCGGCGCCGGCCGGGAATGGACCGGCGAGGAAGTGGATCTGGCGTTGATCGCCGTACCGCCGCATCTCGTGGGGGAGCGGCTGGCCGAACTGCAGAAGCAGGGGGCCGCGCGGACCTACACCGACGTGGCCAGCGTCAAGGTCGATCCGATCGCCGACGCGGAGCGGCTCGGATGCGATCTGACCTCTTACGTACCGGGGCATCCTCTCGCCGGCCGGGAACGGTCCGGCCCGGCGGCGGCCCGTGCGGATCTGTTCCTGGGCCGTCCCTGGGCACTCTGTCCCGACACCCGGACGGACGCGGCCGCCTTGCGGCTGACGCGCGAACTGGTGTCGCTGTGCGGGGCGAAGGCGGTCACCGTCGGCGCGCGCGAGCACGACGCGGCGGTGGCGCTGGTGTCGCACGCGCCGCATGTGGCGGCCTCGGCGGTGGCGGCGAGCCTGGAGAGCGGCGACGACGTCGCGCTGAGCCTCGCGGGACAAGGCCTGCGTGACGTGACCCGGATCGCGGCCGGGAACCCCTTGCTGTGGCAGAAGATCCTTTCCGGGAACGCGCTGCCGGTGGCGGACGTGCTCGACCGGATCGCGGCCGATCTCGCCTCGGCGGCCTCGGCGCTGAGGTCCGGTGACACCGATGGCGTGACGGACCTGCTGCGGCGCGGTGTGGACGGCCACGGCCGGATCCCCGGCAAAAACAGTGGTCCGGCGCCACCGGTGCCCGCGGCGCTCTAAGCTCGGCCGAAAGACTGTCGCTTGTGGACGGTGCGTGTCGTCGTGCGTTCGCGTACCGGAGATGTTCGCTTGGCACCACTCGTGGACATCGACACGATTCAGCACGATTGAGATCGCCGACTTCGTGTGTGAGAGGGATCCCCAAATGGAAGTAATGTTGCGCTTCGGGGCGTCGCCCAAGAGCGATGACGACCCCGATCCCTGGTCGAACCGGGTCCGTCCGGGGACGGTGCGCAGGGTCCTCACCTATTTCCGCCCGCACGTCGGCAAGGTGTCGATCTTCGTTCTCATCGCCGCGATGGAGGCGTTCGTCGTCATCGCGACTCCTTTGCTGATGAAGGAACTCATCGACGGCGGCATCCTCAAGAACGACTTCGGGGTCGTGATCCTGATGGCCGTCCTGACCGCCGGGCTGGCCATCGCGGGTGCGCTGTTGTCGCTCCTGTCGGCCTATGTCTCCGCGAAGATCGGGGAAGGCGTCACCTACGACCTCCGGGTGCAGGCGCTCGATCACGTCCGGCAACTGCCGATCGCGTTCTTCACCCGCACCCAGACCGGTGTGCTGGTCGGCAGGCTGCACACCGAGCTGATCATGGCGCAGCAGGCGTTCGGTCATCTGCTGATGGCGGCCACCAGTGTGGTCACGGTCGTGCTGGTGCTGGCCGAACTGTTCTACCTGTCCTGGCTCGTCGCCGTCGTCACGCTGGTGCTGGTCCCGCTGTTCGTCCTGCCCTGGATCTGGGTGGGGCGGATCATCCAGCGGCGCACCGGAACGCTGATGGAGACGAACGCCGGCCTCGGCGGACTCCTCCACGAGCGGTTCAACGTCCAGGGCGCGATGCTCTCGAAGCTCTTCGGCCGCCCGGACGAAGAGATGGCCGACTACCGGGTCCGTGCCGGGAAGATCCGCAAGATCGGCGTGAGCATTTCCATCTGGGCCCGGATGTCCTTCGCCATGATGGCGCTGATGGCCTCGGTCGCCACGGCGGTCGTCTACGGGGTCGGTGGCGGGCTCGTGATCGAAGGGGCGTTCCAGCTCGGCACGCTCATCGCCATCGCCACCCTGCTCGGGCGGCTGTTCGGCCCGATCACCCAGCTGTCCGGGCTGCAGGAGACCGCGCAGACCGTCGTGGTGAGCTTCTCCCGGATCTTCGAGCTGCTCGATCTGAAGCCGCTGATCCAGGAACGCCCCGACGCCGTCGCGCTCAAGAAGGACGAGGCGCCGGACATCGAGTTCGACGACGTCGTGTTCCGGTACCCCACCGCGGACGAGGTCTCGCTGGCCTCGCTGGAACACCTGAGGACCAAGCGGGAACAGGGCGAAGTGGCGGCGGATGTCCTGCGCGGCATCAGTTTCCACGCGCAGGCCGGAACCCTCACCGCGCTCGTCGGCCCGTCCGGGGCGGGGAAGAGCACCATCACGCACCTGGTCTCCCGGTTGTACGACCCGAACTCGGGAGCGGTCCGGCTCGACGGGAAGGACCTGCGGGACCTCAGCTTCGACTCGATCCGCGGCACGGTCGGCGTGGTCAGCCAGGACGCCTACCTCTTCCACGACACGATCCGGGAGAACCTGCTCTACGCCCGCCCGACGGCCACCGAGGAAGAGCTGATCGAGGCATGCAAGGGTGCCCAGATCTGGGACCTGATCGAGTCTCTCCCGCGCGGGTTCGAGACCGTCACGGGTGATCGCGGCTACCGGATGTCGGGCGGGGAGAAGCAACGGCTGGCCATCGCGCGGCTGCTGCTGAAGGCGCCCACGGTCGTCGTGCTCGACGAAGCCACCGCGCATCTGGACTCCGAGTCGGAGGCCGCGGTCCAGCGGGCACTCAAGACCGCTCTGCGCAGCCGGACTTCGCTGGTGATCGCCCACCGGCTCTCCACGATCCGCGAAGCCGACCAGATCCTCGTGATCGACGGCGGAGGGGTCCGCGAACGCGGGACGCACGACGAGTTGCTGGCCGCGGGCGGTCTCTATTCGGAGCTCTATCACACGCAGTTCGCCCGGCCGGAGAACAACGCGGCCAAGCCGGAACCCGAAGAAGAAGAGTTCGAGCCCGAGCCGGTGGACACCGTGGTCTACGGAGGTTGACGATGAGTTCCGCAGCGCAGGCCAGTCCGACGGTGCTGGATCTTTTCGCCCGGCGAGCGGGCCGGACACCCGGCGCGGTGGCCGTGTCCGACGGGGAACGGGTTCTGACGTACCGGGAACTCGACGACCTCGCGGGCAGGCTGGCCGGCCGGTTGACCGGCCGGGGCGTCCGTCGTGGCGCCCGGGTCGCGGTCATGCTGGACCGGTCGGCGGACCTGCTGGTGGCGCTGCTCGCCGTCTGGAAGGCGGGAGCGGCGTACGTCCCGGTGGACGCCGCCTATCCCGCGCCACGGGTGGCTTTCATGGTGGCGGACTCGGACGTCTCCCTGATGGTGTGCTCGGCCGCGACGCGCGACGCGGTCCCCGAGGGGATCGAGTCGATCGTCGTCGCGGACGAGGAACCGGGCGACGAGCCCCCCGCCGTCACGGCACGCCCGGAGGATCTGGCGTACGTGATGTACACGTCCGGCTCGACGGGCACCCCGAAGGGCGTGGCCGTCCCGCACCGGAGTGTGGCGGACCTGGTGGGGAATCCCGGCTGGGCGATGGAACCCGGCGACGCGGTCCTCATGCACGCGCCGCATTCCTTCGACGCGTCCCTGTGCGAGATCTGGGTGCCGCTCGTGTCGGGTGCCCGAGTGGTGATCGCCGGGCCGGGGCCGGTGGACGCCCGGCGCCTGCGGGAGGCGATCGCGGCCGGGGTGACGAGGGCGCATCTGACCGCGGGCAGTTTCCGTGCGGTGGCGGAGGAATCGCCGGAATCGTTCGCGGGGCTCGTCGAGATCCTGACCGGCGGCGACCTGGTGCCCGCGCACGCGGTGGAGCGGGTGCGCGACGCCGCGCCGGAAGCGCGGATCCGGCATCTCTACGGCCCGACGGAAACGACGCTGTGCGCCACGTGGCACGTGCTCGAACCGGGGGACGCGCTGGGCTCGGTGCTGCCGATCGGCCATCCTCTTCCCGGCCGGAAGGCGCACGTGCTCGACGCGTCGCTCCGCCCGGTGGAGCCGGAGATGATCGGCGATCTGTACCTGTCCGGCGACGGTCTCGCCGACGGCTATCTCGACCGGCCGGGGCTGACGGCGGACCGGTTCGTGGCGGATTCGTTTTCGCCGGGCAAGAGGATGTACCGGACCGGGGACCTCGCCCAGTGGACGACCGACGGAGAGCTGCTGTTCGCGGGCCGGGTCGACGACCAGGTGAAGATCCGCGGATTCCGGATCGAGCCCGGTGAGATCGAGGCCGCGCTGACCGCTCAGGCGGACGTCCACGAGGCCGTGGTGGTGGCGATCGACGGACGGCTCATCGGTTACGCGGTGTCGGACGTGGCTCCCGCTCTCCTGCGCGAGCGTCTCGAAGCCGTGCTGCCCGAGTACATGGTCCCGGCCGTGGTGATCACGCTGGACACGCTGCCGCTGACCGGCAACGGCAAGGTGGACCGGGCGGCGTTGCCCACGCCCGATTTCGCGGCGACGGCGGGCGGCCGCGAACCGGCCACCGAGACCGAACGCGTCCTTTGTGGACTGTTCGCCGAAGTCCTCGGCATGGAACGGGCCGGTGTCGACGACGGTTTCTTCGAGCTGGGCGGGGATTCGATCCTCGCGGTGCGCGTGGCGGCAAGGGCGGCCAAAGCGGGCCTGCTGGTGACGCCGTCGGACATCTTCGGTGAGCAGACTCCCGCGAGGCTGGCCGCCGTGGCGCGTGCCGTCCCGGCCGAAGAGCTCGCTGACGGTCCTCTGGTCGACCTGACCGCGGAGGACGCGGCGGAACTGGCGATCGCCGTCCCGGACGCCGTGGAGGTCTGGCCCTTGGCGCCGCTCCAGGCGGGACTGCTCTTCCAGACGACCCTCGACGACCAGGGTCCCGACATCTACCAGACACAGTGGATCGTCGAGCTGACCGGACCGCTGGACGTCGTCCGGCTGCGGGGCGTGTGGGAATCGGTTTTCGCGCGGCACGACGAACTCCGGCTGACCTTCCACCGCCTCGCGTCGGGCAAGGCGGTGCAGGCCGTCGCCGGCCACGTCGTCCTGCCGTGGCGCGAAGTCGATCTGACGGACGCGAGCGACATCGACGAGGCCGTCAAGGCCCTGTCCGCGGAAGAACAGCGCGAGCGGTTCGACCTCGCCAAGGCGCCGCTGTTCCGGCTGGTTCTCATCCGGGTCGCGCCGGACCGGCACCGCCTGCTGGTGGTCAATCACCACATCCTGACCGACGGCTGGTCGGTGGCGGTCATCCTCAACGAGGTCTCCGAGGCCTATACCTCGGGCGGACACTTCCCGGACCGGACGGGTGCGGCGTCCTATCGCGACTACCTGGCCTGGCTCGACCGGCAGGACAAGGAAGCGGCGCGCGCGGCCTGGCAGGCGGAACTGTCCGACATCGACGTGCCCGCGCTGGTCGCCAAGTCGGACACCGGGACGGGCTACGACTACCGCGTCACCCATCTTTCGCCGGAGCTGCACACCCGGCTGACCGGGTTCGCGCGCGATCACGGGCTGACGTTGAACACGGTGGTGCAGGGCGCGTGGGCGCTCGTGCTGGCGCGGCTCGCGCGGCGGACCGACGTGGTGTTCGGCACCACGGTCGCCTGCCGCCCCGCGGAACTCCCGGGCGTGGAGTCGATGCCGGGGCTCATGATGAACACGATCCCGGTCCGGGTGTCGCTCGACGGCGGGAAGCCGGTGGTGGACCTGCTCGCCGAGTTGCAGCGCCGTCAGGTGGCTTTGATGCCGCATCAGCACCTGGGGCTGACGGAGATCCAGAAGACGGCCGGACCCGGCGCGATGTTCGACACGCTGCTGGTGTTCGAGAACTACCCGCGGGACTTCGCCGACCAGTTCACGTATCTGGGCACGGTCGAGGGAACTCATTACCCGGTGACCGTCGGTGTCATTCCGGGAGAACGGTTCAGGATCCAGCTCGCCTACTGGCGCGGGCAGATCGACGAGGCCGTCGCCGATGCGCTGCTGGACTGGTTCGTCGGCGCCCTCGACTCGGTGGCCGCCGCTCCGTCCGGGCTGGTCGGCCGGGCCGACATGGGCGCGATTCCGTTGCCTCCCTGGAAGCCCGCGCTGGTGGAGGGGGAGCCGCTGCCGTCGTTGATCGGGCGGATGGCGGCGGAGCGGCCGGACGCGGTGGCGGTCGCGGACGGCGCCGGTGACCTGACGTACGCGGAATTGTGGGACCGGGCGGAGAAGTTCGGCGCCTTCCTGCGGGCTCGCGGGGTCGAGCGGGAGCGCCGCGTCGGGCTGATGGTGGGCCGGTCCGCGTGGTGGCTGATCGGGATGCTGGGGGTTTCCCTGGCGGGCGGCGTGTTCGTCCCGGTGGACCCCGCGTATCCGGCCGAACGCGTGAAGCTGATCTTCGGCAGCGCTGATCCGATGCTGGTGGTGTGCCAGGGAAAGACCCGCGACGCGGTACCGGAAGAGTTTTCGGACCGGATCGTGGTGCTCGACGAACTGGAGCTGTCCGGCGTCCCGGACGCGGTACTGCCGCGGGTGGGCATGCGTGACGCGGCCTACGTGATCTACACGTCGGGGTCGACGGGAACGCCGAAGGGCGTCGTCGTCACGTACTCGGGCTTGGGCAACCTGGCGATGGCGCATATCGAACGGCTCGCCGTGACGCCGTCGTCCCGGGTCCTGCAGTTCGCGGCGCTCGGCTTCGACACCATCGTGTCCGAGGTGATGATGGCGCTGCTTTCGGGCGCGACACTGGTGATGCCGCCGGACGAGGACCTGCCGCCGCACGCTTCGCTGACCGACACGCTCGAACGGTGGGACATCACGCATGTGAAGGCCCCGCCGTCGGTGCTGGCCACCGTGGACGCGGTGCCGGACCGGCTGGAGACGGTGACCGCGGCGGGCGAACTCTGTCCGCCTGGACTGGTGGACCGCTTTTCGGCAGGCCGCCGGATGATCAACGCCTACGGGCCGACCGAGACCACCATCTGCGCGACGGTGAGCTTCCCGCTGGCGCCGGGCGGGGAGGTGATCCCGTTCGGGGGACCGATCGCCGGCGTCCGCGGCTATCTGCTGGACGCGTTCCTGCGGCCGTTGCCGCACGGGATCACGGGTGAGCTGTACCTGGCCGGGATCGGGGTGGCGCGCGGGTATCTCGGCCGTTCGGCGCTGACGTCCGAGCGGTTCGTCGCCGACCCCTTCGTCCCGGGTGAGCGGATGTACCGGACGGGCGACCTGGCGTACTGGACCGACGACGGCGAGCTGGTCTCCGCCGGCCGGGCCGACGACCAGGTCAAGATCCGCGGGTTCCGGGTCGAGCCCCGCGAGATCGAGTTCGCCCTGTCCAGCCGTCCCGAGGTCACCCAGGCCACGGTGACCGTCCGCGAAGGCCGTTTGGTGGCCTACGTTTCGCCGGGCGACGTCGATCCGGAGGCGCTGCGGAAGGAACTCGCGGCCAGGATGCCCGCGTACATGGTGCCCGCGGCGGTGATGGCGCTGGACGTCCTGCCGCTGACACCGCACGGGAAGATCGACCGGAAGGCGTTGCCCGAACCGGACTTCTCCTCGAAGACGGTCGGCAGGGAGCCGTCGACCGAGACCGAGCGAATCCTTTGTGGAGTGTTCGCCGAGGTGCTCGGGCTGGACCGGGTCGGTGTCGAGGACAGCTTCTTCGAGCTGGGCGGCGACTCGATTTCGTCCATGCAGGTCGCTTCCCGCGCGCGTCGCGACGGGATCTCGCTGACCCCGCGGCAGGTGTTCGAGCACCGGACCCCCGAGCGGCTCGCGCAGCTGGTGGCGGAAACGCCTGTGCCGCAAGAGGATCGTCCGACCGTCGAGGACGGTACGGGCGAGGTCGCGCTGACGCCGGTGATGCGGCTGTTCGGGGACGGGGTCGCGGGAGCGAAGTTCGCGCAGTGGGTCGTGCTGGGCGCGCCCGCGGAGCTCACGGAAGACACGCTGGCCGCGGGACTGGCGGCGGTGCTGGACACCCACGACATGCTGCGGGCACGGGTCGTCGACGGCCGGCGTCTGGTGGTCGGTGAGCGCGGCTCGGCGGCCGCTGTGGTCACGCGGGTGGCGGCCGAGGGCGGCTCGCTGGACGAGGCCGCGGCGGACGCGGCACGCGAAGCCGTCGGCAGGCTGGAACCCTTCGCGGGGGTGATGGTCCAGGCGGTGTGGTTGGACGCCGGGCCGGATCGCGTGGGACGGCTGGTCGTGGTGGCGCATCACCTGGTGGTCGACGGGGTCTCGTGGCGTGTTCTGGCGTCGGACCTGCGAGCGGCGTGCGAGGCCGTGGCCGCGGGGCGGGAGCCGTCGCTCGAACCGGTGGGAGTGTCGTTCCGCCGGTGGGCGGGTCTGCTGGAGGAGTGGGCCGTCTCCGCCGAGCGGGTCGCGGAACTGCCTGTGTGGCAAGCGATTCTGGGGGAAGAGCGGCAGCCGGAGCGGGCCCCGGCGGGGACGGTACGTTCCCGGTCTTGGGTGGTTCCGTCGGACGAGACCTCGGTTCTGGTGGGGCGTGCTCCGGTGGTGTTCCACTGCGGGGTGCACGAGGTCCTGCTGGCCGGGCTGGCGGGAGCGGTGGCCCGGTGGCGTGCCGCGGACACGGTGCTGGTGGACGTGGAAGGCCATGGCCGCCACCCCGTCGAGGGAATGGACCTGTCCAGGACGGTGGGCTGGTTCACCAGTTCGCATCCGGTCCGGCTGGAGGTGGCCGGGATCGACCTCGACGGGGTGCTGGCCGGCGACGCGGCGGCCGGGACGTTGCTGAAGGTGGTCAAGGAACAGTCGCGGGCGGTGCCCGGCGACGGGCTCGGCTATGGACTGTTGCGGTACCTCAACCGTGAAACGGCACCGGTGCTGGCGTCCTCGCCGTCGGCGCGGATCGGGTTCAACTACCTCGGCCGGTTCGTCGCCGGTGACGAGAGCGACGTGCGGGCGTGGCAGCAGGCGGGCGAAATCGGCGGTTCGATGGACCCGGGCACGCGGCTGCCGCACGGCCTGGACGTCAACGCGATCGTCCAGGATCTGCCGGACGGTCCGGAATTGATACTCATGCTGGAATGGTCGGACGACTCGTTCGACGAGGCCACTGTCGAACGACTGGTCCAGGAATTGCTGGCCGTGTTGTCCGGGCTGGCCTCTCAAGCGGATGATCCCGCCGCGGGCGGGCACACCGCGTCCGATTTCGGCCTGCTCGAATTGGATCAGGACGAGATCGAGGGCTTCGAAGCACTAGCAGCGGAACTCAGCGAAGGCCGGGCATCGTGAACACTTCGACCAACTCCCCTGGATCGGCACTGACGGAAGTCTGGCCGCTGTCCCCGATGCAGGCGGGAATGCTCTATCACGCCTCCTTGGACGACGAGGCGCCCGATCTCCACCTCATCCAGCAGTCGCAGATCATCGACGGCCCCTTGGACACGGAGCGATTCCGGAAGTCCTGGGAGACCGTCCTCGACCGGCACGCGGCGCTTCGGGCGAGCTTTCACCGGAGGAAGTCCGGCGAGACGATCCAGCTGATTCCCAGGACGGTGAAACTCCCCTGGGCCGAACGCGATCTGTCCGACCTGTCCGAAGAGGACGCGCTGGCCGAGGCGACCGTGATCGCGGAGAAGGAGCGTGCCGCGAAGTTCGACCTCACGCGGCCTCCGCTGCTGCGGCTCATGCTGATCCGGCTCGGCCCGGACAAGCACTGCCTGGTGACCACCAGCCATCACCTGCTCATCGACGGATGGTCGCGGGCGGTCATGGAGGCGGATCTCCTCGAGATCTACGCGGCGGGCGGGGTGGCCGCCACCCTGCGGCCGGCGGGCTCCTACGGGAACTACCTGGCCTGGCTGGGAAAACAGGACAAGGAAGCCGCGAAGGCCGCCTGGCGCGAGGAGTTGGACGGTGCCGACGGATCGGCGCTCGGGCTCCCGGAGACCCCGGGAAGGGCGCCGGGGCTGCCGTCCGGCGAGGTGATCCGCCATTCGCCGGAGTTCACCACCGCGCTGGCCGAGTTCGCCCGAAGGCACGGGCTGACGCTGAACACGCTGGTGCAGGGCGCGTGGTCGCTGGTGCTGGCCCGGCTGGCTCGCCGTCGTGACGTGGTGTTCGGCGCGGTGGTCTCGGGGCGTCCGGCCGAGTTGCCCGGCGCGGAACAGACCGTGGGGCTGTTCATCAACACCGTGCCCGTGCGAGTGCGGTTGGACGGCGAGCAGACCGTTCTCGAGCTGCTGACGGAACTTCAGGGGCGGCAGTCCTCGATGATGGCTCATCACCATCTCGGGCTGCCGGAGATCCAGAAGCTGGGGGAGGCGAGTTTCGACACGATCGTCGTGTTCGAGAACTACGCCGATCCGGCGGCGGGATCGGCCTCCCCGTCCGGTCTCAGCCTGACTCTGAGGGACTTCAACCAGGCGACGCCGTACGCGATCACGCTCGGCGTCATGCCGGGCGAGAGCCTCGAGATCGAATTGCAGTACCACGCGGACGTCGTGGGCGACTCCGTCGCCAAGGCGGCGCTCGACGGGCTCACTCTCGTGCTGGAGCGGATGATCACGGACCCGGGGACGGCTGTCGGCCGCCTCGACGTGCTGGGTGACGCCGGGCGTGAGCTGGTGGTCGAACGGTGGAACCGGACGGACGACACGGTGGACGCGGCGTCTGCGGTGGAGCTGTTCCGCCGTCAGGTGGAGAAGGCCCCGCACGCGACGGCGGTGCAGGCCGGGGACCGGACCTGGTCGTTCGAGGAACTCGACGAGTGGTCCGGCAGGCTCGCGACGGTCCTGATCGACCGGGGCGTGCGCCGGGGCGACCGCGTCGCGGTGGTGCTGGAGCGGTCGGTGGAACTGCTGGCCGCCTGGCTCGCGGTCTGGAAGGCGGGAGCGGCGTTCGTCCCGGTCGACCCGGACTATCCGGCGGACCGGGTGGCGTTCATGCTGGCCGACTCCGCGGTCACGGCGGTGGTCTGCCGGGCGGAGGCCGTGAGCGCGATGCCGACGGAGTACGCGCGGCTCGTCGTGGACGAACCCGTCGAGGGTGACGTTTCCCTGGTCCCGGTGGGCAAGGACGATCTGGCGTACGTGATGTACACGTCCGGATCGACCGGGACGCCGAAGGGGGTCGCCGTCTCGCACGGCGGCGTGGCGGCCCTGGTGGGCTACGCGGTGTGGGACCTGCACCCCGGCGACGCGGTGCTGATGCACGCGCCGCACACGTTCGACCCGGCGTTGTACGAGGTGTGGGTGCCGCTCGTGGCGGGTGCGCGGGTGATCCTCGCCGACCCGGGCGTGATCGACGCGCAGCGGCTCGCCGCTCACGTGGCGGACGGCCTCACCTCGGTGAACTTCACCGCCGGGCAATTCCGCGCGCTGGTCCAGGAAGCGCCGGAGTCCTTCGCGGGGCTGCGCTACTTCCAGACGGGCGGGGACGTGGTGCCGCTCGGCGCCGTGGAGCGGGTGCGGCAGGCGTGTCCCGAATTGCGGGTCCTGCACACGTACGGCCCGACGGAGACCACGTTCTGCGCGTCGTGGAAGGTGATCCGGCCCGGTGACGAGCTGGGGTCGACACTGCCGATCGGCAAACCGCATCCGGGACGGCGCCTGTACGTGCTGGACGTCTTCCTGCGCCCGCTGCCGCCGGGCGTCGCGGGTGATCTGTACATCGCGGGCGCCGGGGTGGCGCACGGCTATCTCGGCCGGACCGCGCTGACGGCGGAACGGTTCGTCGCCGATCCGCATCTGCCGGGCGAGCGGATGTACCGCACCGGGGACCTGGCGTACTGGAACGACGAGGGCGAGCTGGTCTTCGCCGGACGGGCCGACACCCAGGTCAAGATCCGCGGTTTCCGCGTGGAGCCGGGTGAGATCGAGGCGGTGCTGGCGGACCAGCCGGGCGTCGACGAGGCGGTGGTGGCGGTCCGCGACGGACGCCTGATCGGGTACGTCGTCTCCGGTTCCGGAGCCGATCCGGTGCGGCTGCGCGAGCGGCTCGCCGGACTGCTGCCGGAGTACATGGTGCCCGCGGTGGTGATGGCGGTGGCCGCGCTGCCGGTGAACGGGAACGGGAAGGTCGACCGGAAGGCGTTGCCGGAGCCCGATTTCAGCGGACGGGCCGCCGGACGGGATCCCGTCACGGAGATCGAGCGCCTGTTGTGCGAGCTCTTCGCCGAGCTGCTCGGCCTGGACCGGGTCGGCGCGGACGACAGTTTCTTCGAGCTGGGCGGGGATTCGATCATCTCGATGCAATTGGCGGCGCGGGCCCGCCGGGACGGGATGACCTTCGGCGCGCGTGAAGTGTTCGAGTACCGGACGCCGGCGGGACTCGCGTCGTTCGTCGAACTGGGGGAGGAGCCCGCCGATTCCCCCGACGAGGGGAAGCCCGCCGCCGATTTCGAACTCGTGGACATGGACAAGGGCGAGATCGACGAATTCGAGGCGGAGTTCGACGCCGTATAGCGGACTTTCGAGTCAGCGCGTCCGGATGAGTAGTACATGAAGGCCCCCTTCCTTGCGTCTAGCGCAAGGAAGGGGGCCTTCATGTACTACCGGTGGGGCAAGAGCGGCGCGGGTTCTATTGAGGGGTAAGTCAAGGCGTCCTTCGCCGCGTCCGATGCCGAGCGGCCGTGTCGCGAAAGCCACTTTCGGGACATCAGACGTCCCGAAAGTGGCTTTCGCGACATCGGTGTGGCGGTGACCCACCACGCCACTCGCCATTTTCTTGCGGGCCCGTTGGACATGTTGTCCGGGTCGTCCCTTCGGGCGACGATTCTGTGGGGGGACATGCCGCATTCGACGTCGGCTCCTCGACTTGGACCGGGACGGGATCGAGGAATTCGAGGCTTGGTTCGACGACGAACTTCAAGCCCCTTCGCTGATCGAGGGAGAAATTGATGGCTCAGTCGCGGATCGAGGACATCTGGCCGCTGTCGCCGTTGCAGGCAGGGCTGGTCTTCCACGCGGTCTACGACGGTGAAGGGCTCGACGTCTACATTGGACATTGGATCCTGGAGCTGGACGGACCGGTGGACGCGGCCAGGCTGCGCGCGGCCTGGGAGGCGCTGCTCACGAGGCACGCCTCGCTCCGGGCTTGTTTCCGGCAGCGCAAATCGGGTGAGACGGTGCAGATCATCGCCAGGCAGGTGGAACTGCCGTGGCGCGAGGTCGATCTTTCGCACCTCGAAGACCCTGATGCCTCCGGCGAGGCCGTGCGGGAGCTGGCCGAAGAGGACCGGACCAAGCGCTTCGATCTCGCGACGGCGCCGTTGCTGCGTCTCACCTTGATCCGTCTCGGCGACGACAGCCACCGCCTGGTGGTGACCTGCCATCACGCGATCATGGACGCCTGGTCGCTGCCCATCGTGTTCGACGAGCTCGCGGCGCTGTACGCGGCCGACGGTGGTCCGCTGGAACTGCCGGAAGTGACGTCGTACCGGGAATACCTCGCTTGGCTCGGTCGTCAGGACAAGGACAGGGCGCTTTCGGCCTGGGCGGCGGAACTGGGCGACGTCGAGGAGCAGACGCTGGTGGCGCCCGCGGATCCGGGACGAGCGCCCGGAATCCCCGAGAGCGTCACGGTCGAGCTGCCGGAAGGCCTCACCCGCTCACTGGAGGAGCTGGCCCGCGGGAACGGGCTGACGCTGAACACGGTGGTGCAGGGCGCGTGGGCGCTGGTGCTGGCGCAGCTGGCAGGCCGGACGGACGTCGTGTTCGGCGCGGTCGTCTCGGCCCGCCCGCCGGATCTCCCCGGCGTGGAAGGAATGGTGGGGCTGTTCCTCAACACCGTTCCGGTGCGGGTGCGGCTGCGCGGTTCGGCGCCGGTCGTCGAACTGCTGGCCCAGCTGCAGCGACGGCAGTCCGCGCTCATCCCCGACCAGTTCGTCGGGCTGGCGGACATCCAGCAGGCGGCCGGGCCCGGCGCGGTCTTCGACACCATGATCGTCTTCGAGAACTTCCCCCGCGAGCTCGGCGTATCGGACTCGCCCGAAGCTTTCGCCATCCGCGTGAACCAGGGCCAGGAAGCCGCCCACTATCCGCTGACGCTGGTCGCCGTCCCGGGCGAGTCGATGCTCGTCAAACTCGACTATCTGACGGATCTCTTCGATCAGGACACCGCGCTCGCCATCGTCGAGCGGTTCACGGGGGTGCTGCGTCAGCTGACGCGGGCGGGCGACCTCACGGTGGCCGACGTCGAGGTGACGAACGCGGCCGAGCGCGAGGTCGTCGGCCGCTGGGGAGAGGCGCCCGGTGCGAAACCGGACAGGCTGGCCCTGGAACTCTTCGGCCACCAGGTCGAGCGCCGTCCCGAAGAGACGGCCGTCGTCGACGGCGACCGGACGCTGTCGTACGGGGAATTGGCCGAGCGCGCGGAGCGGCTCGCCGGTTACCTGAGCGGCAAGGGAGTCCGGCGCGGGGACCGGGTCGCCGTGGTGATGGACCGGTCGCCCGAGCTGATCGCGACGCTGCTCGCGGTGTGGAAGGCGGGAGCGGCCTACATCCCGGTCGATCCGGCGTATCCGGCGGAACGCGTGAAGTTCATGCTGGCGGACGCGGAGCCGTCGGCGGTGGTGTGCACGGAGGCGCACCGGGACTCGGTGCTGGACGGCGGGCTCGAGCCGATCGTCGTCGACGAGCCGGAGACTCGGCGAGCCGTGGCGGAATACGCCCGCCTGTCGACCGGTGCGACCGCCGATGACGTCGCCTACGTGATGTACACGTCGGGCTCGACGGGGATGCCGAAGGGCGTCGCGGTGTCACACGGCAACGTCGCGGCACTGGTCGGTGAGCCGGGCTGGGGCGTGGGTCCCGGCGACGCGGTGCTGATGCACGCCTCGCACGCGTTCGACATCTCCCTGTTCGAAATGTGGGTGCCGCTGCTTTCGGGCGCCCGGGTGGTGCTCGCCGGATCGGGCGTTGTCGACGGCGAAGCGCTGGCCGCTTACGTGGCGGCCGGGGTCACGGCCGCCCACCTGACCGCCGGCAGCTTCCGGGTGCTGGCCGAGGAGTCGCCGGAATCGGTCGCCGGTCTGCGCGAGGTGCTGACCGGGGGTGACGCGGTGCCGCTCGCGGCGGTGGAGCGCGTGCGGCGGACCTGCCCGGACGTCCGGGTGCGGCATCTCTACGGCCCGACCGAGGCCACGCTGTGCGCGACGTGGTGGCTCCTCGAGCCCGGTGACGAGACGGGATCGGTGCTGCCGATCGGCCGTCCGCTCGCCGGGCGGCGCGTCCACGTCCTCGACGCGTTCCTGCGGCCCGTGCCGCCGGGACTGCCCGGTGAGCTGTACGTCGCCGGAGCCGGTGTGGCGCAAGGCTATCTGGGGCGTTCGGCGTTGACGGCCGAGCGGTTCGTCGCCGATCCGCAGCTGCCCGGCGAGCGGATGTACCGGACCGGGGACCTGGCGTACTGGACGGAGCGGGGCACGCTGGCGTTCGCCGGCCGGGCCGACGACCAGGTGAAGATCCGCGGGTACCGGGTGGAGCCCGGCGAGGTCGAGGTGGCCCTCGCCCGGCTGCCCGGGGTCGGTCAGGCCGTCGTGGTCGCCCGTGACGAGCAGCTGATCGGTTATGCGGTCGCCGAAGCGGGGCAGGCCCTCGACCCGGCGGTGCTGCGCGGACAGCTCGCCGAAACGCTGCCCGAGTTCATGATCCCGGCCGCGATGCTGGTGCTGGACGAGTTGCCGCTGACGGTCAACGGGAAGGTGGACCGCCAAGCGCTGCCCGAACCGGACTTCTCGTCGAAGTCGGCGGGCCGGGAGCCGGAGACCGAGGACGAGCGAGTCCTTTGTGGAGTGTTCGCCGAGGTGCTCGGGCTGGACCGGGTCGGGGTCGAGGACAGCTTCTTCGAGCTGGGTGGCGACTCGATCTCTTCGATGCAGGTGGCCGCCCGTGCGCGTCGCGAGGGGATCTCCCTGACGCCGCGGCTGGTGTTCGAGCACCGAACCCCCGGCAGGCTGGCGGCGCTGGCCGCGGAAGCACAGCCCGCCCAGGTGTCCACAGTGGACAGTGGTGTTGGCGAGATCCCGATGACGCCGGTGATGCTGGCCCTCGGTGAGAACGCGGTGCGCCCCGGTTTCGCGCAGGCGCGGGTGGTCGTCACCCCGGCGGGCTTCGATCAGGACACGCTGGTCACGGCCCTGCGAGCCGTGCTGGACGCGCACGACGTCCTGCGGGCACGGGTGGAGTCCGGTGGACGGCTGGTGGTGCCCGAGCGGGGCACGGTGGATGCGGCCGCCCTGGTGACGCGGGTCGAGGCCGGGGCGGGGAACCTCGACGAGATCGCCGAGCGCGAGGTCAGGACGGCGACGGGCACGCTGGACCCGGCGGCGGGGATCATGGTGCGGGCCGTCTGGGTCGACGCGGGGAACGCCGAGCCGGGCCGGTTGGCGCTGGTGGCGCATCACCTGGCCGTCGATGCGGTCTCGTGGGGAATCCTGCTGCCGGATCTGCGCACGGCCTACGACGAGGCGAGCTCGGGCGGGACCCCCGTCCTCGAAGCCGCGACGACGTCGTACCGGCAGTGGGCGCGGCGGCTGGCCGAGCAGGCGCTCAGCGAGCGCACCGTGGCCGAAACCGATCGGTGGGCCGCCCTCCTGGACGGCGCGGACACGGGATTCGAGCAGAGCACCGGGAAGTCGCACTCGTGGTCTTCGACGGTGTCCGGCACCGCGGCGAGCGGATTGCTGGCCAGGTTGCCGGGCGCCTTCCACTGCGGGATCCAAGACGTCCTGCTGGCGGGCCTCGCGGGTGCGGTGGCGCGGGTGCGGGGTACTGACACTGGGCTGCTCGTGGACGTCGAAGGTCACGGCCGCGAAGCCGCCGACGGCGAAGACCTGTTGCGCACCGTGGGCTGGTTCACCAGCGTTCACCCGGTCCGCTTCGACCTCGCCGACGTCGATCTCGACGCCGTGGCGGCGGGTGACGCGGCGGCCGGGCGGCTGCTGAAGGCCGCGAAGGAACAGATCCGCGCCGTCCCCGGGGACGGACTCGGCTACGGGCTGCTGCGCTACCTCAACCCCGACACCGGGGCGAGGCTGGCCGAGCTGCCGTCCGCGCCGATCGGCTTCAACTACCTCGGCCGGACCGGACTTTCCGTCAAGGACAGGGCGTGGCAGCAGGCGGGCGAAGGGCCGCTCGGCGGTGGCCCGGACATGATCCTCGCCCACCCCGTAGAGGTCGGCGCGGAAGTCCAGGACACGCCGGAAGGGCCCCGGCTCGCGCTCGCCATCGACGGCCAGGATCTCGACCCCGCGACGGTCGAACGCCTCGGCGAGGCCTGGCTGGAGATGCTGACCGGGCTCGCGGCCCTCGCCGAGGATCTCCGTGCGGGCGGGCACACCCCGTCCGACTTCGGCCTCGTCGAGGTCGCGCAGCGGGACGTGGCCGAGCTGGAGGCCGCGACGCCGGGGCTGACGGACATCTGGCCGCTTTCGCCGCTCCAGGAAGGAATGCTCTTCGAACGGGCGGTCGCCGAGGACGACGTCGACGTCTACCAGAGCCAGCGGATCCTGGACCTCGACGGACCGCTCGACGCGGAGCGGCTGCGCACCGCGTGGAACCAGGTGGTCGCGCGGCACGAGTCGCTGCGGACGAGCTTCCACCAGCTGGGCTCCGGCGAAACGGTGCAGGTCGTCGCTGCCGAGGCCGCTATCCCTTGGCGCGTAGTGGATCTGTCGCGGCTCGACGAGACCGCGGCGGCCGAGGAGATCGAACGGCTGCTCGCGGAGGACCAGGCGAAGCGGTTCGACGTGACCGAGGCGCCGCTGCTCCGGCTGCTGCTGATCCGGCTCGGCGCGAACACGCACCGGCTCGTCCTGACGTCGCACCACGTTCTCCTCGACGGCTGGTCGACACCGCTCGTCCTCGGCGAGGTCTCGATCGCTTACGCCGGTGGACAAGGGCCGTCGAGGTCACCGTCCTATCGTGACTATCTGGCGTGGTTGAGCCGCCAGGACGAGCAGGCGACGCGGGAGGCGTGGCGGGCCGAACTCGCCGGTTCGGATGAACCGACCGTCGTCGACGCCGATGCCGACAAGGCGATGGTGGTGCCGGGTGAGCACGCCGAATGGCTGCCCGAAGAGGCGACGCGGAATCTCATCGGTTTCGCCCGTGGTCACGGCCTGACGCTGAGCACGATCGTGCAGGGCGCGTGGGCGCTGGTGCTGGCGCGGCTGGCGGGCCGGACGGACGTGGTGTTCGGGACGGTGACGTCGGGGCG
This sequence comes from Amycolatopsis sp. NPDC031561, assembly GCF_055580625.1. Lineage (NCBI taxonomy): Bacteria > Bacillati > Actinomycetota > Actinomycetes > Pseudonocardiales > Pseudonocardiaceae > Amycolatopsis > Amycolatopsis sp. NPDC031561. Next base: position 12,990 of record NZ_JBVILA010000032.1, on the reverse strand, counting down.
GCCCGCCGAGGTGCCGGACGTCGAGCAGATGGTGGGGATGTTCATCAACACCATCCCGGTCCGGGTCCGCCTCGACGGCGGCCTGCCGGTGCTGGAGATGCTCCAAGACCTGCAGGCACGCCAGTCGGCGTTGACCGAACACCAGTACTTGGGGCTGTCGCAGGTCCAGAAGGCGACCGGCGCGGGCGCGGTCTTCGACACCATCGTGATGATCGAGAACTACCCGCACGACGCCGCCGGTCTCGGCGACGACGACGGCGGCGTTTCGATCAGCTCGGTCCGCACGCGGACCGGCACCAGCTATCCGCTGGCCATGAGCGTTTCGCCGGGGAAGACCCTGCAGATCCGCGTGGCCTACCGGCCCGATCGGATCGGCGGGGAAACGGCCGCCGAGATCGCCAGGCAGGTCGTGCGTGTCCTGGAACTGGTGGTGTCGGAGGCTTCGCGGCCCCTCGGCACGCTGGCCGTCACGAGCGAACCGGCGCGCGCGTCGGTGGTGGAGCTCTGGAACTCGACCGGTGAAGCGGTGAGCGGGACGACCGTGCCGGAGCTGTTCCGGCGGCAGGCGCGGAAGTCGCCGGACGCGGTCGCGGTCGTCGACGGGGAACGCACCCTGTCCTATGCGGAACTCGACCGGGAATCGGACCGGCTGGCCGGACATCTCGCCGGGATCGGCGTGCGGCGCGGTGACCGGGTCGGCGTGGTGATGGAGCGCGGCGCGGAACTGCTCGTGGCGCTCCTCGCGGTCTGGAAGGCGGGAGCCGCGCAGGTACCTGTGAACGTGGACTACCCCGCGGAACGGATCGAACGGATGCTGGCCGATTCCGGCGCGGCGGTGGCGCTCTGCGTGGGTGCGAGCCGCGGCGCGGTGCCGGACGGCGTCGAGCCGGTGGTCATGGACGCGCCGGAGGTCGCGGGAACCTCTTACGAGGCAACGGTTTTCACGGCCGGAGCGCGCGACGTGGCCTACGTGATGTACACGTCGGGATCGACCGGCGTGCCCAAGGGGGTCGCGGTGCCGCACGGCAGCGTGGCGGCCCTGGCGGGCGACCCCGGCTGGTCGCAGGGTCCCGGCGATTGCGTGCTGCTGCACGCTTCGCACGCGTTCGACGCGTCACTGGTCGAGATCTGGGTGCCGCTGGTGAGCGGGGCCCGCGTACTGGTCGCGGAACCGGGCGCGGTCGACGCGCAGCGGGTGCGGGAAGCGATCGAACGCGGCGTGACCACCATCCACCTGACGGCCGGGACCTTCCGGGTGGTGGCCGAGGAAGCACCGGAGTCCTTCACCGGCTTGCGGGAGATCCTGACCGGCGGGGACGCGGTGCCGCTCGCCTCCGTCGCCCGGATGCGGCGGGCCTGCCCGGACGTCCGGTTCCGGCAGCTTTACGGCCCCACCGAGATCACCTTGTGCGCCACGTGGCTCGTCCTCGAGCCCGGGGCCGAAACGGGGAGCACCCTGCCGATCGGCGGGCCGCTGGCCGGCAGGCAGGCGTACGTGCTCGACGCGTTCCTCCAGCCGGTGGCCCCGAACGTGACCGGTGAGCTGTACCTCGCCGGTGCCGGTCTGGCGCACGGTTATCTGGGCGCCGCCGGTGCGACGGCGCAGCGATTCCTCGCGAACCCGTTCGCGGACGGCGAGAGGATGTACCGCACCGGAGACCTGGGCCGCTGGACCGAGCAAGGCGAGCTGCTGTTCGCCGGACGGGCCGACTCCCAGGTGAAGATCCGCGGTTACCGCGTCGAGCCGGGCGAGATCGAGGCCGTGCTGACCGAGGTGCCCGACGTCGCGCAGGCCGTCGTGGTCGCGCGGGAAGAGCGTCCCGGTGAGAAGCGGCTGATCGCCTACGTGACCGCGGAATCGGGACAGGCGCTGGAATCCGGCTCGGTCCGCGCGGTGCTCGCGGAGCGGCTGCCGGAGTTCATGGTGCCCGCGGTGGTGATGGTGCTCGACACCTTCCCGTTGACCCTCAACGGGAAGATCGACCGCGCGGCCTTGCCCGCTCCCGAATTCACCGGGAAGTCCACCGGTCGCGAGCCGCGTACCGAGGCCGAGCGGGTGCTGAGCGACCTGTTCGCCGAGATCCTCGGACTGGACCACGTCGGCGCCGACGACAGTTTCTTCGAGCTCGGCGGCGACTCGATCCTTTCGATGCGGTTGGCCGCCCGCGCCCGGCGCGAGGACTTCGTCTTCGGCGCGAAGCAGGTCTTCGAGCAGAAGACGCCCGCGGGCATCGCGGCGGTCGCGGAGCGCGGCGGTGAGATCGACGCCGTCCTCGACGACGGTGTCGGCGAAGTTCCGTGGACGCCGGTGGTGCGTGCTCTGCTCGAACGCGATCCCGGCGCGCTGACCCGGGGCGCCCTGGCGCAGTGGGTGACCGCGGGAGTGCCCGGCGACCTGTCGCTGGAGACGTTGACGGCCGGTCTGGGCGCGCTGATCGACACCCACGACCTGCTGCGGAGCCGGGTCGTCGAGACCGGGGGAGAGCCCCGGATGGTCGTGGCCGAGCGGGGAACGGTCGACGCGGCGACGCTGGTCGAGCGGGTCGAAGCCGGTGCCGGTGACCTGGACGAGGTCGCGGACCGCTGTGCCCACGAAGCGGCCGGACGGCTGGACCCCGCCGCGGGCGTGATGCTCCGGGCGGTGTGGGTGGACGCGGGACCCGGCCGTGTCGGGCGGCTCGTGGTGGCCGCGCATCACCTCGCTGTCGACGTCGTGTCCTGGCGTGTCCTGCTTCCGGATCTGCAGCTGGCCTGTGAAGCCGCGGCCGCGGGCCGGGAAACGGTGCTCGACCCGCCGCCCGTTTCGTTCCGGCGCTGGGCGCGGACGCTGGCCGATCAGGCGGCGATCCGGTCCGGCGAGTTGGAGACCTGGACCGGGATCCTCGACGGCGCGCAGGCGCGGGTGGGGGAGCTCGATCCCCGGCTCGACACCATCGCGACCTCGGGACGCCGGTCGTGGACCCTGCCGCGAGACCGCGCGAGCGTGCTCGCGGAGAAGGCCACTTCGGCCTTCCACTGCGGCGTGCACGAGGTCCTGCTGGCCACGCTGGCCGGCGCGGTGGTCCAGTGGCGCGGCGGAACCTCCGTCGTCGTGGACGTCGAAGGCCACGGCCGTCAGCCCCTCGACGAGATGGACCTTTCGCGGACGCTCGGCTGGTTCACCGATGTCCATCCGGTCCGGTTGGACACCGCCGGAGCCGACACGGCCGGTCACCTGCTCAAGCAGGTCAAGGAGAACGTGCGCGCGGTGCCCGACGGCGGGCTCGGCTACGGGATGCTGCGGTATCTCGACGCCGGGACGGGGAAGGCACTGGCGGCGCTGCCGTCGGCGGAGATCGGGTTCAACTACCTCGGCCGCTTCTCACCGCGGCCCGACGGTGACGCGGAGCCTTGGCAGCTGGCGGGGACCATCGGCGGTGTGGCGGAAGAAGATCTGCCGCTGCGGCACGTCGTCGAGATCGACGCGGTCGTGCTGGACACCGAGGACGGTCCCGAGTTCACCCTGACCGTGACCTGGGCCGGACGGCTGCTCGGCGAGACCGAGGCGGAATCGCTCGGGAAAGCCTGGCTCGACCAGCTGACCGGCCTCGCCGCCCACGTCGCCGAAGACGACACCGCCGGGGGACACACGCCCTCCGACTTCCCGCTCACCACGCTGACCCAGCGAGAGGTGGCGGAGGTCGAGGCCGTCGTCCCGGGCCTGCACGACATCTGGCCGCTCTCCCCGCTTCAGGAAGGCCTGCTGTTCCACGCCGTCGACGAGCGCGGACCGGACGTTTACGCCGGTATTCGCGACATCCTCCTCGACGGCCCGATGGACGCCGCGCGCTTCCGGGCGTCCTGGCAGACCCTTCTCGACCGGCACCCGGCCCTGCGGGCGAGTTTTCACCAGCTCGGGTCCGGCGTGGCCGTCCAGGCGGTCGCCCGCGACGTGGCGCTGCCCTGGGTGGAGACCGACCTGTCCCACCTGCCCGAGGACGAGGCGCTGATGGAATTCGAACGCCTCGCCGCGGAGTCGCACGCGGAGCGGTTCGACCTGACGAAGGCGCCGCTGCTGCACCTGCACCTCGTGCGTTTCGGCGACCGCGAGCACCGGATGATCCTCAGGTCGCATCACATCTCGGCCGACGGCTGGTCCCTGCCGGTCTTCCTCGTCGAGGTGATGACGGCGTACGAAACCGGCGGCGACGGCAGGACCCTGGCGGTCCCGACGTCCTACCGGGACTACCTCGCCTGGCTCGCCCGCCAGGACAAGGAAGCCGCCAGGGAGGCGTGGCGGACCGAGCTCGCGGGACTCGACGAGGCGACCCACGTCGTGTCCCCGGACGCGATCGCCGTGCCCATCGAGCCCGACCGCGTGCGCTTCGAACTCGACGACGCGCTGAGCCATCGCTTGGCGGAGTTCACCCGCGGGCACGGCGTGACGACGAATACGCTTTTCCAGGGAGTCTGGGCGTTGTTGCTGGCGCGGTTGACGGGGCGCGACGACGTCGTCTTCGGCACCACGGTGGCCGGGCGCCCGATCGACATCCCCGGCGTCGAGTCCGCGGTCGGCCTGTTCATGAACATGCTGCCGGTCCGCGCCCGGCTCACCGGCGACCGGCCGTTCCTCGACATGCTGACGGATCTGCAGGAACGCCAGGTCGCGTTGATGCCGCACCAGCACGTGGGGCTGACCGAGATCAACCAGCTCGCCGGTTCCGGCGCGGCCTTCGACACGATCGTGGTGTTCGAGAACTACCCGCCCCCGCCGCTCCCGTCCGACGATCCGGACGTCCTCGCCCTGCGTCCCGCGGGGATCCCGGACGACACCGGGCACTACCCGCTGTCGCTCCGCGCGTCCGAAGGCGGCGGCGTCCACGGCGAGGTCATCTACCGGCCGGACGTGTTCGACCGGACCCGGATCGACGGGTTCGTCGCGTCGATCATCCGGGCGCTGGAGCAGGTCGTGGCCGAGCCGCGGATCCCCGTGGGCCGGGTCGCGCTGATCGGCCCGGAGCAGCGCCGCCTGGTGGTGGACGACTGGAACCGGACCGAGGAACCGTTCGAAGCCGAGGCCCTGCCGGTGCTGTTCCGCAGGCAGGCCGGACGGTCGCCGGACGCGCCGGCGGTGGAGGACGCCGCCCGGCGCCTGTCGTTCGGTGAACTGCTCGGCGAGGTGGAATCGCTGGCACGGCTGCTCGTGGGGCTGGGTATCCGGCGCGAGACCCGGGTCGGTGTCGTCGTCGGCCGCTCGGCCGAACTGGCGGTGACGCTGATGGCGGTGTCCTTCGCCGGCGGGGCGTTCGTCCCGGTCGATCCGGACTACCCGCGTGAGCGGATCGAGCTGATGCTGGAGAGTTCGGCGCCCGAGGTCCTGGTGTGCACCAAGGCGACCCGCGCGGTCGTGCCGGAGAAGTTCGCGGGAACGGTGCTGGTGCTGGAAGACCTGCCCGCCGCCGATCCGGGCGTGGCACTGCCGCACGTGGCCGCGAGCGACGCGGCGTACGTGATCTACACGTCCGGTTCCACCGGGGTGCCCAAGGGCGTCATGGTCACTCATTCCGGCCTCGGCAACCTGGCGACGGCGCATATCGAGCGGATGGGCGTGACGTCCTCGTCGCGGGTACTCCAGTTGTCCGCCATCGGTTTCGACGCCATCGTCTCCGAGTTGTTCATGGCCCTGCTGGCGGGCGGGACGCTGGTGCTGCCCGACGCGGAGAGCATGCCGCCCCGGGTGACCCTGGGCGACGCGCTGCGCCGGTGGGGGATCACGCATCTGACCGTTTCGCCGAGTGTGCTGGCTGTCGAAGACGACCTGCCGGACACCCTGCGGACCGTGCTGACGGGCGGCGAAGTGCTGCCACCCGCGCTGGTGGACCGCTGGTCGCCGGGTCGCCGGATGATCAACGCCTACGGCCCGACCGAGACGACGATCTGCTCGACGATGAGCGCCCCGCTGTCGCCGGGACACGACGTGGTCCCGCTCGGCGGCCCGATCCGGAACGTGCGGCACTACGTGCTCGACGCGTTCCTGCAGCCGGTGCCGCCCGGGGTGGCGGGCGAGCTCTACATCGCGGGAGTCGGACTCGCCCGCGGCTACCTCGGGCGTCCGGGCCTGACGTCGGAACGGTTCGTCGCCGACCCGTTCTCGCCGGGCGAGCGCATGTACCGGTCCGGCGACCGGTTCCGCTGGGCCACCGACGGCCAGCTGATCTTCGTCGGCCGGGCGGACGCGCAGGTCAAGGTGCGCGGCTACCGGGTCGAACCCGCCGAGATCGAGGCCGTGCTGGCGGAGCATCCGGGGGTCGCCCAGGTGGTGGTCGCCGTCCACCGGGACGGGCCGGGTGACAAGCAGCTGGTGGCGTACGTCGTGCCGTCGGCGGACGCTCCCGCGGAGCTGACGTCCGTGCTGCGTGAACTGGCGGCCGAAAGCCTGCCGGAATACATGATGCCCGCGGCGTTCGTCGCGCTGGACCGGATGCCGCTCACCCCGAACGGCAAGCTCGACCACCGGGCACTCCTCGCGCCCGATTTCTCCGGGATGACTTCCGGGCGGAATCCGCGCACCGCGATGGAGTCGAAGCTGTGCGAGCTGTTCGCGGAGGTGCTCGGCCTCGACCGAGTGGGCGCCGACGACAGCTTCTTCGAACTCGGCGGCGACTCGATCATCTCGATGCAGCTGTCGGCGCGGGCCCGCCGGGAGGGGCTGGAACTGAGCCCGTGGCAGGTGTTCGAAGAAAAGACACCGGAACGGCTGGCGACGCTCGTCAAGGAGATCCCCGCCGAAGACGAAACCACTCCGGAGCCGGAGCCCGCGGGGGGCGCGCTCGTCGCGCTTTCCCTTGACCAGTTGGAACAACTCGAAGCCGGGTTGGCCGGCGAATGACCCGCTTTAAGGAGCAGATCGTGACCGTTGACGACACCCGCGCGAAGCCGCGTTCCAGCGTGGAGGACGTCTGGCCTCTTTCCCCGCTGCAGGAGGGAATGCTCTATCACACCGCCCTCGACGACGACGGTCCTGACACCTACACCGTGCAGACCGTCTACGGCATCGACGGCCCGCTGGACGCCGCCCTGCTGAGGGCGACGTGGCAGGCTCTCGTGAACCGGCACGCCGCGCTGCGGGCCTGTTTCCGTTACGTCAGCGGCGCGCAGATGGTGCAGGTCATCACGCGGGACGCCGAAATCCCTTGGCGGGAAACGGATCTCTCCGGGCTGCCGGACGAAATCCTCGAGAGCGAGGTGGACCGGCTCGCCGGGGACGAGCTGGCCGAGCGTCTCCGCATCGAGGTGGCGCCGCTGATGAAGCTGCACCTCATCCGGCTCGGCCCGGACCGCCACCGGCTCGTGCACACGCTCCACCACGTGCTGACCGACGGCTGGTCGATGCCGATCATCCATCGCGAGCTCGCCGCGATCTACGCGGCGGGCGGCGACGCCTCCGGGCTGCCGCCCACAGTGTCCTATCGGGACTATCTCGCCTGGCTCGGCAAGCAGGACAAGGAAGTGGCCAGGGCCGCCTGGCGGGAAGAGTTCACCGGGCTGGACACGCCGACCGCGGTCGCCCCGGCCGATCCGTCCCGGGTGCCCGACATCGACACGGCGGTGGTCGAGCTGTCCACCGAGGTGACGGACGGGCTGGCCAAACTGGCGCGCGGCCACGACCTCACCCTCAACACCGTCGTGCAGGGCGCGTGGGCCGTCGTGCTGTCGCAGCTCGCCGGCCGGACCGAGGTCGTCTTCGGTGCGACCGCCTCCGGGCGTCCCGCCGAGCTGGCGGGCGTGGAGTCGATGGTCGGCCAGCTGCTCAACACGCTGCCGGTGCGAGTCCGGCTCGACGGCGCGCGGCGGGCCGTCGACCTGTTCGCCGAACTGCAGCGCGACCAGTCGGCCCTCATGGCCCACCAGCATCTCGGCCTGCAGGACGTGCAGGCCGTCGTCGGCCCCGGCGCTGTCTTCGACACGCTCGTCATCTACGAAAACTTCCCCCGCAAGGGTCTCGGCCAGGAGCACGGCGGCCTGACCCTGCGCCCGGTCAAACGCGGCCGCAACTCCTCGCACTATCCGTTCACCCTGGTCACCGGCCCGGGTGAGCAGATGCCGCTCATCCTCGACTACGACCGGGGTCTCTTCGACCGGACAGTGGGCGAATCGGTCGTGGGCGCGCTGGCCCGCGTCCTGGAGCGCCTGGTCGCCGAACCCGAGGTCCTCGTCGGCCGCCTGACGCTGCTGAGCGAGGCCGAGCGCGCCCTGGTGGTGGACGACTTCAACGCGACCGCGGGCCCGGTGCCGGGTGACTCGGTGGTCGAGCTGTTCGCGCGGCGGGTGGCCGAAACGCCGGACGCGGTGGCGATCACCGACGCGGCCGGAGCGGACCTCACCTACGCCGAGGTCGATCAGGCGTCGAACCGGCTGGCCGGACATCTCGCCGGTCGCGGCGTCACCCGCGGCGACCGCGTCGGGGTGGCCATGGAGCGGTCCCCGGATCTGCTGATCGCGTTCCTGGCGATCTGGAAGGCGGGCGCGGCTTACGTCCCGGTCGACGTCGAGTACCCGGCCGAGCGGATCGCGTTCCTGCTCGACGATTCCGAGGTCTCGGTCGTCCTGTGCACCGAGGCCACCAGCGGAGTCGTGCCCGACGGCGCGATCGTCCTCGACGCGCCGGAGACGCGCGCCGCCGTCGCCGCCAATGCCGCGACGGCGCCGTCGGACCGGCCGTCCGCGGACGACCTGGCGTACGTCATGTACACCTCGGGATCCACCGGACTTCCCAAGGGCGTGGGGATCCCGCACGGTGCGGTGGCGGGCCTCGCGGGCGACTCGGGCTGGCAGATCGGCCCTGGCGACGGCGTGCTGATGCACGCGACGCACGTCTTCGACCCTTCGCTCTACGCGATGTGGGTGCCGCTCGCCACGGGCGCCCGGGTCCTGCTCACCGAGCCGGGCGTGCTGGACGCGGCCGGGGTGCGGCAGGCCGTCGCCCGGGGCGCGAACTTCGTCCACCTCACCGCCGGCACCTTCCGCGCCCTGGCGGAAACGTCCCCGGAGTGTTTCGAGGGCCTGGTCGAGATCGGCACCGGCGGGGACGTGGTCCCCGCGCAGTCCGTGGAGAACCTGCGGCGGGCCCAGCCCGGCCTGCGGGTGCGGAACACCTACGGACCGACCGAGACCACCCTGTGCGCGACGTGGCTCCCGATCGAGCCCGGCGACGTGGTCGATCGCGAACTGCCGATCGGTCACCCGATGACGAACCGCAGGATCTACATCCTCGACGCGTTCCTGCGCCCGGTCGCGCCGGGAGTGGCGGGCGAGCTGTACATCGCGGGCACGGGGCTGGCCCGCGGGTACCTCGGCAGCCCGGACCTGACGGCCGGGCGGTTCGTGGCCTGCCCGTTCCTGCCCGGCGAACGCATGTACCGCACCGGCGACCTGGCCCGCTGGACCCGAGACGGCGAGGTCGTGTTCCTCGAACGCGCCGATGACCAGGTGAAGATCCGCGGCTACCGGGTCGAGCTGGGCGAGGTGGAATCCGTGCTGGCCGTCCAGCCGGGAGTGGTCGAAGCGGTCGTCATGGCCCGTGAAGACCAGCCGGGCGAGAAGCGCCTGGTGGGGTACTTCGTCTCCGACGGCAGTGACGCGGGACCGGAGGAGATCCGGCGTCAGCTGGGCCTGGTCCTGCCCGCGTACATGGTCCCCATGGCGGTCGTCGCCCTGCCCGGGCTGCCGGTCACGCCCAACGGCAAGGTGGACCGCCGGGCCCTGCCCGCCCCGGATCTCGCGGGACGCGCGTCGGAGAAGGCGCCCGAAAGCGAGTCCGAGAAGGTCCTCTGCGAGCTGTTCTCCGAGATCCTCGGTGTCGACCACGTGGGTGTCGACGACGCCTTCCACGACCTCGGCGGCAGTTCGGCGCTGGCCATGCGGCTCATCGCGCGGATCCGCGAGGTGATCGGCGTGGACCTGCCCATCCGGCAGCTGTTCTCCTCGCCGACGCCCGCCGGTGTCGCCAGGGCGCTCGCGGCGAAGTCGCGTCCCGCGCTGGAGGCCGTCGAACGGCCGGAGCGGGTGCCGCTCACGGCCCGGCAGCTCCGTGCCTGGCTGCTGGCCAGTCCCGGGGAGGAGACCGCCGGTCTGCAGGTCGCGGTCGCGCTGCGGCTGCGCGGCAGGCTCGACGTGGCCGCGCTGGCGGCCGCGCTCGGCGACGTCGCCGCCCGGCACGAAGTCCTCCGCACGACCTTCCCTGGCGACGCGCAGAGCGTTCACCAGCAGGTCCACGAGGCCTCCGCGATCGAGCTGACCCCGGTCCCGGTCACCGAGGACGAGCTGCCCGCGCTTCTCGCCGAGCGGCGCGAGTCCGGCTTCGACCTCACCCGTGAGGTGCCGTGGCGGTGCGACCTTTTCGCGCTCTCGGAAAAGGAACACATCCTGCAGCTGCGGGTGCACCGGATCCTCACCGACGACGACTCGCTGGACGTGTTCTTCCGTGACCTGGCGGCCGCGTACGGCGCCCGGCGCTCGGGCCGCGTCCCGGAGCGTGCACCGCTGGCCCTGCAGTTCGCCGACTACGCGCTCTGGGAGCAGCGCCTTCTCGACGACGGGCGGGAGCAGGGCAGCCTGATCGACGAGCAGGTCGTCTTCTGGCGGGACACCCTGACCGGCATCGACGGCGAGACGGTGCTCCCGTTCGACCGGCCCCGGCCCGCCGTCCCGTCGCGCAAGGCCGGCACGGTCGCGCTGCGGCTGGACGCCGCTCCGTACAACCGGTTGACCGAAGCGGTGGAACGGCTCGGCGCGGAGACGATCCAGGTCGTGCACGCCGCGCTCGCCGTGCTGCTGGCCAAGTTCGGGGCCGGCGATGATCTCGTGATCGGCACGACGCTGCCTCGGGACGAGGATCTCATCGACCTCGAGCCGATGATCGGCCCGTTCGCGCGGCCGTTCGCCCTGCGGACGGATCTCTCGGGTGACCCGACCTTCCTGGAGGTCGTCACCCGGGTGCAGGAGGCGGTCCGCGGTGCGCGTCCGCATCTGGACCTTCCCTTCGAGCGGATCGTCGAGCTGCTGGACCTGCCCGCCTCGCTCTCGCGTCACCCCGTGTTCCAGGTGGGACTCGAGGTGAACGAGGAGGACATCGGCGCGTGGGACGCGGCGGAACTGCCCGCTCTGCGCACCAGCGCCGAGCCGGGCGGGGTCGAGGCCATCGAGCTGGATCTCGCGTTCACGCTCACCGAGCGCCTCGACGAGGACGACAACGAGGACGGCCTCGCAGGCACCCTTCGTTACGCCGCTGACCTGTTCGACGAAGCCACGGCGGAATCGGTGGCACGGCGGCTGATCCGGGTCCTGGAACAGGTGGCCGAGGATCCCCAGCGGCGGATCAGCGACCTGGACCTCTTCCTCGACGACGCCGAACGCGGCCGTCCGGCCATCGCGCCCGCGCGCTGGTCCGGCGATGTGCCTTCGGTGGTCGCCGCGCTGGCCGAGGACGGTCCGCTCGGCGCGCTCGTGCTCGACGACGCGCGGCGTCCCGTCGCTCCGGGAGCCGTCGGCGATCTGTACGTCACCGGCCCGGCGGTCGACGCGGGCAAGGCAGGACGGCCGAGCGAACCCTGCCCGTTCGGGGACGCGGGGCACCGGATGCTGAACACCGGCCTGCTCGCCCGCAAGACCGCGGCCAAGACCCTGATCGTGGTGGGCGAGCGGCGGCGATCGAGCACCGCGGTGAAGACGGGTGACTACGAGATCCTGTTGCCGCTGCAAGCCGGTGGCGACCGCCCGCCGCTGTTCTGCGTCCACGCGAGTGGTGGCCTGAGCTGGAACTACGGGCCGCTGCTGCGGCATCTTCCCGCGAACCAGCCGGTTTACGGGGTGCAGGCACGTGGTCTGGCCCGTACGGAACGGCTTCCCGAGAGCGTCGAGGAGATGGCGGCCGATTACCTGGCGCACATCCGCGCCGTGCAGCCGACCGGGCCGTATCACCTCCTCGGCTGGTCACTCGGCGGACGGATCGCGCAGGCGATGGCCGCGCTGCTCGAGGCGGACGGGGAAGAGGTCGGCCTGCTGGCCCTGCTCGACGCCTACCCCGTCTACATGGGACGGAACGCGACCGGCACGGTGACCGAAGAAGCCTCGCGCGACGAAGACGGGCTGCAGAAGCGGAAGCAGCAGGATCTGGAACTCGCGGGCGGAATGGTCCAGGGACCCGGTGCCAAGGAACGGCTGGAAGCCGTGATGCGCAACCTCTGGAAGGTCGGGCCGCAGCACACCGCGACGCCGTTCCAGGGCGACATCCTGCTGTTCGTCGCTTCCGAGGACCGGCCGGCCCATCTGCCCGTTTCCGAGGCGATCGCCGGCTGGAAGGACTTCACCAGCGGGGCCATCGAACCCCACGAGATCCCGACCAACCATTACGACATGGTGCAACCCGCGGCGCTGGTCCAGATTGGGTCCATCGTCGCCGAGAAGCTCCGGCCGCGGCCGGGTGCGTGAAAGGACACAAACCATGACCAACCCCTTCGACAACGAAGACGGTTCCTTCTTGGTGCTCGTCAACGACGAAGGCCAGCACTCCCTCTGGCCGACCTTCGCCGAGGTGCCCGCCGGCTGGACCCGCGTGCACGGCGAGGCCTCGCGCCAGGAATGCCTGGCCTACGTGGAGGAGAACTGGACCGACCTCCGGCCGAAGAGCCTGATCGCGGAAGTCAACGGCTGAGCTGAAGTGTCCAGCCGCTCAAGGCGGACGGTTGGACGCGTTCGGCGCCCGCTTGCGCCGATGACGCGAAAGCCACTTTCGCAACCTTCACCGTTGTGAAGGTGGCTTTCGCAACGCGCCGCCTTGCCCACCCTGGCAGACCGTCCTCGCCGCTCCCGAGCTTCCGGCGACCGTGTCGCGAAAGCCACTTTCGGGACATCCGACGTCCCGAAAGATGCTCCTATTGATGTCAAGGGGTGTGGTTGAGGTTGGTGAGGTCTGTGATGAGTGCTTGGTGGATTTCGCGGGCTATGTAGCGT
>NZ_JBVILA010000031.1:0-90036 GCF_055580625.1 Amycolatopsis sp. NPDC031561 | reverse complement strand
GAGTAAAAAAAAGAACAAGGAAGAAAGGGGGAAAGAGAAAAAAAAAAACCCCCCCTGTGGCGAAAAAAAACCCCCCCCCCCCCCCCCCCCCCTCTTCCCCCCCCCAGGGCCCCGATCTTCGAGGTCTGTCTGCGCAGACATGCATGGCGGATGCTGTGTGTGGGTGGCGAGGGGCAGGTGAAGGTTGAGGAGCCGCACGGCCCGCCGCGCTGGGCGCGTCGGGCCGTTGGTGGTGGTCGAGACCGGGCGCGACGCCGGCGCGCGGCGAAACCGGGCGCACACCCTGGCAGCCCCTGCTGGGAGCACTGGAGCCCCTCGTCTTTCAAGCCCACTGGTCACCCTCTGTTGCCTCTCTTCCGTCCTCTTTTCCTCACCTCTACATCCGCCTGTCTGTCATCCCTGTCGTTCCTCGTCGCGCTGCTGATAGTCATCAGGTCACTAAAAAGCAAAAAGAACAAAATTATGGACCAATGCATGCGAGATCGCTCGGGGTATGGACGTGTTGGCGGTCAGCGCAGCCGGTTGACCTGGACGGGCATTTTCGCGAGGGTGCGACGCTCGTTGGGAAGGAGCGGCCGCGCGGCGGTGGCGGGGCGTTGGTCGCGTTCGCGGTCTGGCCAGGGGACGGGTTCGGTCGCGGTGTAGAGGTAGGTCGACGGCTGGGCGTGGGGCCGGAACCAGTGGCTGAGAGCGAATTCGTCGAACTGCGTCGGGGTTTGGGGGCGACGGAGGTTGAGTGCCTGCTGGGATTGGCGGCTGGTGTCGGCGGTGAGCGCGATCGCGCTGGTGAACAGCTCCATCTTGGTGGACCAGTCGCGGATGACGACCGGGTTGAGGTGGCGGTGATAAAGCATCGCGTCACCGCCGTGCTGATGTTTGACGAACCAGGCGGCGCTGGTGCGGCGTTTCGCGTCGGCGTCCTTGCCCGCCCGACGGAACCCGGCGGGCCCGGCGAAGGTCTTCAGGCTGCGGAAGTCGTATCTGGGCAAGCTGGGTGGTTTCCAGGAGTCGTGTTCGATCCAGTGTGAGACGGGGTCTTTCAGGACGGTGGGGCGGTAGTAGGGCAGGCCGAGGCGGGCGCCGATCTCGGCAGAGAAGAGGGCTTGCTCGTTCGGGCCGCCGGCGGCGAGGCGGCGCCAGTGAAGGGAGCCGATCAGCTCGGCGATCGCGACGGCTTCGGGGTAGGTCGCGGCGAACAGCCGGGACGCGGTGAAGGCGTCGCGTTCGGTCCCGGGCGGGATGAGCAGGGTGGTGCGGCGGCGCCAGTGCAGCCAGGCGTCGGTGTCGGTGGCGGCCGCGTTGGTGAAGTTCCAGCGGTGGGCGCAGATGAGGAACCCGGTGAGGACGGCGTCGAAGGTGGCGGCCGGGCCGACGCGACGCAGCAGGCGCCGGTGCCGGTGCTGCGCGGCGACGATCTCGGGCAGCTCGTCGAGGTGGGGCTGGGGGTGGTCGAGGTGATCGGGTGGGCCGATCCAGATCCGGTGCCGGGTGCAGACGTAGTCGTGGTGGGTCAGCAGTTGCAGGACCGGCCCGCCGGGGTGGCGGGCGGTGCAGCGGCGGCAGCCGCGCTGGGGTTCGTGGCGCAGCGCGAGCCAGTCCGATGCGGGGTCGAGCAGCTCGGCGATCGCCTGGTTCAGCCGGGCGCGGGGCTGGCTCGACACGATCGCGAGCAGGTCGCCGTCGAGGCGGCGGCCGATGCTGACCTGCCGCCAGAGTTCAGTCGCGGGAAGGTCATGCAGTGCGGCGAGCCGCGCGAGGTAGGAGACGGCGATCTCCCGGTGCGCGGGCCGGATCGTGATCGGCAACCGGGAGACCATCAGCGCTTCGCCTTGCTGCCGGTGCTGCGGCGGCGGGCCGGGGCGGTGCGGGTGGCGGCGTGGTCGAGCGGGATCACCTCGAGCAGTTCGGTGGTGATGCGCTCGGTCTCGTCGTCGATGGCCAGGACCGCGGCGCCGCGGATCAGCTGGGAGAGGCTGCCGATCATGCCGCCGGTGCGCTCGTAGAGGTAGTCGGCGTGGTCGACCAGCGTCCCGGGGCGGTGTGCGTGCAGACGCAGCGCCTGTTCCAGGGTCGCGACCAGTGCCCGCCAGGCGGTGCGCTGCTCGGCGGTGCCGTAGTCGAACGGCGCCGAGGACAGCAGGGTGAACCGCCCGGCGATCTGGCGGCCGCGCGGGCCGGCGAACAAGCCCTGTTCCTCGACCTCGATCCCGGCGTAGGCGAACGTCGCCGGGAGCCGTTCGCCGAAGTACTTGAGCTGATCCGAGACTTCCGCGCCGGCGCGGCTGGAGAGGGAAATGTTGTGGATCTCGTCGACCAGAACGAGTTCCAGGTGGGTGCGGGCCGCGACCGCGCAGACGGTGTTGACGATGTCGGGCATCATCGAGCGCGGCACCTACCCCGCCTCACCGGCCCGACAAGTACCCCCGGACACCGACACCACCACCGACAACTAGGCCGGACGCCGACAGGTTCAGCCGGACAGGACACAGGCCGCCGGTGCTCACCCGCCCGTACGGCCCTCAAGGTCAACCACACACCTCTGGCACTAAAGTGTGCGGATGCAAAGGCGCTGGTCAGGGGTTCGGCGTACGGTGGATCTTGAGGGGGAGGACGAGCCCCTGACGGGTTGGGGGACCCATGACGATGACGTGTCACGTCCTGCACGCGGGGGACGGCTACACGTACCTGACTGATCAGGTCGCTTCTCTGGACGCGGCGCGCGAGCCGGGGCAGTCGCTGACGGACTACTACCTGGCCTCGGGGAATCCGCCGGGGCAGTGGGTCGGGGCGGGGATCGCGGACCTGGGTATGTCGGGCGCGGTGTCCGAGGAGCACATGCGGGCCCTGTTCGGGGAGGGTCTGCACCCGGACGCGGATGCGATGGTGGCCCGCTGGATCGACGCGGGGATGCCGTACGCGAAGGCGATCGACCGGGCCCGGCTGGGCCGGAAGTTCATGACGCCGAAGGCGGAGAAGAGCCCGCTCGCGGCCGCCGTGCAGGACGCCTACGACCGTTTCGCCGTTCTCCATGATCGCCGCCCGAGCGTGGACGAACGCCGGGAGATCAAGGAGAAGACGGCCGCGGAGATGCTGGCCGGGCCGGGCGGCACGCCGCCGGATCCGGCGGTGGTGCGGCGCTTCCTCGTCGACGAGCTCGGCAGGGCCGACCAGCCCGTCGCCGGGTTCGATCTCGTCTTCACCCCGCCGGCGAAGTCCGTGTCGGTGTTGTGGGGCCTGGGGGATCCGCAGGTCGCGCAGGTCGTCGAGGAGGTCCACGAGCAGGCGTGGCGGACGGCGCTCGCCTACGGCGAACGCGAGGCCGCGTTCACCCGGATCGGTGCCGGCGGGACCGCGCAGATCGACACGAACGGCTTCGTCGCGGTGGCGTTTCAGCATCGCGACTCCCGCTGCGGCGACCCCAACCTGCACACCCACGTCGTGGTCTCCAACCGTGTGCTCGCCGTCGACGGGAAGTGGCGGACGCTCGACTCGCGGCAGCTGCACCGGGTCGCGGTGTCGATGTCGGAGACCTACAACGCCGCGGTGGAACACGGGCTGACCGAGCGCCTCGGGGTGACCTGGCGGACGGTGCCGCGCGCGGACGGGAAACGCGCGGTGCGGGAGATCGCCGGTGTCCCGGACGAGCTGATCACCGGTTTCTCCGGCCGCCGTAACCAGGTCGAGAAGAACTACGAGGTCCTCGTCGCCGACTACGTGCGGGCCTACGGGCATACCCCGCCGCGCAGCGTGCAGATGAAGCTCGCGCAGCAGGCCACCCTGCAGAACCGGCCGGACAAGGACACGGCCGGCGCGACGCTGGGTGAGCAGCGCGACACCTGGCGGACAGCGGCGGACGGGATGCTGCCCGGCCGGAACGTCGACCAGGTCCTCGCCGCGACGATGGGCCACACCACCGCGGCCGTCGTGCCGGTCGACGTCGCCGAGCTGGCGGCGACGGTGGTCGACGTCGTCTCCCAGCACCGGTCGACCTGGTCGGTGTATCACGTGCGGTCCGAGACGATCCGCCAGCTCAAACCCCACCCGTTCGCGTCCGCCGCCGACCGCGAGCGGGTCACCGACGAGGTCGTCAGCACGGCGCTCGGGACCGAATCCGTCGAGCTGTCGGTCGCGGTCACGCCGCCACCGGCGCTGCTGCGGCGCGCCAGCGGCGAATCGGTGTTCCAGCGGCACGGGGCGACCCGCTACACCAGCACCGAGATCCTCGACGCCGAACAGCGCCTCCTCGAGGCCGCCCGCACCACGGCCGGGCCGGTCGTCGCCGTCCGGGACGCGCGCGCGGCGATCGCGGCGCACGAAGCCCGGACCGGGCGGGCGCTGGATCCCGGGCAGCGGCAGCTGGTGGAGCAGTTCGTGACCTGCGGAACCGCGCTTGCGGTGGGGATCGGCCCGCCGGGGGCGGGAAAGTCGACGGCGATGCGCGCGGTCCGCACGGCGTGGGAGACCACCGGCGGCCGCGTGATCGGCCTCGCCCCGTCCGCCGCCGCGGCGCAGGTCCTCGGCCACGAGCTCGGCGTCCCCGCCGACACCCTGCACCACCTGGTCGCCCTGCACGACTACGGCCGCGAGATCGACCTGCGCGCGGGGGACATGGTGCTGGTCGACGAGGCCGGGATGGGCGGTACCCGCACCCTCGACGCCGTCCGCGCGATCGCCGCCGAACGCGGTGCCGTGATCCGCCTGGTCGGCGACTACCGGCAGCTCGCCGCCGTCGAGGCCGGGGGCGCGCTGCGGCTGATCCACCACGACCACGGCGGCACCGAACTCACCCGCCTGCACCGCTTCCGCGACCCCGCCGAAGCCGACGCCATGCTGCGGCTGCGGGTCGGCGACCGGACAGCGATCGGCTTCTACACCGCGCGCGGGCGTCTGCACGCCGGGACGCGGGTCGCCGTCCTGGACCGGCTCTACGCCGACTGGAACACCGACACCACCACCGGCCGGGCGTCGATCATGATGTCGGACTCGGCCGAGATCGTCCGCGAGCTGTCCGAGCGGGCGCAGACCGACCGCCGCGCCGCCGGTGAGGTCGAACCCGGCGGGGCGGCGCTGCGCGACGGCATGACCGCCGGCGTCGGGGACCGGATCGTCACCCGCGACAACCAGCGCCGCCTCGCCGTCACCGGCACCGACTACGTGAAGAACGGTGACCTGTGGGACGTCACCGCCCGCCACGACGACGGCGCGCTCACCGTCCGGCACATCCGCCACCGCGGCGAAATCACGCTGCCCGCCCACTACGTCGCCACCCAGGTCGAGCTCGGCTACGCCGCCACCGTCCACCGTTCCCAAGGCCTCACCGTCGACGTCTCCCGCGCCTACCTCACCCCGATCGCCGTGCGCGAAGCCGCGCTCGTCGCGCTCTCCCGCGGTGCCGAGGAGAACCACGCCTACCTCGACACCGACACCATCCTCGAGCACGGCGAACCCGAGACCCTGCCCGGTGAGCTGTTCTACCGCCACCGCAACGACGACCCGGCCGCCGCGGCGCTCGCCGCGATCCTGCGCCGCGAAGGCGCGGAACTGTCGGCCACCGAACACCTGCGGGACGCGCTGGACGAGCCGTTCCGGCTCGACGTCGCCGTGCCCCGCTACCTGCTCGCCCTCGACCTCCACCGCGGTCCCGACGCGTTCGCCGACGCCGAAACCTGGGTGCACCAGGCGCTTCCCGCCCATGCCAAGGAAATCCTCACCGACCCGGCGTGGCCCGAGCTCGCCGAGGTCCTGCAGCAGGTCCACGGCACCGGCGCCGACCCCGTCGACGTCCTCGCCCGCCGCGCCGCCCAGCGCCCGTTCGACGACCCGGCCGACCCGGCTCACTCGATCGCGCAAGTCCTCCACCACCGCCTCGAACCCGACCTCCCCCTCGCGACAGGGGACGCCGACGGGGCGGGGGAGCGGCCGGTCCTGCTGCCCGGCTGGATCCCCGCGCCCCCGCCGGTCGACCCGGCCGCGCCCCGCGACCTCGCCGACCTGCAGGACTGGGTCACCGGACAGGCCCGCGCGCTCGCCGACCGCGTCCGCCACCTCGGGGAACAGGCAGCCGAGCAACCCCCGGCCTGGGCCGCGCACCTCGGCCCGGTCCCGCTCGACGCCCTCGACCGCGAAACCTGGATCCACCGCGCCGGGCAAGTCGCCGCCTACCGCGAACGCTTCGGCGTCCCCGCCGACGACCCCGAACTGCTCCCGCACACCACCGCCGACACCGCCCGCGCCTGGGTCGCCCGCCACCTCGCCGCCACCGAACACACCCCGCTCACCGACGACCACACCGACGCCGACGGGCACGACCTGCGCGGCGCCGAACGCGCCGGGCAGGACCAGGACGACCAGCCGGTCGAGGCCATGTGGGAACGCATGGACCGCTGGCGCGCCGACCACGAAACCAGCTACCCCGACGAGAACACCGAAGTCGCCGAGCCCGTCATGAGCCGCGCGGCCGAACAGATTCTGCGGATCCGCTACACCGGGCTGCAGGTGGAACTGAACCTCGCGCGCGGCGCGGGCGACACTGAGCGGGAACAGCAGGCGCTGGCGCGGCGGGAGGCGTTCGAGGACGCCCACCCCGACCTCGTCGACCGTATCCACGCCGAGAACCTGCAGCGGCTGCGGCAGGCCCGGGAATGGAAGGCCGCGTGGCGGGAGCGTCCGCACGGCGCCCTGTCCGGCGATGCCCTCGCCGCGGCGATCACCCGCGAGCAGCGCCTCGCCGAGAAGGCCAACCAGGCCCAGCAGATCTTCGCGCGCCGCGTCGCCGACCTCGAACCGCAGGTCGTCGCCGGGGCCGGGCCGCGGGTGCGGGACCTCGACGCCCGCGTCACCGCCCTGACCGCCCGCGCCGAACTGGCCACCCAGTACGACATCCTCGCCCGCGAACACCAGGACGCCATGACCGAAGCCCGCGTCGCGACCGCGAACGCCGCCGACCGGGAGTGGAAAGCCAACCGGCTCACCCGCTGGGACGCGCTTCGCCGTCCCGGACTGCGCGGCCGGCTGCAGGAGGAAGCCGAAGACCTGCGCGAGTCCGCCGCCCAGGCCGGGGCCGTCGCCACCGAGCTCCGCACCCGCATGAACGCCCTCACCCGGCACGACGACGACCCCGCCACCCTGCACCGCGCCCGCACCGAAGCCCGCCTCGCCGCCGACAACCACGACCGGGACCGCCAGACCGCCCAGACCGCCGACCAGCGCGACGTCGACGACCTTCACCGCCAGGCCGACCGCGCCGGAAACGCCGCCCACACCGCCGGCCACACCCTCGGCGAACTCCGCGACGAACACGACCTGCGCGACACCATGCCCGCCAACCGGCACAACGCCGAAGACACCTTCCGCGACATCCTGCACACCCAGCAGGCCGAACGCGCCCGCGCCCGCGCCGCGCAGCAACGCCACCAACACCAGGCCGAGCGCTACGACTCGTATCACCACGATCACCACCACGGCCAGGACCACGGACATGGCATGGGCATGGGTCGATAGGTGTGACTCAGAGAGTTACCTGGATGCCGGTCACTACTCGCCGGTGTAGAAAAAACCGTCTCAGAAGAGGGAAGGCTTCCCGATCGGGTGCCGAAACGCACCGCTGGTGTGTAGCCACCTAGGGCGCTTAGCCTGATTCAGTGATTCAGGTAGAGTGCGCCTGCATCACCGATAAAAGAAAACGGGGAGCCCCGGCCCGCGTATGCGACACCGGAACTCCCCGCGACTGAGGGATCAACGGCTCAGAAACCAGGCGACCGCCGGCGAAGCGAGTACTGGTACCAGAGCCACCGCGGGCCCGGTCACCTTCACGGTGATCGGGCCGCTCAGTTCCAGGACAAACCTGGCACGTAAGCGTTCCCGCGACTCGTCCGAGCCTGATGGCTCGTCGTCTTCCACAGTCATCACCTCCCCTCCCCGCCCGTGTGCTCGGCGGTGCACCGGGCGAGCCCGTTGCGAAGAAGGTCAGTGACAGCGGCAACCTTACCGGGCGGGTGAAACAGGACTTTTGTGCGTGCTGAATCGAGGGAAACTCCGGGGGCCGCCGACCCTGCCGATCAGCCTCGTTCTCCGGGTACCACCTAAATTGGATCCCCTCGTGCCAAGGCTTTCCGCAGCTGACGCCCGCTGTCGGGGGTACCACCGGTTACCCAGCAGCCCTTGCCAGAGAGAAGAGAGGGCATCGGTCTGAGGGGCTGTACGGCTCCGGTTACTGCTTCCTGCGCAGCACTCCGGTGCTGAGCCACTGCACCAGAAGGACAGCCGCGTGCACCGCGGCCGCGGCCTCGGCCTGGTCCTGATCTCGGGAGTTCTTGCTCCCGCCGTGTCGGGACACCTGCCCGGACCACAGCCGCGCCATCAGCTCCATCACCGGCTCCGGCCCGCCCGGGACCGCGCCCGCGCCGATCAGCACCGTCTCCCACTTCGCGGTGGCCTGCCGAAGATGCGCGATCACCTTCCCGAGTGTGGCCATGTCCTCCTTGGGCAGCACGAGCGGGCAGGCGACCTGCTCGACCGCACGGATCGCTTCCCGGTACGCCGTCGTGGGATCCGGATCCGGTCGGTACGTGTGATACCAGGCCTGCTGCAACAGCTTCGCCGCCGTCGGCTCCGCCGCCTGCACGGCCTTCTTGAAGCTGCCCTCCACCGTCGGGTCGACCCGATACATCAGCGAGTGCTTGTCATCGGCGACCTTGTATGCCGATCGCCCGTACCGCAGGATCCGCTCCAGCTTGATGAAGTCCGCGGCCTCGACAACGTTGCGGTGTTCCACGGCCAGTTGCAGGATCGCGTCGACCACCGTCAACAGCAGGTCCTGCTCCGTCATGGCGGCCAGGATGTTGGTGGGCAACATGTTGCTACTGGCTGATGCGCCCAACGAGATGATGACCGCTTCAGCGAGAGCTTGCCCATTTCCGCCGCGAAAGCGGCCATCAAGCGCGTCGATAATCCAGTTCCGCAACGGTGTATCGAGAGAGTCGGGGACACCAGCGAGGAGGACGTCGTCGAGCGGCTTTCCGGCGAGCCGGTCGTCGAGCCGCTGAAACGGCCGTGGAGCGTTCATCGGCGCACGGTACCCGTCACCGCCGACAGAATTCGGCGTACTCAGCGGCCTGCGAACATCTGGTTGACGAGGATCGCGGCGGTGATCCCGATCGTGCAGATCAGTGTGAGTGCGATCAGCAGTCCCCACGGGATCCGGCGGCGGCGCGCCGTTCGAGCGGCCGGGACGGGTGCAGGCCTCGCTGCTGGGAGTGCGGGTGGTCGCGGTGGCACCGCGGGAGAAGACGGTTTCGGGGCTGCTGGCGTCGGCGGGGTGATCGGGTCGAACACTAAGTCCGGCGGTGGCTTTTTTGGAAGGCCGGGGGAGCGAGACCAGGAGTTCGTCGTCGCCGCTGCGGTCTTGGCCGGAGTGCTCGGCCGGGATCGGGTCGTGACCGGTGGCGGGCTGGAGGTGCGAGGCGACGGCACCGCAGGAGGCGTCGGTGCGGGTGGCTTGTCGAGGAACCCTTCGGCCAGCAGAACGTGCCGCTCCGGCGCGAGGTGGTTCAGCGACAGGGCACCGCAGGAGGCCAGGACCGCGTCGGCGGTCCAGGTGCTGGGGCGGTTGTTGTGCCGGTGCATCATCCGTCGCAGGTCTGTCCGGGTGGCCAGGGTGACGTGGATACCGCGCCCGGCGCGGTCGACGTTCCCAATCTTCAGCTTCCGGTCTTGCGGGACGAGCGCGACCAGGCCGGTGACGAACGTGCCGTCGGCGCCGCCGATCCCGGCAAGTGCCGCCTTCGTCGCGTAGACGCCAGCCTTGACCTGGTCGCCCGGGGTGAGGCCGGTGAGGGTGTGCACGGCGGCCGGTTCGCCATCGACGGTCCACGGGCCGTTCGGCGGGACGGTGAGTGTGCCCGGCTGCGGGCGGGTGAAGCCCTTCACCTCGAGGACGATCACCCCGGCCGGGGTGAAGACCAGCACGTCGATCTGCCGGACCGCGGTCTTCTCCGGCACGTTGATATTCACCAGCGCCAGGCCGGGCAGGTGGTATTCGCCCTTCCAGGACGACAGCAACCCGACGACGCGTTCCTCCGCGCCGGACAGGCCGTGTGGCGTGGTGTCGGCGGTGCCGCGCTGAACCCGCACGAGCACGTCGATCCCTCCCTGCGGTCACTCCGTGGTGCGACCTCGATCCCTCGCGTGATCGACGGTACGAGGCGGGCCAGGGGGGATCTGCGCCCGAACGGGTGGCCCCGCGCCGGGCGGCGACCGTCCATCCGCCCGGTGCGTACTGCCCGGCGGGTAGCCAGAGACCCCGTTGGGCGTGGAACATCGTCCGCTCATCGCGTCAGGCGATCAAGATCCACATTGATCCGGGTGTGATGTCACCCAGGCAGCCCAACGCATATTGCCGCTGAGTCCTCATCAGAGTTGATTGACGTGCGCAAACCTGGGTTTTAGACCATCAGGAGTGATCGGTCGGGCGTTCTCCACATGCCGCTTTTCGCCGTATCCGTACCGGCCGCCGACGAGCGGCCCGAACCAAGGAGGAAATGGCGGGGGCGGCTCTAGATTCTGGCGTGACGCCTGTGGGAGGGCCGGTGTGAAACGTCCCCGGGGTAGGAGCCCCGGGGACGTCGTCGTCCCGTCTCCCGGCGTCATCGTGATCGGCCTGCCCGGCCGGACGTCTGCCGTGGAAAGCGCGCCGGCCGGGCAGGCCCCCGGCATCGGAAGAACGGGAACGTCAGTGACGATACGTCCGCGAAAACGGCGGGTTCCAGTGCGCAACGACGACCAGCACCCGCTGCGCGTCCGGCGGCACAAAAGCCCCGACGAAGATCAACAAGTGGTGGAGGAATCGGGTTCTGGGCGGGATGAGCGGCGCGGCGAGCGGCACGGTGTGCTCACCTTCGCTAGTCAGATTCTGATCAGTACCGCCCAAACCGTGCGCGCGCTCATCGTGATCGGCGCGATCGTCGCGCTGGCCACCGGCGCGGTCATCGCCTCCGGGGTCAGCCGCGTCGACGTCGGCCCGGTCCACATCACCATCCGCGAGACCCCCTGAGCGCTGGGCCGTAGCGGGTAACGGGAACACGGCCCTCGTCGACTTCGGGGAGCACGCTCTGGCTGACGGCCCGGCAGTACGCCCCCCGGCTACTGGGCCGCCGCCCGAGCGAGGAACCCGGCGGGCAAGATCATGCCGTCCGGCACCTCGCCGGGCGGGTGGGTGTGCCAAGGGGCCAGCTCGGATGACGAGCTGGCCCCTTGCTTTCTGCGGGCGGAGCACGCCGAGATCGTGCGAGAAAGACGTCAGAACAAGGCGAGCTGGGCGTCGGGGTGGCGGCGTTGTTCGATACCGCCGCAGCGGACGCAGGTCACCTCGTCGTCGGTGGGGTGCAGGCCGCGTGGGTCCCAGCCGTTCAGACCGGCTCCGCAGGCGGGGAGCCAGTCGCCGGTGAGCAGGTGAATCGTGCCGGACGGGGCGCGGCCCCGGGCACCGGCGTGCGCGGCCGCCCACTCTTCCGGCGTTGCGGGTTCGGCACGTTCGGCGGGACGGGAGTGGGTCAGCCGCCGCCGGAACGGTCCCAGCGGCTCCCGGGTGAAAGGAAGTGCGAACAGAGCCGGCGGTTCCTCGGACACGGCCATGATCTCCACGGTCGCAGCCCCGCCTGGCCGGGACCAGCGGCCGTCAGGGCGAATCAGCAGGTGACCCGGCCAGTGCTCCGCCGTCCACAGCGTCCTCGTCCGGCTTGGCAGGCTCGTTCTCGTGCTCATCGACGAGCGTCGTCCCGCGGCCGGGTCGGGCTAGTAGCCGGGCGGCGGGGTCTCGATCTCGGTGCGGCACTGCGGGCACAGTATTCCCCCGGGCCCCGCGTCACGATCGCCGCACTTCGAGCACTTCTTGGCACCGGATTCCGTCTCCACACCCCGACCTTAGGCCATTAGAGTCGGCCATGTGTTCGACACGGTCCCGCCCGACGATGTGCCGATGCGACCGTCACGGTCGACGTCGGCGGGCGAGCGCTGCCCGTGGGGCTGCGACCTGTCCCTGGCCGGGGCCCAGGCGAGCTACTCCCACTGGTACGGCACGGGATCGTTCATCTGCACCGCGTGCCGGGAAACCGGCGGCCCGGAGGCGGGGGAGTGGATCACTATCAACCCGGACCTGGCACACCAGAAGCGCCCGGACCAGGTCGACGGGCTGAAGATCGCACTCGTGATCGTGGCGCCGGACGTCCCGGCCGGGGCCGGGCAGATCCAGCTGATCCACCAGGGCGAGATCTACGGCTACATCGAGCTCGCGCTGTGCGGCAGTGGGTGCCGCCGGGCGGTCGTTCAGTACCTCGAGGTCGTCGAATCCCGGCGTCGCCGCGGTGTCGGCCGGGTCCTGGTCGAGGCCGCCCGCGCCCGCTGCGACGGCTACGCCATCACCACCGCGCCGCTCCCGGCCGACCCGGTGAGCACGAGGTTCTGGGCGCAGGTCGGGCTCCTGGGGCCACCTCACGCGAGGCCATGCCGTCATCAAGTGGCGGCCGGGATCACCGGGGAGGGCTGGGAGACCGACGCCCACCTCGCGAACCTCGGCCGTCCCGTCGACCGCGACCCGATCAGCCCGCGCGCGATCCGGCGGCTCTTCGGCGGCCCGCCGGCGTCCTGATCCTGTTTCCCGTCACGTGCGGGATCGGCTGGTCTTCACCCGCGGGGCGGGCGGGGCGCCGGGGTGTAGAAAGTGGGGGTGAACGACACCGAAGCCGCGCTGGTCACCGAGGCGATCACGCTCGGCGTGGGCATCGCGGACTGGTTCCACGACACCGCCGACGGGCCGCACGTGAACGACTGCCTGCGCTGGAACGACGCGCTCGAGGCGGCGCTCGCCGCCGCCCCGGTGCATCGGGCACTGGAGATGTCCGGGGTGGGCTCGGCGACGGTGGCCGTCCAGGGCTGCGCCGTGGCGCGCTACGCCGCCGCCCTCGACTACCGCACCCTCTCGCTCACCGACGCCGACTACGCCACCTGGCTCGACAACGCCGGCGGCGACTGGGAGCGGCTCGCCGCCCAGATCACCCGCGTGTTCGACGCCCACAGCGACCGGATCGCCCCGCACGCCACCCGGGCCTGGGCCGAGCTGAACCGGGTCCCGGAAGCCGATCCGAGCGGGGAGACCTGGGACGACTCCCTCGTGTCCCTGACCCTGCGACCGCTGCTGAACCGGCCCTCGTAGAGGGCACTGGTCTTAAGCCAGAAATCCTGAACCCAGAGCGTTTAGGCCTTCCATAGAGGAACAAACCTTCAGCAAAGCACGCAGCCGCAAGCGACCTCACCGGAAGAACGGGCCCTGTCAGCGTCTAAGCGGCCAAGCACGCGGCAGGAAACCCCGGTCGGAAGCCGCCGTGAACGTGCCGACTGAGGTCTATCCGCAGGCGTGGTCGCGCGTGCGTGCTGTGAGGCTCACTCGGTGGTTATAGAGCACGATCGCGTGCCAGGCGCGGTGATCATGTTCTGACGTCGGCGGCGGTGGTCGCTACGACGAAGAAGCTGATCTCACGTCTAGTGCCGCTGCGCTATTCCTCGTCGGAGACGTACAGGGATTGCGCGGGTGGCAGCTGCACCTTGTGAAAGCGCTGTTCGTCGAGGTGGATGGTTCGGTAGCCGGTGCGGAGCACCCCCTGGCTCCGGAGCTTCACGAGCTGGTCGTGGACCGATGCCATCGACGCGCCGATAGCTGCGGCGATGTCACTCACGCTGAGGCCGAGGTCGAGTGTGATGGTCTTGCTTCCGACGCGTTGGCCGTGGATACGTGCTTGCCGCGCCAGGAAACCGAGAAGCCTGTCCTGAACCTTGTGGGAGGCGAAGGCCAGGGTGGCGTCGCGTTGACGGAGCCGATGCAGAAGGGCTTCGGTCACTAGAGCCATCGCGCGCGGATGCTGCGCGAGGTAGGCGGTGAAGGAAGCACGCTGAATCTCGAACGCCGTCCCGGGCTTGGTCGCCACGTGGGAGACGTGGCTCGGTCTGTCGGTCAGGCAGTCCTCCACGCCGAGAAGGTCTCCCGCCCCGAGGATGTCGAGGATCATGGGCGGGCTGTCGGGGAGCGCGGTGCGGACGACCTTGACGATGCCCGATTGCACGAGCAGCACCGGGGAGTTCGTGCTGCCCTGCATGCTGAGGACGGTCCCTGCGGCGAACTCGATCGTCTTGCTCACCGCGCGCAACGCCTGGAAGTCCTGCAGCGACGAGCGGGACAGCACGCCCCGCGGCCTGCCTCCGCGCAGGGCCACGCGGGGGCTCATGGGCTGTCCACCGCGCTGTCCAGCGCGTTCAGGATCAGCGGGAGCGTGGAGAGCAGGCCCGCGATCGCGCCCAGGAACAGTACCGGGTGTTTCGTGGTCTCACGCAGCAGTAAACGGGCGAGGTAGGCGGTCAGCACCAGGTAGATAATCGCCACGGTGGAATAAATGAGCGCCAGCAGTGCCTTATCTGGGATGGTCATGCCACGCTGCCTCTCGCAGGTGTTCGTGTCTCTCGCCGAGTCCGATTTATATCGATTCGCGTGGTCAGCGCGGATCGGGTTGAAAGAACTGTATGCCCGCCGACAGCCAAGGGGTAGACGTTACGCACGGGTAAACGGCGCCTTCCCCGCCTGCGTAAAGTTAGGCAAGCCTTAGTAAAGAGTGGTTCAGATTCCGATCAGTGCTGCACGCGACTCCCGGATGGGGATACGGAGAGTCGGTGGGGCAGGAGTGAGTTGTGGGATTCCTACTACTTACCGCGTATCTTGTTTGGCCAGTTCATCGGCGAACGATCCAAAACTGGAGAGTATTGCTTCCCTCTGCGCCGTTAGCATCGCTGTCCGCGCAGGGTTCGTTCTCTCGCCGAGTCCGAGTTTCTGCAGGTAGATAGCGTGGGCCTGTCTCCGGGGTGGTTCCCGGAGGCAGGCCCACGATCTTGTCTCGACCATTCCGTGACGCGAACGGCCGCTCACAGGGCAGGCTTCGCAGGTGAACGATCGTTAATCCCGGGAGTCAATACGACAACCTACGGAATCGTAGGTTTGCCTTGAGTTATGATCTGGCGCACAGAATCGATTCAGAGCGCAGCGGCCCACTCGGCAACCGTGTGAAGCCCGCCCCGGTAACCGTTTTCAGGTAACGCTGAGCAAACCTCGGCTGTCCGTTCAGGCTGCTGACCTGGTCCAGCACCACGCGGTGCGCAAAGCGGCGATCAATGCCTCGTCATCGGCGAGGGTCGGCTCCTCCTCGCCGACTGGCAGCCAGGTCTCGTCGGCGACGCACCCATCACGGTGGCAGACGACCGCGATACCGGGATAGACCGCCACCTCGCCGTCTCTGCCGTCGAGTCGCACCGTCCGGGGCTCCCAGCGCAGCTGGACCTCGCCCTCAGCCTTCATCCGGCCACACCTCTTTCATTCTTGCCCCATTTACGTCGTTCTAGTAACCCCGCATGTAACAGGCTGTGCGCGGATGAAGGCAGCGAAAGTCGTGGTCATAGCGCCGGACGGATGCGGAATCCGGCGCGATTAGGCCATTCGGTTAACCGTTGCTCCGTCGGATGACCGTGATCAGCGGGACAGCATGCGGAACCCGTGGGCGCGCATCCACGCGACGACCTGGTCGTAGCCGTCGGTGTCCGGGCTTCGCGGCCAGATCCGCAGCCACTCCGCTTCGCCGTCGTCGGTGAGGACGACCTGATCCACGGTGTCACCCTCGTCCGGGACGTTCTCACGCGCGGTGTAGTGCTCCAGCATCCACAGCGGCTCGCCGAACTCGGTGACCACCGCTTTCCAGATGTGTTCGGCGGCGTTGGTGATCGAGGTGCCCAGGCCGTGGTCGGTGACGAGGGCGATGTGCCCGCCGGCGGGCACGGCCCAGGTCCGCAGGTGTGCGTATCCGCCGGAGAGCAGCGTCGAGGGGTAGGACCAGACTGGCTCGTTAACCACCAGGGCACCGACTGTGGGCAGCGGCGGAAACACGGCGGGGGCGATCTCAGACATCCGTGCTCTCCTTCGGCGGGGTGATGGCGGTTGTCAGTAGTGGAACGAGGTCAGCAGTGCGTCGCCGGTGGCGGAGAGGTCGCCGTAGATCGCGGTGTGCCATTCGGTCTGCAGGCGGCGCAGCGCGTCGGCTCCGTCGGTGTCGAGGGTGATGTCGCGGCCGCCAGTGGTGTCGATGACGCCGAGCAGGAGCGCGGTGTCGGCGGCGGGGGCGGTCCCGGCCGGATCCGGCAGGCGAACCTGCTTCGCGCGCACGTCAAGCAGCCGGTCGGGCCGGTGCTCGGTGGCCGGGGTGTCGCTGGTGGCGATGTCGAACAGCCGCAACATCAGGAACCAGGCGCTGATGGAGGCCTCGATCTCCTGGTTCTCCTCGGCCTCGGCCATCGACTCGGCGAACTGGGCGATCTCGGACTGTTCGGCGGTGCGGGACCGGAACGGGGAGGCTTTCGCGTCGGCGATCAGGTCCCGTGCCGCGGCGAGCAGTTCCAGCTGGTCACGGGTGGCGGTGGCGACGAAGACGCCCATCCGGCCGAGGCCGCCGTCGGTGACGCCGGTGTCGGTGAGGTTCGCCGTCGACAGCGAGATCACCTGGCAGTCCGGGTCGTCGAGGATGTCGTAGTCGTCGATCTGCCGGATCCAGGGATGCAACAGGATCGCGTCCAACGCCTTCTCCAGGGCGGGATCGACCAGCCGCGCGGGCAGCCGCCACGGCTCCTCGTCGGGAAAATAGGGGTCCGGGTCGTTGGCCCGGCGCATCGCACCGCCGAAGTCCAGCGCGCGGCCGGGCTGGTTGACCAGGCCGGGGTGGTTCGGGATCAAGATCCGCACTGTCTCCCCGTCACGGAGCTCAGGCATTGTTCTGGTCCTTTCCGGATCGTGTGGTGCGGGCGCGGGCTTCGGCGGCGCGGGTGCGCGCCTTCGCGGCGAGGTCGCGGTAGGTGTCGTGGCCGGCGGCGACCATCGCGTCGGCGAGGACGGCCTCTCGCTCGTAGATCGGGGCCAGCAGCGCCGGTGTCGGCGCCAGGTTGTCGGCACGGAGCTGGTCGCGCAGCCGGGACTGGTGGGTGAGCTCGGCGAAGGTGTCCATCTTCCGCATCCGGTCCGCCACCAGTCCCGGACCTGGGCCGTCCGGCTCGTCACGGCGGCGGGTGATCCAGGCGTCGAGGTGGTTGATCCAGTAGTCGGGGTCGAGCAGCTCGTCCGGGATCCCGACGATGCCCTTCCTGCCGGGGAACGAGGCCAGCCGTTGCTGGGATTCCCACTCGGTTTCGAGGTGGCCCCAGCGTTTCTCGGCTTCCTCGGCGGTGATCTGCTCGCCGGTGTCGGCGGTGATCGTCTCGGCGATGACGTCCCAGCCAGTGCCATGCACCCGCTCGGACAGGATCGCCGCTTCTAGCACGTCCCGCGCCCGCCCCATGAAGATCAGGGCGTCGGACAGGCCGAGACCGTGGAAACGGTCCCGGCCGGGTGGGCCGGTCGGGATGATCCCGGCGGCGGCGTCGGCGGCCGCGATCGTGGCGCGGGCCAGGCGCAGCGCGGTCAGGGACTGCTCCGTGTACGGGGCGCCCTCGACCGGGCCGGGCCATGACGTCGAGTCGGTGCCGTTCATCAGATTCTCCCGGCGGTGCCGGCGGAGGGTGTGGTGTCGAGCTGGGCGCGGAGCTCGGCGACGGAGCGGCGGGCGGCGGCCAGGCCGTCGCGGGTCGGTGCGCTGACCCGGGTCTGCCCGGCGGCGATCCGCTCCCACGCGCCCAGGACCGCCTCAGCGACCTCGAGACGGTCCTCGACCGGAGGCACCGCCACCACATCGTGGGCGCCGTCTTTCCACTGCTGGTGGGCGCGGTCGCTGTGCCAGCGCAACTCGGCGTGAGGATCCATCCGCGTCAGACCACCCGACACCGGCGCCACCTCGGGCTCGTCGACGGTGTCGCGCGGGTCGCGGTGCCGGCGGACCCAGTCGTCCAGGTCCCGCGCCGTGGCCTCGGGTTCGCGGGCGGCCGGGTGCAGCCGCCACCGCAACTCACCGAACTTGCC
The DNA here is from genome assembly GCF_055580625.1 of Amycolatopsis sp. NPDC031561. NCBI lineage: Bacteria > Bacillati > Actinomycetota > Actinomycetes > Pseudonocardiales > Pseudonocardiaceae > Amycolatopsis > Amycolatopsis sp. NPDC031561. Next base: position 72,008 of record NZ_JBVILA010000031.1, on the reverse strand, counting down.
GGTGTAGCCGGGGTATTCGGGGGACAGCAGCTCCTCGCGGAAGCCGTCAACGGCCTCGTCGAACCGCTCCTGCGCGGACTGGCGCGTGACGTCCAGCGCGGTCCCGATCTCCTCCCAGGTGAGCTTGCCCAGCCGCGCGTACACCACGGCGGCCTCCAAGACCCGCCGCGCCATCCCCGGCAGCCGGTTCACCTCGTCGACGGTCGACCCGGCCCACGGCGCGGACCCGTCCTCGCGCAGCTCGTGCTCACCGATCGACACGAAACCCCGCAGGTAGTCGGCCATCTCGGCGGCCTCGGCCGCGAGCACCAGCCGCGCCCGCGTCGCCTCCGTCATCGGCGGCAGCCGCTCCCCATCCTCAGCACGCTCATCCATATTTGTCAGGCTAGCCCTGCATTCGTCGAAATAGCAGGATCGCCCTGACAAACACCCGTTTGGAGGCGCCTCGGATCGTTGGTGCGTGACCGTCGGGCCTCGCGGTTCGCCATGTCCCTCACGCCTCGTGGCTGCGGGACGCGGTGACCTAGTCGAAGACGGTGAGCGGATCACCGGCGTGATCGAGGATGGTCAGCCCGGCCGCGGCGAGCTCGGCCAACGACGTGCTTCTGCGGTTGCTATGGCCGCTCGCGTTCGTGGTCAGCGTGCTGATCGCCGGGCTCACAATGATCGCGATTTTCGTACCCGGAGCAGCTCAAGCACTGGGCACGTCCTTCGCAGTCGCGAGTGCCCTCGGCTTCGTCATCGCCTTGACGGTGCAGCGGGCGCGGATGCTGAGACGCTACCGACGATGAGCGTCGCGAACGTCCCGGAGACAAGCATCTCCGGGACGTTCGTCATCGTGACGTTGCCGGCGGCGTCGAGAGCAGGTGCATCAGCCGAGCACCGAGGGCGCGGGCAGGCGCGCGGCGAAGTCCTCCCAGGCATGTGTGGCGGTCTTCGCGGTGGAGTACACCGCGCTGGCCTGCGCGGCGAACGCCCGGCGGCCGGCGCTGCATCTGCCGGACAGTCCCACTAGTGGGACTGTCCGGCAGGCACCATCTCGGCCGTGTTCGGAGGGCCAGGCGCGCTGGTGTTGCTGTCCGGTCAGCTGAGGCCGGTGTGCCAGCTCAGGGTGGCGGTGCAGGGGAAGTCGCTGTTGTGGGTGGCGTTGTAGTTGTCGTAGTCGGTCCGGCTGGCGGTGAAGGCGAGGCGCTGGCCGGTGCCGGTGAAGGTCGCGTTGACGTCGTTGGTGGGCACACCGGCTTCGAGGGTTCCGGAGGCGATGGTGATGCCGTCGACCTGGACGGTCCATGCCAGGCTCGCGGTGGAGCAGCCCGGGGCGCGGGTGAGGGTTCCGCGCAGGTACCGCTTGGCGGAGCCCGCGTCGGTGCCGATGTCGCCGCTGCCGTCGACGGTGAAGGTGGTGTTGGCGGGGCGGATGCCGATGTTGCTCCATTGCCAGCTGCCGTCAGGGAGCCGCACGACGGGGCTGCCGCCGGCCGGTGTCAGCCCGGGATCCGTGCCCGCGCCTTGCATCCAGAAGACCGCCGCCGTCGCGATGAGTCCTACCGCGGCCATAGCCGCAGGCAGACGCCATATCGCCCCACTGAGCCAGACGCCGAAGGCACTGGGCGCGCGAGGGCGGTTGCGGATGAGGATGTCGGCGGCCTTCGTGACGGCATCCGTGGTGTCGACGCTGGCGGGAACCTCGGGTGGCTGCGGCGCGTGCTCGAGCCAGTTGGGGCGGGGGAAGCCCCTGTCGTCGATGTCGATGACGCCCTGGTCGCTGATGATGGGGACGGGACTGACCGTGAGGGCTGGTTCCGTGGCCGGGTCGTCCTGGGTCTTTCGTTCCGGCACGTCGTTGGTCGTGGTGGTGCGGGTGGCCTGTTTGCGCAGGCGTTCCTCGGCCTTGCGCTGAGCGCGTTCCTGCATGAGCCGGACACCGGGTTCGAGGTAATAGGCGACCGTGCGCTCCACGGTCGGGGAGCGGTGTTCGTAGGCCAGCACGAACACCGTCAGCAGCTCTTTGAGCTGCGCGGGCTTGCGCGGCAGCTCGTCTCCTTTCAGGAGTTTGTAGACCCAGGTCCGGGAAGGGCTGGTCTTCGGGAACGCCTTCGCCCACTTCACGTGGGTCTCGTTGCTGGTGTAGCCGGTGTGGACCTGCAGCTTGTGCAGCACGCGCATGTAGTCGGCGTCGGTGGCGGCCGCGGCGAACTCGTCGCCCTCGGGGAACCCGGCCGTGGTGACTTCGTCCATGGCCGGCCTCACCCGGTGATGCGGCGGCTGGCGCCGCCGAGTGCCACGGCGTAGCCGACGCTGGCCGCGCCGGGATTGCCGAGAAGCGTCATGGCGACGGCGAAGGCCATCAGCAGCCCGAGCACGCAGAGCAGCTGCACCGGCGAGGCCGGAGGACGGGTCGGGGGAGACAGGTCGGCGGGAGAACGCCGCGACGGGGACATGGTTCGTGACCTCTTTCGGATGGCCTAAGCGAATCGGGAATACAGCACCGCCCCGAGCCCCCGGCGCCGGCGTGGTTGCAGCCACGGGATTCCGGCAAGGGGGATGCGAAGCGGTCGAGTCCAACACTATGGCCGCCCGCCCGGCGGGCGCGCCCCTGACACTGTCCCTTTCTGTGCACACCCAGGACACGGCACATCCACCACGACCGCGGCCGCGGTGTCCGCAAATGTGCACCTGACCGCCCCGGCCGTGTACACGATCCTCGCCACGGAGCGCGGAAACTGCGGGCCGGGGATCCAGCGTGAATCCCGGGTTCCTGCACGTACATCCACACGCGATGCCAGTGGGGCATGTCCGCGTGATGTACACCCCATGTGCAGAAACTTGCTGTGATCAGCGGTTTTGACGATAGTGGGCACGGTTCCACCACGACGGACGGAGACAGTGTCGCGTCGGGCGGAGCTACCGGGACAGCGTCTGGCCTAGGCGAATCACCGGGCCTGCGGTACGCGCCGCACGTCGTTGCAGCGACAGGTACGTACCGCAGCACTAACTCCGCACCCAGCCGCCGAAGAGCCGGTGCGTACCCGAACGACCGCACATCGATGTCGTAGACGCCGCACGATCGCGATCCGGATCCACGACATCGAGCTCCTCTAGCGCTGGCTCTGCAACATCGGCGCTGGTTTCCGCGACGATGAAGGTCATGACCGACGACGATGCGCGGCCCACGACTGCGAACGCCTCCTTGCCGCCTGGCCCGGTGCCGTCTTCGGTGAAGCGGCTGCCCGAGCTGCGCCGGGCCACGATGTGGTTGACCGTGATCACGATCGCGGTCCTGACCGCGGGCGCGGTGACCGTGTTGTGGTGGCCAGCCACCGCCGGGCTCATCGGCGCTGACCTGGTCAACGCCCGGCTGGACGCGTTGAAGATCGGCCTGAGCATCGGTGTCGGCAGCGGCGGCGTGGTCGCGCTTTACCTCGCTTGGCGCCGTCAGCACTCCACCGAAGCCGACCTCGACAACCGCGAACGCGCACTCGCCCTTCAGCAAGACGCCGCCGACGATGCCCGCGCCGACGGCATCGAACGCCGGATCACCGAGCTGTACCTCAAGGCCGCCGAGCTGCTCGGATCCGAGAAAGCACCGGTCCGTCTCAGCGGCCTCTACGCCCTCGAACGCCTCGCCCAAGACAACGAAACCCAGCGTCAGAACATCGCCAACGTCCTCTGCACCTACCTCCGCATGCCCTACGACCCCTTGGCCGAACAGAACCGCAAAGACGACGCCAATACCGAACACATCGAGCTCCACCCTGAGCGCGCACAGGAACGCGAAGTCCGACTCACCGCTCAGCGACTTCTCAACGACCATCTCGCTCCCGATCGCGGCGACGCCTACTGGGGCGAACTCGACCTCGATCTCACCGGTGCCCAACTCATCAACTTCACCTTGACCCACGTTCGAATCGGAACAGGCACCTTCCGCAAAGCCACCTTCATAGGCGATGCCGAATTCCGGAAGGCGACCTTCACCGGCGCTGCCGAGTTCGCTGGAGTGACCTTCACCGGCGACGCCGGATTCAGCAAGGCGGCCTTCACCAGCGGCGCCGAATTCGGTCAGGCGACCTTCACCAAGATCGCCGAGTTCCAGAAAACGACTTTCAAGGGCGTTGTCGACTTCGCGGGGGCGACCTTCGCCAGCGTCGCTCTGTTCAAGTCGACGGCTTTCATCAGCTTCGCCTGGTTCAACAGGGCGACCTTCACCGGCGATGCCAACTTCGCCGGAGCTGTCTTCAGCGGCGGGGCCGACTTCGACCGAGCAACGCTGGATGGCAGGGTTTTAACCAACTCGCTGCCTCCGCAGAAATAGCGATGACTCAGGCGAGTCAGGCTGATCCACCTGTTCGGAAACCGATCCAGGACTCGTTCTGTGTTCCGTCTTGGTGTGTAAAAGTTGGTGCGTGGGGAAGCGGGAGATGGACGATGAGCAGCACGAGCGGATACACGACCTCAGGCGGCTGACGTGGCGGGGAGTGCTGATCGGTGGCGCGGTGCTTGTCTTCGCGATTGTCGCGGGAGTGTTGCTGTCCGATGACTGGACGGCGTTCCTGGTCGCGGGCTCGGTGAGCCTCGTGCTGACCATCGTCGTGTTTGTCTCGCAGTGGCGCTACATCCGGCGCGGACCGTTCCCTCGGCTGCCCGCCGGCATGCGGGACGGCACGACCTCCTCAGCCACTGAGAGGACAGCCAGCGCTGATCGCTCAGCAGCCTAAGGCGCTGAGTTCACGACGCCGTGCGACGCGGCCGGTCGTCGTCGGATCGGCCGCGAAGGCTTCAGTGCTGGCGGTAGGGCGAGTGCAGGCCGCAGTGGCTTCGGCAGTTGATCATGTCTTCGGCTTGTTGGAGGGTGAGCAGGCCGGTGCTGGCTTGTTTGTGGCGTTGCGTCCTCGCGCGTTCGACGTGCTCGCAGGGGGAGGGGCGGCCGGCCAGGGCGTGGTCGGCTCGCTCGCGGACGTAGTCCAGGTAGGCGAGCGCGGCGGTGCTGCCTGCTCGGAGCGCGGCGAGGAGCCAGGTGTTGGCGTCGTCTGCTTGCTGTTTTTCCTGGTAGTACAGGGCGAGGTGGAACATGGGGTCGGCGTCGCCGTGCTGGGCGCGGAACTTCCAGACCCGGGCGGCCCCGGTGAGGACTTCCCCGGTGGCGTCGCGGTGTTTCTGCTGGCGCAGCTGCGCGGCTTGGCGTGCGGCGTAGGGGTATTCACCGGCGGCGCGTTCCCACCATTGCCCGGCTCGTTCGTCTTGTTCCTCGGTCAGCAAGGTCGCCAGCCTGAGGATGGAGTCGAGGTGGCCGAGGTCAGCGGCGCGCTGCCACCAGGTTTCGGCATCGCGGGGGCGGCCGTCGTCTTCGGCGCGGGCCCCGAGGTTGTAGAGGGCGGTGAGGTGGTTGTGCTCGGCGGCGCGCCGCCACCAGTGTTCCGCGTCCTGCTCGGCGCGGCGGTGGTGCAGCAGGTAGGCGAGCTGGGCCTGGGCGAGGACATAGTCGTCGCGGGCGGCGGCGCGATACCAGTGTTCGGCCTCGTCGAGCTCGCCGTCGTTCTCGAGCTGTACGGCGAGGTTGTACCGCGCGAACACACTCCCGCGTTCGGCTGCCTGGCGCCACCAGAAGCGGGCTTCCCCGACCGCGCCTCGCTGACGGTGCAGGTAACCCTGGGCGGCCATGGCCTTGACGTTTCCGGCGGTGGCGGCGCGGTGGCACCAATGTTCGGCGTCGGCGGAGCGGTCGTTGTCCTCGTAGAACTGGGACAGGTCGAACATCGCGTCGGGGTCTCCGGTCTCGGCCGCGCCGAGCAGGCGCGTTTCCTCGTCACCCTCGTCCGTGGCGGGTTCGGGCGGCCGGGTGAGGTAGTCGTCCCACAAGCTCGGGGCGTCCTGGACCTCGGCGTCGCCGGCGGGGCGGCGACGCCGAGGCGGGATGTGGAATCGCAGGCCCACGAGCGGGCCCTACAGTCCAATCACGGGGGGAGCGGCCTTCACATCGGCTCCGAACAGCTCGTCGGGGTCTCCTGCGAGGAGGTATGAGGGTGCGGGTCGGGCACCCTTTTGCTGCTCGACCAGCTGCCAGCGCCAGCGCAGCGACAGCAGCCAGCCCGAGACCGAGACCGAGATGACCCCGAGCATCGTCATGATCAGCTCGGTGGGCACGCGCAGCAGCCACAGGGCCGCGATGGACCCGGTGAGCAGCACCACGACCATCGTGAACACCATCAACGCCCGCATAGTGACCACCATGGGCACCTTCGCGGCCGCGGGAAACGGCGTCACGAACTGCGGCTGCGCCACTGGGACCTGAGCCGGGCCCGCCTCCGGAGACGGAGGCATCGCGCCCGCACCGACCGGGGGCCGGGACGGCACGGTCGCGGGTTGCCGCGCTCGTTCAGGCTGAGCCGGCGGCGCGGGCGGCCTCGGCGAGGCCGGGGCCGGAGCGGGCAGCGGAGCCAGGCGTGGCGGCGACACCTCGAAGACGCTGTCCCGCGGCGGGCCGTTGAGAATCCGGTTCGCGCCGCGGCCCCACCGGTTGGCTTCCTCGACGGTGACGTTGCAGGCCTCGAGGAACAGGGTCAGGTCCTCGGGGCTGGGCAGCCGGTCGGCGTGCACGATCTGGTGCGCGCGGGACTTGGACAGCTTCTTTCCGGTCAGGTCCTGCATCGTCTTGAAGGAGATCTCGACCCACTTGCGCAGCTCGTCCAGCAGCCCGCAGAACTCCTTCGCCGTCTCGGCCTCCTCCGCCCGCAGCGACGCCGGCGACGGCTCCCTCTGCGCGCGGGTGGGCTTGTTCGGCACCAGCGACAGCCGGGTCTTCGACAGCTCGGACGGCGGGACCGGCCGCGACGCCGTCATCGCGCACCGCCCTGGTCCCCGGACACCGGCAGCCGCCGCGCGAGCGCGCTGGGCGTCACGGTCCCGGTCCATGCGGCGACCGCCGTCACCGCGGCGGCCGTGGCCACCGCCATCTGCGGGTCGAACCCGCGCTGCAGCATCACCACCACGAACACCAGCAGCACCGACAACCGGGCCACCGCGCGGATCTGCTCGCCCGCGGTCTGCGAGCAAGCGACTCCTCGGGTCCCTCTCGGCGTGATCATCGCGTACATCGCACGCTCCCTCTCCCCGCGCACAGGCGCGGGGATCTCCACGTTGGGTCCGGACACACCGACCACGTCGCTTCGCGGGCCGGACCCTCGCACCAGGCGTTGGCGTCGCCAGGAGAGAGGTAACGAGTCCGGGACCGACAGTGACGCGGCCGACCTGTTCATCATGGCCCGATGCCCTGTGACGTGCACCGACGTGCGGCGCGCACCGACGTCCGGGACGGTCCAGGACGCCCACATCCCGAATAGCTTATGTGATCTGAGTCACATTAGTGGTTTCGGGCAGGTTCTCTGACCTGCGCAGACAGGGTGGGAGGCGTTCCGCGGAAAGGGAGTGGGCGTCCTGGACGGGGGCAGGGGCGTCCTGGACGTCTGACCCGCGTAGCCGCTGGACGGCCGGGAGGCTTAGCGTGGAGGTCGGACACCCACTCTGTGGAGATGTCCCATCCACGTCGCCTTTCCGGTTGGGTCCGGACACGCGTACGGATGACCAGGCGGGTACCTGTTTGGCGCGGGTGCCCGCCTAATTCGTTACCTCGCTGCTCTTCTGGGCTGACTGCACGGCAGCCACCCCCGGCGGGACGGGTCAGGTTTCTAGAAGAACAGTCTTTCGCGCTTCTTCGACAACGGCGATCGTTTCAGGGTCGCTCTGGCCAGCGCGGCGCGGCTTCGTTTGATGGAGTCGGGCTCGGTCGCGGCGGTGCGCAGCATCCGGCGGTAGAGGACGCGCTGCCTTCGGATCACGACGGCGAGCACGACGAAGACCGCGGTCGCGAGCATCAAGGCCGGGACCAGAGTCCACTCCACGGGTTTCCAAGTCGCGGTATCGAACAGGACTGTCTCCGGCTTACTCGAGAACCAGCCGGCGAGCAGGACCAGTGGCGCCAGCGGTGAGAGGAACAGCAGGCCGCGTTTGGATCGGTACAGGAACACGCGTGGTTTGCACCAGGTCACGAGTTTGTCGCGCCAGGTATGCCTCTCCAGTTTGACGTTGCGCAGCTCGGACTGGCGTAGCACGCCGATCGAGGTGGGAGTTTGGTCGACGTCGAACCGTATCCGTGCTCGTCTGGCCTGCTTTTCGATTGCTACGGCCGTGTCGTCACCAGAGCCGTCGACAAGGGCGGGCGCTAGAGGGGGAACAGGCGTGGCAGGTGGGGCGAGCTGCCGGTGGCTGGCCCGCTTGCGGTCCAGCTGCGCCCATTCCCGCAGTAGCGCCTCGATGTGCTGCGGGGTCACGCGGCAGGCCTTGAGGAACGCGCGGATCTGCTCCGGTTTGCGTGGTAGCGCATCCCGGCGGGCGTCGATGAGGTTGTACACCTGAGAGCGCGCGATGCCGGCCTTGAGCGCGACCTTCGCAGGGCCGAGACCAGCACGTTTCATGATCCTTTTAAGGGTGTTCGCCAAGTCGGCCCGGCTGAGGATCTCCAGGTCGGCGTCGGCCAGCAGCGTCACATTCCGGACACCCCGACTGCCGCCCTGCCCGGAACTCCTGGCTGGGCCGTGCGGCGCCCTCCGGCTCTCGAGGCTCAGAGGACGGGAAATCGCGGAGGCTCTCCGGAAGACTCTGCCCAGTTCCTCTGCGTACATCGCCTGGTCTGGGGTTAGGCCGCAGTACTCAGTGATCAGGAAGAGCTGCTCATCGCTGATCCAGATAACGTTGCCCTTGAACACATCGAATGCCTCGCGTGCGGTCAGCCCGCACTCTTTTGCCATGAAGGCGGGATCGATCCCCCGGGCGATCCGGGCCTCGTCGAGCACACGAGCGAGCTCCGCAGCTGCGCGGTCGGCAACCGAGCGCGCACCCACGGACTGGATGTCGGGCTCGACAGGATCATGGCCGTACCTAGTGATGCTCATGGCAGATTCACCGCCCTGAGGGCGGCGGCGACACGCGTCAACCCACGAGGGATGAGCGTGATGCCTTTGGTGATCGCGACGCCGCCAGCGGCCACGCCGAGCGCGGCATACGGGGTGTAGCCACGGTTGATCAACCAGCCCACGAAGCCGAACACCAGGGCTGCGAGCGCGACTTCGGCAACGACGGCGGTCATGGCGTAGGCCCGCGGGGCGGAGGCGCCGACGGCTGGGGTCGGCTTGGACGATGGGGGTGCCACGAGGACTCCAACAGGACAAGCCGTCCCGACGGGTGCGTCCGGACGGCGATCGCTAACAGGTGGTCTAGCTGAAGACGTCGGTCTTCCCGCCTTGCGGGGAATTGGCGTTCCCAGGCACGACGGCATCGGCTCCCGCACCCGGGCCCGATGGCCGTTCATACTTCCACGCCACTCGGATCACACGGGTATTACAGCCATGGGATTACTGGCCAACTCGACGGATTTTCCTGCCCAACTTTCTGTCCAAGTAACTGTTGGGCTGTCCAACTTCCGTACCGTGATCGGGGGTCAGAGGCCGAGCCAAATACCCAGTTGGGCGCACTGTGCATGGGTCGCTACCTGCATTGATGCCAGGTAGGTGTCGTTATGGACACGTCCAACTTCTCTGGCATCGACCTGCTCGCCACCGTTATCGTCAGCATGTGCCGAACGCGGAGGCCGCTTCGGCACGAGCAAGTGCCCTGGACTCTCGCTAATGGTCTAGCTGAAGCAGGGAACCCGGAGCTCCTATTGGCGTAGGACTCCGACAGCCGAACCCCGGAGGGAACCCCCTCCGGGGTTCAGTGCTTGAAAACGGCCTTGCAACACCGCGGCAGGTTTCCGCGACGATCCAGGTCATGACCGACGACGCACAGCCCGCGACCGGCAGAACCCGGGTACCCACGACGACGAAACGGCTGCAGGAGCTGACGCCAGCCGCGATGTGGACGACCGCCCTCATGATCACGGTGCTGACCGCGGGCGCGGTGATCGTGCTGTGGTGGCCGGCCACCGCCGGACTCACCGGCGCCGAGCTGGTGAACGCGCGGCTGAACGCGCTGAAGATCGGGCTCAGCATTGGCGTCGGCAGCGGCGGCGTGGTCGCGCTCTACCTCGCGTGGCGTCGTCAGCACTCCACCGAAGCCGACCTCGACAACCGCGAACGCGCCCTCGCCCACCAGCAGGACGTCGCCGCCACCACCCAGGCACACCAGGAACGCGTCGCCGACGATGCCCGCATCGACGCGGTCGAGCGCCGTATCAACGAGCTCTACCTCAAGGCCGTGGAACAACTCGGCTCCGACAAGGCGCCAGTCCGTCTCGGCGGCCTCTACGCCCTGGAGCGCCTCGCTCAGGACAACGAGACCCTGCGCCAGACCATTGTCAACGTCTTCTGCGCCTACCTCCGCATGCCCTACGACCTGCCGATCGAGAAGGATAGCGAGGACGACGCCAGCGCCGAGCAGTGCGAGATCTACCGTAAGAGGGCGCAGGAACGCGAAGTCCGGCTCACCGCCCAACGCCTGCTCAACGACCACCTCAAGCCCAACCGCGGCACCGCCTACTGGGGCGAGCTTGACCTCGACCTCACTGGCGCCCAGCTCATCAACTTCATCTTCATCGACGTCCGGATCAGATCCGGTACTTTTCACAAAGCCATCTTCACCGACGCTGCCTGGTTCGACCGGTCGACCTTCACCAGCTACGCCAGATTCAGTGAGGCGACCTTCACCAGTTACGCCAGATTCGGTCAGGCGACCTTCACCGGCGAAGCCATCTTCCAAGGAACGACCTTCGCCGACGACACTGCGTTCCACCGGTCGACCTTCAACGACACCGCCTGGTTCGAGCGGGCGATCTTCACCGACGACGCGTGGTTCGACGGGGTCACCTTCGCCTGCGATGCCAGATTCAGTGAGGCGACCTTCGCCGGCCATGCCTGGTTCAAAGGGACGACCTTCGCCTGCGACGCCTTATTTGACGGGGCAACGAGGGATGGCAAGCCCCTTGACCCCATCGTCGTCTCCAGCAACAGCGACGACTCAGATCGACCTGCCTGATCTGACTGTTCGGAAACGATCGTTGACCGAACACGATCTCGTCTGAAGCTGCGCCGGTGTTGTGCCTGGTGGTGGTGTTCGGCAACCCGTTCGTTTGCGTACCTGTCGCATCGAGATCAGGAGTCGGCATCGCGCCGGCGGCGGGCGGTTGTCGCCGGCTGGTCTCGGACCGCGCGGAGGATCGCGACACGTTCGGCGGGGGTGGCGTTGTTCAAGGTGATCTCAAGTTCGCGCCTGCGGCTTTCGGCGCGAATCCTGGCCAGGATGCAGCGGGTGACCGCGGTGATCCCGGTGGCGGCGACAGGGCTGGCCAGCAGCCAACTCCACATGCGTTGTTCCTCCGACGTACCTGAGTGTTGGGCATCCCGGCCGGGAGGGCTCGAGCTGTGTCACAACGTTTACGCAGCTCAGAACGTCTTCGTGATGATCTTTTATACGAGTTTGTGCCCGGTTAAAGATCTTTTGCCCGTTTTCCGTGAGGTGGCGCCCTGCTTGGTTCACTCTCTCGTGGGCGGTGTTTTTACAGCGGTTTATAGTGCGTGCCAACTTGTTGTGACCTGCGCTACGCCTGGGGAGGACGTCGTGGGGGCTTGGAGCCAACCGGAGCTGCCCGATGGGCCGCTGCGGGACCTAAACCGTGAACTGCATCGGCTGCACGCCCGTTCCGGGTATCGCAGCAGCTACCGGATCGCCGCGTGGCTGTCCGCGCGCGCGGAGCGGGATTCTGATGTCCTCGATGGCTGGAAAAGCCCGTCGCACACCTCGGTGCACAAGGCCTTGATCCGGCCGGTGCTGCCGAACCGCAGGATCACGATCGACATCGTCGAAGCGCTCATCGCCCTGGGCAAGCTGCCCGACGGCCGCGCCGTCCTCGACCGCGTCGAAGAACTCTGGGCCGCTGCCTTCGACGTCCTCGACACCGTCCCGCCCCCGCTGGCCGGCCCGGTTCCCGAACCGACAGCGGCCGCCGTCCGAGCCCGGCGGCGCCGGAGCGAGCGGCCAATGCCCGCTCCACTGAGAGCGATCCCGAAGAGCTGGGAACGCAAATACGACTCCTCGCCCGCCGTCTCGGCCCACGCGACTGCGACGCAGGATCGGCGCAAGGACCAGCGTGAGGCCCAGGACGAGGCTGCCGAAGAGAGGCGGTGGCCGCAGATCGAGCCCATCGAGTCGGTCTCGCTGGCGCCTCAAATTCACGAGGCACCTGACGACCAGGACCCGCGACAGCGCGAATGGGACGAACTCACTCGGCTGCTCCACGAAGCCCGGCAGGGTCAGGACCAGCCAGCCCCGGGGGAAGCACCGAGAACACGCCTTTATGCCCAGCCCGTGCTTTGGAAGCCGCACGCGGGACCGGGCAAGCAGATGACCGTGGCGGAGCTGATCGGCAAGATCAACCGGGAACGGATCCAATTCACCGGTATGCCCGCGGTCGAGACCGCATCATGGCTCATCCAGCCCGCTGCCGGCGAGCCGCCGCTGACCCTGTTCATCGACAAGGAGATGCACCTGCTCGAACCCGGCACCGAGATCGACCGTTTCGGGCTCGGACGGGGAAACCTCACTTACGCCGCCGGGACACCGTTTCCCGAGCGTTCCCTTCCTCCCCACTGGCGGGAACGCGACTACTGCCTCTACCGGGTCGAAGAGCTGATCGACGTCCTTACCGGCCGCGCCATCCCCTGGTTCGGCCAGCCGGGCGGCGGACGGATGTACTTGCTTCCGCGCACGATCAACACCCTGCTCAACTCCGGACGCCTGAGCGAAATCCGCTCCGTCGGCGACCCTTACTACTCACCACTACGCGACCGCCGGGCCAGCGCCCTCGGCGATCTATAGCGGGAATCCCTCCGGGTCATTCCTTCGGCCGCGCTCGCGACCCAGCGCTTTGAGGAAGTCGTCCTCGTCGGGAGTGGGGACACGAGCGAGCATGCCGTCGCCTACTAGCCGGCGTTATTGGTGGGGATGTCGTCATAGGCCATGGCCTCGTCCGCGAATGCGGGCTTGATCGCGGACGCGATCAGGGTGAATGCCTCGGTGAGGGCCAGGTGCGCGTGGGCACCGAGTCGCCCGGTCAGGTGCGGGGTGTCGCCGTGTAGCCGTAGCGGCCGCCCGTCGAGGTCGACGGTGACGGCCTCGCCCGTCGGCAGCGCAACCCGCACGGTGGCGGAGTCCACGACCGGCTCGGACAGGTCCAGCGCGGTCCCCGCCGCACGGTCGGTGTGGGCGACCAGTTGCTCGACAGTGTTCTCTGCGACCAGGGCCTGATGGGCGGCGTCGGTGATCACGCGGCCGCGGTAGGCGAGGTCGTCCATCCCTCCCAGCCGATCGGTGCTCGTGCCGCCTTCGGTGTCGGCGAGCAGTTCGCCGACCCGGGTCAGCGCGATCATCGCGTGCCACGCGGCGATCGCCAGCGGTTCCGGGCTCTCCGTGAGCATCGCGGGGCTTAGCCGGGAGGAGGCCAGGTCGGCGATCGCGGCGACAGTGTCGGCCCGCAGCGGCTCGTAGCGGGGCCGGGTGATCTCGGCGCCCCGCGCGGCCGGATCGACGTTCTGCGACCGCAGGTCCGCATACACGGTGTCGCGGGAAACATCGGCCAGCCGGGCCAGCTCCTGAATGTTGCGGGTGCCGGTGTGCCATGCCAGCGCCAGCAGACGCGCCCGAACCGGCGGGAGCTGATCGCGGGTCCGGGCCCAGGCCCGCAGCGCGTCCAGCGCCGAGACCTTCGCCGCGTCCGGATCGTACTCGCTGAAGTTACCCATACGACCACGTTATGTCGAGTCGCTCGACATGTCGAGCGACTCGACACTCTTCACCTGGTTGGCGGCAGCTTGGAGACACTGCTACCGATATCTTGGGTTATCGGTAGTTCCGGATAATGTCCTATTATCCGGAACAAGACGTCTCCGGCCGGAAAGCGACCTGGGCGGACACCGCGCGCCGCGCGGAGTGAACCGACGTGTTATCCGGAACAAGGAGTGCGATGGGGACCGTGACCGCGATCCGGACCGCCGAGTCCGCCCCGGCGGGCTCTGCCGCGATCGCCGCGTGGGCCGCGCACCTGCCCACCGTGCGCGGCCGGTCCGGCTACCTCACCGCGCCGAACACGATCAAGGCCTACCTCTCCGCCGCGGCCGCCGTCGTCGACCCGGCCGCGCCGGTCGCCGAGCTCGACACCGAGCCAGGCGCCGCCGCGCTGCGGACCGCGGTCACCGTCCGGTGGGGGAGCGCGGCGCCGGCGACGTTCAACGCCAAGCGCGCCGCGATCGCCGCCTTCACCGGCTTCTGCCGCGACCGCGGCTGGCTCACCGGCGACCCGCTCGCCGGGCTCACCCGCACCCCGCAACCGAAACCCGTCCCGCGGGCCCGGCCGCGCGCCGAGATCGACCGGCTCCTGCGCGACACCAGCCACCCGCTGCGCGACCGGGTCCTGTGGGCACTGCTCTACGAGACCACCGCCCGCGCCGAAGAAATCCTCGCGCTCAACGTCGAAGACCTCGACCTGCGCAACTCCCGCGCCGGCGTCATCCGCAAGGGCAGCGCGCCGGACATCGTCACCTGGGACCGCGGCGGCCTCGCCGCCCGCCTGCTCGCCCGCTACCTCGGCACCCGCACCCGCGGCCCGCTCTTCCTCACCGTCCGCGCGGCGAAAGGCTCCGCGAAGGGCATCGTCCGGCCCGTAGACCTCGATCCGGATACCGGCCGCGGCCGCTACGGCTATGACGCCGCGCTTAAGGCCCTGAAGAAGGCCACCGGTGGCTGGACACCGCACGACCTGCGGCACTCCGGGCTGACGCACAACGCCGAAGACGGCCAGGACATCACACACCTCATGGTGAAATCCGGGCATCAGGACATCCGCAGCGTCGCCCGCTACGCCCGACCCTCCGCCGACGCCGCCCAACGCACCGCCGAAGAAGCCCGCGCCCGCAACACCGGGCGGGCACGCTAGAGCGTCACCTGGCTACTTCGTGCTCCTCAACCTGATCTGTGCTGCTTTATCCGGCGAATCAAGAACAACCGGTACGGGCACCAGCTGTGCCCACATCTGCTCCGCATCGTCTGGCAGTTCGACGGTCCATCCGACCGGCCACGATGAACCTTCGAAATCCGGCCTGGTGAAGTCGACTCGGACGCGCGTACCAGCAGCTGCAGGCAATGCCTCGAAGGTCGTTTTGTCGAACGAGGTGTCGCTGGTGAAGGTCGCCTTGTTGAACCGGGCGTCGCTGGTGAAGGTCGCCTTGTCGAACCAGGTGCTGCTGGTGAAGGTCGCCTTGTTGAACCAGGCGTCGCTGGTGAAGGTCGCCTTGTTGAACCGGGCGTCGCTGGTGAAGGTCGCCTTGTCGAACGAGGCGTCGCCGGTGAAGGTCGCCTTGTCGAACGAGGCGTCGCCGGTGAAGGTCGCCCTGTTGAACCAGGCGTCGCTGATGAAGGTCGCCTTGTCGAACCAGGTGCTGCTGGTGAAGATCGCCCTGTTGAACCAGGCGTAGCCGGTGAAGGTCGCCCTGTCGAACCAGGCGTCGCTGATGAAGGTCGCCTTGTCGAACGAGGCGTTGTCGATGAAGGTCGTCTTGCCGAACGAGGCGTAGCCGGTGAAGGTCGCCTTGTCGAACGAGGCGTCGCCGGTGAAGGTCGTCTCGTCGAACGAGGCGTTGTCGATGAAGGTCGTCTCGTCGAACGAGGCCACGTTGATCTGGCAGGTAGCAAGGTTAAAGTCGATGAGTGTGGCGCCGGTGAGGTCGAGGTTGATGCTCTTCCAGAAGGTTTTCGCGGGATGTTTTGGGGTGCTGCCTGGCCTTAGGTGCGTGACGAGGATGCGCTGAGCTGTGAGGCGTACTTCCCGTTCCTGCCGGGCGTCATCGTCGAGCTCGGCCACCGTCGCTGATTCGGGCGGCGCCCCACCTGCGGCGCGATGCCGGGAGGCCCCCTTACTGCGAGCCAAGGGACGGTGGATCCCGGGCCGGTTCCGGGGGCGGGGTGCACCGGGGAGCTGGAATGGGGCGCGCAGGTAGGCGCAGATCACGTCGACAACGACCTGGCGGTGTTCAGGGTTGTCCTGGGCGACGCGCTCGAGCGCGTACAGCCCGCCATGTCGGACCGCCGGTTTGTCGGAGCCGAGCTGCTCGACGGCCTTCACATACAGCTCGGTGAGCCGCCGCTCAGCGTTGTCGTGCTCGGTGGACCACTGCCGGCGCCCGGTGAGCACCAGCGCCACCACGCCGCCAGTGCCGGCCCCGACCGTGAGCCCGACCTTGATCAGCTCGATCCTGTTCTTCGCGTCGCTGCCCGAGTCGATGAACAGCAGCAGCGTGGTCACGGCCGCGGCCGCGATCAGCGCGACCGGAACGACGATGACGACGATCGCCCACCACCACGTGCCCCCACGGCCCCGCCATCGGCGTCGCGCCCACACGGTCTTCGACTTACTCATCCACTTCACGACTCGTAATCGTGCGAAGAGCCAGCAACCGCTACGACGCCGCCTGGCACCGCCGAAGAAGGCCACGCCCTCCATGTCGGACGAGCGCGATGGCGCGTCGCACTGGCGGTGCATCGTGCTCTCTTGCAGGTGTCGTCGGTGAAGGTCAACTTCTCGTGCGCTGCGGTGAACATCGCGGCGATCGAGTACGGCACTCCGCCATGTATCTCATTCCAGCCGGGTTCCTCGACCTGCTGCCCGCCGGCGCGACCGGGGTCAAGGTCACCGAACCGAGCTGGACCGACGGCGACCTCACGATCGTGGTCCGCGACCTGATCGGGCTCCGCCTGCGGAACGGTGGCCTGCAGTTGGTGCTGCCCTACTGCAAGGAACCCGAGCTCGATCAGGAAACGGCCGACATCCTGCTCTTCATCCTCGAGCAGGTGGCGAAGAGCGTTCTGCCGGGCGCGACCCCGGTCTTGTGGGACACGCGCCGCGGCAAGTCGTTCCGGCTGAGCGCTCGTACCAACCGGCGCCACCTTGCGGTCGCGGCGAGCGGCCTGGCGGCGAAGTACCTGCGCGAGTGGGACCTGGCCGCGTGACTCACGGCCCGGTACCCCAAATTCGGGGTACCGGGCTCCTTCCGGCCAGCTGGTGATCTAGGCGTCGAGGAACACGACCCGTCAGCCGCCGCCGGCGCATGACCTACCGCACCGCCGAGCGGCACCTCGGTGCCGCGACCGGTGGCTGGGACCTGCACGACCTGCGCCACTCTCGACTCACCCACGCCGGAGAAGACGGCGCGACAGAAGCCGACCTGATGAACCTCTCCGGCCACGAAGACCGCCGTACCCTCCAGCGATATTTGAAGCCCAGCAAGGAAGGTACCCACCGCCGTCTCGACGAACTCGACCACCAGCGCGGCGCGTGGACCCCCAGCGCCGACGAGCTCAGCGCCCGAATGCTGTTCGGCAGGGCGAATAGTCGAAACGGCGGCCTACCGCCTGAGCGGAGGCCACCGTTTCGTTGACTCCTAACCTACGTGGTGACGGGCGATGTCCGGGCGCGCTCAGCGGCGAGCTCGGCGAGGATCCGTTCGCGCAATTCGCGAACGACTTCGCGCCGGATTCGGTCTTCATCGGTATTGCCGAGATGGAGTTCCTCCTTCTCGGCAAGCGCGTCGAGGGCCCGGTGGACCGGGCCGGACGTCAGGGCCTCGCCCTGGCGCTGTGCAAGCAACATCCGGTAGGTCCGCACGTGCTCGTCGGCGACCTGCCGGACGTTGCCGGGGTTGTCGCCGATGATGTTGCTGGTGAGGGCTTCGACGATGGCTCGAAGGACCGGTTCGCTCAGCTGCGAGGGCAGCTTCGCTCCCTTGATCCACCCGGCCAGGGTGCTGTGCCCCGGGGGCGACGGGACACGCCTTTCCACGGCCTTCAGCAGCGTTCGAGTGCTCAGCGTCGAGTGGTCCAGCAGGAGCCGCAGGTGGGCGAGGAACGCCTCTTCCGTGTCGATCGTTTGCAGCGGCGAGGTCATCACCTCCTGCGGCGTCCCCGTCCCGGCTATCCAGAGGAACCAAGGTGTGCTCGGAAGCCGTTCGCCCCGGGCGGTCCCGACGGCCTGGCTCGCGGCGTTGAACCGGCTCCAGACCTCGCGCCGCACGTGCTGCGACGCTTTGGTCATGTCGAGTACGGCCTGATAGACCTCGCGAGCGAACAAGGTCGTCACCTTCGGATCCGACGCTCGGCGCAGCAGGTCCGGCCGGTCGGTGAAGTCCAGCGTCACCTCGCCGGTCAGCAGCCGCCACTCGTGATTGGCCGGATCGAGCGCGGCCAGTACACGGTGCAGTTCGCTCACGCGGCTCTCCGCCGCAGACCATGCCGTGGAGCGCTGGCCTTTGAGGGCCTTGACCGTCTCCGCAATGGACGTGGACTTCCCTGCGCCTGTCCCGTGCGACACCAGGACCCGGTTCCCGGGGGCGACGTGGCGGCTGAACTGCCGCTTGAACGTCTCCTGAACGACCGCGACCAGCTCCGGGGACGTGAGGATCGAGGCCATCTCACTCACGAGGTCGCGCTCCCGTCGAGAAGGCGCAGCCGCGGTACCGGGACACCACGAACCAGGGCCAGCAGCAGCACGACCACGCTGGCCGAGAGCAGCAGCTGGTCGCTGAGCTGTTGAAGCACGATCACGCTGGCGACGCCGGTCGTGAAGGTCGCGGTCTCCAGCGCGGTGAGCGCGCCGCAGCTCCGTTTCGGCCGCCGCAGCGGCCCGATGTAGATCATCTTTTTTACCTCGGGATTCGTTTCCTTGACGTTGACGGCTGGGTCACTCCCGGGCGTGCGGCAGCGAGGCAATTGGCGTTGCGTCGCTACCTCCGGGGTCACTCTCAGTCAAGAGAATCACACCAGCGTGATTCCGCCACGTCATTCCGTGGACGGATTTGTCCAGGTCCTTCATTTCCCCAGGTGATCCGCCCTCGATGTGACTTGAGTCTCACTGCTTAGTGCGCCGAGGGAGAGGCTCTGACCTGGGAACCTCGACCAGTCGGGCCAGCTTGGCAAGTTGAGCGCTGTGCGAAAGTGTGCAGAAACATCGATCAACTCTGATATTTCCCGCCAAAAAAGGAGGATAGTTTCGGCATGCTTCTTGACCCTGGCAAGAGGTTTAAGGAACTCGCTACCTGCAAAGATCGCATCTGATCTGCCTGCAGCCACCATGCGAGAAACTAGTTTTCTCGGGTCGCTTTCCTAGTTTGACGGCTGGGTCGACACGAGAGGCCGGGTAGCGCGACGTCGATATCCCTGTTGGCGCAGGGCGACGTCGCCAGCCCGGCCACCTTTCTTTCCACGACATTCGAGATGAAGCCGCAACGGCCGAACTGCACGAACGCGGCTTTCGGAACGCTCCCGGTCGAGACGGGCAGTCTCGACCGATGGCTGGGGCCGCGACGGCCCGGCCGCTACGTCGCGGCCCAATCGCTGATCAATCGAAGCCGACGATTCGCACATCGTCCATTGCTCGGGGAACGTCGTGCTGAGATGGATGCGGCCGCGGTTCGCTCAGCGGGAAAGGGTGCTTCGAAGTAGGCGGCTCGCTCCCGCTGGCGTAGCCGGTAGCGAGGTGAAGGAGCCTCAACTGGGTGTCCAGTGGCAGGTCCGAAATGCAGGCGTGGTCGAGGAAGGTGAGCATCTGGATTCCGTCGGTCGACAGGAGCCCAGCCTCGTCGCTGTTGGTCTCGGCCGCGAGCGCTTCAAGTGAGGCGACACCAGCTCGGCCCCGAGCCGTCCGGACGGCGCTGCGCAGGACAGCCGTCTCCGCCGCGTTCGGAGGGCGGCGTTCGTCGTGGAGCCGCCGGAGGATCACGGCCACGGCTGGAACCTGTGCGGGCAGCGACTGGCGACCAGCGTAGAACGCGATCATCCGTGATGTCGTCAGTTCCTCCGCCGCTACGAGGGGGATGGCAGGGGCCGGGGCGCCGTCGACCACCTCGAGGCTGGCAAGGGCCTCGGCGCGACGTGCGCTGGCCTGGCGTATCCGCTCCAGGGGATCGCGCCGCCGTGCCGCGGCGACAGCCCTGACTTCCGCTCGAGCTTGACGCCCTCGCGTACTGAACCGACGGTATTCGTGCGCTCCCTGCTCGGCGGCGAATCTGCTCCGCTGGTTCCAGAAGTGCTGCGGGCTGATGCCCGGCCGCGGCGGCGTCTGGACGTCAGTCATCGCCGCATCCGCTGCGTCGCTGTACCAGAAAGCCAGACGAGTACGCAAAAACTCGAACAAGGACTCTTTCGCGCCGAGAGGCTTCTGTTTGGTGTGGTTTGGTTGCTGGTTCAGCGCACACAGCAGCGCACTTGGGCAATACCCGGCGTCGTACCAGAAATCAAGAAGCCGGTCTATCTTGTCGATCTCTTTCGGCCCGGGGTTCTTCGCTGCCCAGCCCAAGTGCTCAACCAACAGCCCCGTTGACTTGGCGCGCTCCTCCTCCGTCTCCGGGATAACGGTCACAGCCCACGAACCCGGTTTGACCTTCATCGCCCAACCCACAGCCAGGCTCCCTCCACGCGTCCTAGCCCGCTAGGTTAAGGACAAACTCGGCGGCGCACATGGCACGCCACGCCGGGTACTGACTTTCCCGCGGATGATGTGACCTCGACAGACACGATCTCGGAGACGCTCCCCGGCGCGGAGGGAGCTCTTCATTCCTTCTCCGTGGCAGGGAACAGCCGAAACGGTGGGCCTGAACACAGGCCCACCGTTTCGCTGCACCCGGAGGCTACGTGGTGACAGGCGACGTTCGGGTGCGATCGGCGGCCAGCTCGGCGTGGATCTGCTCGCGCAGCTCGCGAACGACCTCGCGCCGGAGCCGGTCTTCGTCGGTGTCGCCGAGGTGGAGTTCCTCCTTCTCGGCGAGCAGATCGAGGGCGCGGTGGACCGGGCCGGACACCAGGGCCTTGCCTTGGCGATGCGCGAGCAGCATCCGATAGGTCCGCACGTGCTCGTCAACGACCTGCCGGAGGTTGCCGGAGTTGTCGCCGATGATGTTGCCGGCCGGGCAATCAGGCCGAGATGGCCGTATCCAGCAGTGCACCAAGCTCGCGGTCCAGGTGTTCCTCCAACATTGCGACGCGTCGCAGGGCGGCCGGGTCGCAGGCGTCTCCGTGGCGCTGTTTCGACGTGCCGCACGCACCGCAGGTCTCGAGATCGTTGTCGAACACGCGATCAGCCTACGTACTGGCTCCGACAGGAATTTCGCCTTATCCCGTCGACGGGGTCGCCGACGACTAGCGCGGTAATCCTGGCGTGGAGCCGGGCAGGGTGAGGCGGTAGTCGACGCTGTCACCGTTGCCGCGGTGGCCCAGCAGACGGTCTTCGCGCATCAACGCGTTGAAACAGTCCATCAGCGCGCACGCGGTGAAGGTGTCGTAGACGAGGGTGGCGTTCTCCTCGTCGGCGGCCAGGTCGCGGTTGAACACGTTCGTGACGTGGACGCGGTAGAACTCGGGCAGCTCGATGTTCAGCAGCACGCCGTCGGCGTCGGCTGCGGCCGCGAGCGCGCCGGTGACGACGGACTTCACCATGCTCCTCCGCACCGCGTCGGGCAGGCCTTCCAGGAACTGCTCGGGTGTCACGAACCGAGCGTCGGGTGCGGCGTGCACGGCCGGATCCCAAGGGGTTCGCGAGGTCGGCAGCGCGCTGACGTTGTTCATGATGTCTCCATCGGCTGGTCGAGGTCGGGGTGGAAAGCGAGCGCGAGCCGGTCGATCAGGCCGTGTTCGGTCTCGCCGGACAGCAGCGCGAGCTGTTGCAGCAAGGTGAACGCGGTCGAGACGAGACTGCCGGTCAGGTAGTCCGGCGAATCCGCGGGGAAGCGCTCCCGGGCATCGACGATGTACTCGCTGACGGCGGCCGCTCCCGCTTCGGTCCAGAGATCCGCGTCGACACAGCTCCGGAGGATCGCAAGGGTCGACAGCTGAGCGTCCCCGTAGGGATCTTCGTGCGTCACGAACAGCAGCGTCGCAGAACAGGCGGCGACACGATCGAGCCACTTCACGCCTGCCGAGAGGACTTCGGGGCTGGGCATCGTCTCGGGAACGCACGAGGGCCCCGGCCGTGGATCCGGCGGGGGCCCTCGGGGAACGGGGTCAGATCTCCTTGGCGTGCATGAAACAGCCGCACGAGAGGAAGAGCGCGACAGGGGTTACGGCCATCCACCAGGTTCCCCAGCCCAGGACGAGGGCGAGGCCGGCGGCCACAAGGAACAGCAGGCCCATGCCGATCATGGTTGCCCGTTCGTCGGAGCGGGCCTTCAAGACCTCCTCGACCTCGGCGCGCTTCCGGCGTCGTTCGAGTGTGTCTTCGTAGTCGAGCAGCTGGGTGGTCTGGTGGGTGATACGGGTCCGCAGACGGCGATAGGTGTCGGAGTTCGGATCAAGGGAGTCGAGCAGCTTCGTGTCCTGGTTGATCTTCTCGCGCAACGTCTTCAGGTTCGGCACGTACGACTCGGCGGTGATGATTCCTCCCACAGGCAAGCGGATTCGGCCGGCAGCGGGATGTTCAACGGTTGCCCGCGAGGCGAGGTTCCCGTGAGGCCGGAACTGGGCGGCCGCAGGCAATGGACCGGTCAGCCCATCACGACCAGGCGACGAAGTTCTAGAAAAATCTAGCCGTTCAACCCTTCTTTTAACCCGTTCATGCTACTTTTTAAGTATGAAGACAATGTTGCAGCACTTGCGGGAGACCGCAGACCTCGGCCAGCGCGAACTCGCCTCACTCGCGAAAGTCAGCCAGGAGACCATCAGCCAGCTGGAGACCGGGAAGTCGGCGCGGCCCAGGCTGGACACGCTGACCAAGCTGCGCGATGCGCTCGAGCTTGACGATCTGCGTCCGGAAAGCCTGCTCGACTCCAGCCCACTGCACACCGACCTGGACCTCGCGGCGGCGGAAGCCACCCTGATCACGCTGGTGAAGGTGCTGCCCGCCTACCGCGAGGACAGCGCGCGCCGGTCGGAGTTCTGGTGGAAGCTCTCGAAGCACCTGGGCTACGGGGACCTGTATCCGGCCACGCACACCAGCGGTCATCTGGAGTCGGCCATCACCGGCAGCTATTCCAATGCCGCGACCGATCTCGCCGAGTACGTGCTGATGTTCTTCGACCCGGACGACGACGAAACGATCGGGATCCTGGCGGAGTACTCCGGGATCGGGCCGAAGCGGCAGGTGGCCCGGCGCTGGTGCCGGGATGTCACCGACGCGGCCTGGGTCCTGCACCGTGCCGCGATGACCTCCTACCCGCAGCAGGTCGGCGAGCTCTACAGCGAGGCCGGTGAGACCACCGACCCCGCCCGGATCCGGGAACTGTGCGGCAGCGTCTACGCCATCGTCCGCGCCCGCGCCTACCCCCGCGCCTCCGCCGCGGACCAGATCAACGCGCTGGTGTCCGATCCCTCGACCGAGGAAGTCCACTACCGGATCGGCAAGACCGCCGGGCTTGAGGTTCAGGAGACCGCGGTCAAGTTCCGGACCGCCTGGCCCGGCCTGGTCGCCAACCCTGACCTCGACCATGACGTGGCCGCGCGGCTTCTCGACGCCGTGCTCGACCGGCTCGGCGACCCCCACGCCACCCTCGCCGGCCGCGCGCTGCTCGGCCTGGCCGAGCGACCGGACCTGCCGCGCCCGCTGCTGCAGCGCATCAGCGACACCATCGACGTTGACCGCGACCAGCGCCCGGAGATCGACGGCGGCTGGGTCGTCGCCTCCCTGCTGGCGATCCGCAGAACCCTGCACGAGCTCGACAACGCCGACGAGGCGGACACCGACGATGTCGTCTCCCGTCCGGTCCTGCACGTCGTCACCGATGAGGAGGCACAGCCCACCGCGTGGTGGCAGCGCTTCCTCAACCGCGGCCGCTAGCGCGACAGCCCGCGACAGTGCCCTGAACGCACGAAAGCCCCCAGCCGATGTCGGCTGGGGGCTTTCGTGGAGGTGTTCGTCAGTCGCCGTTCCACAGGACGAGGTGGTTGGCCTCGCCGCCGATGTCGATGGCGGCGTCGTGATCGGGGTCCCGGAGGGCTTTGCGGTTGCTTTCGGGGACAAGGTGCACTTTTCCGGCGAGGGAGAGGCGTTTGAGGTGTTCGTCCTGGGCGCCGCGGCTCAGGCCTCGCTGGTCGAGGCGGGGCCTGAGGTCGACCAGGGCGACCCAGTCCCGGGGGCCGCGCGCGAGGTCGTTGATCTGCTCGCGCAGGTAGTTCTCCCACCGGTCGTCAACGGACATGCTGGTCATCCCTTCTCAAAGCGGCAGGTGCCGTGGGCCATGCGGTGTTTGATCAGATCGGGAAGGTCGCGCCAGTCGACACCGACGGCGCCGAGCCATAACGCCTGCTCGCGTTTGCCGAGGGTGACGTCGTAGTGCCAGGTTTCGGCGGCGAAGCTGCCCGGCGGGGCGGGGATCGGTCTCGACACGGAGCGGACGCGCGGGTCCTGGAACCAGCGCCGTGGCAGCCCGAGCTGAGCGGCGAAGTCGTGGAGTTCGGGCTCGGTGTCGGCGATCAGGTGCGACCAGCGGCCCGCTCGGCCGCCGGCCACCGCGGGAACGGTGAAGTCGTCCACGTAGACCGTCATTCGCTCTCCGCGCGGGCCTGGCACGGCGTGCTCGGCGCCGGTTGATGTACCTGCCGGTAGGCAGCCGCGCTGGCCTGGATCCGCCGGGCCAGCTCCTGCAACTCGAGGATCGCGAAGGCGGCCTTCCCGTCGAAGGTGCTGAACAACGTGGCCGCGCGGTCGTTGACCGCCGCCGCGACCCGGGAGTCCTCGAACGCCAGGAACTCGCCGTCCTCACTCTCCAGCCCCTCGACCGGCGGGTGCGCGAGATCGTCGTAGGCGCTCACCGGACACACCGTTTCAGCATGTCCCCGAGCGCCGTCTTCTCCGCGGTGGTGATCGTGAGGCTGTAGTAGTGCTTCACGGTGATCCAGTCCGTGGCGTAGGTGCACCAGAAGGAGACGAGCGGCGGCTTCCACTGGTCCGGCGCCTTGTCGCTCTTCTCCTGGTTGACGTTGTCGGTGACGGCGAACAGCTGCGGCCGCGTCAGGTCGTTCGCGAACTGGCGGCGCTTCTCGTCTGTCCAGGACTTCGCGCCGCTGACCCAGCTCTGGGCGAGCGGGACCATGTGGTCGATGTCGACGTCTGTCGGGCTCGTCCAGGTGTCGCCGTCGTAGATGCTGGTCCAGCTGCCGGAGGTCGGGGCGCAGTCGGAACCGGCCTTGACGTCCTTGCCGTCGCGCTTGAGCACGAACTCGCGCGTGTTGCAGTTGTTCCCCTGGTTGTCCCAGTGCGGGTACTTCTTGCGGTCGTAGCCGTCCATCGAACCGCGCGGCGCGACGACGAGCTCGTCCAGCTGCTGCCCGGCATCAATCGGGACGACAGCCGAAGCAGGGGCGGGCTCGGCGCCGGTGGCCGACGGCAGACCGCAGGCGGTGGTGATCGCCGCGACGACGGCGGCGATCGTGGCGAGGCGCTTCACGCGGCACCTCCCGTGGCGCGGGCGCGCACCACGGCGACGAGGGCGTCGACCTGGCGGGGCGGGGGAGTGTGAGTGTCGACGACGTCGTGGGCCTGCTCGTCGAGCACGTCGGTCGCCGCGGCATCGAGCGCCAGGTGGCCCCAGCGGCCGCGGTAGTGCGTGCCGAGCCGGGCGATCACCCGGTCGACCAGATTCGGGTCGGCGTCGTGCGCCACGACATCGCCGTGTCCGTTGTGGATGGTGGTGGGCATGTAGATGTCCTCGAAATTGGTTGGCGGGCAAACGAAAGAAACCGGGGCCGACCTCGTGGTGAGGTCAGCCCCGGTGGCGTAACCGGGTGGTTCAGCGCTGGGTGTGGGGAGTGAACAGCCGCCGCTGCCGCGTCTCGCTCACCTCAAGTTCTCGGGCAGTTCGTGCTGGTTGGCGATCCAGTACTCGATCACCTGGTCCAGTGGCACGTTCTCGTTGAGCTGGTGGGAGTAGTGGGCGGCGAGGTCGCTCTGTACCTCGGTCTTGGTGGTGTGGCCGTCGTTGAGCGCATGCTCGAGGTCGTTCACGATCCGCTCGACGAGATCGGTGGGGATGGCGAAGCGTTCGGCGATGGTGGCAGCACTTGGTGATGTGCTCACTGATGACCTCACTCCGTTGGTCGGTGAAGGGGCGGACGTTCAGCGCTGGGTGAGCAGGGTGGCGATGTCGCGGGTCTGGGCGGCGACGGCGTCGGTCAGGATCCGGCGGTGGTCGAACGCCAGCTGATCACCCGCGAGTACCTCGTGGACCGGTCGCCAGGCCGACACGGGGTGATCGTGGGCGTGCAGCCCGAGCTGGGCGCGGGCGACGTCAAGGGAGAACACCTCGCCGAACCTCGCGGCGTTCTTCCGGCACAGCGTCGTCTTGCCGCTGCCCGAGCACGCGATGAGCAACCGGAAGGTGGTCACCAGCCGACACCGTCCGGGAGCGGGACCGGTTTCCATCCGCTGGGCCAGGGCGCGTCGCGGACCATGTCGTGGGTGCGGGTGCAGCGCCGCTGCGCCTCGGCGCGCGCGGCCGCGGTGTCCGGCTCGACGTCGAAGGCGGTGCCGTCGCCGTCGCAGGAGGCGGTGAACTCGACATCCGACGTGGCGGGCCGGGAACCGGTCCCACCGGCGGCGGGTGGTTCGCAGGACGAGGCCGGTGCGACGGCGAGGACGCCGGCGAGAACGAGAGCGTGGATGGTGGCCATGGACTTCTCCAGTCGGTCGGCATGGGAAACGGGGCTGGGGCCGGAACCAGTGGTTCCGGCCCCAGCGGGGCGTAGCGTCAGGCAGGGCGGTCAGGTGACCGGGAGACCTTGGTGGTCAGGGGCGAGTGCCCGATGTGGCGCTATGGGCGTAGGCCTGTTCGGCCTCCCGCAGCGAGGCACCGTTCTGGGTCGCCTCGTAGATCTGGTGGGCCTGGTCCGGGTCGCTGTATCCGGGATTGCACTCCGAGCAGCGGTCGACCATGCGGACACGGGCACAGGCGGGATGCAATGGAACGCTCCTTCAGGGAGTTGGGCGCTAGCTGAACGGGATGCCGGTGATCACCGGCGGCACCTGCGCGTCGATCGCGGTGTCCTGCCGGTTCTCCAGTCGTTCCGCGACGAGGTCCAGGACGCGGTCGAGCACCATGTGCAGCAGGTAGAGCACGACGGGCGGGGCCAGGCGCAGCGCCAGCCGCGTCCCCACCTCGTCGAACCCTGCCGGGTCGTTGGCCGTCCAGGCCGCGGCGACGTCCGGGACGACCGGCGCGACCAGCAGCGCGGCCAGCGCGAGATGGGCCACCGCGGTGACGCGGGACAGAGCGCGGCCGTCGCGGTCGAGCTGGAACCGCACGTACGGGTCCAGTGCCTCGAGGTGGTGAGTCCGGCCGAGGTCGCCGTAGATCGCGTCCCGCCCGACCCGGATGACCATCAGCAGCAGCACGACGATCAGCGCGCCGGTGAGCAGGTGCTGGGGACTGCGGCCGGTGGCGGCGGGCCACAGCATCGTGTCGGGCTGGGCGACGACGACCAGGTAGAAGACGGCCAATGCCGCGCCCACCAGGATCAGCTCGGCGAGCGCCTGCGCGGTGTGCAGCCAGCGCCGGTAGTGGGTGTTGAACCGCAGCGGCGACTCCGGCGGCCGGGTCCTCGGGTCGGGCCCATCGGTGAGCTCACGCATGCGAAACCCTTTCCAGGTAAGGCGAAACGGGATGGCGGGGCAGGTCCCGGGGACGGGCCGGGGCCTCGGTGCCGGGCGGGTCGTCGGGGGCGGCGGCGATCGCGGCCCGATAGCACTGGCGGGCGATCAGCGCCGCGACGAGGGCGAGGACGAACACCGCGACAGCGGCGATGAACGTCACCGCGGCGATCACGCCCACGGCTCGGTCACCGCCGGGGCGGTGTAGAGGTCGCCGAACGCGGCCGCGGTGGCCGGGTCGAGCGGGGCGTCGGGGGCGATCTCGTTGTCCAGCCAGGGATCCCCGTCGGGCAGGCAGGGCAGCCTGGTGTCGTACTCGTTCCCGGCGGCGTCCCGGATCCGCGCGGTGCCCGCTTCCGTTCCCGATCCGCGCATCTGGATGTGGTTGGTGCCCGACAGCATGCGCCAGAGGGCTTTCTGCCCGGCCACGTCGGTGTCGCCGCCGGTGTGGAGCACGGGCAGGAGCGCGATGTTGAGCTTGCGGGCCCGGCGCGCGATCTGCGCCCACCGGTGCGGATAAGCACCGACGACGTGTTCGGCGTCCTCGATGACGGCCAGCACGATCGGCAGTTCCGTCCCGGCCAGCGTCGCCAGCCCACGGGCGGCGGCGATCTTCACGCGGTACTCGACCGCGGTCCGCAACGCCGTGACGGCCCGGTCGGGGGAGTCGAGCACCGGGATGGACGCGAGACGGGCGAGCGGCGGATTCGACGCGCCACCGCGGGTGTCGGTGTAGAGGGTGGTGACCGCCACGGCGTCGCTGGCGCGGGCGGTGGCGGCCAGGGCGAGCGCGGCGTTGCTGCGGCCGCTGTGGCGGGGGCCGGTGATCACACCGCCGGAGACGTGGACATCGTCGGTGAGGTCGAACCAGGCGGGTCCGGCGCCGTCGAGCCGGGTGCCGAGGCCGAGGTTCCCGGCGTGGTCCCAGGCCAGGGCCGGGGTGGCGGCGGGTGTGGTGATCATGGTGGTCACGAGCGGGTGCCTTTCTGCGAGGTGGACGGTTCACGGAAGGTCAGGCGGCGCCGATGCCGTCGGCGGCTTCGTGCTCGGCGGCGTTCTCCCCGTCCGGGCGACGGAAGACCGCGAGAGCGAGGCGCCGGGCGAGCTGGGTGCCGAGGCCGAGGTCGATCGCGTGGTCGATCAGGGCGTTGAGCCGCAGGGCCAGGACCCAGCCGGGCTGGTCGTCGGCGGGGGAGGCCATGCGGTTCAGGACGGCCCGCAGGTAGGACGGCTGCTCCAGTACGGGCAGCAACCCGAGGACACGAGGCCGGTCGTAGGCGCGGGCGTGAGCCAGATCGGCCAGCAGTGCGGCGAAGCGGGCGTCGTCGACGTCTTCGGCGGCGCGGGTCAGGCGCGCGCGTTCCTCGGTGGCGTCGGCGAGTTCGGCGAGCAGTTGCGAGTCCTCGAGGTCGTTGTCGCTGCGGATCATCGCGGTCACCAGCCCGTCGACGAGGTCTGCGAGGTCGAGGCAGCGGAGGCTCGTGCCGGAGGTGAGCGGGGTGAGCGTGCCGGTCATGCACGGTCCTTCCAGGTCAGCGCTTCAGCTAGGCGTGCGAGGTGTGCGAGGCTTATCTGGCCTCGCAATTCGTGCGTGGAGGTGTGGAGCTACAGGTCGCGGGTGCTGCCGAGGAGCTTGCGGGCGAGGCGGATCCTCGTACCGGTTCCCTTGCAGCGGCGGCATGTGCGCCAGTGCTCACCGGAGGAGTCGAAGTGCTTGCCGCCGTCGCAGCTGCCGCAGGCGGTGTAGGGGTAGCACCAGCAGTAGGCCAGGTAGAACAAGGCCAGCGCGGCGAAGAACAACAGGGGCTTCATGGGCGGGGCCTTCCCGAAACGGTGACGGCCCCCGCCGGGAGGGGCGGGGGCCGTCGCGTCGAGCGGAGTGCGGTCAGGAGACGGAGACGTCGCACCCGCCGCCGGCGTCCGCGATGGACGTGGTGTCGGGCGCCGGGCAGGAGTCCCCGGCGTCCAGGCCCCCGCCGTCGCCGACCGGGGTGCCGTTGCCGGGGTGGATGGGCGCGGCGGCGGACGGTAGGGCGGTTCGGCTCGGGCGGTCGTTGCCGAGGCGTGCTGGCTGTCGACGGTTCATCAGCGAACTCCTTTATCGGGGTTGGGCGGGACGGATGGGCGCCGGGCGGAGCGGAGCAGACCCGCTGGAATTCCTCGGGAGTCCTACGAGGCATATCGGGCCTCGCAGGACTAGCAGGGTGTAGTGCGGGTCTGTTCTGCCGCGCGGGGAGCGGTCACTTGATGCGGTAGCGGCCCTTGCCGAGGTTGTCGAGGCGGGTCTCGCCGATGGAGCGGATGTGTCCGCGCACGGCCTGTTCGCTGATGCCGAGCGCGGCGGCCATGTCCTTGGTGTGCCAGGCCTGTCCGTCGCGCAGCAGGATCATGACCCGCTGGGCGCCGGGTTTGAGATCAGCCGCGGGGACACCGTCCGGTGCGGCCACCGCGCCGCCGGCGGCGGCGGCGGGTGTGGTGGCGCCCTGGGCGGAGGGCCGGACCGGCAGGACCCGTACCGACGCCATCCCGCCACCCGACGCCGGGGTGGCGGTCGTGCCGGTGCCGGCCTGCTCTGTCTGGGGTCCCGTGTGGAGCATGGTCAGCGCGGTCGCCTCGCCTGCCGCGTCGAAGGCCTCCAGGGTGGCGAGGGCTTTCTCGGTGTAGCGGGCGGCGGTCTTGTGCCGGTCGCGGTAGGCCGGGCCCGCGGCCTTGGTGGCCCGCGCGTCCAGGGTCGCTTTCGGCTTGGCGGCCAGGCGCTCGGCGGCGTGGTCACCGATGTTGCGGGCCCGCCACATGACGTGCTCGCGGTCGGTGTCGATGGCGTAGCCGTAGCCGCCGCCCTTGCGCAGGCTCAGCGGGGACGGCGCGCTGCCGGGCAGCAGCCCGCAGTGCGACTTCTCCATCATCCGCATGATCAGCAGGTTCCCGGTGATCATCCCCGACCGCAGGGCGGCCGAGTTGCCGAAGGTGTCCATGGTGAAGATCTGCGACGCGCCGATGAACCCGATGCCGAGTTTCCGGGTGACGCGGTCCAGCTCGCCGAAGTCGTAGCCGAAGGTGTTGCCGCTGACCGGGTTCTTCAGGTTGAACGCCTTGTGGCACTCGTCGATCATCACCATGATCGCCGGGCGTTCGCGGGTGTGGGTGAACCCGTCGAGGCCCATCGCGACGTTCTCCGCCTCGCGGATCTTCGCCACGTTGCACACGGCCCGCCACAGGTGCAGCAGGTTCCCGATGTAGGCGACCTCGAGCGGCGTGTGCTCGTCGGAGTCCAGGCCCATCAGCGACCAGTCGGCGTGGTCCTTCAAGGCTTTCGACGACGCACCGCCTTGGGGGTCCATCCACCAGATCTCGAACCCGAGCGCGCGCAGCCCGTCGGCGATGAGTTCCAGGACCCTGCTCTTGCCGGAGCCTTTCGAGCCGAGCACGAAACCGCTGTTCACGCTGTTCGGTCCGGCGACGTGGTAGCGGGTCGCGCCCTCGCCGTCGACGTAGGGGCCGATCTCGATGTAGATGTCCTGGCCCTCGACGATGACGACCGGGCCGCTGTAGGTGGTGTCGACCTCGGCGCTGACCCGCACCGACATGACCACCTCGGTCGGCCGGGCGCCTTCGTCGAAGCTCAGGTCCTTACCGAAGAACCCGATCGCCGAGCCGATCTTGCCCGCCAGGTTGCGCAGGTCCTGCACGGTCTGTTTGCCCGGCACCAGGCCCAGGGAGAACGTCACGCGGTGATCGGCGAGCTGCGGGGCGGTGAGTGTCGAGCCGGGCACCAGCCCGCCGGGGACGGTGACCGTGGCGGACCAGGCCTCGAGGATCGACTCGGCCGCGGTGGCGACCGCGGTGGCTTCGGCGTCCGCGTCGGTGGCGGGGACGAGGGCGGTCTCGCTGGCGAGGACGAGGTCGGTGCCGGCGGGGTAGCCGGGGCGGATCCGCTGCCACCAGCGCGCGGACAGGCCCACCGTCCCCAGACCGAGCGCGAGCCACATCTCCAGCGCGCTCGCGCCGGTCAGCGGGGTGGTCAGGCACCAGGCGCACGACGCGGCGACCCCGGCCTGCACCCGGCTGGTCATGCCGGCCTTCTCGATCTGCTCGGCGCACTTCTTCGCCAGAGCCCAGCCCCCGGCGAGCGCGACCGCGCCGGTGCCACCGGCGACCGCGAGGTCGACCGGGGTGTCGGTGAACTCGGTGGCGACCGACCCGGCGACGCCGAGGCCTGCGGTCGCGGCCGCGGCGTACCAGGGGTAGCTCGCGCGGCGGGTCCGCCACCCGAGCGCCTTGGCCTTCTTCTTGGTGCGAGCGACGTTCTCCTTGGCGATGCTGACTTTGGTGCGGGCGGTGGCGTAGGTGTCCCGGGCACTGCCCAGCACGCCCTTCGCCTTCCCGGCCTCGGTGTTCGCGGTGGGCTGGGGGAGCGGGTCGTGGGTGGCCACCGGCGCGGCGGCCGGGGCGGTCGTGGTGTCGGCCATGGTCGGGTGTCCTTTCGCTCGGTGACCGGATGTGCTGAGCGCGCCGGGCGGGAATCGGACCCGCCCACCGCCACGGGGCACCGGCCGTGATGGCCGGTGCCCCGTGGCGGTGTCCTCTTTCAGCGCTGTCGTGCGGGGTCAGGCGTTGGCGTAGAAGGCCGTGTTGTCGGCGACGTTGCCGGTGGCCGCCTGGGTCTGGACCTGCTCGGCGATACCGGCCTGCCGGTCGAAGGCGTCGGACGCCTTGTCGTAGGCGCCCTTCGCGCTGGTCATGTTGTCCGGCAGCGGGTTCAGGGCCTGCTCGGCGCCCGCCAGCGCCTGCTGCGCGAGCATCAGCTGCTCGTTGGCCAGCTGGAACTCGGCGACCGGGTCACCGGTGAACCCGTGCGACTGCAGGGAACTCATCGCGAGCTCGGCGTCGGCCAGCTCGGCCTTCAAGTCCTCGGCCAGCTTCTTCAGCTCGGCCTTCTGGGCCTCGACGACACTGCCGACCGTGTTCAGGTACTCGGTCATCTTCGCGGTGTAGGCCTTCGCCGCGGGCAGGTTGGTGATCTCGGCACTGGCGTTCATGTTCACGTCCTCCATGGGGGTGGGGTTGCCCGCCGAGCTCTCGGCGGGGGCGGGGGTGTCCTCGACGATCTCGGCGTCGAGAATCTCGGTGTCGGCGGCACCGGCGGTGGAGCCGGCTTCCAGCTGCAGTTGAGGACGGACGATCTCGCCTTCGGCGCGGACCGTGCCCGGGGATTCCGGCGGCGGTTCTGGTGCGGGGCCCCACATCGGATCCCGGTCCTGGTCGTCATAGACCCGTCCGGTGCCGAACCGGTAGCGGTCCTCGTCCGTGGTCCATCCGGTCGCTCGGCCCCCGCCCCCGCCCTGCGTACCGTCGCCCGACGTGCCGACCCATTCCTCGTAGAGAGAGCCGGCGCCACCTCGGCCGTTGCCCGGCCCGCCGGGAGCGGCGTTGCCCGAGGCACCGGACGCGGACGTCCCGGGGCCCGGCGTTCCCGGCGGTGTTTCCCGACCTGCCGGAGGCGGTTGCGGCGCGGGACCGTCGTTTCCCGATGTGGCGCCCGGTGTTTCCCGGGGACCAGCGGCCGGAGCGTCGGCGGAGGCCATGCCGGGGTCGCGGACGGCGTTCTCGTCCCAGGCCGCGTTCTCGTCGCGGCGGGCGGTCGCGGCGGCCTTGGTCTTGTCCCACATGACGCCGAACTTCGCCGCCCACTGCTCGGCGCGGGCGGCGCGTTTCTCGGTGCGGGCGATCTTCTTGCGCAGCCACTCGGAGTCGTTGTGCTTCTGCCGTGCGGCCTGGAACATCTTGCGCCGCCTGTGTCGACGGCTGGATCGGTCGGCCCAGGCCTCGACGCTGTTGGTGAGCATCCGGCCGAAGTAACCGCGCAACCCAGGCTCTACCGGCTTGTCCGGGTGCTTGCGTTTCCACTTCTCCACACTCGGTGCGGGTTTGCCCCGGGCCAGGGCGATGGAGTCGGGGACGGCCTGCGCGGCCTGCCTGGTCAGGTAGGCACTGATGATCAGGATGAACAGCAGCTCCACGGCACGTTTCCTCCTTGTCGGCTCGATAAGGGACGCGATCGGTACGTGCCCCTGGCGGGAGTCGAACCCGCCCATCCGCAAGGCCCCCTTGGCGGGGGCCGTGTGGTGACACCGGTGAGGGCCGCCCCGCGTGAGTGACGCCCGGGGGCTCGGGCGGGCTGGCACCTGGCCACGCGGGCCGGACCTCAGCCGGTGATGGCGGCGATGACCTGCGGGCCGACGCCGCCGGTGCCGGTCACGATCGAGCTCAGGAGCCGCCCGACGAAGCCGAGGCATCCGGCCGCGAGCATGGGCAGCAGCACCAGGCCGGTCTTGGCCAGGCCGTCGGGTTTCTTGTCGACGCCGATGTCGAGCACGGTGCCGAGGAACAGCGCCGCGGCGACGATGGTCACCAGGATCGCGGGATTACCGCCGAACCAGGTGACCGGCCAGCCGACGATCCAGATCAGGATCCCGCCGAGGAAACCGCCGATGTCCGACAGCGCGAACGCGGTGGTGGCCAGGAACAACACGCCCGGGGAGATCAGCCAGGCGAACCAGTCCGGGATCCATTTCGCCCGTCGCTTGCGGATCAGGATCCAGGTCACGAACAGGGCGAGCGCGGACAGGATGTACATGAGGGACTCCTTCAGATCGGGCGGGTCAGTAGTTGGTGAGCAGCTCGATGGCGGTGTGCGCCGGCCACAGCAGGACCGTCAGCACCGCCCGGGTCCCGGGCAGCAGCGACGCGACGATCAGCAGCGCGACGAACACCCCGGCGCGGACCGGGCGTTCCATCAGCCACGCGCGGGCGTAGCCGCGGGCGGCGTGATACATCGCGATCCAGGACCACGCCTGGCTCGCCGCGCGCAGCACCGGCACGTCCGGGGTCTGCGTGTTCTCCTTGCCGTAGCGGCGGATCTTCGCCAGGGACGGCCGGTCCTTCGTGGCGATGTCCGGCGGGCCGAAGATGTCCTTCGCCCACGGCCTCGCGACACCCTCGGTCCAGGCCTTCACCCGGTCCACCGGCGACCGGCCGGGCCCGGTGCCGGGGCTGGTGTCGCTCGCGGCGTCCCCGTCCGGGCCCGGGGCGGCGGGTGTCGGGACGACACGGAGGTGGGTGTCGGGGCGGATGGCCGGGATCGGGAGCGTCTTCTCCGCGTCGGTCTCCGGCGGGACCGGCGGCCGGGCCTGGTCCGTCGTGGACGCGGGCGTCGGCTGGGGCAGCTCGTGCACGGCGGACATGGGGCATCACTTCCTCTGCTTCAGGGTGGGGACTTCGTGGGATGGGTCAGCGGATGAGCTGGTCGCCCGCGCGGACGAGCGCGTGCAGCGCGGCGTCCAGCGCCGCGGTGACGTCGGCGCCGGGATCGCGGCGCCGGGCCCGCGCCGCCGCGGCGCGGGCGTAGTCGAAGCCGTGCGCCAGGCGCTCGACCGGATCACCGGTGGCGGCGAGTTTCTCCGCCAGCAGCGCCCTCGAGTTCTCGTGATGACGCCGGCGCGCGGTCGGCGTCCCGGGTTTGCGGCGCCTGCGGTGACCGGCCATCCGGCTACACCAGCCAGCCGCGATACGAGGTCACCAGCCGGGTACTCCCCGGCTGGTAGATCCTCAGCACATACCGCGCCAGCCACGGCATCTCCGCGCGGTCACCGCCGGGGTCCTCGCCCTCAGCGGTACAGGCCAGCGGCAGAAAGTGCTTGGCCAGTGTGGTTTCGGTGTCATACGCGTCGTCGAGGTCGAAGAACTCGCTGACCTCCTCGACCCGGTTCGGCAGCCTGCCGCCGTCGAGACGTTCCAGGCGCAGTTCGTAGCGTTCACGAGCCAATCGGATGGTCCTTTCCAGACGTGCCAACAAAAACCGGGAAGGCGAGGGCCGGTGGCCGAGCGCGCGCTGAAACCCGCGAGGGGTTTCATCGGGGTTGCGGCGCTCGGCCACCGGTGTTTCCCGCGCAGCACAAAAGCGGGGGAGGGTGTGCTGCGCGGGGTGGGCGCCGGAAGCCGTGCGGGTGTGGCTGCTCACCACGCGGCTCCCGGCCGTCTCGGACGGGCCGTTCCAGAGGCCTGGGCAACGCTCGCGGACCGCGGGGAGGGCTGACCTCCGCGAGCGTTCCCCCGGTGCTGGACCGGGATCTATTTGATGTCGGCGAGCCAGTTCCGGACAGCACGTTCGGTGACCAGGTCGTAGCCGCGTTCCTTGAAGTGCTTGAGCACTGGCGCCGGGGTCAGGTTTTCCGGATCCGGTTGCCGCAGTGCCCAGCTGAGGACGTCGTCCTTCGTCATCTTCGGCTTCCCGGACGGCTTCGTGGTCTGCTTCGTGGCGGGTTTCGGTTTCGTCGATCGGGCGGCCGGTTTGACGACTGCTGCCGGCGTCGAGGCGGCGGCTTCCAGCTGCCGACGGGCTGCGGCGGTGCGCAGTCGACGCTGTTCGGCGGCCTCCGCTTGCTGCTCCGCCTCGATCTCGGCGATCGCGGCGTCGAACGCCGCCTTCTCCGCGCGGTACTGCGTCCCATCGCCGAACCCGTGGATGACGTGCAGGAGGAACCCGAGGAACGCGATCCCGCCGAAGAGGATCGCCATCGACGGGTTCTTCTCCATCCAGTGGATGACGTTCATCCCCGAGGCCGTGACCGCCGCGGTGAAAGCGATCAGGAGAAATGGAACCCACTGCCGCGCGGCCCTGCCCTGATCCCGCTTGGCGAGGGCGGTGTCGCACGCCGACACCATGATCGTCTCCGAGGTGGTGGCGATGATCGCCGCCGCGAAATAGCCGGGGAGCCCCAGTTCGAACAGGTCACCGAAGAAGATCACCTGGCCGATGGCCCCTGTGGCGATCGCGATCCAGTACACGGCGACCAGACCGTGCTTACCCCACCGGTTCGGCGCCGCGGGTGCGACCGGAACACGAGGTTCGATTCGAGCAGCGGGCTGCGGGAGCGGAGCGGGCGTCTCGGTGGACGCGACCTGAGTGTTCGCTGCGGGCGCCGGGGGCTGGGGGGCTTCCACCGGAGCGCGTAAGGCAGGCGCAGCCTTCGGCGGGGTCGGCAGGTCAGGCACCTCCAGCTGGGACGGCATCTCAGTGAGTTGCGCGGCCAGCTGGTCGAAGGTGTCGTGAGGTTCTTCAGCAGGGCCAAGGTGCGTCGCGTCGGCAGACACGGGTCATGTCCTCTCATGCTCGGGGAGATTGATCTCGCCGGTCGACGGCGGATGAGGTTCCGGTGGCCTGGGCACCACACGCGCTCGAGGGGAGCGCATGTGGTCCCCCGGTGCCGGAGCGCCGAGTCAGATAGCTCGCAGCGCGTCCTGCAGATGAACCAGGACATCGAACTCTTCGGCGATCTCGGCCTGCAGGCGAGTGATCCGGGCGCCAGTGCCGACCGGGTCGATGCCGCTATGGAAGGCGACGGTGTGGCACCTCAGCAGCAGTTGCTTGCCGACGGCGTCGGTGAGCACGTCGTGCTGCAAGGCGCCAAGGTCCGGGGAATCGGTGACGGGAAGGCTCATCGCTGCGCCTTCCCCCGGGCCCGGAAGACCCGGTACAGCCAGAAGGACGCTGCGAGCCCGGCGAGCGCGGCCACGAGCTGGATCGGCTCGTGGGAGGCGAACAGCAGGACCAGACCGGCGGTCAGGATCGTGGCCATCGCCAGCAACGGCGACCCGACCGGCTCGATGACCGTGGTGGGCGGGACGAGCTGCGGGTCGGCCAGGCCGACGTCATGGGAAAGAGGTTCGGTGATCATGCTGCTGCCTCCAGCTGTTCGTGATCGGAACCGGCGGGGAGCGGAGCCAGGGCCGCGGTGAACTGCGGCTCGGCGAGGCGCTGTCGGTGTACGCGCTCGTCCCTGGTCGTGGTCATCAGTGCGAAGAACTCGAACAAGCCGTTGAGCTGCCTGTCGCTCGTGTTCAGCAGGTCCAGGTCGACCTGGGTGAACTGGGCGGCGTACTCGGCGCGGGTCATGCGCATGTCGATCTCCGTTCGTGGGTGACTCCCAAAGGCCCACCCGCGGGGAAGTGCGGGTGGGCCAACGGCAGGCATCGATCGGTCTGACCTGCAAAAACTTGTGTGCAAGGGGACCGCCTCGACTTCGGGGATACCTAGGCGCGCATCGCTCGGGCTAACCGTCCTGGCGGGCTGGTAATACGCGCTCGTAGAGACCTAGGTTTCGCGGTCCTATGAATTTCTCTGCGATCTCCCGCGTCTACAGGGAGTCCTCACCAGCACAGCTGGGGGAGTGGAGCGTGCCACCACGGGCGCAGACCCGCTTCGTTTTGGGCGGAGCCGGGATCGGACCGGAGTCTCGCGCCAACTTGCTGTTCAGACAGTGCCGCGCCAGTCACGTACCGTTCTGTAATTACAGACGTTACTGTTATGACAGAAGCTGCGCAAGAGTCCGGATCATGTAAGTTTTGTAATTACAGAAAGAGGCCGCCGCGTGAGGAGCCGCAAGCCCGTGAAGAAGCCCCGCTGGGAGGTCGTTTACGACGGCCTGCGCGAGCGCATTGAGCTGGGAAAACTGGCCCCTGGCGAAACCATCCCTGGCGAAATTGCGCTATGTGACCTCTATGGAGTTAGCAGGCCGACCGTCCGCACCGCACTGGGCAAGCTCGAACAAGAAGGGCTGATCACCGTCGGCGCCGGCCGCCTTGGGCGCCAGGTCCGCAAGTACGCGCCTGCGGTCTGGCACCTGACCGAGTGGGAACGCGGGGACCGACGCGACGACGCCGCGCGGGGAATCGACGACTGGGCAGCTGACATGGTCGCCCAGGGCAAGACGCCTCGACAGCAGGTCAGTGTGCGGGGCATTCCTGCATCACGCCAAGTAGCGCGATGGCTGGACGTGGAGACCAACACGATGCTGATCCGGCGACGCCGGATCCGGATCGCTGACGACGAAGCCGTGTCCATCGCCGACAGCTGGTTCCCCATGGACATCGCCGACCGTGAATGCGTGGTCGACGGCCGCCGGATCAAGCCGATCATGACCGAAGCCGACATCGCCGTCGCCGGCGGCTTCATCAACGCCATGGGCATCAAGCAGGTCCGCTACTTCGACGAGATCCGCTCGCGCGTGGCCACTCCCGAGGAGCAGGAGCTGCTCGACATCGGAGCGGACCCCGTCGGTGAGCACGCCCGCGTCGGCATCGACGAGACCGGCCGTCGCATCCGCGTGATCGTCTCCGTCTTCCCCGGCGACCGCATGTACCTCGCCCTCACCTTGGAGGCATGAGCATGGTCCAGCCCATCACCTACCGCATCCGCCACGCCGATCACCAGGACCTCAACGCCTGCCTCGATCTCCGCGTCCAGGCCGAGAACGCGCTCGCGGCCGCGGGGATCGTCCAGTGGCACGACCGCGAGCACGGCCGCCAGGTCATCGCCAGTTGGATCGACCAGGGCGCCATGCACGTCGTCACCACCCAGGCCGGCGACGTCGTCGCGTGCTTCGCGCTCGCCGCCGCCGACCCAGCCTTCTGGACACCCGCCGAAGCCGCTCAGCCCGCGCTCTATCTCTACAAGTTCATTCTTCGCAGCGATCGCCGCGGCTACGGCCTCGGCGATCTCCTGCTCGACTGGTGCGCGCAACGCGCCGCCGACACCGGCGCTCGCTGGCTCCGCCTCGACTGCTGGCGCACCAACACCGGCCTGCACAACTACTGGCTCCGCCATGGTTTCCGGCAGCTCGACATACGCGAACATCCCGTTCGGAACTCCGGCGCACTGTTCGAACGTGACGCGGATACACAGCTCGCATCCGCCGAGATCCGCGCGGCCATCACGCTCGTCGACGACACCAGCGCGGTCCTCACCGCCGCCGTTCCTCTTCGTGAAGACCGGGATCGGTACGACCCCACCGGCGAAGCCGCGCTGTGGAACGAAGCCGCCGCGCTGGTCGCGAACCTGAAAACGTCCGCCCGCTCGACCGACCCCGACGCCTGGAACACCGCCCTCGACCAGGCCAGCCGGGCATTGGAAGACCGAGCCCGAGCCGTTCGCCAGGCTGGGGGCATGTACCACCGAGTGATCTCCGCCTAACGGCTGGCTGCTTTGGGGTGGGACCAGGAATCACCTGGTCCCACCCCTTTTCTTGCCTGTTTCCGCTTTGAAGTTCTCAAACAACATCTAGTCAATACGACATTGACTAAGTCTGTACGTGAGAAAGGCCTGTTCAGGTGCCCTGAAGAAAGCCTCGTCTGATGCGGTCGAGGTGGCTGCGGGCGTCGTCGCCCCAGGTGATGAGGTCTTGGATCTCGGTCCAGTAGTTCTCGTAGTCGCGCAGGTTCTGGGCGTCGGTGATGAGCGCGGTGGCGTTGATGGTGCCGACGAGGAC
Source organism: Amycolatopsis sp. NPDC031561 (assembly GCF_055580625.1). Lineage (NCBI taxonomy): Bacteria > Bacillati > Actinomycetota > Actinomycetes > Pseudonocardiales > Pseudonocardiaceae > Amycolatopsis > Amycolatopsis sp. NPDC031561. The sequence continues at coordinate 32,024 of NZ_JBVILA010000031.1, read as the reverse complement.
GGCGCGGGAGTCGTAGATGGCGAAGGGATGGAGCGCGGGCACGGTGGCCGGGGTAGTGGAGGGGATGATCCCGAGCCTGACGTGCCCGGCCTGGCTGATGTCGATGAGGTGGGCGAGCTGTCCGACCATGACGGCGGGGCTGCCCATGCACCAGCGGAGGGCGCCTTCGGCCATGACGATGTCGATCGTGCGGCCGCTGGTGAGGATGTCCTGGCGGAGCAGTCGGGCCTGGACGGTTCGATCGAGGTCGTCTTCGGGCAGGGAGTCGCCGAAGAGCGCGCGGATGTAGTCGGGTGTCTGGACGAGGCCAACGACGATCGACGGGGAGAACTCGCGGATCCGTTCGGCGGTCCGCTCGATCTTGCCGATGCGTTCCTGCATCCACCAGCCGCCGCGCTGCAGGGTCATCCGGGCGCTGTGGCTGGCTTCTTTGAGGTCTTGGGCCATCTGCATGAGCTCCTTGCGGACTGAGGCCGGCGCCTTGTAGACGCTGCACAGGGCGGCGACGTCCTCGGGGCTCGGCGCGAAGGCGCCACGTTCCGCTCGGGAGACCTTGCTCTGGGACAGCCCTGCCCGCTTGGCGGCTTCGTTCCCGCTGATGCCGAAGTCCGCGCGCAGGGTGCGCAGCGCGGTCGACAACGGCGGGGTCGGCGTGGTCATGGTGTATCTCCTGGATCAACAGGGTCAGGCGGCGTGGCGATCACGCCAGGCATCGGGGTGGCCGCGCCAATAGTCGCCGAACGACTGCGCGGCAGACCACGCGGCCTGGGCGCAAGTCTGGTACCGGGCGAGCTGGTTGACGTCGTCGACGGGCTCAGCGCCGGTGAAACGGCCGCGATCGTCGTAGTGCATGAGGACCAGGTGCTCGTCGTCGATCAGCCAGAAGTCGTGGTCAACCAACTCGGCCGGGGCATCTCGCTCGGCGAGATCGAGGATCCCGATCCGTTCGCCGGCTTCTTCGTTGTGGACATAGCCCCACTCGAAGTCGAAACGCAGGTAGTCGGTGAGCGGGGAGCGCACGACGTGAACGCGATAGGTGTGCTTGCCCTGAGCGACCTCACTTCGGATCACGTCCAGCCAGGCTTTCTTGCGGGCCATGTCCGGGCCGGGCTGCCCGGCGAGGTAACGCTGAAAGTCCTCGCCGTCGCTGCCGACATCGAGGAAATCATGGGTTTCCAGGCGAAACAGGCGCCGGGTGAACCGGTCGTCGATGTAGGCGCCAAGCTGCTCCTCATCCAGCATGGGCAGGGATCCTTCCAGGCGCGGCCGCGACCTCGACGGCGTCCTCGCCCTCAGGCAGCTGCAGCTCGGCGAGCGCTTCGGCGTCGACCACCCGGGGACCGACGACCAGCAGGGTGTCCCGGCCTGTCGGGTAGATCCGAATGTCGTCGGCGACCAGGCCGTCCGGTAAGAGCCCGACGGGAATCTCCACTACGGCGTCGGAGGCGGTCAGGGTGAGACCGGGCACGCTGTCGCAGGCCGCGATATAGCCCTGGACTACGACGGTGCCGCGATCGCTGGTGTTGATGTTCGGGCAGGTCCGGCCGTTGTTGCAGGCCGCCGCCACCAAGGTGATCTTCATCGTGCCCCTGACCTCTCGCCGAGCGGACGAACGCAACTGAGTGTGGGACATGATCACACACTTAGTCAATATACAATTGACTAAGTGCTGATTTCCGCTGTCTTTCGACTGGCGACTGCGGGGGATATTTGCTCTAGCTCGCCTCTGCGAGGTCTAGCAAAGAAACGCGGTGTCCAAGGGCTAAATTGGCAGGTGGACGACCAGTTACTCCGAGAGGAAGCACCGTGAACAACGGCAACTCCGTTCTGCTCGTCGTCGACATGCAGGCTGGGTTCGTGTCCAGCAAGTCGGCCCCGGTCGTTCCGCACGTCGTCGATCTCGTCGACCGCTGGGAAGCGCTCGGCCGGGACGTGGTCTTCACGCGCTTCATCAACCGGCCCGGTAGCCAGTTCGAGCGGCTGATCCACTGGTCACGCTTCATGCCAGACGCCGAAGAGGTCGAGATCATCGACGAGCTCGCCCCGCACGCCGCGCGAGCCGCGGCCGTGGTGGACAAGGTCGGCCAGTACTCCCCGTTCACGACGGAGTTCACCAGGCTGGTGAACCTCCACGGCTGGTCGCAGATGGTGATCTGCGGGATCGCCACCGAAAGCTGCGTGATGAAGTCGGCCTGCGACGCGTTCGAGCAGGGCTACACCCCGTGGGTCGTCACCGACGCCTGCGCCTCGCACGCGGGCGCCGACAAGCACGAGGCCGGCCTTCTCGTCATCAAGCGATTCATCGGCCGCGGCCAGCTCGTCGACGCCGCCTCCGTGATCGACGGCAGCGCTCAGGCCGCTTGAAGAGGAACCGGTCCTTGAGCAAGAGCCGCCTGGCGGTGCTGGACGTCGACGGCGTCATCGCGGACGCCGCCTGGCGCCTTCCGCTGCTCGGCAACGATCCGATGTCCGCGAGCAGAAAGTCCTGGGCCGCGTTCTTCGACGCGGCCGGGGACGATCCGCTCATCCCCTCAGGGCGAGCGCTGGCACGTCAGCTCGCCGTCGACCACGAGATTTGCTGGCTCACCGCGCGCAGCGACCGCACACGCGACCTGACCGCGGCCTGGCTCGATCGGCACGACGTTCCGCGAGACGAACTGCGGATGCGCCCGAACGACGATCTCCGACTCTCGCCGGTGTGGAAGGTCGAACAGCTCCACGAGCTCGCCCGGACCCGTGCCATCGACGTCGTGGTCGACGACGACGAACGAGTCGTCGCGATGGCCTTGGACCAGGGCTTTCCTGCCGTGTTCCCCCCGGCTGCGAACACCTCGGCCCGCCACCTCGCGTAGCTTTCTCTTCTGCGATGTCTCGCAAAGATGCGACAAGTCCGGCGAGAAGCACCAGTTGCGTGCGGACCAGGCCAGGCTGCTGATCGAGCGTTCGTGATGCGGAATGCTTTGGTCATGAGCGAAGAATCCGAGCGGCTGGCGAAGGCTCTCATCGCGTTCCGGAAAGCGGAGGGCATCTCCGTGAGGGAGCTCGCGCATCGCACCCAGTTGAGCCAGGCGACCATCAGACTCCACGAGAGCGATCGCGGACGCCCGCCTGTCCCGATCGCGGCCCGTCGTTTCGAGGAAGTACTCGGCTGGGCCCCGGGCAGTATCCCGACCGATTCGAGCGAGACGACGGACCTCGACCTTCCACCGGACTCCAGCGCTGGCACTGGGTAGTCCGAGAGATCAGGTGGTCAGAGACCTATGCCGGGAAAGCTGCAGCGGGTTACCGACAGTTCCGATCCGGCTGACCCCAGAGCCTGACAATTTTCTCCACGAGTTCTCGTAGATCACGCCCCTGCTCCGCCTGTGCCGGCCGGGGACCCGCCGACGCAGGCTCTTTCGTCGGAGCATGATGTCGCACCAGGCGCAGGTCTCTGGTCTGCTCGTCTGGCTGGCGCTCGTCGTGGGCGCTCACCATTCCTGCCCGCCGCGCTGGTGGGGCACGTCAAGGTCGGTGACGTGGAGGAACTGGAGGTAGCAGGTGGTGCAGGGCACGCCGTGGGCGTGTTCGGCGGGTTCGGTCTGGTCGAGTTCGAGTCGGGTGCCGCAGAGGGTGGTGACGGCGGTGTCGTCGCCGTCGACGGCCGCGCTGGGCACGAAGTGGGTTTCGCGGTCGGTTTCTCCGCAGATCCGGCGGCTGGGGGTGGTCGCGCCACGGCGCAGGCGCAGCGGGACCACGCGCGGCCGGGTCCGGGACGGGCGGGCGTGAAGGTTGGGGCGGCCGGTGCAACGGGGGTTCATGGGAGTAGAAGGATCCTCACTCGACTGGGGTATTGGCCTTTGCGACAGAGGAATATTCGGGTTTCAGGTGTAATAATTCGTGTCGCACTGAAGAGTTATTGAGTGCACGGGATGCGGGGCCGGCCCGAAGGCCGACCCCGCAGTCGGTTCTCTGACGGGGAACCGGTTAGTCAGCTGATCAGGATGATGGCCTGATCGGCGGCGGTGGTCAGCAGGACGAGCAGAGGTACGGCGATCATCATGATCACCGCGCATCCGCCCCTGCTGGCCAGCCCGCCGTCCTTGTCTTTACGGTGTTTTCCGCCCATGTGGGCGCTCCTTTCTGTTCACGGGCTGGGCCCGTGGGCCCGCGTGTCGGGCACGGGCCGGTCCATACCGGCCGGGCGAGTGGCGGGGAAATGCGGCGTTTCCGTGTTCATGACGAGGGCTCCTGGAAATCGATATCTGTCGATGCTTTTGCCGTCGATCTTGGTCCGGCGAGAACCAAACTATCCAGCTGCGCGAGGCCGCCGGGAGCTGGAACTGTGCTCGGACGATAGGGAGTCAGTCCCTGTCGGTGAACGGTTTTGAATATTTCTGCCCGGCAGATCACGTCGAACTGTATTGCCTGGTCAGGGCAATAAAACGGCTGGTCCGAATCGTCATGGCACTGATGGCACTAATGATTACTGAACCTGACGGTAATGAGGCACTGAACGTGGCACTGAACAATTAATTGCCTGGGTCAGTGCCGTACTCGCGTGTTCAGTAGCCGCCGGTTGGCCGCTGTGGCGCCGAGTGTGGTGCGGACAGCACAGCGCCCGGGCGGCGACGACGTCGCCGGCCGGGCGCTGTGTGGAGTGCCGGAGGGTCAGGCCGAGGGAGGTACCGGGGCCAGGCGCCGGTCGTGGTGATCGACGAAGGCGGGCGGCGGGCGCAGCCGTGACCGCGGGAGCGGCGGCAACGGCGAGCGGGTGCAGCCGATCATCGTCTCCAGCTTCCGCCGGACCTGGGGCTTGGTCAGGGACGGGTCGTTCCGGAAGATCGCGGTCTCGGCGGCCTGGGTCAGTTTCGCGATCTGGGTCCGCAGCTCCCAGCTCAGGTGGTCGAGTTCGAGGTTGTCCTCGAGGAGCTGCCTGATCTGGGCCCGCAGGGACCGGATGAGGTCTTCCTGGGAGCGGTAGGCCCGGGTCATGGAGTCGAGTAGCAGCCGGAGATCCGGCGGGTTCTCCCACGACGGGACCGAGCTTTCCCAGGCCGGGGTCGGGGTTTCCGCCATCGGCAGGGTGTGGTGGTCCTCGCGCGGCTCCTGGTGAAGAGGCTCGCGGGACGGGGGCGCAGGGTCCGCCGGATGCGGCGGCGGATCCGTGCGGAGGGCGGCGAGGACGGCGGCCTTGGCCACGATGTCCTGTTCGCCCCAGGGCGGGGGCGTGATCGGCCCGGTGTAGCCCGGAGGCGCCGTGACGTCGTGGGCACGGCACCACAGCCACGCCGCCCAGGGCAGCAGCCGTTCGCACTCCTGTGCCGACAGCGCGGCACTGAACAGGTCGGTCAGTACCTCCCAGGTCGGCGAGGTGCGGGCGGCTTTACCGAGGAATTTGCTGCAGGAGTACCGCAAGCCGGGCAGGTCCTTGCCGTGGCACCAGTGCCCGGGACGGTCGCCGTACTTGGCGAGCACGGCGTCGTAGGCGTCGGTCAGCGTGTCCTCTCGGGTGAGGCAGCACAGCGCGAACAGCACCAGCTGGCGCGCGGGCTTGGTCAATCCGGCGTTGGTGAACGCCGCGGTGGAGCTGATGGCGGCGAGCGCGGGCTTGCCGCGACGCCGGGCCGAAAGGTTCGTAGTCGGCGAGACCGGGGCCAGCACGCTGGCGTCCGGTCCGGGGTTGATGGTGTACACGGGATTGTGCATCTCTATCCGTTCTTGCCGGCGATCTCCGGCGGCTCCCCGATCGCCGCCTGCCCCCCGGCCGAGCATCTAGGGAAAAACGAAATCAGTTCGCCTCTGTGCCGCGGGCGGGTTTCCCAGGCCGCGGGTGATGTTCCCTATTGCTGTGATGTAGCTCTGCCTTTCTGTGGAATGAGCTCGTTCGCGCACACGAGCAGGAAGGCCGGAGCCCACTCCCCGGGCTTGGCGCGAGCGGCGGAAACTCCCTACTGGCTTCCGTCGCTCTCCGGCCGTCGAGCCAACCTATCTGTTACCGGCCGGTGACCAAGTGCTACGCCCCAAAATCACTCTGAATAGGTGTCATTGCCAAGTCATAAGCAACTCGTTTGGCCTAACAAAGGCGTGAAGCGCTCTCTGCATGTCGATAGCGCGTCCCACGGCTGCAGGGCCTTGATCCCACAGTCGTGGAATTCGAGTCCGCGCAGCAGCCACTGTCAGCAGACCGGTCCGCGACGGGGCCGAAGCGGACGTCGCCGGCCTCGACCATCTGTCCCGGCAAGGCCGTTCCCCGGGAGGTCACCGGCGAACTCGCTGGCCAAGACCAGTGCCACGATCAGTTGCCAGGTGCCGATCGGTTGGAACGGTTCTCTTCGGCAGAAGCGGGAGAGGCATTAGACCGGCAGGCGGACGACGCGAACCGACTCCGGGTACGACTCCGGGTTCGGCGTGATCACCGAGGCGTCGTGCGTCGCCGCGGTGTGCACGACGTGGCCGAGGTCCGGCGCCAGGTCGGCCAGCGATTCGCACAGCGCGGTGACGGCCGGGGCGTCCAGCGGGACGACGTGCAAGGTTTCTAGCACGGACACGTGCCGGGTCAGGCCCGTCCGTTGGCGCCCCGCGTGCAGCAGGGCCATCGCCGGGACCAGGAGTCGAGGGCCTCGGTAGAGGGCCAGGACGACGTCGTCGACGTCTCGAGGCGAGCCGTAGAGCAGCTTCGCCAGCACTGGGTTGCCGGTACCGAGGGCGTTCAGCGCCGCGGTGTCCAGCACGAAGGACCTCACGCGCCAGCGGCCCGTACGAGGGCTTCGTCATCTCCTGCGTCCAGCGCCGCCCAGAGCGCTTCACCTTCAGCGCGGTCGCTGGGAGCCAGCTCGATTCCGAGCTGACGAAGGCTCTCGCGGGTGCGTTCGTCCCGGGCGTCGAGCTCGGCGGCGGTCGGGAGGCGGTCCGCGACGCCGGAGATGAAGGCGCCGATGGACTGTCCCTTCTCGGCCGCGAGCAGAGCCAGCCGGTCACGAGCTTCTGTCGTCACCTTCACTGTGGTCATCGCGGTATCCGAGGTCATCTACTTATCGTATACCCGGCCGGTCGGGATCCGAGCGCATTCGGATGCCAGCGGCGACCAGGCCGGCCTGCCGGGGGCGGCGGGGAGCGGCATCACGGTGTCGAAAGGAGGGAGGACGCGCTCGCCGGGCGAACACGGTGCGGGGTCGATCGCCGAACGAGCCATTGGCGGTGTGCCAATGGCGTTTTGAGGGTCTACCTGCGGAAACTTTGTCAGTCCGGCGACACGCCGTACTGACCGGGGGCGTGGGAATGCGCGCATTGTGACGCTAGGGTTACCCCCGCAACTTGTCTCAGATGTCTCAGGAGCCCCAGATGACCACCGTGACTGCGCATCAGCTCAGGGCGAAGGTTGCCTTGCTCCGTGAGTCGATGCTCAAGGGCGAGGAACTGGAAGTCACCTTCCACGCGAAGCCGCTCGCGCGCGTGATCCCTCCTGCTCGGGTCGAGCAGGAGCGTGCGGAGCTGGCTCGTCTGCGGGCCGAGGTCGCGCGGTTGCGGCGTCAGGTCCGTCAGCTCGAGCAGCAGCGGGAGGTGCCCGCCGCATAGAACAAACGCCCTAGGGAGTTGGCGCTCCCTGGGCGTTAAGGCCTTGAACCCTCGGGTTGGCGCCCGAGGGGAGCGGAATCGGCAGTCCGCTCAATTTTGAGTTTTACCCCGTAGATCCATCTATTCGCTCAACCAACAACTTCACACGAGAAGCGGTTTGGCGGCCGCTGTCTCGAACCTCGCCGGATTGGCGTCCGGTGAGCCACCAACAGGACGTTCGTCTTGTTGGCCATTTTGCTGCGCTCTGGGAGTGCAGTGCTTGTTCGGGAGTGACCATACCAAATGGCAGCCCGGCCGGTACCCCTATGCCTGCAATTTCGCAGGTAAATGTGCGTGTCGTATCGGCCACACAAGAGGAACTGTTCCCTGCGGACAGTGTCCAGCAGTTGTTTCAGCTGGCTGTTTCCGCTGGTCAGTGCCTTAAATGCGGTCGTCCTGGCCGTCAGCGGCCGACGTTGGTGGAGTCGTTCCCGCGTCCGGTGGCGTGCGATCTGTGCTGGCTCAGCTGCGGTGGTGCGGAGGGTTTGGCCGCAGTGGTGGCCGGTGAGGTGCCGGATCCGTTCCCCGCGCGGTCGCCGGTGGAGGAGCTGCGGCAGGTCGACGATGGCCTGCGGTGGGACGATCTCCATCCGGTCGACCAGTTCCTGATCGAGTCGGGGGTCGGGTGGGCGCTGCTGCGGTGGGTGCCGCGGCCGGTGAGGGTGGAGCTCGCGCTGAACCTGAAGCCGCGGCGGCCGCCGGAGGGGACGCAGGCGGCGGAGTCGAGGCAACTGTGGCTGGACGAGGTCCTGACCCGGATCGCGTGCTCGATCGACTTCCACCAGGACCGGTCGCGCCGGACGTGCTTCTCGGTCGCCGAGGTGTACGCGTGGGACCGGGACCGGGACCGGACGGGGCGGCCGCTGGTCTGGATGACTCACGAGGCGGTCGGGGAAGCGATCGGGAAGTCCTCGAAGACGGTCCAGCGGTCGGTGCACTGGTACCAGCAGCAGGAGCTGATGCACGAAGTTGTGCCGGGACTGAAACTGCCGCGGATGACCCTGCCGGAGAACCCGACCGCGGAGGAGCGTGCGGCCGCGCGGACGGCCGAGCAGGAACAGCTGGAGGCCGCGGAACGGTCCGAAGCCGCAGCGATGGCCAGGGCCCGCGCCGAGCTGAAGCTGGTCGCGTCCGGGCTGCCCCGCCACGAGGCCGTCCTGATCGCCGGGATGCGACACCCGGCCCCGGAAGTGCCGGCGCCGGACGAGAAGGCCGGCTTCGTGTTCGTCGCGCCCGTCTACGAGCTGCGGGTGCCGGTCCCGGCCGAGGTCCTGGCCGAGCGGGCCGCGATCGAACGCGCCCAGCGCGAGCAGCGGTGCCTGGGGCTGCGGATCCTCGACGCTAACCGGGACCAGTACCTCGATGTCCGGAACGCACTCGAGCTCGGCAGGGGCGCGATCGCAGTCGGCACGGACGGCACCCTCGCCTGGGTCACCGCCCACGAACTCATCGCCTACGAGCAGCACAGCTCCGGAAACCCGCTGACCAGCGTAAACGTGGTGGGCCTCCTTCGTGGAACCGAAAATGTCCACCCACCTCTAGGGCTCTTTACCCATGATCAGTTCCTTACCGTGACAGATGTGGACAAACGACCGGCTTCGCCGGGCTCTTGGACGAGCCTGTTCGGATCTGGCCCTCAGATCGCTCCTGCGAGCCGAAAACGCCGCCGAGAGCGCGCGACCCTTCCGGAGCCGCGTTCGGCGACTCAGCGGCAAACTCAGGAACTCCGTGGGCTGCTTGATCCCGCTCTGGCGGAGATTCCGCTCCGCAGTCTCGAAGCACTCATCCGCCCATGGCTGTCCGCAGCGTGGTCGGTGTCGTCGATCCTCCGGCGGATTCACGGCCAGGGCGTGCCGCCCTTCGTGCACTCGCCGACTCGCTACGTCCAGCACCGGCTGAAGGACTTGTCACAAGGACTGTCTCCCGATCAGCGGGAAGCCCTGCAGGACAAGCTCGACGAGCTCGACGCCGAGAATCGGCAGGCCGCTCAACATCGGGTCGACGTGGAGGCGCGCATGAAGCGCCAGCGCATCGGCGAGTGCGACCTGTGCGACGAGGTGGGCTGGGTCGTCCTGGACGAGGACCAGGACGTCGTGGCCCGCTGCAACCATGATTCGGTAACCGGAGGATGGTGACCCCGCCCTGCTGTATAACACTTTATACAGCAGGGCGGGGAACAATTCTCCAAGGGAGCATGATCGAACTGGGCTACCTGGGGCGAGGTTGCAGAGTGTGACCCCGGTGAGGCTCGAAAGGTTTCGCGGCCGAGCGTTCCATGCCTGGACGGGCCTAAGCGCAACGCGCGACGCGTACGCGCGCGAGACCAAGGATAGCGAAACCTGCGGCGAAAGGGCGCGAAACCCCGGCGGCGGCGTGTCCTTGAGATGCAGAGCGTGACCTACGTCCCTGCGCGACGATGACGGGGGAGGCCGCCCCGCGCCGGACCGCTGCGCGAGCACCGGGCGAAGAGGTTCTCCACCGCGGCGCACGTCAGCCTTCTCGATGGATCGGCGAGCGACTCGACATCTATCCGGAAGCCCATCGGGTGTGCCTCATGCATCCGGCGTGCGCGGGATGTCACCCCGGCTCGAACCCGGAACGGAACCATGGAAATGCGCGGAAGCGTTCCGGTGCGAGACGTGTCCGCGGTTCCGGAACTCGATGTTCGTTCCGGGCGGAACGGAGAGCTTCTGAACCTCGGAACGTCCACCAGAACGCGGTGTCGGTGCCGGGCGGAACCGGGGGTGTAAGACCCGGAACGTCAGCCCGGAAACGTTCTGGAACCGACTACCCGGAACGTGTCGTCTGACCTGCGGCGTTCCGGGTCCGGTTTGGGTCTCGTTCCGGGTGGCCCAGGCTCCGGAACCGTGCGGATGTTCCGTGCTGAACCGCTCCGCGGACCTGCTGCCGAGGTTCCGGGTGCAGCGGTTACGCGGACTCGCCGTTCCGCCCAGATGTATACGGCCGTAAATCGCCCCGGGTGCCGTTAGCCGGAAATGGCGCGCACCCGCACCGAGGCCGGCGCCTGAACAAGGTCTTCGGCACCCCGGCCAGCAGTCCGAGTCGCGAGCAGAGGTCGTTCAGGTAGAGGTCCGTGTTGCCGCCACCTTGTATACGGTCGTAAATCGTTGTTCGTCGGGAAGCCCGCTCTCGCGGGGGAGGTCAGGGCATGCAGAAGGCCCCCGGCGGGCGGTCTACGCCGCGCGTCGAGGGCCTTCATGTGGAGGCGACGTAGCCGCCACCTTGTATACGGCCGTAAATCCACGCAGTCCTACGGGGCGGGCTGCTGGAGCAGTTTCACCAGCACGGTGAGGTCCTCCTCGCTGAGGAATTCCCGCAGCTTGGTGGCCATTTCGTCCGGTGCGCCGATCTTCACCGTCCGAGCCCGGGGCCGACCACGAGGCGCCGCTGCAGGGGTGTCGTCAGCAGCGGGTTCCTTGCCGCCAGCTCGTTGCTCGTCGGCGAGCTGCTGGCGAGCGAGGTCGGCGTCGCCGGTGCTATCGCGTAGTTCCAGCAGTCGTTGCCAGCGCGGGAGCTGCTCCTCGGCGGGGAGCGCGCTGAGCGTGCGCGCGTCCTCGAAGGCCACCTTCTTCTCGCGGACCGCGGTCTGGAGCTCATCGACAAGCCGAAGCAAACCGATCCGCTGACTGACGTAAGCCGGGGTCTTGCCGATGCGTTCGGCAACGACACTCTGACTCCCGTGACGATCGGCAAGGTCCTTCAACGCCAGAGCCTCCCGCAGCAGCGGGAGCTTCTCGCGGTGGATGTTGTCGATCAGGACGCCTTCGTCGAACTTGCGGTCCCGGCCGAGGTGGTCGGCGATGGTGACCGGAACTTCGGCGAGGTCGAGCAGCTTCGCCGCAGCGAGACGCCGGTTGCCGTTGAGGACGACCCAGTCGCAGCCGGCGATCTCGTGCTCATGCTCGGGATAGTGGGTCAGGTACACCTCATACCGCGTGACCGCGAGCGGCGTCATGATCCCGACGCTCTTGATCCCCATCGCGAGCTCGCCGACGTCGTTGTAGTCGTCGCGCGGATTCCGGGGGTTGTGCGCCAGGGAGCCGACCGGGACCGTCTTCGGCCCCTCGCTGGCATCGCCGAGGGCCGATCCCTCGACTTCACGCCGACGCGCCATCAGACCGTCCCCCCGTACCCGAGCTCCAGCGCCAGCTGCAAGAAGTCGTTCTGCGCCTCGGACGCCGTACGACCCGACGGGTACTGGGTGCAGACACGCCCCTCGGCCGAAGCGGTGGAATGCATCTTGTACTTGCGGATCACTGTGTTCGTGTAGCGGAATCCCTGGGCGTCGAGCCACTTCGTGGTCAGGTCCAGATCCGTACGGCCGTCGCGGCGATCCCACAGGTTCCGCACGATCCGGTAGGGCAGCCCACGCGGCTTGATCATGTCCAGCACCGTGCGCTCGGTCGGCCCGTAGGAGAGCGGCTCGAGGATCACCGGGACGACCACGTCGTCGCTGGCGTCCATCGCGCGCGCCAGGACCGCCGGCCGGGCCAATGAGCCGGGCGCGTCGATGAAGATGTGCTCGTACTCCTCGCGGTTCTTCAGTGCGGCGACGTCATCAGGCCGGTCATCGACCTGCTCGAAGTCGAACGGCAGAGTGTCCAGATCGGTGCGGCTAGCCCACCACACCGCCGATGCCTGCGGGTCGATACTGGCGACCATGACGGTCGGTTCCGCGGGATCTGAACCGAGAGTCTGAGCGACCACCGCCGCGAGATTGACCGCGATCGTGGTTTTGCCAACGCCGCCTTTTTGCGACAGGACGAGATGAACCCTTGGCATGAGCCAAATTTCCTTCCGTGCGCTTCACCGCGCGATGCGCGGCTACTTCGGACGGGGCACAGCATGCCAGCTCGAGGTCCGGAAAGCGGGGAGCCCGCGAAGACCTTGGCGTGTTCGTGCTCGAACCGTTCAGGGTGCTCTGTGTATACGGCCGTAAATCCAGTGATCCCACTCCAGGAAGCAGAGCGAGCACCACCCCAAGCTGTATACGGCCGTAAATCCCAACGAGCCTTCTCGTGCCGCCCACATCGGCCGCAGCACCTGCAACCGCTGCCGCACGAGTTATTCCCGCGGACTCTGACGCTATTTTGCGTGCGGTGTAAGCCGGGTCCGGACCTTGCCTTTGTGCTTGACCCCTTCGCGGATCAGCTCGGCGAGAATTCGGTGCTTCGGCACCACACCCCGCAGGTCGTAGTACAGCTCGTCACATGCGGAGGACAGTTCGTCGGCGACGTCCTGGGGTAGGTACCAGGAGCGCGTGGTGAGTTCGTTGCCAGCCATGAGCAGCAGCGTAGAACGCGGATATGAGACCTGCGAAGACCATCAGTTCCAGCATCACCCACAGCAGTGAGAACACTGCTTGATCTAGCAGAAGTATCACAGCAGGTGAGGGCTACTTTCACTCCGGCGACGGCTTGTCGCTTCGCTGGTACCACTGGGACCATCGGGTGATGAAGAAGATCCTGTCCCGCGCCGCACGCGACCAATGGGCCTCCGTGCTCGACGACGTCCAGTGGCGTGGCGAGGAGTACGTGATCCTCCGGGGCGGGGACGACAAGCCGGTCGCCCGGCTCATCCCCTACCAGCCGTCCGAAGGTGAGGAGGACTCCACCGACGCGTGACCACCTCGAGGCCCACGCCGACATCGTCGATCCCGCCACCGCGGCCGCCGTCCGGCACGCCGCCGCCCGCGCCCGGACCGAGGCCCACGACCATGACCACGCCGCCTGGAGCGACCAGGCCGTCGTGCACGAGCTCGGCGCGCTCTTGGGTGGGGTGACACGCCGGTGAGCGTCCTCCTCTACGGCGCCGCCCTGGTCCTCGACGTCACGGCCGAGGCCCTGCAGCGGTTCGCCGACCGCATCGTCGCCCTGGCCGACCACGCCGGAGGCGTCCGGTGACCCCCGACGAGGCCCGCGCCCTGCTCGTCCGCGACGCGGCCGGGATCCTGCGCTGCCCGCCAGGCGACGCCGAACCCTTCGTCGCCGAGATCGCCCGGCGCGACGACGGCGGGATGCCCTGCTTCCTGGTCCGGGACTGGATGGCCAGCAATCTCGGCCACCGGCACCCCGCCGCCCAGCCCGCCTTCGTCGACGCCGTCCTCAAGCGCCTCCACGCCCCCGCCGGGGCCGAGACAGCTCTCTCCCCTGCGACACCTTTCACACATCTCTTCTATGCGAGGCCTATCAAGCGTGAGAGTGCGCCCTCGCCTCGCCGGACACGACGTTCGGCGGGCCGCCGACGACTCCAGGCCGGGTGAGACGGCCATGCCGATCCACCCGGAGTTCCAACCTCACTCCCCCGCCTGCTGGCCGATGATCAGCTATCGCGGCCGGGTCCAGCGCTCCGGCGGCCGTATGAATGCCGCGGCGAGTGCGGCCGCCCACGGGGCGCCTGGCCGTCAAGGCCAGGCGCCACAATCGGTACGGCGCGGCCGCGACCGGCACCGACCTCGTGCTCACCACCGCACACCGCGACCACCGACAGGCCCGCGCCCGGCGGCCGCGCGAGATCGCCGAGTCCCAGATGTCCCGCTCCTCGACCTGACACCGAAAAGCTCGCATCCGCGATAGCCCTCGTATGTCTCGCAGAACTATCCGGCCAGTTCAAAGTCCGAAGAAGCCAAACCGGCTGGTCACTTTGATAGGTCTCGCAGATACCGCAGGAGGAACCTATGACGACTCCATGATCACCACGGGTCGACGTCGGCGTCCGACCACTTCCGCCACACCGTCGAGCCGGTGACCGCCGGTCGCTCCATGGCCACGCTCGACCGGTACCGGCGCGACGTCCACCAGGCCGGGGCCATCGGCTTCGCGATCGTCCGGGAACTGGACCTCGAGGCCGCCGAGGCGATGCCCTGATCCCTTCCGTGACGGCGAGAGGTGCGGCGGCTCGCACGTCTCGTAGAACACGCATGCCTGCCACCCCTATCCATCCAGCTCAGACCCCATGGAGAAGCTCATGAAGGCATCCTCCGCCCACCCGATGACCCCGACATCCACCGTCGCCTGTTGGGCGGTGATCGTGTGAACAGCCGGCGGGCGGTGAAGGCGCTCGCCCTGTTCGCGGCGGTTCAGGCCACCTTCTCCGACGTTCATCCGTACTGCGATCAGATCCTGCAGAACCCCCGTGCCGCGTCGACCAAAGGACACCACGGTGACCACCTGGTCTATGCCGACGGCGTCAGGGTCGGTGAGGAGCCCGCCGGATCGGACCGGGCCGGCTGGCCCACGATGACCGCGACCAGACTCGGCCAGGTCAGCACCGCCCACCACGTCGCCACCTACACGGCCGGGCAGCTCGCCGCGGTCGTGGCGGTGACCCGGGTTCTGGGTTTCCGGCTGCCCTTGCCGGGACTGCTTGCCGGGACCGTGATCAACGCGGCCACGCACTACCTGATCGACCGGCGCGAACCGTTGAAGAAGTTCCTGCGTTGCAAGTGGATCGGCAAGAGCAGCTACCTCGACCACGCCACCGTCCAGCGACGGCCAGGCGTGGTGGACGAATCCGGGCCAGGCACCGCGCTGATGGAATGCGACCAAGCTGCGCACCGGCTGATCAGCGTGATCGCCTCGCTGACCACCACCTGGCTGACCCTGCGCTCACCCCGACGAGAATGACCCCCGCACCCTCGCACAGGCAACAGGCTTGATAGACCTATATGGACAATAGGTCTATCAAGCCAGCTCACGGTCATCTTCCCCGCGTCGAGAATGAACATCCGGCGTCGCCATCAGCGCGTGGCAGGCACAATCCTGGCCATGACCCACGAGGCCCCTTCCGCGTCCGGAGATCCGCTCGAGACGTGGACGGTCGAGCGCCGCCCAGTGCAGCAGCTGCTCGCCGATCAGCTCTCGGCCCTCGTGAGCGAGATGGACGTCGAGTCCGACACCACCAGACGCAAGCTCAGCAAGGGCGGTCTCAGCCGTGCCGGGCAAGCCCAGCGGATGCTGGAACGGGTCGAGCGGGTGATGGAGATGTCCCTGGCCTGCGACCAGGCACAAGGGATGAGCTGGGCCGCGATCGCCACCATGACCGGCCAGCCCGCCGAGAACCTGCGCGACCGCTACGGCGATCCCGTGGACGAACTGCTCGCCGCGGCGCGAGCCCAGGCCCCCGTCCAGGACATCGGCCCGGCATGGATGCCGACGGTGCCGCGCCGGGAGTACCGAGGCGAGAGCTACTCCGGCCCGGACGACCCGGAGATCTCTTTCCCTCGCCGCTAGTCACGTATCGCTTCCTTCGGCGTAGCACGCCCGGCAGATGAAGCAGGCTTGATAGAGCTATCAGTCCTAAATCTCTATTAAGCCTATCAGGCCTGTTCAGCGCTATCTGCCTGGCGAAGGCGGGCTACCGGATCGCCATCGTGCTTCCCAGAGCCGGCCTGTAGCGCAGCACGTGTTGAGTCAGAGCAGCCACCACACCAGGAAGACCAGCAAGGAGAGAAAGAGGAGAGAAGCCGCCACGGTCCGGGCCGACAGAAGCCACCGAAGGCCGAAGACCCTTCTACGCCTGTCGCGGTGAAGGTGCTCTCTAATGTGCAGGTTTCGACCAGCGGCGATGCCGCTGCCGCTGCCGCTGTGCGAGAGCCAAGCCTCACTCGGCTGGAGAACGGTCCCGCGCAGACTCACGCGGGCGTGGTTTGCGTGGACTCGCGCGGTGGACTCGCTGATGCCGATCTCTGCGGCGATCTCGGCGTAGCTGTAGCCGAGCACCTCGCGAAGGTAGAACACCGAGCCTTGCTTGACGGGCAGGCCCGCGATCTCGTCAGTGGCCGCCAGAACAGCGTGGGCGACCACGGTCGGGGGCAGTCTCGTCTGCGACGTCCAGACCACCTCGCCAGTCGAAGAGGACGACCGCTGTTCCTTGTGCCACTGGTGTATGCCGCTGATGACCATGTGGTGGGTCACGGCGTAGAGCCAGGCGCGAGGCTTGTGGAGGGTGTCCCAGCCGGTGCGGAGTGCGGCTTCGAAGGCCTGCTGCACGACGTCTTCGGCGCTGTCGTAAAACTGCGGCAGCCCGCGGCTCAGGGCGAGAGCGAGCGCGTAGCGACGGAGAGGTTCCCGCCAGTGCCGGAACGCTTCGTCCGGCTCCAGCCTGTCCGGCGACGGCTGCGTGTCCTCGGCAGGGTCGCTCATGCCGCCTCCCTGTCGGGCCGGTGGGTGATCGAGACCTTCCACGTGCTCCCATCAGCGGAGCTCTCGGTGACCTCAGCGCCTTCCGCCAGCGCCGCGACCGCGGTCAGCAACGAGGCTCGAGCCCGAATCCGCCAGCGGTAGGCGACGGACCTGGCCAGCTCCAGCACGCAGCGGCCCGCGACTCCCACCACCATCACGATCTCCAGCATCATCGGCGTCGTCCTCCAGCATCACCGACCGCACGCCATCCGTACGGCCTTGTCACTGGTTGAGTGGTGTTCCCGTCCCGAAACGTTTAAGGCAAGTCGCACCGGATCACCCGATCGGACGTCTCGCCCAGGCCTACGGGCGACCAGCTCACCGCCGCCGGCGCGAGTGCACACGACGTCGCCGCGGGGCGCGACATGACAATGGAACGCGTCGACGACTTTCTTCGCCGCGACACTTTCCACGCCGCAGTAGCCACCCCGGCGCCATCACCATCCAGATAGCAAGACCGATAGAAATATCGAACCCGATAGGCCTATCAAGGCTGCTCAAAGCGTCAAGCAGAGCCCCATCTGACTGTGTCCAGCTGACCCGTCTCGCGGGAACTGGCCCGCACCATGATGATCACCCCGACCACGGGGAGAGCGAAAGGCCACGGCAATGGCGGGTGTGGAGCGTGTCGCGGCGCCAGCAGGCGGCCGGTGCTGGATCTGCGGGCTGACCGCGATCGCCGGTGAACGACTCCCCGGCCGGGGCCGCAAGGTCCGGCTGCTGTGCCGCCGGCACGACCAGCTCGTCTTCGGCCAGGCCGCCACCACGACACGGCCCGCCAACCACACGGAACAGGCCTGCGGCACAGATCAAGCCTGATAGGCCGCTCAAAGCCATAGGCCTATCAACCCTGCTCGCAGTGCGGCCGCCGGGCACAATCCCGATCATGACCCGCGACCCATAGGATGCCGCCGCGACCGAGACCCCGCTCGATGCGTGGACCGTCGAGCGCCGCCCCGTGCAGCAACTGCTTGCCGATCAGCTTTCGGCTCTCGTGGGCGAGATGGATGTCGAGTCCGACACCACCAGGCGCAAGCTCAGCGAGCGTCTCTCCGATGGCTGTCACATAGTCGCTCAGCGAGGCGTAGCACGGCCCGCCTCGCTGAGGCCGGATCGCCGCCTCGGGCAGCAGGCCTGTTCGGTGCCATCGTTCGCGACGCCGACGCCATCTTGGATATCTCGGCAGAGGTCGTCGAGAAAGTCGCTGCGCAAGTTCCTCATGCTCGACGGCGGCATGTCAGAGGCACGCGTGGACGACTTCTTCGCCGTGACCTTCCTGCCCCAGACGTAGCCGTCCTCGTACGACGACAACGCAGCTAGCAGGGTTGATAGGCCTATCCGGCCCACAGGCCTATCAACCCTGCTCGTCGTACCGGCTCACCATGCACTGAGATCCGGCTCAATCGCATCCAGGACAGCGACGACGTTCAGGTGCGCGACCAGCGGCACGGGCCAGGCCCAGTCAAGACCTGGCGGTGGGGAACACGAGCTTGCTCTGCCCATCATCGGGCGCGCTCCGCGGACGATCACCAGGCTGCTGTCGCGGGATCGGGGGTTCATCCGCCGCCGACGGCGCCGTCGGCGGAAAACCCTCGGTGAGTTTGCGCAGCCGGCGGACTTCGGTCTCGGTCACGTCGGCCATCGCCGCGATGTCCTTGACGCTGTTGCCCAGCTCGGCCAGTTCGGCGGCCGCGGCCGCCATGGCCACCTCGGCCTCGTCCCGCCGGTCTCGGGCAGTCATGAAGGTGGTGAGCGAGTTCTCCTCGGCCCGTTCCCGTTGCCGGGCGGCCGCCCGCTTCGCCGCGATCCTGTCCCGGGCGATCTGCCGGGTCTGCACTGCTGTCGATGTTTTCGCCATCACCCCAGGTTAGGCACGAATCCGGGCAAGATCACCCGATCTTCCGGCAGGGCTGGGTTCCCTGCCCTGCCGGCCCCGGTCATGTGCGTGAGGTGCCCGGGGAGGACGGCGTGCGCAGAGCGGTCGCCGCGGCCCGGACGGCGAACGGGCCGCCGACGGCGGCCAGCACCGCGGTCGCGATCGCCAGGACGTCGCCGTCGCTGTGACTCCACATGCCCAGCCCGCTGAACAGACCGAGCAGGACAACGCTCGCGATGAACAGCCTGTTGAGCCGCAGCCGCTCCTGGCCCTGGGGCCGCAGGAGCGCGCACGCCACCGCGAGGCCATGCAAGGCCACCGGCAGCAGGATGCCGCCCACGATCTCCTGGAACGTGCCCAGCGGCGCGAAGCCCCAGCGAACGGCCGCCACGGTCAGCGGATTCGACGCCACCTCGACCACGACGGCCAGAACGACGAGCACGACCACTTCGAGCCGGGGGAAGTTTGAAGGACGCGGAGTTCACGAGAGACTCTTCGGCGCCGGGATGTCTCGGCCCGAGCTACCGATCGAGTGCCGTCGACGGGTTCAGGCGGAGAACATCTTCGCGAGCCAGTCCAGGACCAGCGTGCTAGTCCAGTTGACGCTGAACCCGACGACGAAGCTCAATGCCAGCGACGCCCACCACAGGCGTTTCGAGGATCGTGCCTGCTCGCGGAACTGCTGGGCGAGGAACTCCTCGATCATCGAGGCCTGCGCGTCGCGACGACCTGGTCGCCGTCCGCGACGAGCTCCAGACCGTCCGCACGAAGCTCGAGGAGGAGACCGCCCGTACGAGCGCGGCCCGCGAGGACCTGGCCACGGTCCGGGCCGAGCTGAAAGCCGAACGGGCCGGGCGAGAGCAGGACGCCAGCGCGGCGAAGGCCCGGCTGGAAGAAGTGCGCACCGAGGCCCGCGCCGAGGCCGAGCGGCGAGTTAGCGACGTCGGCGCCATCAAGGACGTCCAACTCTCTGATCTGCGTGCCCAGCTGGCTGACGCGATCGGTGAGCCGGAGACGAAGAAACGTCGGTGACTACCGGTATCCTGACCGGCTTTTCCTTGCACACACCAACGACCGGGCCCAGCGGGGCTCGATGTGGAGGACGTCATGCCCGAGCCGACCGAGGACTGCGCCGTGCTGCACCCGGACGGCCGTCTGACGTGGGGAAGGTTCGAGGGCCGGTCCGCGTACGAGGCGATCCGGGAGGACGTGCCACGGCCGTCCAATCAGGGCATGGGCAGGGTTCGAGCCTGGTTCGCCGACGACTTCACCGGCCAGGCCCGAAACCAGCTCGCTAACAAGGTGCTGGCCGCTGTGGGCTACGAGCATCCGACCGGGTGGGCGGGGCCGGTGGTCATCACGATGGAGGAAGAC
The DNA here is from genome assembly GCF_055580625.1 of Amycolatopsis sp. NPDC031561. NCBI lineage: Bacteria > Bacillati > Actinomycetota > Actinomycetes > Pseudonocardiales > Pseudonocardiaceae > Amycolatopsis > Amycolatopsis sp. NPDC031561. The sequence continues at coordinate 11,975 of NZ_JBVILA010000031.1, read as the reverse complement.
TCCACGTACACGATTCCGCCGCTTCTGCCCGAGGTTCGGGAGATGCTCGACGAACTGGCCCAGCAGCACACCTTGAGGAGCTGACCGGCCGTGTCGCTGACGAGCGAGCTCGCGACCCCGAACAGCGCGCTGGCCCTGTGGTGCGCCCGCACCTTCACCGGGACACAGGCCGTCGCCGAGCAGGTCGCGGCCGCGGTGCGCGACGTTCGTCCCATCCGGCCGAAAGGACAGGTCTCGCCCCGGCATTGGGCCGAGATCGGCGGCGCGTTCGGGCAGCGCCTGGCCGACCTGGTCCAGCCCGCACCGCCGTACTACGCACTACTAGGCATGGTCCGGGCGCACTGGGCGAGCTGGTCGTGGGCGCATGACCAGGCCGCGCGATATCCCAGCCACCGCGGCCTGGAGCCGGAATATCGTGCACGGGCGCTCGACATTCGGCCCGCCACGACGACGTGGCTGGACCTCGGCGGAGTCGTCGAACCGGACGTGCCCGGCAACGCGGCCGCCGAGGCCGCACTGGCCGACCTGCTTGACCGGGGCCGTGCTTATCTGGCCCGCCACGCCCCGCCCGGAACGCTGAGCTCTCCGGGGGCCGAAGCTGGTCTCGCGCGGCTGTGCTGGCTGCTGTCCGCGTGCGAGGACGTCTACCGCAGCGGCGGAATCGACGATCGGCTCGCGAGGGTCTTCGACCGCCGTCCGAGTGTCGAGGCGCTGCGCGGGCTGGTCGACGAGCACCAGGTGACGGAGCTGGTCGAGCTGTCCGGGCAGCTGCACGCGCGCGGAACACTGTGGGAGCTGAAAAAACTCGCCGGGAACCCGGGCGCTGGCGAGCCGCTCGGCCTGGCCGCGCCGACGATCGTGCCCCAGTGGGCCGACGCCGACCTGCTGCTCGGCGCGACCGACCCCGCCACCGGAACCGGTGCGGGCGACACGACACTGCTCGACGTGAAGACCGTGATCAACGTGCGCGATCCCGGGAAGGTCGGGCGCTGGCTGCACCAGATCCTGCTGTACGCGTGGCTGGATACCGCCGACGTCTGCCGCGTGCGCCACGTCGGTCTGCTGCTGGCCCGTCACGGCGTCATCGTCACGTGGACGGTCGACGAGCTCGGCGACCGCCTGCTCGGCCGCCGCGACGTCGGCGAGCACGCCCGCGACACCGCCCGCGCGATCGCCGGAGAGATCATCACCGGCCACGGCTTGCCCTGGCCGGTCTTCTCCTGATCGCTGTTTCCGCTGGTCCGGGCCGCGTAGTTGAGTAGTCCTACGCGGCCAGATCAGTAGATCACCCCTTCCGATGATCAGTCCCAAGTGGACTATGGAGGTCATGGTGGGGAAATGGAGTCAGGAACAAGTCCTCGGGGTGCTCGGTCCGGGGCAGCTCGGTCGCAAGGTCCAGCTACGCGCGTTGCTCGGCGTGTTCGTGCTGGCGTTCCTGTTGTTCTGGTGGTCCGGGTGGGCCTGGTGGCCGACCGTGCTCTATTGGCTGGCGCCGCTGATCGTCGTTGTGCTCCCGGGGATCCGGCGGTTCATTGACGAGTCGTGGGGTCTGGTCGCCGGTTTCCTGCTCGCCGCGTTCGTCCTCATGCCCGAGGTACCGGGCGCTCTGGTCGCGACCGCGTGGGGCCTGGCCATTGGCGCCGTGGCCGCGGTCTCGTTCCGCCGCCATCGGTTCGGCTGGCGGAAGTGGGTGCCGGTCGGTGCGCTGGTGCTCGCCGTCGCCTTGGTCGTCCTCGGCGGACTCGCGTGGTGGGCAGGTGCGCAGGACCGCGCCGCCAGCGAGGCCCGTACCGCGGCCGAGTCGCACCGGTACAACGTGTCGAAGCTCCTGCCGACCAGCCCGCGCGAAGCCGTGTTCGCGCTCGTCGAGGGCGTGGCGGAGACCGAGCGCGCCGATCGGGTGTGCACCGTGTTCAGTCCGGTTGCCACGGCGTCATCTCCTGCCACGCGTCCCGGTCGGAATCGTCGGGTCCGGGATCCCCGTAGCCGCCCGCCGAACCCTCAGGGCGTCCGCTCATCTCGTCACCTCTCCCCTGGCGCGATCAACACGAACCGAGCCTAACCGAGCAAAACCGCTGGTCCTAGCCGCTGCGCGTGCGACGATCACCGATATGAGCCGACGTCGATCAGGACCAGACTGGCGCGTTCTCCTCGCGGCCGCGGTCGCCGTGGCCGTGGTCCTGGTGGGCCAGGACCTGGATTTCGGGTTCGGCGTGGCGCTGTTCCTGGCCGCGCTCGGTGCCGCATTCACCTACGCCGCCGTCAGTGCACGCCGTCCAGCGAGACCGGTCACCGAACGACGTGCGCCCGCGCCGCAACCCCGGTTCAGGACAGGGGATCAGGTGGTATTGCTGCGCGACGTCAGCGGAGCGACCAGCGAATACGTGCCGCGCGGCAGCCGAGGAAACGTGGTCGGCACAGGGTAGGGGAAGGTTGCCGTCGCGTTCACGATCCACTCCCCGCTCGGCATTCGCCAGGTTCGCGTCGAGTTCGCGCCCGGTGACGTCAGCCCCGTGTGAGAGGCCGATCGGTGGACCACATCGGACGGTCACCCCGCGTGGTACCAGGGGCACGCTGCCCCTGGACCCCTGCGGGCCGACAGCACGGTTTCGCCCAGTCGTTCCAGCGTGGTCAACCGTCGTCGGGCGAAACCGCACTGCCGGAGCGGTGTGTCACCGTGCTTGTCCGTGCTGCCTGGCCCGGATGATCTCGGCCATGCTGATCTCTTCCTCGCGCCCGTCATCGTGTCGGACGACGTAGACGTCACCCCGGCTGGTGTCGAAGAAGTACCTGACGTACGTGGCGGACTGCGGGACCCCGTCGGGACGGGCGAAAGCGAGTTGTTCGCCGATTTCCCCGGCAAGCTCATCGGGAGTACCGGGTTTCTTCGGCGCCCATGTCAGCGGCGGCCCGGTGTGGGCTGCGGGGTCGAACACCGGCAGGCGCCGGTATCTGTCGTTCGCCGCTCGTTCACTGATCCCCGTCACGGCCGCGAGCTCCCGCACGGTGGCGCCCAGTTCCCGCGCGGCCTCGGCGGCTGCGCGTTCGACGGCTTCGACCTCGGCCGCCGCGCGCCGGGCGCCGGCCACGAGGGCCAGCGCGGTTTGTTTGCGCGTGAGGTCCGAGAACTCGATGAAGTCGGGCAACTTCGGTCGTTGACGTAGGCCCAGACGGCAGGAACAGCTTCTACCGTCGTCGCGGGCTTCACGTCCCGATTGGTCTTCCACGGGGTGTCGCTTCCGGAAAGCAGGCCGCGCTGGCCGACCTGATCCACAAGACCACTGAGCCGCAATTCTTCCGCCATGCCTGAAGGCTGCATCATGAAGCAAGCTTCAGTGAGCTGCTCGTTTGGGGACGGTGCGACACCAGGGGCAAGGAGGCCCGCCGAAGCGGGCCCCCTGCTGCGTCGGGACCTCGTGCCTCGCTACGCGGCGAGGTTCCAGGCGACCATGTACGCGGCGGCTACACCGCGCACGTGGCATTCCAGGTTCTTCCGGTTGGTATTCCGCCTCAGCTTGAACACCTTGCCTCGCCTCAGATCCCAGACCTGCGGTTCCGCACCGGGTAGCGCCTGCGGGATGGACTCCTCCATCACGTACAGGAGGACGTCGGCGTCGTCCTGCGTCAGCGGGGTCGGCTTCACGTACGGGGCGATGTAGAGCAGCTTGCCGTTGGCCTGCCGAACGCCGATCATGCGACGCATCTCCACAGTGAGGTCGCCGTCGACCCAGGCCGCTGGCTTCACCGGAACTCCAGAGGCCTTGCGGGGCATGAGACGGAGGAAGCCGTCCGCCGCGTCGCGGTAAGCCTGGCCGCGGCCTTCGTCCACGCTCATGACGCGGTCGACCACGCGATCGAGCGAGGCCTTCGGATCCACGGAGCTGACGGCCCTGCGTAGAGCGCCGTACAGCTCGCCGTAGTAGATCCAAGCAGGTCCCTGCTGGTCTTCGTACCACTTGCGGTGGTCGCTAACGATCTTCCTCGACTGCCGAGGCGAGGCCACCGCGAAGTCGAAGAACTGGAAACCGCCGATCTTGGCGGCACCGGGGGTGTGGTGCATATTTGACTCCATTCGTAGGAGTCACACCGCGCACGAACTGCTCGTGCTCCCAGTCACAACCGGGTGATACCGGTTGACTAACCGCCCTGGTGGCGGCTAAGTTCTAAGTGTCTAGCTTTGAACTACTGGTAGTGTGGCTCACAGGTATATACACCTGCACCCACCAGTGTACCAGAAGCACCCCGAGGTGTCTACGCCCGGGGTGCTTTTTTGGGGCCAGTTGTGACCTGTCCGGCCGCGCTGAGCCTCGTAACGGTTCGAAGCGAAGCGCGCCGCCGAAGACGCGGTCGATTGGACCTGGAAGTGGTGCCAGGACCCGACGCCGGTCCAGCTCCCTCGCGACGAAGGGGGTTTCGCCGAGGTGGCGAAGCCCCCTTCCTTCTATGTCGGAGCTCGCTAACAACAGCTTATTTGCGGCACACTGATCGGTGTTAGCGATTTTAGCGGTCGACAAATCTTGCCGCCACCTTCCACATACAGGTTGCGGGCTTTCTGTCTTACGGAGAAAGAGAAACCGTCTTCTTAGAATAAAGAAGACGTATACCTGCCATGGATATAGGGTGCAGGATCCCCTAAAAGACCTTGAGTACCGTCGGTGTGGCTCCGCGAGTTTCTGTTACGACCACTTCTCCACCGGCACCCCACACCTCCTCAAGGTAGGCGTATAGCTGCAAGGCGCGGTTGACGACCACGGTCTTCGAGTCGTCAGAAAGCTCGACGCCACGTTCCAACGCGCGAGACGATCGAGGGATCAGGTTCACAGTCAGCCGCTCCAAGACATGCTTCGGAGCTAACGGCTTCTCGTCCTCGCCTGGCTTCCTCACGGGGCCCGAGTCAGTCGCCGGCTCTTCTGTCTTGGGTTCGTCGGTTGGGTGGCGCGTGGTCTCATCGACTGCCCAATCGCTTTTAGTCTCCGGCATTTGACAACCCTTCATAATGGGAGCAGAGCGCAAATCACCCCACGTGTTGCTCTGCTGCTATTGGCGGAAATGCCCGCAGCCGGACTGTGCTGGCAGTTCGGCTGCGGCGGGCGGCGGGAAGTCTCATCACTCCGGCCAAGAGACGAAAAGACTGGCTTGACATGCTGGTGAGCAGTGCAAGCAGGGAAGCTGCCCAATCTGGGAATGACCGACACGGACGACCGGCGAATGGATGTTGGCGCATCGGCCCACCTCGGCTGAGTCGGTTTGGCATTTATTCGTGCCACGCAAGCGATACCGCACTTTGCACATCGCCCACGTCTAATTCGCTTTTGGGCGCACTGAAATGCATTCGGTGCGCTCATCGCGAGCAGTGGACCGGCCCCTGTCTGGAGGATAGTCCACTGTTCGTAGTGTAATCATCCGCTCATAAGCACCCCGCTGTCAACCAGGTTGTATGCTCAATCGCTGAACATGGGACGTATGTTACGCATCTGTGTTCTCTGTCGTCGTACTGCCTACCTCTGCTGTGGCCTGCGTTACAAGCTAGTTGGCGCACCTTTGCCCGGTAGGGGCATCGGCTCTACACGTTTGGCTTGCGCTACTCGCCGGTACGCCCTTCCCTTGTTACACGCCGTTAGGTCAGGGGTGTTCTAGTACGCCAAAAGTTAGTAAGGTTCCTATGAGCTCATGATCCAAAATGTGCAGGCAGAGACGATACGCCAGTGAACAGGGTTCACTTTCCTGAGTCGCTGGGGCTCAACTTTTGATCATGAAGGAGATGGGCGGAGAGTGAGCGAGTAGCGGGTTTGTCACTCCGGGCACTCGGACCGGACCACAAGCGTTGACTGGTATGAAGTCCCTGTGAGGTTGTCCGGGGAAGACGCGGTCGCCGAACGTCCACATGCGACTGTTGTATGTACAACGAGATCATGAAGCACATCATTGCTACGGGCCTTGAGCATACGAGGTTCATACCCCTGATATCATCTGCGGCTTAGGGCACGGCTGGGCACTTCCCGCGTCCTGTGGATCGTCGATCGAAGTTTTTGGGGTCTGGCCCGCGCGGCCGGTTACAAGATCAGAAAGGCGGCCTAGCCCGTGTTCCGCGATATCAAAACGAATTTGCCCGAAGACGACCCGCGTCCGGAGCCTCGGGTCAGCGAGGACAGGTCCACGGTGCTCAGGCAGGTGGAAGGGTCGACCGACCTGGAGCCGCTCTACGGAGGCTCGGACGCTGCCGTCGAAGCGAGTTTGCAGAGCAAATTCGCTTCTGGGGTCGTGAAACTCCGCGCGCCGTTGGACTCGAAGATCGAGGCGGCCATGGCTTTCATGATCTACATCGTCGGCGCAAGCATCCCGATGCTGATGTGCCTCCTGGCGGGTATGCACGACCTCCTGGCGGTGCTGATCGGCATCGTGTCGTTCGTCGCCCTGGCCGTCTACTTCGCGAAGGCGACGAAGCTCCCGCTCAGGATCCCGACGCAGAAGACGGTCATCGAAGGCGAGCTTCAGGGCGAGCCGAAGGTCGAGAAGCTCGACGCGGGCACCGAGTCCATCGAGCTGGCGCTGAAGAGCGCGGCGCCCGAGAAGCCGACGACAGGCTCGAAGGTGAAGGCCCCGGACGCCTCCTAGGAGCGGTACCCCAGACTTCGATCATCCCCGCCTGCTACTTCGGCGGCGCGGTGGAACCGCCAGCGGCCGCCGCGATCTCTTCGCGGCCTCCGCTCGCGAGCTCGGGCATGTATTTGTAGAACACCAAGTCAGTTCGTCGGGCGTTGCTCGGCCAGGACGTTGTACACGGTGCCGACGGAGACGCCGGTCGCTCGTGCGATGGTGCGGATGGATTCGCCCTCGGCGTTGCGGGCGCGGATGATTCGGCGCTTGTCGTCGTCGACGACGCGCGGGCGGCCGCCGACACGGCCACGGGCGCGTGCGGCCGCAAGACCGTTGGTGGTCTTGCGGGATATGTCCCGTCGTCGGTCCTCGGCCAGCGCTAACGCCATGTCCAACACGAAGCTGCGCTCGGTGTGCTCGCCGGCGGCGATCCCGTCGAGGACTTTCACCGCGATGCCGCGGCCGAAAAGATCGTTGAGGACGATCAAGCCTTCAAGCAAGTTGCGGCCGAGCCGGTCGACTTCCTGGACGGTCAGCATGTCGCCCGGCCGCATGTACTCGAGCGCGGCCGTCAGCGCGGGCCGAGCGTCGACGGCGAGACTGCCGGAGAGCTTCTCCTCGAACAGCTTGACGCAGATCGGGCCGAGCGCGTCGTGCTGCCGCTGCGTCTCCTGCTTACTCGTGCTCACCCGCACGAGTCCGACGAGCGCCATCAGGACCGGCCGCGCTGCTGGATCTCGAACTGAATCTCGTCGACCGCCGCGCCGTCATCGACCAGCCTCATCGCGTCGGCGAGGACCGGCTCGACCTGGTCCCGCATGACCACCGCGACCTCATCGGGCGTCAGCCCCTTGCCCGCCAGCATCGCGCCGAGCCGGGCCGTCTCGACCGCCGAGCTGCCGCGGCCGCCCTTCGTCTCGCTCATCCGCCCTCGATTCGTTCAACAAACGAGTTCATCAACCACGTGACAGCCTACCGGTTGTTGAACGAGTTTTTGAACACCGACACCTGGATGAACGACGCGACGGCCAGGTCCTCGGCGAGTGTTCAGCCAACGACCGTTTGTTGAACACTCCTCCAATGCGGCAGGGACGCGCCCCGCCGCCTGGATCCGCTCGCGCAGGCCCAGCGGATCCAGGCGGTGCTGGGTCCCTCATGCAGTGCGTGCGCCGGTCGCTCAGTCGAGCTTGAGCAGGGGCCGCAGGCCCTGCCGCTTCGAAGAACCGGCTACGAGGATCGTGTCCTGCTTGGTGTGTATCTGGCTGGTCAGGCGGTAGAGGGTTCGTTTGCGGACTTCGTCGAAGGCGGAACTTCTTTTTCCGCTGGCCAGTGGTTGCCGCTCGGTTTCGAGAAGACCGCGGGCGACGAGCTGCTTCGTTCCCTCGGCTCGGGTCTTGTGTGAGATCGAGTACCGCTCAGGGAATGCCGACGTGCTGAACCACACCGGCCTCTGGTCGGCCTGTTCCGACAACAAGATCAGCAACATCACGGTTGCCGGACCGGACAGGTCCTGAAAAGTGCCGTTGAGCCAGAGCTCGCGAGCCAGCTTGAAGTACATGTGGCGTTGGCGTTGCTGGTCGTTGCGCGCGAATTGATACGCCGTCGAGGGCGGGCTGTAGGCGCGCCCACTCCCGTCTTCCATCGTGAGCCCGATCAGGTTGGGGTGCCCCGCCTGCGCGGTCATCGTGATCAGCTTTGCCTGGTTCAGAGCCTTGAAGGCGTTCGCGACTCGCCTGGTGCCAGCGACGTACGGGTCCGGGAGATCCAACAGCGTCGCCCAGGCCCGCGCGGGCTTATCCGTTTCGTAGGGCGCCTTCGCGCAGCGCCAGAGCAACGCGATGTACAGCTTCACCGCGACCAGGCCGCTCTGTCCGCCCACGTAGATCTGCGCGAGTGGAGCACGGGTGTTCTCGTCCCAGGCGCGAACGAAGGACTTCCGGATCGGGATGTCGACGCGCCGGCCGACTTGGTCAGCTTGAGCTTGCGCGGCGTCCAGGGATTCCACCGACGTCGTGTTGTTCGCAAAGAAGGTTCGAAGGTCGGGTGCAGCAGGGGGCGCAGCCGACTGTCCTACGATGTTACGTGGACTCAATTGTCGCCCTCTCTACTTCGCACCAAAACTGTAGGTCGTGTTACACCAAAACAGTACCTCAAGGTGCACCAAAGCCGTAGGGGTTAAGGCACCAAAAACGTAGGGGGAGAGATTATAGATTGACAGTTGACTTCTGTCAATCCTGCTGTTACCGTTTCTTCACGGCAGTGAGCAAGGTGTCGAGGCGAGCGCATCACCGTGGATGAACGCCCTTGACCAGCATCACCGCTGAGCTGGACCGGCCTCTTGAAAACCACTACGTGGACCTTGAGGACAGTGCCGCGAAGCCATCTGGCGCCCAGTGGGGACCGTCAATGGCCAGCGTAGCGGCGAGAACGTCCGGTGCCTGGCCGACCGCGTAGAGCGGTATTGGGACGCGGTCGGCCAGGAGTCTAAAACCGGATGAACAAGCCTCGCGTGACCTGATCCGCGAGGCTTGCGTTCGTTCAGATCAGGTGGTTGGCAGGTAGGTGCCGACGTCGGCGAGCGCGTCGAGGGTTTCCCTGTCGAGGCGGCCGCGGGCGGTGTCGGCTTCGGCGACGACGATCGCGGTGCGGTCCGGCCGGGCGCGGTAATGCAGACCAGTCATCTTTACCCCGGTGATGCCGAGGACCGCGGCGACGTCGAGCGGCCGGACGTCGCCACTGCCGTGCACGTCCTCGACCTTCTTGAATGCGGCCGCGTCCTTCGTCGTCTTGAACCCGACGCGCACCACGCTGACGACCGCGGCGTTGCCCTGGCCGTCGCCGACGGCGAGCAGCATCCGCTCCATCGACGTGCACGGCGTCCGGACCAGGAACTCCCGCACCCGATCCGTCGCCGCCGCCACACAGTTCGTTCCGCGCTCGACCTCCCGCCGCAGCTTCTTGAGCCGAAGACGGCTCAGCGCCTCATCGGTCCGGCCGCGTTTGGCGGACTCGCGCCCTTCCTCGCGCCGGGTCTTCATCGACCGGCCCGGCAGCGAATCCGCCACACCGCCGGTGTTGCCCGCCAGCGCTTCCGACGCCGCACCGGCACCCGCCTGCCCCGAGGCGCCGCCAAACGCACCGAGGCCCGCCGCTCCCCCGCTGCCGGCGACCACCGCTACCACGGCGACGGCCGCGACCGCGGGCCCTGCCTTGCTCTTGATCAGGACCTTCCGGCCGTCCTTGAGCGTCACCCATCGTTCCGCCACCCTGCGAATCCCCTCGCCGTCGGACCGAATCACGTCGTCAACACGACGTGGTGTAGCCGACCATTCACGCACAGGCCCCCTCGAAGGGTTGCCCGCCGAACGGACGAACCACCGATCGAGTCGGCACATCGGGCGCGGACCTCCCCGTGCAAGAGCGCTGCGCCAGTGAGCCTCGCCGAGATACTCGACGGGCTCCAGCGAGCCTGGCCACCCACCGCCGACGAAGCCGAGCTCGCCGCACTGGCCGACTACGTCCGCAACCAGGTTTCCGGCTACTACGGCAACGCCGTCTGAGAGCAGCGGTCAGAGCGAGCGGAGCCGCACGAACCGATCTACCCCGTCCCACCGTCTCCGGTGGCGTCATCGAGGGTGGTGCCGGGCAGTAAGCCGCCAGCGCCGAACATTGGTTTCCCCCAGGCGCGGGCGATCTCGTCGGCCCGTCGCAGCCAGCGGCGTCGGGAGTCCGGGCCTTCCATTGGGGAGCCCCAGACCTCCGCCACTTCGTCGGCGCGCAGCGAGCGGTTCCAGTCGTGGCGAAAAGACACCGGTCGGGGCCGCAACGTCGGGTGCTACGGCCAGCAGTACGACTACGTGTGCCCGAACGCACCCCGCCATCCGGGCAGGCCGGGGCTCGTCGAGCCCTACGTTCGCCCGGCAGGCGCGGCCATCGACTGGACCAACCTCGGCACCCCGATTGGCCAACGGCCGCGACCCCTCAAGTCCACCACGATGGACAAGATCGAGGCGGCGATGGCGATGCTGGCGACCGAGCCGATGATGGTCACCTTGACCCATGGCAAGGACGCCGACGGCCGCTCGTATCCGGCCAGCGCCGCGCCCCTGCACACTCGCACGGTGAAGATCGGTGACGGTGTCGCCGTGCCGCCGGGCGCGCTGGTCCCGTCCGGTGGCACATGGCGCAAGGATCCGACTGGGCTGTCGGTACCGATGCCCGCGCGCACGACTCGCGACAACGACGCCCTGGTCGTCCCGCCGTCCATCGTGACTCTGCGGAAGAACTCGCGGCACCACACGGCCGACGGCGGGCCGCTCACCACGATGGCCGCCAGCGGGAATCACCACGGCCTGGTCGCGCCGCCGCGTGGCGAGCTGACTCTGCCCGATTCCTGGGACCGGATGATGGTGATTCCCTATCGTCGCGGCGCGAAGCCGCACCGGGTCAACTCGCCGCTGTCGACGGTCGCGACGCACGCACAGCACGGCCTGGCCGAACTGGCTGTCGACATCAATGATGTTCGGTACCGGATGTTGAGCTGGCGCGAGCAGGCGAGCGCTCAGGCATTCCCGCTCAGCTACGAGATGAAGGGCACCGGCGAGGAGAGGACCATGCAGGCAGTCAACGCGGTGTCGACCAACGTCGCGCGTTTCATCGGCGAAGCTCTGGCAAAGGTTCTCTGAGGTTCTCCCCGTCCAACCAGCCCGCCCTACGGGCTGGTTGGACGGGGCGGCTTTCCCTCTCGCCGCGCGGGGCGGCGATATCCTCGATTGGACAACGAGGACCGAGGGACGAGGAGATAACCTCATGGCGGAGCGCAAGACGGGGCCGGAGAGCGGCGCGACCCTGGCCGAACTGAAGTCGCGACGCGACGCCGATGACCGGGCTCTGGCCGAGCGCAAGCGCCGGGAGGACGAGGCGTTCGTCCGGTACGCGGACGCGCTGAAGGCTACGGCCGCGGTCGACACCAAGCTGGCGAAGGACTTGGAAGCGCTGGAGATCAAGGCCGCCAGGCTCAAGACCGACGCGGCGAAGCGCCGGGAGCACTCCGAACGCGACGCGGCTACGGCACTGGCCGACCTGACTGATCTCGGAAGGTCCGTGGAGACCGTCGCCGAGTGGATCGGAGTTCCGGTGAAGCGCGTCCGGCGCATGGTCAACGAGGTCCGCGATGCGAAGAAGAGCGTGGCACCGCCGAAGGCCATCGAGGAGGCTCGGAAGGCGACAGAGGCATCCAGCGTGCCGACAGAATCCGGCGAGAAGAGCGATAAGGCGGCCGAGACAAACTGACCCTGGTATGACGAAGCGGGGGGGACGGAGGTGGGCCGGTTTTTTCTCCCCAAGGCCCCCCCTCTTTGGTTTTTTTTTGTGGGCAC
>NZ_JBVILA010000030.1:70216-107047 GCF_055580625.1 Amycolatopsis sp. NPDC031561 | reverse complement strand
CTCGGGTGATCGCCGCCCGATCACACGCGAACACCCATCCCGCCCGAACACGACACGTTCGACCTTCCCCTCAATAGAACCGCCCTTACCACTCATGAGGCCGAAGATCAGCCGCCGGTCGGCACCCCCGCCCGCGCTTCCTGCGACGTCAAGGGCCGCAGCGACAGCGTGTACTCGTAGGTGCGGTCCTGCCGGACCTGGCTGCGTTCCCGCACCGGGTTGGGCGTGTCCCCGACGCCGGTCACCGCGTGGCTCGCGTGCAGCGTGAACCAGCCCTTGTTGCGCTGCAGCTGGAACGGGTACGCCGCCCGGTCGAGGTCGTCGAACGGTGTCACGCTGACGTCGTTCGCTCCCCCGACCAGCAGGCCACCGGTCCGGCCGTCGGTGAGCAGCGCCCACCGACTGTCGGTGTGGTTGCCGTGGTCCTGCGGCCGGTGGTACTCGACGTACTGCTCGTCCACCGTGCTCGACTGCACGCCGATCGGGGTCCCGTCCTTGCGGTCGACGTAGCTCTCGGCCTTCCGCCCGTACCAGGCGAACCGGTCGTAGCGGTCCGGCACGGCGAGCGAGACGCCGATCCGGGGCAGGTACGGCAAAGTGCGCACGCTCCCCTGCGGCACCACCTTGTTGCCGAGGCTCAGCGTCCCGGTCCGGTCGACGGTGTAGGTCATCGTCTGGTCGAACCAGGCCCCGGTGACGTCCGGTGCCGCGACCCGGCTGTCCACGATCACCCGCGCGCTCCGCGTCCCGTCCTTCTCGACCCGGACACCCGTGACAGTGGTCTTCAACCGGTCGAGCCCGGCCTTGCGCCAGTCCTCACCCTCGGCCCGGCCCCACGCGAAGGTCTCGTTGCTGATGGGCGCCCGCCACGCGTCGAGCTTCGGTCCCCCGGTCAGCAGTTCCTTGCCCTGGTGCCGGATCGACGTCAGCGCGCCGGTGGCCTTGTCCACTTTGTACGTAACACCTGCCGCGGACGTGGTGACCGAAGCCGCTTCCTCCGCGACATCGACGGACTTCCCGTCGAGCGGTGTCCGGTCCAGGCCCGGGACCCGCTTGCCGCCCAGGGAGAACTGATCGTGCGCCAGGACGTGTCCCCGCGCGAGCATCGGTTCGCCCTGGGTCGTCACCGCCTCGACGGTGAGGAACCGCTCGCGATCACCCGGATTCGCCGGAACCGGCAAGGAGATCTTCCCGGTCGAGGCGGCTCCGGCCCGCAACGGCTGTTCGCCGCGCGCGACGATCCGGGAGCCTTCCTGCACCCGCCAGCGCAGGTTCAGCTCGTCGGTGCCCTTGAACTGCCGTTCGTTGGTCACCGACAGAACACCGCCGGAGTAGGCGAACCGGAGCGGCTGATGCGCCCACGCCATCTGCGCGGTCTCCGGCTGCACCGAACGATCCGAGCCGATCAGACCGTCCACGCCGGACAGACTCGACCCGTACGAGAGGTGACTCCCCCGGTCGGTGACACTGTCGAAGTCCAGCGCCAGCAACGCCCCGTCCGCGGGGGTATCGCCGGACAACTCCGCGGCGGAAAGCGGCTTGTCGTAGATCCGGACGTCGTCAACGGCACCTCGACCCATCCAGCCGATACTCGACGGGTCGTTCCACGACGTCTCGAAGTCTCGGCCGACGTTGACCTCGGCCGACGACGAATCGATCGCGCCGGTGAACGGTTTGCTCCCGATCTCCTTGCCGTCGAGGTAGAGACGCAGGGCCGTACCGTCGTAGGTACCGCTCACCCGGTGCCAGTTGCCGTAGAAGTCGGCGGGCACCTTGGCCTGGACCGCCTGCCACGTTCCGCTGTGAATGAAGAACTCCAGGGTGTCCTGCGTCTTCATCTTGAGCGCGTACTGGTGGTCACCCTTGCCGAGGATGCGGAAGTCGCCGGTCCACTTCCCCGGCTTGACCCACGCGTCGAGGGTGAGCGCTTTCCCGGTGATATCGAGTTTCCGGTCGCGGTACACCTCGACGAAATCGTCCAATCCGGACAGTCCCAGCGCCTTGCCGCGATGGCCCTCGACCAGATCCGGTTTCCCGGTCACGTGCGCCGAGATGTCGTTGCCCGAAGAATCCGGGGTGGTCCGGATCCGCTGCCGGATGTTCTGCTCGGCCCAGTCCCAGATGAACCCGCCCTGGGTCTGGGGATTCGCGCGGATGGTGTCCCAGAACTCCCGGAAGTTCCCCAGGCTGTTGCCCATCGCGTGGGCGTACTCGCCGAAGATCAGCGGTTTGGTGGTGTTCTTCGCCTGTTCGGCGAACTTCTCCGGAGACGGATACCTCGGCCCCCAGACGTCGGCGAAGGGCGCGTCGCCGTCGGGGCTGTTGGACTGGTGGTAGATCGGCCGGGTCGGCTCGTTCGCGTCGAGCCATTCCGCCAGGGCGAAGTGGTGCGCGCCGAGGCCGGCCTCGTTGCCGGTGTCCCACAGGAAGACGCTCGGGTGGTTCTTGTCCCGTTCGACCATGCCGATCATGCGGTCGAAGAACGCGTCCCGCCAAGCCGGGTCGTTCGCCTGGCAGTAGCTCGCGCAGTTCTCGTGGTTGTGGGTCTCGATGTCGATCTCGTCGTCGATCCAGAGCCCGTGCCGGTCGGCCAGTTCGTAGAAGTAGGGGTCCGACGGATAATGGGAAGTCCGGACGGCGTTGACGTTGAGCTGCTTCATCAGCGCGACGTCCCGTTCCTGCGCCTTCCGCGGCACATGCCTCCCGTGGTCCGGGTCGGTCTCCGCGCGGTTGACGCCCTTGAACAGCACGCGCTTCCCGTTGACCAGCAGTTGCTTGTCACGGATCTCGATCTCGCGGAACCCGACCGTCTCGCTGGTGACGTGCGTGACGCGGCCGTCGGGCGCGGTCAGCGTGAGGACGGCCGTGTACAGGTTCGGCGTCTCGTCCGTCCACTTCGCGGGGTTGCGGACGGGCAGGCTCAGCGCGGTCTTGCCACCCGCGTCGACCTCTCCGCTAGTCGTCCCGACCTCCTTGCCCGCCGCGTCACGCAGGCTCAGCTCGACGCGGTGCCTGCCCGTCGTTCCGCCGGGTTTGGCGGCGACCTCGACCGCGGCCTTGAGGGTGGCGTCGGTGTAGGTCGCGTCGAGGTCTGTCGTCAGCCCGACGTCCTGGATGAACGTGCCCGGCGCCGAGTGCAGGGTCACCGAACGGAAGATGCCGGAGTACCGCCACTGGTCGACATCCTCGAGGTAGGCGCCCGCGCTCCAGCGGTGCACCTGCACGGCGATCCGGTTCGGCCCCGGCCGCAGCGCGGACGAGATGTCGAACTCCGCCGGCGTGTACCCGCCCTGGTCGTAGCCGATGTACTTGCCGTTGACCCAGACGAAGTACGCCGACGTCACGCCGTCGAAGCGCAGGAATGTCCTGTTCTTCGTCCAGTCCGCGGGCAGCGGGAAGTCCCGGACGTAGGCACCCGTCGGGTTGACGTCACGCGGGACGCGCGGCGGATCGTCGGGCTGGATCTCGGTGGCGATGTTGCGGAAGATCGGGTGGTCCAGACCGTCCGTCTGCCACGTGTGCGGCACGGAGACCTCGCGCCAGCGTGACGCGTCATAGCCGTCCTCGTGGAAACCGGCCGGGACCTGGGACGGGTTGTCCGCCATCGCGATGCGCCACTTGCCGTCGAGCGACAGCGTGTAGGGACTGCGTTCGTCGCGTCGGGCGGCGGCGGAAACGTCCGCATACGGTTTCAGGAAGGCGTGCGGTGGCTCCTGCCCTTCCGCCACCTTTCGTGGATCGTCGAGATAGGACTGGACGTCGGCGGGCGGGCCGCCTGCCGCGGCCGGGGATCCGGCGGCGACCAGGGTCCCGGCGAGCAACGCCAGGACCAGGATCATGGGGCGTGTTCGCAGCACTGCGTTCAACCTCCCAGAGAGTTCAGCTGAGCCGGAAGCTGACCCGTTGACCATCCCGCACGCCGGCACCGGGACGGAAGACCAAGATCCTTCCAAGGTCGTGGGCCAAATAGGTGGCAGGGTTTCCCCCGGCAGGCGGAACGACACCGCCCACTCACGACCGTCAGGCAGCGGCCCTCGCCCGCCGTTTGGTCCAGATGTCGTAGGCGACGGCGGCGAGCAGCACGAACCCCTTGACCAGGTTCACGCTCTCGGTCGGCGCGCCGATGAGGGACATGCCGTTGTTGATGACGCCCATGATCAGGCCGCCGGTGATCGCGCCGACCACCTTGCCGACCCCGCCCTGGACGGCGGCGCCGCCGATGAAGGCCGCCGCGATCGCGTCGAGTTCGAACATGTTGCCCGCGGTCGGCCCGGCCTGGTTGAGCCGTCCGGCGACGATTACACCGGCGATCGCGGACAGCACGCCCATGTTGACGAAGATCCAGAAGGTGACCGCCTTGACCTTCACGCCGGACAGCGTCGCGGCCTGGAGGTTCCCGCCGATGGCGTAGATGTGGCGGCCGAACACGGCCCGCGTCGTCACCAGTGAATACCCGATCACCAGCACCGACAGCAGGATCAGCACCCACGGCAGGTTCTTGTACCGCGCCAGCTGGACCACCACGAACAGTACGACGGCGGCCGCCGCGGCGATCTTCAGCAGGAACATCGGCAGCGGGTCGACCTCCTGCAGGTAGTTCAGGCGGGCCGTGCGCTTGCGCCACTGCGAGAGGATCGCGCCGCCGATCGCGAGGACCCCGACCAGCAGGCTGACCAGGTCCGCGCCACCGAGCGGCCCGAGACCGATGTTGCCGAGATAGCCACCGGTGAAGCCGTTCGCCAGCGTCCGTACCGCGTCCGGGAACGGGCCGATCCCCTGGTTTCCCAGGACGGTCAAGGTCAGCGCGCGGAAGATCAGCATCCCCGCCAGCGTCACGATGAACGCGGGGAGGCCGAAGTAGGCGACCCAGTAGCCCTGCCACGCGCCGATCACCGCGCCGACGACCAGCGTGATGAGCAGTGCCGGCGGCCACGCCATGCCGACGTTCACCATCAGCACGGCCGAGATCGCGCCGGTCAGCGCCACCACCGAACCGGCGGACAGATCGATGTGGCCGGCGATGATGATCAGGATCATGCCGATCGCGAGGATCAGCACGTACGAGTTCTGCACGATCAGATTCGAGATGTTCTGCGGTTCCAGCAGCGCGCCGCCGGTCAGGATCGAGAACAGCACGACGATCAGCGCGAACGCGACGTAGATCCCGCTTTGGCGGGGGTTGAACGAGATCCGCCGCGGCGCTCGCGGCGGAGTGGCTCCCTTCCGGTCCGGGACACCGGTGATCGTGTCTGCGGAGGCGGTGCTCATGACTTACTCCTGTTCCCTGGTCATCGCGCGCATGAGGACCTCCTGCGTCGCCTCGGCCCGGCCGACCTCGCCGGTGATCCGGCCCGCCGACAACGCGTAGATCCGGTCGCACAGGCCGATCAGCTCCGGCAGCTCGGACGAGATGACCAGCACGGCCTTCCCCTCGTCGGCGAGCCGGTTGATGATCGTGTAGATCTCGTACTTAGCGCCGACGTCGATGCCGCGCGTCGGCTCGTCGAGGATCAGGACGTCCGGATCGGTCAGGATCCACTTGGACAGGACGACCTTCTGCTGGTTGCCGCCGGACAGCGTGCCCGTCACGCTCTTCACGTCCGGCGCCTTGATGTTCATGCTCTTGCGGAATTCCTCGGCGACACGGTGTTCTTCGTTCTCGTCCACCCAGCCCCGCCGGGCGAGTTTGCCGAGCGCCGCGCCGGAGACGTTGCGCTGGATGTCCTCGATGAGGTTGAGCCCGTACCGTTTCCGGTCTTCGGTGGCGTAGGCGAGGCCGTGCCCGACGGCCTCGCCGACCGTCCGGGCCTCGATCTCCTTGCCGTCCTTGACCAGACGGCCGGAGATGTCCTTGCCGTACGAGCGGCCGAACACGCTCATCGCGAGTTCGGTCCGCCCGGCGCCCATCAGTCCCGCCAGCCCGACGATCTCGCCGCGCCGCAGCGTCAGGCTCGCGCGGTCGACGACCACCCGGCCGTGTTGCGTGGGACTGTGCACGGTCCAGTCCTCGATCCGCAGCACCTCGTCACCGATCCGCGGTTCCCTTGGCGGGAAACGGTTCTCGAGCTTCCGCCCGACCATCCCGGCGATGATCCGGTCTTCGGTGACCGTCGCCGCGTCCAGCGTCTCGATCGTCCTGCCGTCACGCAGGATGGTGATCGAGTCGGCGATCGCGGCGATCTCGTTGAGCTTGTGCGAGATCAGGACGCAGGTGACGCCGTCGTCACGGAGACCTCGCAGCAGTTCGAGCAGATGCGCCGAATCGTCGTCGTTGAGCGCGGCGGTCGGCTCGTCGAGGATCAGCAGCTTGACCTCTTTGGACAGTGCCTTGGCGATCTCGACCAGCTGCTGCTTGCCGACGCCGATGTCGAGCACCGGCGTCACCGGGTTCTCCCGCAGGCCGACGCGCCGCATCAGTTCGCCCGCCCGCTGGTTGGTCCGGTTCCAGTCGATCAGGCCGCCACGCGACTTCTCGTTGCCGAGGAAGATGTTCTCCGCGATGGACAACTGCTGGCAGAGGGCGAGCTCCTGATGGATGATCACGATGCCGCGGCGTTCGCTGTCGCGGATCGCGGAGAACGCGCACGGCTCGCCGTCGAAGACGATCTCGCCGTCGTACGAACCGTGCGCGTAGACGCCCGAGAGCACCTTCATCAGCGTGGACTTGCCCGCGCCGTTCTCGCCGCAGATCGCGTGGATCTCGCCCCGGCGCACCGAAAGGTTCACGTCTTGCAGTGCCTTGACCCCGGGGAAGGATTTGGTGATCCCCCGCATCCGAAGGATTTCGTCGGTCACGTCGGCTACCTCAGCTGTTCCGCGGTGTAATAACCGGAGTCGACGAGTTCCTTCTGGTAGTTCCCCTTGTTCAGGATCACCGACTCCAGCAGGAACGACGGGACGACCTTCTTCCCGTTGTCGTAGTCCTTGTTGTTGTTGACCTCGGCCTTGCCGCCCTTGAGCACCGAGTCGGCCATCTTGACCGTGGTCTCGGCGAGCTTGCGGGTGTCCTTGAAGATGGTCGAGTACTGCTCGTCGGCGATGATGGACTTCACCGACGCGACCTCGGCGTCCTGCCCGGTCACGACCGGATACGGCTGACCCGGGGTGCCGTAGCCGTTGCTCTTGAGCGCCGACAGGATCCCGATGGAGAGCCCGTCGTACGGCGAGAGCACGCCCTGGACCTTGTCGCCCGAGCTGTAGGTCTTGGTCAGCAGGTCTTCCATGCGACGCTGCGCCGTCGCCGCCTGCCAGCGCAGGATCGCCGCGACGTTGAACGCGGTCTGGCCACTCTTGACGACCAGTGTCCCGTTGTCCAGGTACGGTTTCAGCACCGACATGGCGCCGTTGAAGAAGAACGTCGCGTTGTTGTCGTCGGGCGAACCGGCGAACAGTTCGACGTTCAGCGGCCCCTTGGCCTCACCCGGCGAACCGTCCTCCTTGAGCACTTTGAGACCGGTGAGCAGCGACGTCGCCTGCTGCACGCCGACCTTGAAGTTGTCGAAGGTCGCGTAGTAGTCGACGTTGGGAGTGTTGCGGATCAGCCGGTCGTAGGCGATGACCGGGATCTTCTTGTCCGCGGCCTCCTGCAACTGCGTGGTGATCGCGGTGCCGTCGATCGAAGCGATCACGAGCAGCTTCGCGCCCTTGGTGATCTGGTTCTCGATCTGGTTGACCTGGGTGGGGATGTCGTCCTCGGCGTACTGCAGGTCGACCTGGTAACCCAGTTTCTCCAGCGCCGCCTTGATGTTGCCGCCGTCGTGGATCCAGCGCTCCGACGATTTGGTCGGCATGGTGACACCGACGAGACCACCCGCGGCACCGCCCGCCGCTTGCTGTTGTCCGCCGGTCTTCTCGCTCGAACCGCAGGCCGCCAAAGCCAGTCCGGCGGTGATGGCCACGGCGGCCAGTTTCGTGAACTTCATTGTTCCTTCTCTCCGGTGGGGACCGTCAGAAACCCTGCTTCTAAAACCCCTGTGCGAGCCGGTGGTACGCCTGGTTCCAGCGCAACCGGTCCGCGAACGACTCCGTCGTCGTCGCGTGGTCGATCACCAGCAGTTCGACGTCGAGCATCGTGGCGAGGTCGCGCATCGCCTCCGTGCCGACGGCATGGGTGAGCACCGTGTGGTGCGGGCCGCCCGCGGTGATCCAGGCCTCGGCGGACGTCGCCAGTGAGGGCGCCGGCTTCCACACCGCTCGGGCGACCGGCAGGTTCGGCAGCGGCTCGTCCGGCACGACGACCTCGACCTCGTTGGCCACCAGGCGGAACCGGTCACCGAGGTCGGCCATGCCGATCACCACGGCGGCACCGGGGGCGGCGTCGAACACCAGCCGGACCGGGTCCTCGCGGCCGCCGATGCCGAGCGGGTGGATCTCGCACGACGGACGTGCCGCGGCGATGCTCGGGCAGACCTCGAGCATGTGCGCGCCGAGGATCTTCGGTTCGCCGGGACCGAAATGGTAGGTGTAATCCTCCATGAAGGACGTTCCGAGTTCGGCGTCGCGGCCCATCGCCTTCACCGCGGCCAGCAGCGCGGACGTCTTCCAATCCCCTTCACCGCCGAAGCCGTAACCGTCGGCCATCAGGCGTTGCACGGCCAGCCCCGGGAGCTGGCGCAGGCCGCCGAGGTCCTCGAAGTTCGTGGTGAACGCGCCGAACCCGCCGCGGGTGAGGAACGCACGGAGACCGTGCTCGATCCGGGCCGCGTACCTCAGCGATTCGTGCCGTCCGCCGCCCTTGGCGAGGTCCGGTGCGAGCGTGTACGTGTCCGCGTACTCCTCGGCCAGCGCGTCCACCTCGTCGTCCGGCGCCGCGTCGACCAGGGCGACGAGATCGTTGACGCCGTAGGTGTTCACCGAGACACCGAACTTGAGTTCGGCCTCGACCTTGTCCCCGTCGGTGACCGCGACGTCGCGCATGTTGTCGCCGAACCGCGCGAGTTTGAGCGAGCCGAGTGCCTGGCGCCCGACGGCGGCGCGGATCCACGCGTCGATCCGGGTCGCCACCGCCGGATCCGCCGCGTGCCCCGCGATCGTCTTGCGGGCCACCCCGAGCCGGGTCTGGATGTAGCCGAACTCGCGGTCCCCGTGCGCGGCCTGGTTGAGGTTCATGAAGTCCATGTCGATGGACCGCCACGGCAGTGCCTCGTTCAGCTGAGTGTGCAGATGCAGCAACGGTTTCCGCAGCGCGTCCAGCCCGGTGATCCACATCTTGGCCGGCGAGAACGTGTGCATCCACGCGATCACGCCGACACACGCGTCGTCCGCGTTCGCTTCGAGCATCACCCGCCGGATCGCCGACGGCTCGGTGAGCACCAATTTCGCGACGATCTCCGCCGAGATCCGGCCGGTGTCGGCGAGCATCCGCTGGATCTGCAACGACTGGCCCGCGACCTGTTCCAGGGTCTCTTCGCCGTAGAGCGCCTGGCTCCCGGTGAGGAACCAGACCTCGGTCTTCCGCTGCGTGCTCACTTCTCTCCTTGTTGCCCGTAGACGTTCTGGTAGCGCGCGTAGAGCCGGTCGATGTCCTGTTCGGACAGTGGCTCCGGCTTCCCGAGCGCGGAGGCGATGTGGACGGTCCTGGCGACGTCTTCGACCATCACCGCGGCCTTGACCGCGTCCCTGGCGGTCCGGCCGACCGTGAACGGCCCGTGGTTGCGCATCAGGACGGCGGGCGACCGGCTGGACCGGAGTGTCTCGACGATGCCGCGGCCGATCGAGTCGTCCCCGATCAGCGCGAACGGCCCGACCGGGATCTCCCCGCCGAACTCGTCGGCGATCATCGTGAGCACGCAAGGGATCGCCTCCCCGCGTGCCGCCCACGCGGTGGCGTAGGTCGAATGCGTGTGGACGACGCCGCCGACCTCCGGCAGATTCCGGTAGACGTAGGCGTGCGCGGCGGTGTCCGAAGACGGCGCGAAATCACCGTGGACGACCTCGCCGTACAGGTCCGTGACGACCATCGTGTCGGCGCTCAGCGCGTCGTAGGACACCCCGGACGGCTTGATCACCATCAGGTCGTGGCCGGGCACGCGGGCCGACACGTTGCCCGCGGTCCAGATCACCAGCTCGTACCTCGTCAGCTCGGCGTGCAGCCGGGCGACGGTGTCCCGCAGCTCTTCGAAGGTGTCCGTGATCTCCACGGCGAGGCTCATCGGTGCTGTCCTTTCCGGACGGAACGACGGCGGGCGGCGAGGCGGTGCATGACGTCGTTGGCGCCGCGGCCGAAGTAGTCGTGCAGGGCGGCGTACTCGGTGTACAGCTCGTCGTAGGCCTTGACGTTCTCCGCGATCGGCAGGTGGACGGCCCGGCGGACCGAACCCATCCCAGCCGCCGCCGTGGGCACGTCCGGATGCGCTCCCGCGGCGACGGCGGCGTGGATCGCCGATCCGAGCGCGGGACTCTGCGCGGAGCCCGCCACCGAGAGCGGCAGATTCGTGACGTCGGCGTAGATCTGCATCAGCAGGGGGTTCTTGACCAGGCCGCCGGCGACGATCAGCTCCGTGACCGGGACACCCGACCGTTCGAAGGTCTCGACGATCATCCTGGTGCCGAACGCGGTCGCTTCCAGGAGCGCGCGGTAGGTGTCCTCGGCGCGGGTCGCGAGCGTCTGCCCGACGACGACGCCGGACAGCTCGTGGTCGACCAGCACCGAACGATTGCCGCTGTGCCAGTCCAGGGCGACGAGTCCGTGCTCGCCGATCTCCTGCATGGCCGCGAGCCGGGTGAGCAGTTCGTGGACGGAGATCCCCGCCTCACGGGCGTCGTCCACATAGGACGCCGGGACGCCGCGCTCGACGAACCACGCGAAGATGTCGCCGACGCCGCTTTGGCCAGCCTCGTAGCCCCATTGCCCGGAGACGATCCCGCCGTCGACGACGCCGCACATCCCCGGGACCTCGCGCAGTTCGTCGCCGTTCATCACGTGGCAGGTGGAGGTACCCATGATCGCGACCATCTGCCCCGGGGCCACGGCCTGGACGGCCGGCGCGGTGACATGCGCGTCCACGTTCCCGACGGCGACCGCGATCCCCTCGCGCAGACCGGTCCACTCGGCGGCCTGGGCGTTCAGGGTTCCCGCCCTGGCGCCGAGAGCCCCCAGCGGATGCGCGAGCTTCTCGTCCACAAAGGATCCGAAGCCGGGTGCCAGCGCCTCCAGGAAGCCCACGCCCGGATACCGGCCGTCCTGGAGGATTCCCTTGTACCCGGCGGTGCAGGCGTTGCGGACATAGGTCCCGGTGAGCTGCCAGACGATCCAGTCGGCGAGCTCGACCCAGTGCCGCATCCGCGCGTACACCTCGGGCGCCTCCTCGAAGACTTCCAGCGCCTTGGCGAACTCCCACTCCGAGGAGATCAGCCCGCCGTAGCGCGGCAACCAGGACTCCTCGCGTTCCCGTGCCAGCGCGTTGATCCGGTCCGCCTGCGGCTGCGCGGAATGGTGCCGCCACAACTTCACGTAGGCGTGCGGTTCGGCCGCGAACTCGGGCAGGTCGCACAGCGGCGTGCCGTCGGCGGTCGTCGGCACCATGGTGCAGGCGGTGAAGTCGGTTCCGATGCCGATCACGTCGGCGGGATCGGCCCCGGCCGCGCGGATCGCTTCCGGCACGGCGGTGCGGAGGACGTCGACGTAGTCCGACGGCATCTGCAGCGCCCAGTCCGGCGGCAAGCCCCGGCCGGTCGACGGCAGGATCCCGTCGATCACCCCGTGGCAGTACTCCGAAACCGCGCTGCCCAGTTCCGCGCCGTCACGGATCCGGACCACGACGGCCCGGCCGGACAGCGTCCCGAAGTCGACGCCGACGACCAGCGGCTCCCCTGTACTCACTTCTTCTCCGCACTGTTAGCGTTAACATTTCGCTGTGAAGCACCTTGCCGCCGAGCCAGCGCCGGTCCTACGAAATGCCGGTGCTCTCCCGCACGATCAACTCGGGGACCACCAGGTCACGGGCACGTTCCTCGCCGCCGTTCATCCGGCGGCGGAGCAGGTCGAACGTGCGCCTGCCGACTTCGACGAAGTCCTGGCGCACCGTCGTGAGCGGCGGCGTGTAGTAGGCAGCCTCCGGCACGTCGTCGAAGCCGACGACGCGCATCTCCCCCGGCACGTTCACCCCGGCCTCGGTGCAGGCGCGGAGAAACCCGAGGGCCATCTGGTCGTTGGCCATGAACACCGCGTCCAGCCCCTTTTCGCCGACGAGGGATCGCCCCGCCGCGTACCCGGAACGCGCACTCCAGTCGCCCCGGACGACCGGCGGGATCCGCGCGCCGTGCCGCTGCAGGGTCTCCCGCCAGCCACGCTCGCGGTCGAGCGCCTCCAACCAGTCTTCGGGTCCGGCCACGTGCCAGACGGTCTCGTGCCCGAGCCCGAGAAGGTGCTCGGTGGCGCGGCGTGCGCCGTCGTACTGGTCGACCGAGATCACCGGCACCGGCGCCTGTTCCCCGCCGCCGACCGCGACGAGCGGCACGTCGCTGGGCGCGGCCTCCAACGCCCGGCCCGCGGTGACGTGCGGCGCGATCACGACGATGCCCTCGACCGCCTGGCGCCGCAGACGCTCCACCGCGTCGGCGATGGACGACCGGCCGGGACGGCTGATGCTGGTTATGGTCGTCGCGTAGCCGGCCTCGCGGGCGGCGTGCTCGATCCCGCTCAGGGTGCTGGCCGGTCCGTAGAGGTTGACCTCCAGCGCGACCACGCCGAGAGTGCCGGAACGGCCGGTGACCAGCGCGCGGGCGACAGAGTTCGGCCGGTAGTCCAGTCGTTCGATGGCGGCGTTGACGCGGACCCGGGTCTCGGCGCGGACCGGCCCGGTGCCGTTGATGACCCGGGAGACCGTCATGTGCGAAACACCCGCGAGCGCGGCCACGTCGGTGAGACTGGCCTGCTTGCCCTCGGTGGTCTCGCGCGCCATCGCGTGTCTCTCCTTGCCGGTACCGTGTGACGAGTGCCGCAAGTGTTAGCGATAACACGAGCCGGGTCAAGCGCTCCCCGAGTCACAGTCGGGTCACGGACGCCCGGATCAGCTGGAGGCGCGATGCGTGAGCGAGACCGGCAAGATCCGTTGGCGTGGCTTGAGTTCTTGATCGTCCATCAGGGCGAGCAGCGTCTCGACCATCGCGTGGACCTGCTCCCGCGGGTCCTGGTGGACCGAGGTCAGCGGCGGGTCCATTTCCGGCGCCAGCGTCGCGTTGTCGTCGAAGCTGACGACCGCGACATCCGACGGGATCCGCCGTCCGGCGGAATGCAGGGTGCGGAGCGCGCCGAGGGCCATCATGTCGCTGGCCACGAAGACGGCGTCGAGGTCGGGGCGCCGCGCGAGCAGGTTCGACATCGCCTTCGCCCCGCCGGTCAGCGTGAAGTCGGCCTCCTCGACCAGGTCCGCCGGGTCGAGCCCGGCGTCGAGCAGCGTCTTGCGCCAACCCGAAAGCCGATCGATCGCCGCGCTCTGGTCCTGCGGGCCCGCGATCGTCGCGATCCGACGGTGCCCCGCGCCGACCAGATGCGCGACGGCCAGCTTCGCGCCGCCCTCGTTGTCGAAGTCGACGACGTGGACACCGCGTTTGAGTCCGGCCGCCTGCCCGCCGTACACCACCGGGATCCTCAACTGCCGCAACGCCTTGGGCAACGGGTCGGTCCGGTGCGGCGCGAACACCAGCACACCGTCGACGTGGCCGCCGTCCAGGAACCGCACGGTGCGGTCGAGATCCTCGCGGGTGTCACTGAAGATCAAGACCATCTGACAGCCGATGTCGGCCAACTCGCGGTACCCCGCCCGCATGACCGCGGTGCGGTACGGGTCGTCGAGCAGTCGCGCCTCCGGCTCCGACAGCACGACCGCGACCGCGCCGGTCCGCTTGGTCACCAGCGACCGGGCCGCCAGGTTCGGCGAGTAGCCGAGCTCCCTGGCCGCGGCCAGCACCCTCTCCTTGGAACGCGCGCTGACGTAGCCGTCGTCGTTCAGCGCCCGGGACGCCGTCGACCGGCTGACCCCGGCGGACGCGGCGACATCTTCCAGCGTCGGACGGCCGTCATCCCCTGGTCGAGGCCCCACCCGCGTCACCTTCACCTTTCAGCGTCATCCGGACACCCCCAGCTTAGTGTCCGGCGGCCGGGAACACTGAGAGCGCTCCCTCGATGGAAACACTCTCATTACAAGCCCTTGACACGATCTCGTCCCGGGGGACAAACTCTGCGCATTCCTGGGAGCGCTCCCAGTTCTCCTTCACCCCATCAGCAAGGGACAAAGACGTGAAAACCATCCGGAACGGCCTGGTGCTGGCACTGGGTATCACGATGACGGCGTTCGGCCTGGCGGCGTGCGGAGGTGACGACGGCGGGGCTCCCGCCGCGTCGGACCCGAACGCGAAGGTCGAGCTGTCGCTGGCGACGTTCACCGAGTTCGGCTACGAGGAGCTCATCCCCGAGTACGAACGGCTGCACCCGAACATCAAGATCACCCACCGCAAGACCGGCCAGGGCGGGCCGTACCACCAGGACCTGATCACGAAACTGGCGGCGGGTTCGGGCCTCGCCGACGTCACCGCTGTCGAAGAAGGCCACCTGTCGAACGTCCTCGACAAGGGCTCGAAGTTCAACGACCTGCCCAAGATCGGCCCGGCGGACGCCTCCCCCGACCGCTGGCTCGGCTGGAAGTACGACGCGGCGAAGACCAAGGACGGCAAGGTCATCGGCTACGGAACCGACATCGGCCCGCTCGCCATGTGCTACCGCAAGGACATGCTCGCCGCGGCGGGCCTGCCGACCGACCCCGAAGCGGTCAAACCGCTGTTCGCGACCTGGGACAGCTACTTCGCCGCGGGCGATCAGTACGTGTCCAAGAGCGGAGGGAAGGCCTGGTTCGACTCGGCGGCACAGAACTTCAACGCCATGGTCAACCAGCTCCCGACCGGATACCTCGGCACCGACGACAAACTGGCGCTGGAAGGGAATCAGGGCATCAAGGACGCCTGGACCAAGGTGATCGGCGCCGTCTCGAAAGGACAGTCGGCCAAGCTGACCGCGTTCAGCAACGAATGGAACTCCGGGTTCAAGCAGAGCGCGTTCGCCACGAAGGTGTGCCCCGCGTGGATGCTCGGTGTGATCGAGGAGCACTCCGGACCGGAGAACGCGGGCAAGTGGGCGGTCACCGCGGCCTTCCCCGGCGGCGGCGGGAACTGGGGCGGTTCGTACCTGACCGTGCCCACGCAGTCCAAGCACCCGAAGGAGGCGGCCGAACTCGCCGCCTGGTTGACCGCGCCCGGGCAGCAGATCAAGGCGTTCCAGGCGAAGGGCACGTTCCCCAGCCAGGTCAAGGCGCTGGAAGACCCGGCGCTGCTGGGCGAGACCGACGCCTACTTCGGCGGCGCCAAGATCGGCCAACTGTTCGCGGAGCAGGCCAAGAAGGTCGCCAAGCCGCAGTACAAGGGCCCGGGCGACGGCCAGATCCAGGAGAACGCGTCGAGCCCGGCACTGCAGGCCGTCGAACAGGGCAAGTCGGCCGACGAGGGCTGGACGCAACTGCTCGACGCCGCGAAGAAGATCACGCGCTGACCGATGACCGTCGTCGACAAGATCGCGCCGGAAGGGAGGGAGGCCGGGGTGCGCACGTCGCCCCGGCCGACCCTCCGGCACCGGCTGAGCCGGTGGGACGTCAAGGTCTCGCCGTACCTCTACATCGCCCCGTTCTTCCTCGTGTTCGGGATCGTCGGGCTGTTCCCGCTGCTCTATACGGCGTACGTGTCGCTGTTCAGCTGGGAGGCGGGTGACGACGCCCCGGACTTCATCGGGCTGGACAACTTCAAGGAGCTGTTCGCCGACACGCAGTTCTGGAACGCGCTCGAGAACACCGTCAGCATCTTCCTGCTCTCCAGCGTTCCCCAGCTGATCATCGCGGTGCTCCTGGCCGCGTTGCTCAGCGCCAGGCTGCGCGGGGCGACCGGCTGGCGCGTCGGCGTCCTGCTCCCCTACGCCGCCAGTCTCGTCGCGCTCGGGATCATCTTCGCGAACCTGTTCGGGCCGAAGTACGGCCTGGTCAACGGGCTGCTGCAGACCATCGGCCTCGACCCGGTCGACTGGCAGGCAGGCCGGTTCAGCAGCCATGCCGCGATCGCGATCATGGTGAACTGGCGCTGGACCGGGTACAACGCGCTGATCGTCCTCGCGGCGATGCAGGCCATTCCCAAGGAACTGCACGAAGCCGCCCTCATCGACGGCGCGGGCGCGGCACGCCGGTTCTTCAGCATCACGCTGCCGCTGCTGAAGCCGACGCTGATCTTCGTCACGATCACCTCGACGATCGGCGGGCTGCAGATCTTCACCGAGCCCAAGCTGTTCGACGCCATGCCCGGGTCGAACAACGGCGGCTCGTCCAACCAGTTCCAGACCGTGACGCTGTACCTGTACCAAACGGCCTTCGAAAACTACGAACTCGGCTACGCCTCGGCGATCGCGTGGGTGCTGTTCGTGATCATCGTGCTGATCGCGCTGGTGAACTTCTTCCTCACCGGCAGGCTCGCCCGGACTCCGGCGGTGAAGAAGAAATGACCGTGCTCACCAGCAGTGTCAAGCAAAGTGGTCTCAAGCGCAGCGTTTCGGCACTGGGCAAACCGCGTCGGGCGACCTACGTCGTGCTCACGATCTTCGTCCTGGGCTCGCTCTTCCCGTTCTACTGGTCGTTCCTGGTGGCCAGCCGGGACAGCGGGATGCTCACCGAGCGGGTCCCACCCTTCCTGCCCGGCGGGAACTTCTTCGCCAACGCGGCCAGGGTGTTCGACACGGTGCCGTTCTGGAAGGCGCTCGCGAACAGCCTGATCGTGTCCGGCACGGTCACCCTCACCACCGTGCTGTTCTCGTCACTGGCCGGGTTCGCGTTCGCCAAACTGCGGTTCCGCGGCCGGAACGGGTTGTTCGTGTTCATCGTCATCACCCTCGCCGTCCCGACCCAGCTCGGCATCATCCCGCTGTTCATGGCGATGTCGGAGTTCGGCTGGGCGGGCGGGCTGCAGTCGGTGATCGTGCCGAACCTGGTGACCGCGTTCGGTGTCTTCTGGATGCGTCAGTACACAGTGGACGCGGTGCCGTACGAACTGATCGAGGCGGCGCGGGTCGACGGCTGCAGCATGATCCGGATCTTCTGGAACGTCTGCCTGCCCGCGGTCCGCCCGGCGGCGGCGATCCTGGCGATGTTCACGTTCATGACGTCGTGGAACGACTTCCTCTGGCCGCTCGTGGTGCTGGACGCCGGCAACCCGACCGTCCAGCTGGCACTGGAGAAGCTGCAGAGCGGTTACTACGTCGACTACTCGCTGGTGCTGGCCGGGACCACCCTGGCCACCATCCCGATCCTCATCGTCTTCCTCCTCCTCGGCCGCCAGATCGTGGCCGGGATCATGCAAGGTGCCGTGAAAGGGTGACCATGTCCGCTCATCCCGACAGTGTCCGGGCGAAGACCGCGCTGCTGTTCCCGCCCGGATTCGTGTGGGGCGCCGCCACCGCCGCCTTCCAGGTCGAAGGGGCAACGGCCGCCGACGGGCGTACCGACTCGATCTGGGACGTCTTCGCCCGCCGCCCCGGCGCCGTCGTCGGCGGCGACACCGGCGAACCGGGGGCCGATCACTACCGTCGTTACACCGAAGACGTCGACCTGATGCGGCGGCTCGGGCTCGGCGCGTACCGGTTCTCCCTGTCGTGGCCGCGGATCCGCCCCGACGGTGGCGAGCCGAATCCGCGCGGGCTCGCGTTCTACGACCGGCTCGTCGACAGGCTTCTCGAGGCCGGGATCCAGCCCTGGGCGACGCTGTATCACTGGGATCTCCCCCAGGCGCTGGAAGACGAGGGCGGCTGGGCCTCGCGCGACACCGCGTTCCGGTTCGCCGAGTACGCCGAAACGGTCGTGGCGCGGCTGGGCGACAGGGTGGCGAACTGGTCCACCCTGAACGAGCCGTGGTGTGCCGCGATGCTGGGTTACGCGAGCGGGATCCACGCTCCCGGGCGACGCGAACCCCGCGCCGCCGTCGCCGCCGCGCACCATCTCCTGCTGGGTCACGGGCTCGCGATGGACGTCCTGCGGCGGCACGCCCCGGCGGCGTCCTCGGGGATCACGCTGAACCTGTACCCGGTGTCGACGACCGATCCGTCGTCCACTGTGGACATCGAAGCCGCCCGCCGGGTCGACGGCCTGCAGAACCGGCTCTTCCTGGACCCGGTGCTGCGGGGCTCCTACCCCGCCGATCTGGTGACCGACCTGGCCCCGCTCGGGTTCGAGGACCTGGTGCGCGAGGGCGATCTGGCCACGATCGCGGCGCCGATCGACTGGCTGGGCATCAACTACTACCGCGGTTACCAGGTCTCGGGCACCCCCAGACCCGGCAGCGAACCGGCGGGCCCCGACTGGCTCGGCGTCCCCGACGTCCATTTCGTCCCCGACGAAGCGGCGCCGCGCACCGACTCGGGCTGGGAGGTGCAGCCATCGCGGCTCACCGAATGTCTGCTGCAGGTGCATCGCGATTATCGGCCGATCCCGTTGTACATCACCGAAAACGGCGCGTCCTATCCGGACGCGCTGATCGGCGGGGACATCGCGGACACCGACCGGATCGCCTTCCTCGACTCGCATCTGCGCGCCGCGTACGAGGCGATCGAGGCCGGCGTCGACCTGCGCGGGTACTTCTACTGGTCGTTGCTCGACAACTTCGAGTGGGCCGAGGGGTACGCCAAGCGGTTCGGCCTCGTGCACGTCGACTACGCGACCCAGCGGCGGACGCCGAAGCAAAGCGCGCTCTGGTACGCGCGGGCGATCAGTCTCAACGGGCTGGGCTGACGCCTGCCGGTCGGAGCCCGGGCGGGCTCCGACCGGTTTTGTTATGGTGGAGGCGCAGCTGATCAACGAGCATGGAGACCAGACGTGGCAGGTGAAGACGACATCTCCGGGTGAGCCGGAGTTGCCAGGCCACCGGCGCTGACGCCGATGTGGCCATTTCGTCGTTCCCTCAAAGCCACGTCCACCGCGGGTGCTGCTTCGGTGTGCCCGCTGTCCTTCACGAGGTCATTTCCATGTCAGACGCCTTCGTCGTCGTGTCCGCGCTGTCCTTCACCTGGCCGGATGACACCCCTGTTTTCGACGACCTGTCCTTCACCGTGCCCGGGGGCCGCACCGGCCTCGTCGCGCCCAACGGGGCGGGTAAGAGCACGCTCCTCAAACTGATCGCCGGCGAGCTGCGGCCGGTCTCCGGATCCGTCTCCGCCCAGGGAATCCTCGGCTACCTGCCGCAGTCGTTGCCGCTCACCGCCGACCTGGACGTCGCCGAAGTGCTGGGCATCGCACCGCAGCTCGCGGCCCTGAGCGCCATCGAGTCCGGCGACGCGAGCGAGGAGCACTTCACCACCATCGGCAACGACTGGGACATCGAGGAACGCACCCGCGCCCAGCTCGACAGGCTCGGCCTCGACGGCATCTCGCTGGACCGGAGCCTGCACACGCTGAGCGGCGGGCAGATCATCTCCCTCGGCCTGGCGGCGCAATTGCTGAAACGGCCCGACATCCTGCTGCTGGACGAACCGACCAACAACCTCGACCTCGACGCCCGACGCAAGCTCTACAGCGTGCTCGAAGACTGGTCGGGCTGTCTACTGCTGGTGAGTCACGACCGGGAACTGCTCGACCGGATGGACCGGATCGCCGAACTCGACCGCGGCGATCTCCGTTACCACGGCGGGAACTTCACCCAGTACGAAGCGGCGGTCAAGGCCGAGCAGGAGGTCGCCGAACGCAACGTCCGCAGCGCCGAACAGCAGGTCAAACGCGAGAAGCGGGAGATGCAGCAGGCCAGGGAACGCGCCGACCGCCGGGCCGGCAACGCGGCCCGCAACCTCGGCAACGCCGGCCTGCCGAAGATCTTCGCCGGGACCATGAAACGCAACGCACAGGAATCCGCGGGCAAGGCGAACGAGACGCACGCCGCGCGGGTCAGCGACGCGAAGAACCGCCTCGACGAGGCCGAGCGCTCCCTTCGCGACGATCAGAAGATCTCGCTGATCCTCCCCGGCACCAACGTCCCGGCCGGGCGCACGATGTTCCACGGCGAGCACCTCCAAGTCCGGTACGACGGCCGGAACGTCTTCGCGGGCGACGGGGTCGACCTGACGATCCGCGGCCCCGAACGGATCGCGCTGACCGGCGGCAACGGCACCGGCAAATCGACGCTCCTGCGGGTCCTCAACGGAGACCTGGAGCCCGACAGCGGCGTCCTGAAGCGGGCCGAGGGCCGGATCGCGTACCTGTCGCAACGACTCGACCTGCTGGACCTGGACCGGACCATCGCCGAGAACTTCGCGGCGTTCGCGCCCGGCCTCCCCGAATCGCAACGGATGACGCTGCTGGCCCGGTTCCTGTTCCGGGGCGCACGGAGCCAGCTCCCCGTCGGCGTGCTTTCCGGCGGCGAGCGGCTGCGAGCCACCCTTGCCTGCGTCCTGTTCGCCGAGCCCGCGCCTCAGCTGCTTTTGCTGGACGAGCCGACGAACAATCTCGACCTGGTCAGCGTCGGGCAGTTGGAGAGCGCGCTCGGGGCGTATCAGGGGGCTTTCGTGGTCGTGAGTCACGATGAGCGGTTCCTGACCGAGATCAAGGTGGATCGGCGGGTTCGGTTGGCCGATGGGGTTCTTGTGGAGTCTTGACGGGAGTTTCTTTGGTCGCCGTGGGTCGGGTGGGGTGGGGGGGGGGGGGGTTTTTTTCCCCCCCCCCCCCCCCCCCCCCCCCCCCCCCCCCCCCCCCACTTCGGCCACTACTCATTGAGTTTCCCTCACTAACAACTATCACCCGTCAGTGGTGAATGCGCGAGTTGTCTGTTGCTTAAAATTACGAACACTTGTTCGATAGATTGCGGTATTCTTGTGGGGTGTCCGAGACCTTCCTTCCCGAGTTGCCGCAGGAGTTGTGGCGCGCTGGCAAGCTGGAGCTTGCCCATGGCGTGCATCAGTTCTTGCAGGTGATGCGGGTCGCCTCCGCCGGTTTAGGGCAGTACCTGGCGGAGGTCGAGGCTCGTGGCGCGAAAGACCTGTTCGGGTATGGGACGACGGTGGCGTGGTTCGCTGATGTCGCGGGGCTGACTCAGGGCGAAGCGCGGCCGTATGTGAAACGCGCAATCGATCTGAATCCAACGCGCGCCCTGGACGGCACCGAGATCCCGGCTTTCGCGCCCGCCACCAGTATGGCTGCGGCGGAAGGTGCGATCGGTGAGGAACGGATCAAGCAGATCGTGGAGATCCTGCGGAAGATCCCGGCTGGGGTGTCTGTGGAGGATCGGGAACACGCGGAGACAACCCTCGCCGACCTCGCCCGGAAGGCGGGACCGCAGCAGGTGTCGGATCTCGGAGACCAACTGCTGGGCTGGCTCGACCCCGACGGCAAAGAACCAAAGGATCCCGAACCCGCCCAACCCCGCCGGGAACTCACCCTGGAACGCCGCAAAGACGGCTACTGGAAACTGAACGGCCTGCTGGATGACGAGACCGGTGCCCGCACCGCCGCCGCCCTCGACGCTCACGCCGCACCCCGCCCGATCGACGAGTTCGGTCAGGCCGATCTACGCACGAAGGCCGAGCGCCAGGGCGACGCCTGGGCCGAGCTCGTGGACTTGGCGATCGCGTGCCCGGATCAACCGGGGACCAGCGGCTACCGCACCCTGATCCACGTCACCATCGACCTCGACGAACTGAAAACGGGACTCGGTACGGCGTGCGTGGACTTCGTCGGAACCATGACGGCCCGCGAAGCGCGGATGGCGGCTTGCGATTGCCTCATGCTCCCGGTGGTGATGAACGCAGCCGGGGAACCCCTCGACGTAGGACGGCTGAGACGGTTCGTCACCCCCGGCCAGCGTCGCGCGCTCAATATCCGTGACCGGGGGTGTGCGTTCCCGGGGTGTCATCGCAGGCCGAAGAACTGTCATGCCCATCACATTCATCACTGGGCAGACGGAGGACCCACCGATCTCCGGAACTTGGTGCTGCTGTGCGGTTTCCATCACCGCCTGATCCACCACGGCGACTGGGAAGTTCGGATGGCGGCTGACGGGCTACCGGAGTTCATTCCCCCGCAGTATTTGGATCCGCTACGACGATCCCGGCGTAATACCCGCGTGTGAGCCGAGGAGCCCGCCAGCCACACCGGCGACGGGCCCCTCGGCATGCCCACACCACCCAAACCCCTGTTACCCGGTCGAGCCCCACGTCTGGCCAGCACGAGGACGGCGCTTCAGCGGTCGCCAACACTGCCCCGTGCCGACGGCGGGTGAATCAGGACCGCGGGTAAGTGAAGGCCCCCTTCCCTGCGTCTAGCGCAATGAAGGGGGCCTTCACTTACCTGAGGCGACCAGGCGCCGAAGCGGGTGGGTCGTCGAGCCACTGCCCTGATTCCCGCGCCTGCGCATCAGATGAGAGATCCGCGACTACATCCACGAAGCCTTCCTCACCATCATCTGCCGGCGCCGACTCAAAACCCACTCATTCAAAAGAAAAGGTCCCGCTTCCGCTCAGCGAAGGCCTGGGGGTTACCTGCGAGCGGAAGCGGGAGCTAAAGGCCGATACGGTGGGCCGCCTCTCGGCGAGTGGCACGACACGGCTCCGGCCGAACCGGTATTCCGTGAAGGCGGAGGTTGAGGCCCGGGGGCACCATCCGTACCGACACTCTCTATAACGCACCACCGGCCGAAATGTTCCCCTGCACCAAGCCCCGGCACCTGTGACCCCCGTCAACACACGAATGCGCGAATAACCAAAAAGACCCGCTCCCGCTCAGCGAAGGCCTGGGGGTTACCTGCGAGCGGAAGCGGGAGCTAAAGGCCGATACGGTGGGCCGCCTCTCGGCGAGTGGCACAACATGGCTCCGGCCGAACCGGTATTCCATGAAGGCGGAGGTTGAGGCCCGGGGGCACCATCCGTACCGACACCCTCTACAACGCACACAACCGCCACATGTTCCCGAGCACCGAAGTGACGCGCGTCAACACACGAACGCGGTAACGCTCAGCAGGGCGGCGGAACCTGCTCCACCAGTTCGTCCGGGGCGGACAGCCGCCAAGCTTCGTAGACGAGTTCGGTCAGCTCGTCGGCCTCGATGCCGTCGAGCTGGACCACCACCCAGCCGAAGCCCCCGGCGGTGAACTGCACTTCGAAGACTTCCGGCCGCTCGGCCACGAGCGCCTCTTGCTCGGACAGCGTCTGCTTCAGGCCGACGGTCTGGGTCCGCGGCCAGTAGTACCCGAACCGCTTGCCACGAACGCTGTACGACTCCCACTCGGTCGCGTCGGAACGCTGGACGTCCGCGAGCGCCTCCAGCATCCGGTGGAACTCGTCACTCCGCACACTCACCTGAAACCCCCCAAACTCGGCGGCCACAGTCTAGGCGAACCCACCGACAAGACCGGAAGCCCGGCCTGACAGTCCGAAGTGGACAGACACTCGACGCCACCCGCCGGGGGCGGTAGATTCGCGTCGAGTCCACTCGACCCGGGGAGCTGAGGAATGGACCGACCGGTCACGGCGGCGGAACTGTTCGACGCCATCGGTTCCGCCTACGAGGACGCCTTCGGGCGGGCTCCGGTAGTCGACAAGGCGGTGCGGCAACTGCTGGCCGCGCTGCCGCCGTCGTCGAGGGTGCTCGACATCGGCAGCGGAACGGGCAGGCCGGTCGCCGAGGAGCTGTCCGCCGCCGGACATCGGGTGACCGGGCTCGACGTGTCGCCGGTGATGATCGGCCTCGCGCGCGAGCAGGTTCCCGCCGCCACCTTCGTCCACGCTGACGTGCGCGAATGGACCTCGCCGCCCGGGTCATGGGAGGCGGTCTGCGCCTTCTTCCCGTTCCTGCAGATGCCGCGCAAGGACACCGAAGCCGTGCTCGCGCAGGTCGCGCGCTGGCTGGTGCCCGGCGGCCTGTTCGCGCTGGTCACCGTGCCGCGCGACGCCGAGGACGTGCCGGCGGAGTTCTTCGGCCGCACCTTCCTCGAGACCAGTTTCGCGCCGGACGACCTCGTCCGCCGGGTCGGGGCGGCCGGGCTCGAGGTCACCGGGACGCACTCGGAGCTCTTCGCCGCGGACGAGCCGGGGACACCGCCGGAGGAACACCTGCTGATCACGGCCCGCCGACCCGGCTAGCGTTGCGTTCATGCCGGTCATCAGTGTGATCACCCCGGTCCACCCGCCGAGTCTTCCGTACCTGTCCGAGGCGTACGAGTCCCTCGCCTCGCAGGAACTCCCGCCGGGCTGGACCTGGGAATGGCTGGTGCAGGAGGACGGCGAGACCGGCCTGCTCGACGACGTCCTCCCCGCCGACGGACGCGTACTTCCCGGTTCGGGGCGCCGTGGCGGCCCTGGGGTGGCGAGGATGCTGGCGTTGTCCCGCGCCGCCGGGGAGCTGATCAAAGCGCTCGACGCGGACGACGTCCTGGCGCCCGGCGCGCTCGCGCGCGACATCGCGGCGCTGGAGGATCCCGCGATCGGCTGGACGACCTGCCGGGTCCTCGACCTCTTCCCGGACGGGACCACGGCCGGCGTCGACAGCGATCCCGAGGAGGGACCGATCGAACGCGGCGCGATCCTCCGGTACTGGCGGTGCAACGGCTACGTGTCGTCGGTGGTGGCCGGGACGTTGTGCATCCGCCGTGAACTGCTGCTGGACCTCGGCGGCTGGATGGCGCTGCCCGCTTCGGAGGACACCGGGCTGATCCTCGCCGCGAACGCCTCTTCCGACGGATACTTCGTGGCCACCTGCGGCATGTACTACCGGAAGTGGCCGGGGCAGGTCACCGCGTCCGCCGCGCACAACGACGACTCGGAACGGCTCGCGCGGATGAAACTGATCGAGGAACGCGCCGAGGTCATGCTGGCACGTCGACGAGGTCGAGCAGCGCCTTCGCACACAGGTCGCGGGTCTGGTCCCGGGTCAGCCCGCGGTACTTGAGCCAGTCGAGGCAGACGGCGACGACGAACGCCAGCCAGCCTCGGACGATCACCCTCAGGGTCTCCGGCGGCTCGCCGTCCGGGCACAGGACCGCCAGGATCCGGCGGCCCTGTTCGGCGAAGTTGTTGTCCAGGATCTCCCGGACGTCCTCGACCGCGATGGCCGTGCCCGCGTGCAGTGCCCGGTAGCCGTCCTCGTTGGCGTCGACGTAGCGGAGATACGCGTCGAGCCCGGCCATCAGCTGCTCCGCGACCGGCAGCGTGGGATCGGTCCTGGTCATCGCGAGCAGGCGTTCACCCTCGGCCTTGATGACCTCGGTGACGAAGTCCCGTTTCGTCGGGAAGTAGTGGTAGAGCAGCCCTCGCGACACCTCGGCGATGTCCGCGACCTGCTCGATCCACACGTCGTCGTACGGCCGCTCAGCGAACAGGCGGGCGCCGATCCTCAGCAACTGTTCCCGCCGCTCGGCGGTGCTCAGCCTGCTGCGGGGCCTTCCGGGAGAACTCGGCGCCATTCGGTCATCGTACTTACTTGACACGAGTTCAGTACCACGCCACTCTCGCTATTGGATGTCGATTCAACAGTGCTCACCTGGAGGGGCCCGATGGCCACCGCACTCCCCCATCCCCCGCGCCGGATCCCGCTGATCGGCGACGTGCTCGGCGTTTCACCGAAGACCCCGGTCCAGGACTCGATGCGGCATGCCGCCGAGCTGGGCCCCGTCTTCGAACGCAAGGTGTTCGGGCGCCGGATCGTGTTCGTCCACGGCGCGGAGATGGTCGCCGACCTCTCCGACGAGAAGCGGTTCGCGAAACACGTCACGCCCGCGATCTCGAACCTGCGGCCGCTCGGCGGCGACGGACTGTTCACCGCGCACAACGAAGAGCCGAACTGGCGGCGCGCGCACGAGATCCTCGCGCCGGCGTTCAGCCGCAACGCCATGCAGCGCTACCACCCGACGATGCTGGCGATCACCCGTGAGCTGATGGACGCCTGGGACCGGGGCGGCGAGGTCGACGTCGCGGACGACATGACGAAGCTGACGCTGGAGACCATCGGGCGGACGGGGTTCGGCTACAGCTTCTCGTCGTTCGAACGGGCCGAACCGCATCCGTTCGTCGCCGCGATGGTCCGCACGCTGCGGCACGCACAGCGGATGGCGCTCCAGCCGCCCGTCATCGGCCCGCTCCTCAGCCGCAAGGCGAACCGGCGCAACGAAGCCGACCTCGCCTTCCTCCACTCCGTCGTCGACGAGGTCGTCGAAGCACGCCGGGGCGACACGAGCACCGAAGACCTGCTCGGACTCATGCTGAACACCACGCAGCCGAGCACCGGCGAGGCGCTGGACGAGGTCAACATCCGGAACCAGATCATCACTTTCCTGGTGGCCGGGCACGAGACCACCTCGGGCGCGCTGTCGTTCGCCTTGTACTACCTCGCCCGGAATCCGGACGTCCTCGCCCGCGCACAGTCCGAAGTGGACAAGGTCTGGGGCGAGAATCCGGATCCGTCCTACGAGGAGGTCGTCAAGCTCCGCTACGTCCGGCGAGTGCTCGACGAGGCACTGCGGCTCTGGCCGACAGCGCCCGCGTTCGCGCGCCAAGCCCAAGTGGACACCGTCGTCGGCGGCTCCTACCAGCTACGGAAGGGCGAGTGGGCGCTCGTCCTCATCCCGTCGCTGCACCGTGATCCCGTCTGGGGAGACGACCCCGAATCGTTCGACCCCGACCGCTTCGCCCCGGATCGCAACCGTGCCCGACCGGCGCACGTCTACAAGCCGTTCGGCACCGGTGAGCGGGCCTGTATCGGGCGGCAGTTCGCCCTGCACGAGGCGACACTGGTCCTCGGCATGCTGCTGAGCCGCTACGACCTGCGCGGCGACCCGTCCTACCGCCTGAAGGTGCAGGAGCTGCTGACGCTGAAGCCCGAGGGGTTCAAGCTCGACGTCTCCCTCCGCGATCGCGCGACGGTGGGAATGACCGCCTAAGCGCCTCGATTCCGCGCGCGAGAAGGTCACGCTCCAGCTCACGGCGCGGATCGAGGTAGCGGCTGTGAAGGCTCTTGGCCGTCTCCGGGTTGTGCTGCGCCTCGGCGATGAGGGCGAGCAGGACCTTGCCCGCCGGGTCGCGGGTGACGAACCGGGCGAAGCCGCGGAAATAGCCGCGGATGCCGTCCTCTGTGGACTTGTCCACAGAGGACGGGGAAGCGCTTTTCGCTGTCTTCGATGAGCGTGTCGAGCAGGATCTCGACCTTCGAGGGCCACCAGCGGTAGATCGTCCGCTTGGCGACGCCCGCCCGGCGCGCGATCGCCTCGATGGTCAGCCGGGCGAAGCCGTGCTCGACGAGCAGGTCGTCCGCGGCATGGAGCACGGCGAGGCGGGCGGCCTCGTCGCGCTGATTGCCGGAGCGCGCTAGACAAATCCTCGAACCTCAAGGAGTTTCGTGTCCGACATCTCCGATCGGCAAGCCCTCGTCATCGGCGCCTCCCGTGGACACCGAGCTGGACCTGCTCTTCGTCAACGCCGCGATCGATCGCGGGAATCTGCCGATCACCGAGGTCGTACCCGGTGACACCGTCGCGGTCATGTCCTCCAGGCAGGGCAGCGTCTCCCTGAACACCCGGCCGGGCTTCGAGCTGTACAAGGCCAGCAAGGCCGCGCTCAACCAGACGCCGCTCGACGGCCCCGGCGCTCCCCTCTCCCCCGCGGAGAGCATGCCGACCGTCCTCGAGGCTCAAGCGGGCGCGAAAGGGTTGCAGTTCCTCGATCTCCACGGCGAAGTCGTTCCTTGGTAGGGCCCGGTCACATCTTCCTCCCGGGATCCGTCAGTGCGGTGAAAGCAAGACGGACACCCTGGAGGAGAAGCTCATGGAAGCACGGATCCCGAACCCGGCACTGGCGAACCCCGCCACGTTGAAGGCCCTGATCGCGCTGGCGGAGTCGACCGGCGACACCGGCGTCCCGAACACCACGCACTACCTCATGCACGTCCGCGCGAGCCAGATCAACGGGTGCAGCGGCTGCCTGGAGATGCACACCAAGGAACTGCGCAAGGCGGGCGAGTCCGACGAGCGGATCTTCACCGTCGCCGCATGGCGTGACACGGCCTACTTCACCGACGCCGAACGCGCGGCGCTCGCGCTGGCCGAGGCCATCACGCGAATCGCGGACCGGGCCGACCCGGTCGACGACGAGGTCTGGGCGGAAGCGGCCCGTCACTACGACGAAAAGCAGCTCTCGAGCCTGGTCCTGTCCACCGCCTCCATCAACACCTGGAACCGGCTCAACGTCGCCACCCGGCAGGTCGCCGGCGCCGCCTGACCGGCTTATCTGGCCTGCCGCAGTTCCACGCAGCACTCGGCCGCGCCGGGGACGAGGACCGCTTCCACGTTCCCGGCGCGCACGCCGGTCAGGAAACCGGCCAGGAAGGCCCGGTTGAGCCCACAGACCAGCTCCGGCGCCTCGGCGGCCAGCGGGTGGAACGGGCAGTTCCGCAGCCGGACGCAGGTGCTGGCGTCCCGGCTCGGCTCGAAGCCGTAGCGGCGAAGCACCCCTTCGGCCACGGTGAGCGCGCGTTCCACGCCGAGCCTGCCCGGCCGGGTCCGTGCGCGTTCCTCTTCGCCCGCCGCGAAACCACGCTCCCCCGCGACCCGCAGGACGGCGTCCCGCGCGGTCTCGCCGGTTCCTTCGGCGAGTACGGCCTCGGCGAGGATGCCCGCCAGGATCTCGTGCCGCCGCGCGGGAAGCTGCACCTGGATGGCCTCGTCGACGGGTTCGTAAACCTTGGGCCTGCGCCCGACCTTGACCACCGGGCCCGCCGCGAAGCCGAACTTGAGCAACCCCGCCGCCACGAGTTTGTCGAGGTGGAAGGCGGCGAGCTTCCGGGAGATCCCGACCGCGGCCGCCGCCTCGTCCCGCGTCACCGGACGCCGCGCGCCCCGGGTGTAGGCGTACATGCCCCGGCGGAGGTCGTCGTCGAGCGCCGCCACCGCGGCGATGGAAGGGGCGTCGAGGCCGTCCGGATCGGACACTGTCACGTACACCACGATATCGCCCATCTCAACCGGCGGAACATCCTGAACTGCGGATCTACCATGTAGGCTGAACCGGCGAGCGATAAAAAGCCCAAAAATCTTAGTCGAATTGCTCTGGGGATCGCGGTCAGCCTAGGAGGCCTTATGTCCACTCCAGCCTTGCGTGTCGTGCACGAACCCGGGCCGGGGCCGGACCTGGCGGCCGCCGAGGCCGCGGCCGCCGATTTCCTCACCGCACTGGGTATTCCGCTGGACTCCGAGAGCCTCCGCGGCACCCCGGGCCGGATGGCCCGCGCGTACGCCGAACTGTTCGCCCCGCGGTCGTTCGACCTCACGACCTTCCCCAACGACGAGGGCTACGACGAACTCGTCCTCGCCAGGGGGATTCCGGTCCGCTCCGTCTGCGAACACCACCTGCTGCCGTTCGTCGGGGTCGCGCACGTCGGCTATCTGCCCGGCGATCGCATCCTCGGCCTGTCCAAACTGGCCAGGATCGTCGAGCACTTCGCCTGCCGGCCGCAGGTTCAGGAACGGCTCACGAAACAGGTCGCCGACTGGCTCGACGAGCAGCTCGAGCCGCGCGGTGTCGGCGTCGTGATCGAGGCGGAGCACTCGTGCATGACCTTGCGCGGTGTCCAGGCCGCCGGTTCGAGCACCGTCACCTCCACCCTGCTCGGCACCTTGCGCGAAGACGCCCGTTCACGCCAGGAGTTCTTCGCCCTCACCGGCATCAACGGCTGACAGCGGGCTCTTCCGCGTAGGCCGCGGAGACGACCTCGCGGTCGAAAACCCGCCAAGTGAGCGCGGAAATGACCATCGCCACCACGAAGCCCACCCAGTAGGGCGTCGTCAGGCCGAACTCGGAAGCCACCACACCGCCGAGCAGCGCACCGAAGCAGGTCCCGCCCGCGACGATGAACAAGCTGGTACTTCCGACGCGGCCGAGCATCTCCGGCGGGGTGAGCCGCTGACGCAGAGAACTGCCGACGATGCCCCACAGCGCGCCGTGCACCCCGAACAGGAACAACGTCACCCCGACCACCGGCGCGCTCGTGCTCGTCGCGAGCACCAGCTGGGTCGCGGCCTCGACCAGCAGCCCGATCCTCAACGTCCAGGTCGGCGTGCACCAGGCGATCAGCCGGTCGCCCGCGACCGAGCCGAGCAGCCCGCCCACCGCCATGCAGGTGAAGAGCAAGCCGTACCCGACGGCCCCCAGCTGAAGCCGCTCCTTGGCCAGCAGCACCAGTATCGAGGTGGCCGCCACGAGCGTCACGTTCAGCAGGCCGATCAGCCCGACCATGGTCCGCAGCAGGCGCTGGCCCGCGAGCCAGCGGAACCCTTCGGCCACCTCCGCCCGGATCGAACGTCGCTTCACCGGCTCACCGGGGCCGTCGTCGGCCCGTGGCCGGTAGGCGCCCGCGATCAGTCCGAGCAGAAGAGCACTGACCGCGTACGTCCCGGCGTTGACGTAGAACGGGATGCTCGCCGCGACACCGAACAGGAGCCCGCTCAGCGGCCCGGAGAGCATGCCGTGGGTCAACGTCGTCCCGGCATACAGCCGCCCGTTCGCCCGCTCCAGCAACGCCTTCGGGACGATCGAGGGCAGCATGGCCCCGCTCGCCGTCCGGAACACGACCTCACCCGAGTTGATCACGAAGAGGACGGCGTACACCAGCGCGACACTGGCGTTCCCCGTCGTGATCGCGACCGCCAGCAGGGCGACGGCGGGGACGCGGATCCAGTCGAGCGTGATCATCAATTTCCGCCGGTCCACCCTGTCGACCAGCACCCCGCCCGGCAGCGAGAAGAGCAGCCAAGGCAGCCACGCCACCGCGAACCCGCCCGAGACCACGAGCGGATCGTCGGTGCGGGACGCGATCAGCAACGGTGCCGCCACCGTCGCGAGACCGCTGCCCAGCGCGGATGTCGCGCTCGCCGCCCAGAGTTTCCCGTACCGACCGTCCAGCCGCTCCCCCGTCATGGAATCCAACGTAGCGAGCGGTGACCGAGCGGAGGCGGAGTTTCACCCACAGCTGATCGGCGGACCTCTAGACTGCCCTTCCGTTCGGCCTTGGGAGGGGACCACGGATGGTGCTGGTGCGCGACGTCGATCCATCGCTTTTGCTGATGATCAAAGAACCGGACGCGAAACTGGGATCTTATCTGCCTCGGGACATCGACGGGCAGCTCGTCAGAGCACTTGCGACCGCACAGTTCACGCTCATCGTCCACGCGGTCTACTCGGGGGCGAGGCGATCGGCCTGGGAAGCCCTGACAGTGCACTACCCCGGTGCGGAACTGATCATCGATCCGGAGATCGAAGACCTCGTCACGGAGCGAGGCGACCTAACGGCGATCATGTGGCTCGACCGAACACTGCCCCAGACCCTCGGACGCGACCCTGCCGCGGTGGCCAAATGGCTGGAAGAGCACCCCCGGCGCCGAATTCTCGGCCTCGTCGGCGACAGCCAGTACGAACACCCGGGATTGCGTGCGGCGATCGACGACCTCCGCCCGACGGTTCTTCACATCGGCCCGGATCTCTCCGAACAGGAACAGTCGAGCGCCGCGGCGAGGTTCCCTGGAGTGGGCCCCATCCGCACGATCGACGAGCTCGCCGTCGCCCAAGTCCCTTTCGCCCACATGAGGTACGTGCCGGATCCCTTCGCCGCCCACGTCGCCGACTACCGGCCCGACACCGACGACGGCGTCGACCGCCTCGGCATCGGCCCCGACGTGCGCATGCTCGCGGACCTGGTCGTCTCCAGGATGATCACCCCTCCCCTGTCGATCGGTCTTTTCGGCAGCTGGGGTTCCGGCAAGAGCTTCTTCATGCGCCAGATGCAGCTGCGCGTCCGCGAACTCGCCGATTCCGCGCAGGAGGCCGAAACTGTGGCCGGCGCGCACGGGAAGACCGTGTCGTCCTACTGTTCGAGCGTCCGCCAGATCAGCTTCAACGCCTGGCATTACAGCGAAGCGAACCTTCTCGCCAGTCTGGCCACCCACATCTTCGACAATCTCGCCGCGAGTGGCGCCGAGAACGACCTCCAGCGTCAGGCCGACGCGCTCGCCGAACGCCGCAAGACCGAGAAGACCCTCCTCGGCAGGCTCAGCGCGGTCCGCCTCGAACGCAGAACCCTGACCGCCCAGCAGAAACAAGCGAAGCGAAGACGACGGAAGCCGCGTGACTACGTCCGCGCGGTCTTCGACAGCCTGACCGACGCGGACAAGGCCTGGATCGCGTCCCGGCTCGGCGTCGAACGGCCGACCGCCGAGGATCTCGAGCGCCTGGCGCAGGAGACCGGCGGACTGCGTTCGGACGTCGCCGAATTCTGGCGACGGCTGCGGCAGGATCCGGTTCCGCTGCTGATCCTGATCGGCGGGCTGGTGACGGTCCTGGTCGTCACGTTGCTCGTCGGCCGGTCGCAGGTTTCGGGCGTGCTCGGCGGGCTCACCCTGGTGAGTTCCGCGCTGACCGTCGTCCTGCGGATGCGCGCCAGCGCCGGCCGGATCCACGAGG
This sequence comes from Amycolatopsis sp. NPDC031561, assembly GCF_055580625.1. Classification (NCBI taxonomy): domain Bacteria; kingdom Bacillati; phylum Actinomycetota; class Actinomycetes; order Pseudonocardiales; family Pseudonocardiaceae; genus Amycolatopsis; species Amycolatopsis sp. NPDC031561. The sequence goes on along the minus strand of NZ_JBVILA010000030.1, from coordinate 74,550 downwards.
CGCTCGGCAAACTCGGCGGTCCGTCCGAAGAGGACGAAGAGACCGAGCGGCGCCTGGCCGAGCTGGACGCGGAATCCGACAGGCTCGAAAAGGCGGTCACCGAACTCGCGCCGGGGCTGGACCTGGTGTCGTTCGCCGAGTCCCGGGTTTCGGACTACGTCGAACATCTGGGCGTGGTCTCGTTGCTGCGCAAGGATCTCGAGACGTTCGCGACCATGCTCGCCGAGGTCCCGCACGGTTCCGGGAAGATCGAACGGACCGTGCTCTACATCGACGACCTCGACCGCTGCCCGCCCAAGGTCGTCGTCCAGGTCCTCGAAGCCATCCATCTCCTGCTGGCGCTGCCGGTGTTCGTCGTCGTGGTGGGCGTCGACTCCCGGTGGCTGAAGAGAGCCGTCGAACAGCACTACGAAGAGATGCTCGGCGACGATCCGGAAACCTTCGCCGAGAACTATCTCGAAAAGATCTTCCAGGTGCCGTTCACGTTGTCCCCCATGGACGATCCAGGGTTCGCGGGGCTCGTGCGCGGGCTCGCCGCCACCGAGGGTCAGGACGCCACGCCGGTGCCCAGGCCCGCCGAAGCGGATCAGGCCACCGAATCCCGCTCTCCGGCCGCGTCCGGGCACGCTCCTCTTCCCGAGGAAGCACCGGAACCGTCGTCCGCACAGTCCACAATAGACCTTCGACCTCCTCGGCTGGTGATCTCACTGGCGGAGCTGGACTTCCTGGCGACGCTGGCCCCGCTCGTCCGGTCACCGCGGGCCGCGAAGCGACTCCTGAACCTCTACCGGCTGCTGCGGGCGCGGCTGGCCGGCGAGGACTTGGCCGAGTTCCTCGCCGACGGCGACCGCGAGGCACCGTTTCGCGCGGTGCTGGTCCTTCTCTCCGTGCTCGTCGGGTATCCGGAGGTGGCGTCCTGGTTCTTCGCCGCCCTCGCCGGGCTGGACGTCGACGACAGCGCGCTCGAGATCGTGTCGTCACTGAACGACCACGAACTGCGGCCGAAGGTCGAACGTGGCCTCGTCGGCGGCTCGTGGCCGGAGCTGGCCGTGTCCTATCAGCGCTGGTTGCCGTTGGTGAACCGGTTCTCGTTCGCCCGCGACGACTGATCCCGCGACCGCTCGATGTCCGGACCCCGGTAGAGCTCCTCCGGGATCCGCGCCAGCGTCGAGGGATGGACCTGCGGGCCGAGGCCGTAGAGCTTCTGGAAGCTCATGATCAGCGGCCGCCACCGGTCGGGGTCGATCCGGTCGTCGGTGCCCGGCATCCGCACCTCGTCGTGGACGTGGACGCGCTGCACGCGGACCTCGAACACGAGGACACCGCCGCGTTGCGCCGCGTCGTCCTCGGCGAGAGGGTGGACCGCTTCGACGACGGCCTCCATCGTCACCGGGCATTCCGCCACCCGCGGCGGCCGGACCGTCTCCGAGGCGACCGGGGTCAGGCCCGCCCTGCCGAACTTGTCCGCTTCGTGCCGGTAGCCGCGCTGGTACTTGCGGGCCGGAACGGGATCCGACCCGGTGGTCAGGGCGAGCTTGTCGACCGCGGCCGCCAGATCGTCGGAAGGGAGATTCAGAACACATTCACGGTTGCGCATGAGATTCTGCGCGGTCTTGGATTTCGCGCCCAGTCCGAGCATCCCCCGCCATCCGAGCCAGAACGCCGACGACATCGGGGCCAGGTTCGGGGAACCCGCCTGGTCGACGGTCGAAAGAAGCACCACAGGGGTGCCGAAGTAGAGGATGCCGGGCTCAATACGGGTGTGCGCGGTCTCGGCCGCTGACGTCGTAACTGTCACATCCGTCAGCTTCTCCGCCTCACGCAACGGAGGCTGGCGTGAATCGGACGTCGCGATCAACACCGTCGGCGGACGGCTTGGCGCCGCCGGAACGCTTACCCTGTCCGTGATGGTTCCCTTGGGCGGACGCGAACCCGGGGTCGTTCGGAGTATTGCGTTCGGCCGATTGCTGGTAGGTTCGCCGAACTCGAAGACGAAGGAGGCGCCGGCAGCTGCCCGGTCAACACCCGAACGCGCGTGGTGAGGCGAATCGCATGCGAGACGATGTGGTCCAGGCGAGCTCGATTCTCGGGCATTCTCCCGGCCAGGTTTGGGAAGTCATCGGCGATCCCGAGTCCTACTCGAGGTTCGTCGCCGAGATCAGCTGGTGCGAGGTTCGGCAGTCCGCCGAACGCGGACGCGGTCCGAAGTGCCTCATCCGCCTGGAGCCGCGGGCGGGAAAGCTCGTCGTCGGAGAAATCGAAGCCAGGGTCTGGCGACCGGGTGAGCACGTCGTCTGGTGCGGCGTCGAAGACAACGGCAACTGGGTCTCGGTCGAGCTGAGGCAGGCTCCCGACAACGGCACGGAACTCGTCGCGCAGCTGATGCTTCCGGCCCGGCACGCGCATCTCGTGTCCGCCGCGTCGTTCAAACGCTCCGTCCGCGCGGTGGCCCGGCGGATCGATCTGCACCTTTCGGGCCGGGCGGCGTCACCGCAGGAAGAACCGGCGCACACCAAGGCGACCACGCTGCACACGGCGAGCACGCTGATCAAGGCCGGGGTGCTCGCGGCCGCGCGGCCGGACAAGATCGCCAAGCAACTCACGTCGCTTTCGCAGTGGGGTGCCACCGTCGCGGGCGGCTACACGGCGAACGCGGCCCGTGTGCCCGAAGAAGTCGCGCTGCACGACGAGCGCAATGTCCGGACGTTCAAGCAGGCGGCCGATCGCAGCAACCAGCTCGCGAACGCGCTCGCGGCGCGCGGAGTCCGTTCCCGCGACCGGATCGCCTTGTTGTGCCGCAACCACGCCACGATGGTCGAGTCGCTGATCGCGTGCAGCAAACTCGGCGTGGACGCGATCCTGCTCAACACCGGGCTTTCCGCCGGCGCGGTCGCGGACGTCATCGGCCTGCACAAACCGGTCGCGGTACTCGCCGACGACGAGTTCTCGCGGGTCATCGCCGACATCCCCGGCGATTTCCTGCGGCTGTCCACCTGGCCGGAAACCGAGAACGGCTACCCGACGATCGATCAGCTGATCGCGGGGGTGCCCGCCACGAAACTCAAACCGGTGGACCGGATCGGCAGGCTCGTCGTCCTCACGTCGGGCACGTCGGGAACCCCCAAAAGCGCACGCCGCCCGACCCCGAAAGGGCTCGCGACGTCGGCCGCCATGCTGGACCGCATCCCGCTCCACTCCGGCGACCGTTTCGTGGTGGCCGCGCCGTTGTTCCACAGCTGGGGTCTCGCCGGGATGCAGATCGGGATGGCCGTGCGAGCGTCGATGTCACTCGTCCGCCGGTTCGACGCCGAAGAGATCTTGAGGACCATCGCCGAACATCGCTGCGGTGTGCTGTTCGCCGTCCCGATCATGTTGCAGCGCATCCTCGACCTGCCCGAACGGGTTCGCGCCCGCTACGACCTGTCGTCACTGCGCATCGTCGCGAGCAGTGGATCCGCGCTGCCGGGGCCGATCGTCACCGAGTTCATGGACACCTTCGGTGACGTGCTCTACAACTTTTACGGCTCCACCGAGGTTTCGTGGGCCAGCATCGCCACCCCCGAGGACCTCCGCGCCGCGCCGACCACCGCCGGACGCTGCCCGCCGGGCACCCGCGTCGCCATCCTCGACGACGACCACAACCGGGTCCCGCCGGGCTGGGAGGGACAGATCTTCGTCGGCAACGACATGCTTTTCGAGGGCTACACCGACGGCGCCAGCGTGCCGCGCGCGGAAGAACTGATGGCGACCGGCGACGTCGGCTACCAGGACGCCTCCGGACGTCTCTTCGTCACCGGCCGGGCGGACGAGATGATCGTGTCCGGCGGGGAGAACGTGTCCCCTCGCCCGGTCGAAGAGGCCATCGTCGCGCTGCCCGGCGTCCACGAAGCGGCCGTGATCGGTGTGCCGGATCGCGAGTTCGGGCAACGGTTCGCGGCCTACATCGTCCCGAAACGCGGCGCCAGGATGAGCGCGGAAGACGTCCGCGCGTACATCCACCGGAGGCTGGCGCGCTTCGCGGTGCCGCGGGATGTGTACTTCGTGGAGGAGCTCCCCCGGAACGCGACCGGAAAGGTGCTCAAGCGGCTGCTGAAGGACGAGACCTGGCCGATCGACCAGTAACGTCCTTTGTGGACTGGGCCTCGTGAGCGGTAAGGACGGTTCTATTGAGGGGTAAGGCAAAGGTGGCGTCTTCGTGGGCGGATCGGTAGTGGGCTGAAGGCTCCTATGCCGCGTCCGATTCCGAGCGGCCGTGGGGGGGGGGGGAGAGGGGGGGAGGGGGGGGGGGGGGGGGGGGGGGGGGGGGGGGGGGGGGGGGGGGGGGGGGGGGGAGT
>NZ_JBVILA010000030.1:0-70207 GCF_055580625.1 Amycolatopsis sp. NPDC031561 | reverse complement strand
GGTTCGGGGGGGTTGTGTGGCGAAGTCCCTTTTTGGGTCGTCTGATGTCCCGAAAGTGGCTTTCGCGACGTCCCGGGAGGCTGGTGTGGCCTTCACGGTGGCATTGTGGCTGAACCCAAGGTGAGCGAAGGCGTGACTCGCGTGACTGGAGACGGATCTCTCGTGATCAGAAGGCGAACTCCGTGAACGTCTCCCGATCACACCAGACCCAGCGCACGGTCAGGCCGGAGGCGGCAACGGCGAGACCGACACGATGCAGTACCGGTCGTTGCCTTCCCGCCGGACCTCCATCGTCGCGGTGAAGTCCGTCTCGTAGTTCAACGTTCCGCTCATCGTCACCGAGATCAGGTCCGGGCTCACCTGCTTCGGGTCCTTCGCCGTGAGCGAAGCGTTCCTGTCGCCGAATGCCTTCGCCGCGGTCCGGACAGCGTCCTTGGAATCCGCGCAGGCCGACTCGGCGGCCCTGTCGGCCTCGTCGCCGAAGACGGCGAGCATGAACTTTCCCGCCAGCACCGGGCCCCAGTCGAGGCTGAGCGGGGCCTGCGTCGCGCTCGCCGACCTCGAGGGCTTGCTGTCGCTCAGCAGGAAACCGGGTGCCACGAACGCGAGGATCACGAAGACGACCACCACGAACGCGCCGCCGCCGGCGATGAGCCCGATCAGCAGGCCGTTGCCCTTCTTCGGCGGCGGCTGCTGTCCCGGGAACTGCGGACCGCCGTAACCAGGGGGCGGATATCCCTGGTGCGGATACTGCTGCTGGGGATAGCCCTGCTGCGGCTGTCCCTGGCCCCACTGTGGACCCTGCGGTCCCGGTGGATACGACATCGGCGTTCCTTCCCCCGAGCGACCTGTCCGGCGAATCTACCGTCCCCTTCGGACGGTCAAAAATCAGCTCCGGAGCCCTTAGACTCGGCCCATGAAACGACTGGTGGTCGTGGTCTTCGACGGGGCTTCACTCGGGGCGATGTCCTTCGCGTTCGGTGTCTTCGACATGGCCTCGCAGTTCGGGGAACTACCCGACCTCGAGATCAGGGTCGTCGGCGGCGAACCGGGCGCCGCGCTGCGTGGTGGCGGTCTGACCGTTCCGGTCCCCGAGGATCTCGGCGCCGTCCGTGAGGCGGACCTGGTGCTGGTCCCGAACTGGCGGTCGCCGATGGAGGATCCGCCGGAAGCGGCGCTGGAGGCGATCCGTGCCGCGCACGACCGGGGCGCCAGGGTGGCCGGATTGTGCAGTGGTGCCTTCGTGCTGGCCTCCGCCGGGCTGCTCGACGATCGCCCCGCGACGACACATTGGGCGATGGCGCCGCTGCTGGCGGCCCGCTTCCCCGCCGTCCGCCTCGACGAATCGGTGCTCTACATCGACGACGGCGACATCCTGACCTCGGGCGGCGGGGCCGCGGGGATGGATCTCGGCCTGCACCTCATTCGCTCGTGGTGTGGCGCGGAGGTGGCGAACCGGCTGGCGAAGGGCATGGTCGTCCCGCCGCACCGGCCCGGCGGGCAGGCGCAGTACATCGAATCGCCGATGCCGGAACTCGACGAGGGAGACCCGGTCTCGGAGACGATGGCGTGGGCACTCACCCGCCTGGACACCGCGCTCCCGGTCGACGAGCTCGCCAGGCGGGCGCTCATGAGCAGGCGCAACTACGACCGCCGGTTCCGGGAGATCACCGGCGCGGCGCCCGGAACGTGGCTCACCCACCAGCGGGTCATCCGCGCCCAGCAGCTGCTCGAGTCCACCGATCTCCCGGTCGACGAGATCGCCCGGTACTGCGGGTTCTCCTCATCGGCCGCGCTCCGGCCGCATTTCCGGCGGCAGGTCGGGGTCACGCCGGTGTCCTATCGGGAGACGTTCGGGACCCGGCTCGGTGTCCTCGAGCCCATGTTGTCCTGATCGGGCTGTCTCAAAACTGACGCCGGTTGGCGAAAACACCGCTCACGGTGAAGGGCCGCGGCGGGCCACGATCGAAGCATGACCGAAGACAGCCGTTCCTTCCTCAACCGCCGGTCCATGCTCACCCTCGGCGCGGGTGCCGCCGCCGCGCTGGTGGCCTCGGGAGGCATCGCCGAGGCCGGTCAGTCCGGTGGCCCCGGCGACGCCGAACTCGCCCGGTCCCTGCCCGGCGGTTTCCGCAGCGCGTACGCCCAGGTCAACGGGGTGCGGCTGCACTACGTCGCCGGTGGCCGGGGCGAACCGCTGATCCTGCTGCCCGGCTGGCCGGAGACGTGGTGGCAGTACCGCAAGATCATGCCGACGCTGGCGAAGCGGTATCGCGTGATCGCCGTAGACCTGCGGGGCATGGGCGGCTCCGGCAAGCCGCGGGACGGGTACGACAAGAAGACGATGGCCCGCGACATCCTCGAACTCGTCCACGCGCTGGGCTACCGGCAGGCGCACATCGCCGGGCACGACATCGGCGCCATGGTCGCGTTCAGCTTCGCCGCCAACCACCCGGAGGCGACGAAGACCGTCACGCTCATGGACGTCTCGCACCCCGACGAGAGCCTGTACCAGATCCCGATGCTGGCCCCGCCCGGCCAGCCGGTGAACGTCTGGTGGTTCGCCTTCAACCAGGTCGCCACCCTGCCCGAGCAGCTCGTGACCGGCCGGGCGCGCTTCCTCGTCGACTGGATGTTCGACCATCTGGCGGCCGACGCGGCCTCGATCGGAGACCGGGACCGGGCGATCTACGCCGCCGCGTACGACCGCCCGGACGCGATCCGCGCCGGGAACGGCTGGTACCAGGCGTTCGGCAAGGACATCGAGGACCAGAAGGCCTACGGGAAGATCACCGCGCCGATGCTGGGGCTGGGCTCCGATCTGAGCTATGACTACTTCACCGCGGTCCTGCCGTCCAAGGCGGTGGACGTCCGGGTGCGGAAGGTCGCCGGTTCCGGTCACTTCGTCGCCGAAGAGCAGCCTCGGACGGTCATCGACGAGTTGCAGGCCTTCCTCGGGTGAGACTTATACCCCGAACGGGTCAACGACGCCCTCCGAACCGCCTCGTTCACTCGGTCAGGTGAAAGACGCGGCCACGCGTCATTCTCGCGACGGGGTTCCCTCTTCTCTGGTGTGTCGGTACCGGCCGGGCAGCCCCCCGAACGGCCGGTACCGACACGGAAGTAGTCAGCTCAACCGATCCACCAGCGGGCCTTGTAGATCCACGCGCCGTGCAGCGCCAGCTCGGCGCGTGGAAAGGCCAGCCGGACGGAGTCCGTGCACCAGGTGCACAGGTGCCCGTCCTGGATCGAAGCCGTCAGGACCTGCCCGGTCCGGGGATTCGTCGAAACACTCTTCACGTGCGGCCGGTCGATCTCCCTCGCGCCCGCGTACCGCTGGGTGAACCGGCCACTCGTCTTCGAGAACTGGTACACCCCCGCTTCCGTGGTCACCCACAGCAGGTCCGGCCGGTGCGGAACCGGCTGGAGGTCGTGGCCGCCCTTGCTCGGGACCGGAACGGACCGCTGCCCGGTGATCACCGGCGCGGCGGGTGTCCCACCGACACTCAACGCGACGAGCGCGTCGGTGCCCAGTGCCCACAGCACGTTCCGGCCGGCGTCCCACACCACGCCGTGGGCCCCCACCAGCGGGAACTCGGCGTACGTCTTCGAGCGCTGCCCCTGCGAAGCGGTGTAGATCCGCACCCAGCCGCCGGTGCTGGCCGCCACCGCGACGTTGCCGTCCGGCAGGAGTTCGATGCTGTGCGGGTTGGCCGGCCCGCCGACGTCGGCGGCCCAGTAGGCCCGATCGCCCGCCGGGTACGGCACGACGGCCGCGAAACCGCCTGACGCGGACGTGAGCAGGTACTTCTCGCCCCCTCGTTCGGCGAGCTTCGCGTCGCTCGGGTTGCTCCACGATCCCGCCAGATCGGCCAGCCCGTTGGCGGCGTTCGGCGCCCACGACCAGCTCACCTTCCGGTTCTGCCAGGAGGCACGGTCGGCGGGCAGGACCAGGATCCGTTTGGACGCCTGTTCGGTGATGACGATCGAGCCGCGATCGCGGACGCCCGCGTCCGCGATCGCCGGCGCGGACCCCGCCACCGAAAGGCCCGCGATGGCCAGCGCCACCAAGGTTTTCCGCATGATCTTCATACGGAGACTGAATCCGCCCCGGATGACGGGCGCGTGGCGGTGACCGGAAACGTGGGTGTCGACGAGATGACCCCGGATCAGAGCACCGCCCCGGTCCGCCGGAGCATCACCTCGTCGACCTGACGGCGTGCCGTCATCGGCGCCGGGCGGCCGTAGCCGAGGCGCAGCACCGCATGCGGGCGGCCGAGGTCGGCGAAGATCCGGTCCAGCGCGGTCCGGGTCTCCGGGGTTTCGAACGGCCTGCCGACGAACGACGTCGCGAGACCGGCGGCCGTCGCGGTCAGCAGCACCCGCTGCAGCACCATGCCCGCCCGCAGGTCCGCGGCGGGCCCGCCCGCCGCGGTCAGGATCGCGCCGAGCATTGGCTCACCGCCTTCGGGCTCGGCGGCGAGGAAGGACTCCTGCGCCGGGATCCCGTGCGGTGACGGCGGTCGGGTCGGTGCCGGGACGCCGTCCGGCGCGTTCGCCGCCCGCCGCGTCCACAGCGCGACCTCCGCCTGGAAGGCGCCGTTGCGCGCCTGTGCCGCCTCGGCCCGGTGCAGCACGCGTGCGACCGCGTTCGCCCGGTCACCGCGGCCGAACAACTCCAGCAGCCCGCCTTCCACCAGCGCGGCCGCCCGCAACGTCGTCCGCGCCCACGCGGGTACCGGCCGGTCCAGGAACGGACGGCGGTTCGTGTGACGGCGGAAGACGGCTTCGGCCAGTTTTCGCTCCTCCGGCGAGGAAAACCGGTCGCCGTCGATCAGGAGGTCGGCGAGCAGGTCCGGCTCCTCCGGCCTCGGCAGCACCCGCAGGGAGAGCGTCTTCCCGTTGGACCGCAGGGAAACGATCAGGTTGAACACCGCGGCGCCGCACGAAAGCCGGGCCTCGCGGGCGGCCGGGTCGGCGATCCGGAGCACCCTGGCGCGGTCGAGCCACACCTCGATCCGGTCCCGGTCGACGACGAACCGCCAAGGCTGGGTGTTGAGCGGGGACGGCGCGCGCACGGCGGCCGCCACCGCCTGGTCGACGTGGTTCGGCAACGGGATCTTCATCGTGGGCTCCGGGGGAAGAGGGTTGATCCACCTTCGGCCGGGGTATCCGGCGACCGCAGCGGCCGCCGGTCACGAATTCCGAGGACTTTCGCCCCCGATCCCGGCGAGCGAGGACTTAGGACCCTGTGCCACGAGCGGCCGCGATGGGAGTCTCGATGACCGGAACGGAGCCGACGATGACCGACGACAGCGGCAAATGGACCATTGACGTTTCCCTGCAGCACGGGCCGTACCGGGTACGAGCGGAAGCGTTGCTCCGGCTCGAAGACGGCGGCGAGTTCGTCGGCGTCGGACTCGCGCACGGCGGGCTGAGAGAGAGTTCGATCTCCCAGGTCGGTCCCTACCTCGCGGTGGCACGGGCGCTTTCGGACCTCACCGCGGAACTGCTGGAGACCGTCGCCTCGGACGTCGACGCCGAAGTCTCCCGGTCGATCGAAGTCGACGGAATCCTCGCCGCGCAGTCGTCGAACTGACCGCGGTCATCGCAAGGGGGCGGACCACTCGACCCGGGTGCCGCCCTCTTCCCGCGTCTCCGCCCGGAACGTCCCACCCGCCTTTTCCGCGCGGTCACGCAGGTTTCGCAGCCCGCCGAAGCCGCCGGTCGCGTCGCCGATCCCCGCACCGTCGTCGGTGACCACGATCCGCAGGACGTCGTCCTTCACGGCGACGCTCACCGAGACACCGCTCGCCCGGGTGTGCCGCACGACGTTGCCGACCGTTTCCCGCACCACCGCCTCGGCGTGTTCGGCGAACGGGAGAGGGATCGAGTCGAGCGGCCCGGACAGGCTGACCGTCGGATGGATCGTGGTGTCGTCGGTGAGTTCGGCGATCGAGTCGTAGAGGCGGTGCCGCAGCCGCACCCCTTGCTGGCCCGCCTCGCCACCGTGGAGGTCGAAGATGGCCGTGCGGATCTCGTGCACGATCTCGTGCATCTGGTCGATGCTGTCACCGATCCGCCGCTGCAGTTCCGGTGACCGCGCCCGGCGGTGCGTGCTCTGCATGGCGAGGCCGACCGCGAACAGCCGCTGGATCACGTGGTCGTGCAGATCCCTCGCGATCCGGTCCCGGTCGGCGAGCACGTCGATCTCCCTGGCCGTGCGCTGCTGCGCGGCGAGCTGAAGCGCGAGCGCGGCCTGGTCGGCGAACGAGGCCACCACCGGCAGCTGGGCGAGCTCGAACGGGACCGAACCCGGATTCCGCACCGCCATCAGCACCCCGGACGTGCGTTCCCGCGCCCGGAGCGGCACCACGAGCGTCGGACCGAGGCGGCACTCCCCGTTGTCGCCCAGCACCAGTTCCGGCACACTGCGCGGAGTCCGATCGCGGTAGACCGCTCCCGGCAACGACTCCGCGACGCTGATCCGTGTCCCCGTCAGTTCCGCCGCCCGTGCGCCGGAGCAGACGGCGATGGTCAGTTCGTCGGCCTCTTCCTCGCCGGCCCGGCCGACGTCGAGCCTGCCGGGACCGGGCAGGGCCAGCAAGGTGAGGTCGGAGCCGGTCAGTTCCAGTGCCCGGCTCGCGATCAGGTTGAGGGCGTCGACGGGATCGGTGCCACCCAACAGTTCCGTGGTCACCTCGCTGGTGGCGGCCTGCCACTGCTGCCGGATCCGGGCCTGCTCGTAGAGGTGGGCGTTCTCGATCGCGATCCCGGCCGCGGCGGCGAGCGCCTGGACGACCACCTCGTCGTCGTCGGTGAAACTCTCCCCGCGTTTTTCGGTGAGATAGAGATTCCCGAACACCTCGTCGCGGACCCGGATCGGCACGCCGAGGAAGGAGCGCATCGGCGGATGGCACGGCGGGAACCCGACGGACGCCGGATGCCGCGAGATGTCGGCCAGCCGCACCGGTTTCGCCTCGTCGATGACGAAACCCAGCAGTCCGTGACCTTTCGGGAGATGCCCGATCTGTTGTTTCGTCTCGCCGTCGATACCGAGATAGACGAATTCCGCGAGCGAACCGTCGTCCGCGATCACGCCGAGAGCGCCATAAGTGGCCTCACCGAGGTCGATCGCCGCCTGCACGATCCGGCGCAGTGTCGCGTCCAGTTCGAGCCCCGACGCGACGGCGAGCACCGCTTCGAGCAGGCCGTCCATCTTGTCGCGCGTGCCGATGAGCTGTTCGATGCGGTCCTGGAGATCCCGCAGCACCTCACGAACCCGCAGCTGGGAAAGCGCGCCGGAGATCCGGTCGTCTCTTCCGCCGAGCCGGTCCTGAGCCGACATCCTGCTGCGCCTCCGAAGATCGGGACGACTCCCGGCCGTGGTGACTTTCTCCTCTTTCGGCCCCGTACCGCGGACGGGGACCGTCTCATCGAGACAACCGTATTGCCCGTGGAGCGACAGCGGGGGAAACCATGACCTTACAAGTCACCAAGGTCGGGCGTTTGAACTCCGATCAGGTGAATTCCGTGCTCCGGTCGGCGATGCTGGCCCCGTCGACGCACAACACCCAGCCATGGCTCTTCCGGTGCACCCGGACCGGGATCGAACTCCACGCCGATCCGCGCCGTATCCTCCCGGTCACGGATCCGGACGGCCGTGAACTCGTCCTCTCGTGCGGTGCCGCGCTGTTCACCCTCCGGACGGCGATCCACGCACTGGGCTTCCATCCGGCGACGACCCTCCTGCCGAGCCGCACCGATCCCGATCTGCTGGCCGTCGTCCGCCCGCTCGCCGAACGCACGCCCGACCCGAAGGCCGCACGGCTCGCCGACGCGATCCCCCGCCGCCGGACCAACCGGCGGCCGTTCCGGTCCGGCGCCGTCCCGCGGTCCATGCTCACCACACTCCGCCACGCCCCCGAACTCGAACACGCGTGGATGCCGAGCCTCGACGCCGGACAGTGCCGTCTCCTGCGCGACCTCACCGCCCGCGCCCACCGCGATCAGCTCGCCGATCCCGCTTTCCACGCCGAGCTCGGCCGCTGGACCGGACTGGGCGCGAGCACTCGCGACGGGGTGCCCGCCTACGCGACCGAGGGCGCCCCCGCCGACGAAAGCTGGCTCCTCGAGGAATTCGGCGCCGCGCACACCGGCACGCGGCCGGATCCGCTGGTGGTGGTGATCGGATCGCTGACCGACGAACGGCTCGACCGGCTGCAGGCGGGGCAGGCACTGCAACGGGTGCTGCTCACCGCGACCGGCGCGGGGGTCGACGCGTCGTTCATCTCGCCGCCGATCCTGGTCCGCACGGCACGCGCCGAACTCCGGCGTCTTCTCGGCTGCGGGGTGTGGCCGCAAGTGCTGCTGCGGGTCGGCTACGGCTCGCCGCTGCCGTGGACGCCGCGGCGCCCGCTGGAGGACGTCCTGCTCGAAACGCTGGTTTCCGCCTGAACCCGCGTTCCCTGCGCCGGGTCCGATCCGCGCCGTGTCATGAAAGGGGCTTTCAGGACATCAGAGGGACACGGCATGTCAGGAAAGGGGCTTTCAAGACATTTTTCGTCCTGAAAGCCCCTTTCCTGACACACGGGCCAGGGCAGCACAGGCGTCAGGGGCGGCACAGTCCTGAGCCCGCGCCCGGTCAGGGGCGCCGCAGTTCCGTGGCCAGCACGGCCGCCTGGGTGCGCCGCTGCATCCCGAGTTTCGTCAGCAGCCGGGACACGTAGTTCTTGACGGTCTTCTCCGCGAGGAACATCCGCTCGGCGATCTGCCGGTTGGTCAGTCCCTCGCCGATCAGTTCCAGCAGCGTGCGCTCCTGCTCGGAAAGCCCGGCGAGCGGGCCCTTCTTCGCGGCGTCGTCGCGGAACTTCGCCATCAGCGTCGCGGCGGCGCGCGCGTCCAGCAGTGACCGGCCGAGGCCGACCTCCTTGACCGCGGCCACCAGGTCCATGCCCCGGATGTCCTTGATGACGTAGCCGCTGGCGCCCGCCATGATCGCGTCCAGCATCGCTTGCTCGTCGGTGTAGGACGTGAGCATCAGGCACTTCAGTTCGGGCATCTTGGACCGCAGTTCCCGCGCGAGCTCGACACCGTTGCCGTCCGGCAGCCGCACGTCGAGCACCGCGACGTCCGGCCGCAGCGCCGGAATCCTCGCCAGCGCTTGGGAAAAGGTGGCCGCTTGACCGACGACGCACAGGCCCGTGTCCTCCTCGAGCATGTCCGCGACCCCTCGACGGACCACCTCGTGGTCGTCGACCAGAAACACCCGGAGCATTCCGACCTCCACGGTTTCCCCTCCTAGGCTCTGAGCGTACGGCGCACGACCGGTCACTGCGACAGGCCAAAGGGCCCTGTTCGGCACCCGTTCGAGTGCCTGCCGCCGACCGGACCAGGTCCATTTGCATCATTCGAGTCAGGACGTTCTGTTCTTCCCGGACCAGTCGGCCGCTGCGACGATCAGCCCATGTCCGAGACCACGCTTTCGCCGGCCCCTCCGTCCGGCTCTTCCGACCCGGCAGACGAGCTCGTGGCCACGCGCGACCTCGTCCGGTTCTACCGGGCCCGCGCCGAACAGCTCCAGTACGCGTTGGACCACCGGCTGCCCATCGAGCAGGCGAAGGGCATTCTCGCCGAGCGATACCAAATCGACATCGATGCGGCGTTCGAATTGCTGCGCTCGTTCTGCCGCAACAACAATATGAAGATCCACGACGTCGCCAGGACCCTCGTCGAACAGCCGAGCGAAGGCGACAGACGGATATCTTGCTGAGTCATGCCAAGCTCGGAGGGGGGCCCGCGACCACCCCCGGCGCCGCAGACACCGCGGGCACGGACTGGGTCATGAACCGAACGCCGCCCCCCAGACTTCGGGTGCTCGTCGCGGACGACAACCCGGTCATCGGCGATGCCCTGCGCGCCCTCCTGGAGACCGAGCCGGACATCGAGGTGGTCGCCGTCGCGCTGGACGCGGCCGAGGCGGTCACGCTCGCCGAACAGCTGGCTCCGGAGGTCGCCGTCCTGGACGTCCGGATCCCCGGCGGGGGCGGCGCGTGGATGGCGCGGGAGATCCGGCGGCGGGTGCCCCGCACGCGGCTGATGGCGTTCTCCGCGCACAGCGACACCCGGTCCATCGCCCAGATGGCGTCCGCGGGCGTCACCGAGTACCTCGTCAAGGGCAGCCCCAACACCGAGATCGTCGCGGCCATCCGCCGGGTCTGCGCGAACAGCGCCAACGGCACGGAATAGCCACGGTCGTCAGTCCGCCAGCCAGCGTTCCATGCAGGCCAGCAGCTCCGCCGCGTTCACCGGTTTGGTGACGTAGTCGCTCGCCCCGGCGGCGAGACTCTTCTCGCGGTCCCCTTCCATCGCTTTCGCGGTCACCGTGATGATCGGCAGGCCGGCGAACCTCGGCATCTCGCGGATCGCCGCCGTCGTCGCGTGGCCGTCCATCTCCGGCATCATCACGTCCATCAGGATCAGGTCGATGCCGTCGTCGGACAGCAGTTCCTCGATGCCCTTGCGGCCGTTGGGCGCGTGCACGACCGACAGCCCGTGCAGTTCGAGCATCCCCGAGATCGCGAACACGTTGCGGGCGTCGTCGTCGACGAGGAGGACCTTGCGCCCTTGCAGCTGCGGCGACCCGGCGGGCACGTCGGTGACCTGCGCAGTCTCCGCCGGGGTCACGTCGGGTTGCTGCATCAGCGGCAGGATGCCCTCGAGCTCGCTGGCCGAAATGTGCAGCATGATGCGTTCCCGCAGCATGTCCAGCGAGGGCAGCAGTTCGACGGGATGCACCCGCGCGTGCCCTTGCAGCAACCGGTTCTGCGCGGCGCTGAGCTTGCGGGTCGCGTGCGCCAGCACCGGGACCTCGACGGGACGCGGTCCGTCCGCGAGACGTTTGAGAAAGGTCAACGCGCCCGTTCCGGGGATGCTGGTGTCGAGTACGACGCAGCGGTAGTTGTCACGTTTCAGTTCTTCGAACGCTTCCGCCGGATTGGCCACCGCGCGGACCTGGACAGAGCCGTGGTTGTCCGCGACATCGGCCGCGACCCCGCGGGCGAGCAGGGTCAGCAGGCTGTTCTGATCACTCTCCACAACCAGGACCCGTCGCTCCGACCCGGCTTTGTCCACAGTGGACTCATCGGGGCTCGCGGGCACGGTGAACCTGGCCACCGGCAGGTAGAGGGTGAACGTGCTGCCCGTGCCCAGCACGCTGTCCGCCCGGATTTCGCCGCCGAGCAGGTACGCGACCTCACGGCTGATCGACAGGCCGAGCCCGGTGCCGCCGTACTTGCGGCTGGTGGTGCCGTCGGCCTGCTGGAAGGCGCCGAAGATCGATTCGAGATTCTCTTCGGCGATCCCGATCCCGGTGTCGATCACGCTGAACGCCACCAGGGACTCGTGTCCCGCGGCGGAGGGCGAAACGATGGTGTCGACCAGTTTGACCCGCAGCTCGACGCTGCCGTCTTCGGTGAACTTGACCGCGTTCGACAGCAGGTTGCGCAGCACCTGCCGTAGCCGCTGCTCGTCGGTGAACAACAGCTCCGGCACGTTGGGTTCCACCGTGACCTGGAAGTCGAGCCCCTTCTCCGCGGTCAGCGGGCGGAACGTCGTACCGACGTAGTCGAGCAGCTGCCGCAGCGGGAACGGCTCGTGGTGGATGTCCATCTTGCCCGCCTCGACCTTCGAAAGGTCGAGGATGTCGTTGATCAGCTGCAGCAGGTCGGTGCCCGCGGACTGGATCACCTTGGCGAACTCGACCTGTTTGGGCGTCAGGTTCTGGGTCGAGTTCTGCGACAGGACCCCGGCGAGGATCAGCAGGCTGGTCAACGGGGTCCGGAGTTCGTGCGACATGTTGGCCAGGAACTCGGACTTGTACTTCGACGCCAGCGCGAGCTGCTGCGCGCGTTCCTCGATCTCCTGGCGCGCCTGCTCGATTTCGAAGTTCTTGACCTCGATGTCGCGGTTCTGCCGCGCCAGCAGTTCGGCCTTCTCCTCCAGTTCCGCGTTGGACCGCTGGAGTTTCGCTTGCTGCGCTTGGAGTTCCTCCGAACGTGCCTGCAGTTCCTCGGCGAGCCGCTGCGATTCCTCCAGCAGGGAGTCGGTCCGCGCGTTGGCGATGATCGTGTTGACGTTGACGCCGATGGTCTCCATCAACTGTTCGAGGAAGTCCTTGCGGACGGCCGTGAACTCACCGAACGAAGCCAGTTCGATGACGCCGAGCACCTGGTCCTCGAAGACGATCGGCAGCACGATCAGGGTGACCGGCGGGGCGGAACCGAGACTCGACGAGATCTTCACGAAGCCCGGCGGTGTCCGGTCGACCACGATCGGTTTCTTGGTCTGCGCGGCCTGCCCGATCAGCGACTCCCCCATCGCGAAACCCGAGGGACTGTCCGGATCCTCGCTGTGCCCGTAGCTGGTGATCAGCCGCAGTCGCGTGCCGCTCTCGCCGGACTCGGTGAGGAACAACGTCCCGTGCTGCGCGCCGACCAGCGGGGTCAGCTCGTTCATGATGAGCGTGGCCACCACCCGCAGGTCACGATGGCCCTGCATCAGGCCCGAGATCCGCGCCAGATTGGTGTTGAGCCAGTCCTGTTCCTCGTTCGCCCGCGTCGTCTCACGCAGCGATTGGACCATCGCGTTGATGTTGTCCTTCAGTTCCGCGACCTCGCCCTGCGCTTCGACGGAGATCGACCGGGTGAGGTCGCCGGTGGCCACCGCGCTGGTGACCTCGGCGATCGCCCGGACCTGGCGCGTCAGGTTCCCGGCGAGTTCGTTGACGTTCTCCGTGAGCCGTTTCCAGGTGCCCGAGACGCCTTCGACCTCGGCCTGGCCGCCGAGCCGTCCCTCACTGCCGACCTCGCGCGCCACGCGGGTGACCTCCGCGGCGAACGCGGAAAGCTGGTCGACCATCGTGTTGATGGTGGTCTTGAGCTCCAGGATCTCGCCCCGCGCGTCGACGTCGATCTTGCGGGACAGGTCGCCCTGCGCGACCGCGGTGGTCACCTGGGCGATGTTGCGGACCTGCCCGGTGAGGTTGTTCGCCATCGAGTTGACGTTGTCGGTGAGGTCCTTCCAGGTACCGGCGACGTTCGGCACGCGGGCCTGCCCACCGAGGATGCCCTCGGTGCCCACCTCACGCGCCACCCGCGTGACCTCGTCCGCGAACGCCGACAGCGTGTCGACCATCGTGTTGATCGTCTGCGCGAGCGCCGCGACCTCACCCTTGGCCTCGACGGTGATCTTCTGCGACAGATCCCCTCGGGCGACCGCCGTCGCGACCTGGGCGATGGAGCGGACCTGATCGGTCAGGTTGTCGGCCATGACATTGACCGACTCGGTCAGCCCCTTCCACGTCCCCGACACCCCCTTGACGTCCGCCTGACCACCCAACCGCCCCTCGGTACCCACCTCGCGCGCGACCCGCGTGACCTCATCGGCGAACGACGACAGCTGGCCGACCATCGTGTTGATCGTGTCCTTGAGTTCCAGGATTTCGCCCCGCGCGTCGACGCGGATCTTCTGCGACAGGTCACCCTTCGCGACCGCGGTCGTGACCTCGGCGATGGAGCGGACCTGATCGGTCAGGTTGTCCGCCATGACGTTCACCGACTCGGTCAATCCCTTCCACGTCCCCGACACCCCCTTGACGTCCGCCTGACCACCCAGCCGCCCTTCCGTGCCGACCTCACGCGCCACCCGCGTGACCTCATCGGCGAACGACGACAGCTGATCCACCATCGTGTTGATCGTGTTCTTCAACTCCAGGATCTCGCCCCGAGCATCGACCGTGATCTTCTGCGACAAGTCGCCCTTCGCCACCGCCGTGGCCACCTGGGCGATCGACCGCACCTGCGCGGTGAGGTTGCCCGCCATGAAGTTCACCGACGTCGTCAGATCCCGCCACGTCCCCGCCACCCCGGGAACCTGAGCCTGCCCGCCGAGCGCGCCTTCGGTGCCGACCTCGCGCGCCACCCGGGTGACCTCGTCCGCGAACGACGACAGCTGATCCACCATCGTGTTGATCGTGTTCTTCAACTCCAGGATCTCGCCCCGAGCGTCCACGGTGATCTTCTGCGACAGATCGCCTTTCGCGACCGCCGTGGTGACCTCGGCGATGGAGCGGACCTGGTCGGTCAGGTTGCCCGCCATGAAGTTCACCGACGTCGTCAGATCCCGCCACGTCCCCGCGACACCGGGCACTTCGGCCTGGCCCCCCAGGCGTCCCTCGCTGCCGACCTCACGCGCCACCCGGGTGACCTCGTCCGCGAACGACGACAGCTGATCCACCATCGTGTTGATCGTGTTCTTCAACTCCAGCATCTCGCCCTTGACGTCGACGGTGATCTTCTGCGAGAGATCACCCTTCGCCACCGCGGTCGCGACCTCGGCGATGTCACGGACCTGGCCGGTGAGATTGCCCGCCATCGCGTTCACCGAATCGGTGAGGTCCTTCCAGGTCCCCGAAACCGAGGGCACCGCCGCCTGGCCGCCGAGCTTGCCGTCGGTCCCCACCTCGCGGGCGACCCGGGTGACCTCGGAGGTGAACAACGCCAGCTGGTCGACCATCCCGTTGAAGACGACGGCCATCTCGTCCATCAGGACGTCGTCCTCTTGGGGCAGCCGCGTGCTGAAGTCGCCGTCACGAACGGCTTTCAACCCCTCCAGCAACCGTTGCAGGCCTTCGTCGTTGAGCGCCCCGCCCACGCGGACCGCGTCTCTCGATCCACGCTTGTTCCCCGGCTCCGGCATGGAGGTGCCTCCTTCTTTCGGGTTCCCCAGGTCCAGGGGGATACCGTCAGCTCCGCGCGGGCCCGGGAAGGGCCAGCGGAATCCAGCAGGCCACGGACGTACCTTCACCCGGCCTGCTGGAAACCCGGAACCATCCTTGCGCCGCTTCCGCGCGTTCACGCATCGATGCCATACCGATGTGCTCGCCTGACATCGCTTCGTGAGAACTCTCGCCGTCCCGCTTCATCCCGTCACCGTTGTCGGTGACCTTCGCCAGCAGACCGCCGTCCTTCCCCGTCAGTGACACCAGGACCGTGGTGGCGTTCGCGTGTTTCCGCACGTTCACCAGCGCTTCCTGGAGGATCCGGAAGGCGGTGACGACGAGGTCGGGCGGCGGTTTGGCGGTGAAGTCGTGCCGCAGCGTGCAGTCCAGCCCCCAGCCGGCGACGACCTCGTCGAGGTAGTCACGGACGGAGGCGACCAGGTCCTCGTCGTTCAGCGCGGGCGGCCGCAATTGGGCGACCAGGATCCGCAGCCGCCGGATCGCCCCTTGAATCGCGTCGTCGAGTTGCATCAAAGCGGAATCCCGCCGTTGCGCGGCGAGCATCTGCAGCCGCATGCTCACCGCGATCATCGACTGAATGGAATCGTCGTGAACATCCCACGCGATACGACGGCGTTCGGTTTCCTGTGCCCGTACCAAATGCGCGAACGCCTGCCTCCGGTCTGTCCTTTCTTCCTGTGATTTCCGGCGTTCGGTGAGGTCGCGGGTGACTTTGCCGAAACCGACGAGATCGCCATGGCCGTCCCTCAACGCGGTCAGCACGGTGTTGGCCCAGAACCGTTCACCGCCGCGGCGGACGCGCCAGCCCTCGTCCTCATGGCTGCCCACCTCGGCGGCGATCAGCAGCTCTGCGGCGGGTTTCCCGTCGGCGATGTCGTCCTCGGTGTAGAAAACGGAGTAATGACTGCCGAGGATCTCCTCCTCGGAATACCCCTTGATCCGTTCCGCCCCCGGATTCCAGCTGATCACCCGGCCGTCGACGTCCAGCATGTAAATGGCGTAGTCGACGACGCTGTGCACGAACAACTCGAAGAGCACAGCACTGCGATGATCGGGTGCCTGTTCCGATGGCAGCATGGCCATAGTGCAGCTTGGCACTCGGATACGCCCCGCCGCTACGGCCGTTCGAGGAGGCCATTCTTTCGCGCGTGCGCCACGGCTTCGAGTTTCGAATGGGTCCCGGTCTTGACCAGGATGCGTTGCACGTGATTCCGCACGGTATTGCGCGCGAGCCGCAACTCTTCGGCGATCCGGTCGGTTCCCGCCCCTTCGGCGATCAGGCCGAGCACCTGCCGCTCCCGCAGCGTCAGCACCGGGCCGAGCCTGCCGGAGCTGCCGGCCAGCATGGCCAGGGCGCCGCCGAGCAGTTCGGGGTCGATGATCACGTCACCCGCCGCGACGGTGCGGATCGCCGTGACCAGCTCGTCGAGGAGACCTGATTTCAGCAGAAGCCCGGCTCCGCCGACCTCGAGGATCCTGGCGGCGATGGCGCTGTTCGCGTCGCCGGTCAGCACGAGCACCCTGATCAACGGCGAAATCGCGCGGAACCTCGTGATCGCCTCGATCCCGTCGCCGTCCGGCAACCGCCGGTCGAGCAGGACGATGTCGGGCAGGTGCTCCTCCGCCGCGATCATGCCGTGCGCGAGGGAGTCCACCGAGGCCACCAGGTGGATCTCCGGGAATTCCTCGAAGGCCGCGCCGAGTGCTTCGGCCACCATTTTGTGGTCCTCGACGAGCAGCACCCTGATCGGGGCCGCGGCCGGGGGCATGGGCTGCGGGGAGGTCGGGTTAACCATTCACCTTCTCCGTCGATCGTGGTGTCGCCGGGACCATTGTCCGGCAGATTCACGGAAGTCAATCCTGCGCGCGGCCGCATTCACCCTCGTGCCGGTTCGCCGATCAGGGCGACCGGGCATCGCGCACGGCTCAGCAGCGCCTGTGCCGTGCTCCCGAGCCCGCCGCCGGACGATCCGATCACGATCAGCCCCGCGTGCGGGACGGCCCGGATGAGCGCGCGGGCCACGTTGCGGTCACGGACGACCGCGAGCCGGAGGCCGACGCCCGGGTACTTGTCGCGCCAGGCCGCCATCCGGTCCTCCAGCGCGCGTCCCTCCGCCGCTTCGACACTCGCCAGGTCGGCGCCCGCCTCGAGAACGCCGTCGTGCCAGGCGTGGACGACGACCAGATCGGTGTTCCGCGCCGAAGCGCTGTCGAGCGCGAAAGCGAGGGCGCGTTCGCTGTCGCCGGAAGGATCGACTCCGACGACCACTTCGCCCCGGCGGGGAGCGGTCAGCCCGCGGACGACGACCACCGGGCATCCCGCGTGCCCGGCCACCTCCGCGGCGACCGTGCCGATCGGCGACCCGCGCAACGCGCCGAAACCATGTGTTCCCAGCACCAGCAGCGACGCCGACCGTGACGCCGCGACCAGTTCGCCCGTGATCTCGCCGAGTTTCACCTCGTGTTCGGTGGGCACCGCCGGTTCGGCTTCTTTCGCGACACTCGCGGCGGTGAGGTTGTCCGCCACGCCGCAATCCCAGCGACCGCTGTCGATGTGGAGGAGCTTCAGCGCGCTGTCCCGTCTCGCCGCTTCCCCCGCGGCCCAGCGCACCGCCGCCCGTGACGACTGCGAGGAGTCCACGCCGACGACCACGGCGGCACGCCGCTGGATCCCGGCCATCACCGGCCTCCCGTCTCGCCGCCGTCACCGGCGGACGTCCGCCGACAGCCTGCCCTCCGGCGTGACACCGGCACAGAGCATGAAGTCCTTTTCCCAGACGGGGAGACGGGATCCGCCGGACATTGTCCCACCGTCCCCGGCAAGCCCGTCCTTTCGACGCCAACCCGTGACACGCCGTACCCGATCGGCGACTTAGTGGGGTCTTTGTGCCCTCGATGCCACTACCTTCGGCGGTGACCGGAGTGGCCCGCGATGCCGCATCGTCGAAGGTGACAAACCGCCGGATCGGCGTTCGGGAAAGGGTGACCGGGACGTGACAACGAGGATCTGCGAGACCCAACGCCGTCCCGGCGCCCATGCCGGTGCCCTCCGGGCGCTGGTCTCCGCCGAACTCGAGAGGCTGCCGCGGCTCGCGGCGAAACCCGAGAAACCGGCTCCCCTGCTCGACGACGTCCTGGCCGCCTTCCGGCAGCTCGACGCCGCCGCTCCGGCCACGCGGCCGCGGCGCCGGTACCACTTCCCGCGCTGGAATCCTCGGGACCGGCGTGTCCAGCGGTTGCGCGGCTGGCTCAGCGGCGCAACCGGCTGAGACCCGGGTGGGGCGCCCGTCAGACCGGGTGCCACCGGCCGATGTCGGCCTCCATCGGCACGATCCGGGTCAGCGACGAGCGGATCCTCAGTTCCGTCGCCCGGTCGCGGCCGCGGGTCCCACGGGGCACGTAGGGGTAGAAGGCCCCACGCTCCCGGCGGTAGACCATCGTCAGCCTCGGATGACGCATGTCCCGCAGCTCGGCGAAGTCGACCGTGGTGTGCAGCAACCAGGACACGAAACCGGCCTGTGCGAGCCTGTCGTTGACGTCGACGAGGTCGTCGAGGAGCCAGCCGAGATCGCCGTTGTCCCGCCAGCAGCGCACGATCGTCCGCCCGTGCGCGTCGTGGGTGACCACGTTGCGGCGGACGGAGTCACCGGCGAGACCGGCGATGATCTCCGCCTCCGTGCCGTCCCCCGGACGCTCGCCTGCGACGAAGCAGACCGTGCCCGATCCCGTCGGTGCGAGCCCATAACCGGTCCGCAGCGTCAAGGCCGCCGACCTCAAGTCCAGCAACGGAAGCAGGCTCGGCCGTACCGAGCGGCTCCTCCCCAGAAGGCTTCCCAGTAGTGCCATGACTTCACGCATCCTCTCATCTGCGTGAAGCCTTTCCGATCGCGCTCTCGCGCCCTAGGGCCGCACGGTCGCGCGTTCACCAGGACAAGTCCCCTGTTCAGGTGACCAACGGCCCTACCGGCACCTGCCGCCCGATTTTCGGCGGTCGTCACCGGTTTCGCGGCCGAAGAAGTTTTTCGCTGTCGACCGTGCCGTTCACGACCCCGTGCGCGACCTCCGACAGCTTCCGGTTCGAGCTGCGGGCGAAGGAACGCAACCGCTGAAACGCCGTGCTGACACCGATCCCGGCACGCTCGGCGAGCACACCCTTCGCCTGTTCGATGATGACCCGGCTGTCGAGCGCCCTCTGCAACTGCCCCGAAAGCGTCCGATAGTGACGCACTTCCCGTTGTTGGCGAAGGCAGAGGGTCGCGACATCGGCCAGCGCCTGTCCCAACCGGCGGTCTTCAGCGCTCAAGACCTCGGTTTCGGCACTGAGGAGGGTGACCGCACCGACGGTTTCCTCCATCATGCGCATCGGAAGCGCGGAAACCGCGGCGTAGCCCAATCCCACCATCCTCGCGACATAGGTGGGCCAGCGCGAAACCTCGGCGGACAAATCCTTCACGGCGACGTCGCTGCCGGTTTCGAACGACTCGAGCGCGGGGCCTTCCTCCGCCACCGCGGGATATCGCTCCAGTTTCAGCCCGGGGAGGAAGACTTCCATCGAATCGATCGGCAGCAGCCGCACACATTCGCCGGCCAACGTGTCCACGACCCGATCCGGTCCGAGATCTTCCGCCACACTCGCCGTCAGGCTCGCGAATGCCGCGCAGACCGCGGACTCCCTGTCCACCCCTGCGACGATGCCCTCGCGCCAGATATTCACTGTAGCGATTCTGGCCCCGCACCACGGCACCCGGCAACGACCAGATGGACGATCCTGCACGAGGTCGTCACGGGCCAAGGCGATCGGATGATCTCAACGAGATAACAATCGTTGCGGTTCTTATTTCCGTCGCAGGGAAAACGGCGGGACGGTGTTCGCCCGCAGCGCTTCTTCGTCCATAGTGGACTCCCCGATTCCCGCCTTGCCGATCTTCTCCGCGACGAAAGCGCCGGGATCGCCGAGGACGTCGGCCCTGCCGCTCAAGAACGCCCACTCGTGCTCGTCCGAACCGTAGTAGAGAACGGTCCCGAACGACTCGGTGAACCGGCGCCACGACGTGATCAGCGTCTGGTTGCGCCACAGCGTCGGACAGCCCCCTTGGCAGCCGACCACCCCGCCCTCGGTGAGCAAGACCGCACACCGGTTCAGGAAATCGGTGCCGTACAAGCGGTTGTGCTGCG
Organism: Amycolatopsis sp. NPDC031561; assembly: GCF_055580625.1. Lineage (NCBI taxonomy): Bacteria > Bacillati > Actinomycetota > Actinomycetes > Pseudonocardiales > Pseudonocardiaceae > Amycolatopsis > Amycolatopsis sp. NPDC031561. The sequence continues at coordinate 50,232 of NZ_JBVILA010000030.1, read as the reverse complement.
CCGCCGGATCGTCGTTCTCGTCCGGCAGGTCGATCACGACCACGTCGTAGATGTCCCCGCGTTCCCGCGCTTCGGCGAGGAACTCCCAGCCGTCACGGTAGTGGACGCGGATCTTCCCTTCCCCGCGTTCGGCACGGGCCAGCTCCTCGAGCGTGTAGCCGTAGGGAAGGTGCTCGGCGCAGACCCGGACCGCTTCGGCGTCGATGTCGACGTGGTCGACCACCTCGGCCCCCGCGGCGACCGCGAGCTGGGAGGCGACTCCTTCGCTGGAACCGATGATCAGCACCCGCTCGACGCGATCCGCGAGCAGCAACGACGGGATTATCAGCGCTTCGTGGTACACGAGCTGACTCAGCTCGGTGCTCTGCCGTTCGTCGTCGCAGAACAGGGAGATCCCCTGCGCGGTCCGTCCGATGAGGACGTCCTGGAACGCGGTGCGGCCCTCGAACAGGACCTCTTCGACGTCCCAGTTCCGGGTGAGCCCCGCGCCCATCGGCTCGACGATCACTCGTTGCGCCATCAGCCTTCTCCTCGTTCCACAGTGGACATCCGGACGGTACCGGCGCCCAGCATCTTCGCCAGCAGTGCCACGGCCCGCTCCGGATCCGCCCGGTCCCCGCAGGTGAACACGTCCACGAACACCGAACCTATCTCCGGATAGGTGTGCACGGACGCGTGCGACTCGGCCAGCAGCGCGAGCACGGTGACCCCTTGCGGGGCGAAAGCATGCGACACGACCTCGCAGACCGTCGCCCCCGCCTCGGTGACCGCGTCGGCCAGGGTCTTCTTCAGGAGCTCGGCGTCGTCGAGCAGCGACGGCTCGATCCCCTCGAACTCCGCGAGGACATGGCGGCCGGCGAACCGGCCGACGAGTGGTTCTTCACCCGGCATCGGCGAACCTCCCCACACAATAGGTGCGCAACGGCTCGATTCCGTTGAAGGCGACGGACGAATAGCTGGCGGTGTAGGCCCCGGTGCCCGGGATGTCCAGCCGGTCGCCCGCCTTCAACGACTTCGGCAGCGCGCACGGCGTCCGCTGGTAAAGCACGTCGTCACCATCGCAGGTCGGCCCGGCGAGGACCACCGGCCCTTCCGGACCCTTGACGCCGACGGCCTCCAGCCGATACGCGACGGCTTCGTTCTCGCACTCCGCCATTCCGTTGTACCTGCCGACGTCGAGGTACACCCAGCGGCGTTCGTCGGCGGCGGCGCGCGTGGTCACCAGGACCACTTCGGTCCTGATGAGCCCCGCGTCGGCGACGATCACGCGGCCGGGCTCGAGCATCAGTTCCGGCCCCGGCAGGTGTTCCCGGAGGGCGGCGTGGATCACCGCCGCGTAATCGGGCAAGGACGGTACGGATTCCCGGTGCTCGGTGGCGAACCCGCCGCCGATGTTGAGCCGCTCCAGGCCGACACCGGCGTCGGCGGCGACCTTGGCCGCTGTCGCGATCCCGATCTCCCAGGCCGCCGGATCCGGTTGCTGCGAGCCGACGTGGAACGCGATTCCCGGCCGCAGGCCCGCTTCCACCGCCCGGCGGAGCAGCGTGGCGGCCACCGCGGGCTCACAGCCGAACTTGTGCCCGAACGGCGTGACCGAGTCCGGTCCGCCGGTCAGCAGCCGGACCGAGACCAGCGAGCCGGGCGCGTGCTCGGCCAGGTTCTCCAGATCACCGGCGGAATCCGTGGTGAACTCACGGACTCCGCGCTGATACGCGAACGCGATGTCCGCCGGTTTCTTGATCGTGTTGCCGTAGGCCAGTTCCGCCGCTCGCGCCCCACGGGACAGACACAGCGCGATTTCCGCCGTCCCCGCCACGTCGAACCCCGCCCCCGTCGACAGCACCGCGTCGAGCACCTCGGGAGCGGGATTGGCCTTGACCGCGTACCGGATCAGCGCGCCCGGGAACGCTCCGGAGATCGCGGCCGCACGCTCCGCGACCAGGTCGGTGTCCACGACCAGGCAGGGTGTCGGCGGCTCACGATCCGCCAGGAAGGCGCGGACGCGGTTCAGGCTTTCGGTCACACGCCCCAGGGTGTCAAAGGCCGATCACCGGGGCGGAACCCGGGGTCACGCCCGGGCGTCGTCCGTGGCCTGCGAGGGCAGTTCCACCCCGTGTTCGGCGGCCAGTCGCTCCAGGTTGGCCAGATCGGCGCCGACGGCCGAGGCACGGTCCTCGTCCGAGTCCCGCCTGGCGATCCGGACGTCTTCCCTGGCCTGTCGTACCCGGTCCCGCAGATTCACCGCGAACTCGCTCATCGTGCACCCCCGATCTCCCGCACCTTGTCTGCTTTCACCCTAGGACACTGGCGAATCGGTCACCGACGTGATCTGTGTCATCACGGGTTCGTTCGTGTCGGAGTGAAGCAGTATGACGGCAAGGCCCCGGTTTCGCAGATCAACGACGCGCGACTTTTTCAACGGGCTCCGGAACGGCGGCCCGGCGGCCGAGCACCGCGAGCGGGGCGAGGGCGCACAGGCCGCCCACGACGGCCACCAGAACGTATCCACCCAGGCCGAACAGCTGCCCGGCGAGAAGGCTCGCCACCGCGGAGGTCCCCCAGACGAAGGCGTCGACCGTGCCCTGCGCCCTCGCCCGCTGAGCGGGCGGGAGGTCACGGCTGAGCATGCCGCTGCCCCCGACGAACACCAGGTTCCAGCCGTAGCCCAGCAGGAACATCGCGACCGGGATTCCCACGTGATGCGAATCGGGGGCGCCGATCGCGGTGACCGCCGCGACGGCGAGCGTGCCGATCCCGCCGAAGATGGCCGCGCGGCCACCCCAGCGGTCGGTGATCCAGCCGGACAGCGGCGCCAGCGCGAACATCCCGATCAGATGCGCGCTCAGCACCCAGCCGACGACGTCGAGTCCCTGGCCGTGCTGGTGCAACTGGACCGGGGTCATCGTCATCACCGCCACCATGGCCACCTGGGCGCCGACCATCGCCACGAGCGGCCCGAGGATCACCGGGTTCCGCACGGACATCCGTTCCCGCCGCGGCGCTCCCTCCACCGGGGCGGCGAGACCGCGGGGCAGGGTTGCCACGGCGGCCACCGCGATGGCCACGACAACCGCACCCGCCACGATCGGACCGGACAGGGCCGGCAGTTCGGCGGCCTCCGCCCGCGCCGCGGCGGGCGCGATCAGCGCGGGCCCGGCGACCGCGCCGACGGTCCCCGCCCAGACCATTGTGGACAGTGCGAAACCCTTGCGGTGCTCGGGAGACAGGTCGGCGGCCGTGTACCGCGAGAACTGCGCACCGCTGTTGCCGAAGCCGATCAAGGGCATCCCCGCCACCAGCGCGAGCACGGACCCGCCGAGCACCCCCGCGAACGAGATCAGCGCACCCGCGACGGCGGCGCCGTACATCAGCACCAGGACGAGCCGCCTGCCGTAGCGGGCGGCCAGTGCGCCCGACGACAACGAACCCGCCGCGGAACCGAGGACCAGCACGGCGTTCGGCAGCCCGCTCCACGCGGCGCCGGCGTGCTCCACCACGATCAACGCCGCCGTGGTCGACAGGCCGACGACCGCGGTACTGAGACAGGCGACGCCCACGAAGAGCGCGATCATCGGTTTCATGATTCAAACCTAGGGATTCCGGAGGCCCCGGCGAATAGGCTGACGAAGGCTTCGCGGGGGTGCGAGGCACATCATGAAAGGAATCCGGGCGCGATGACCTTACGATCGGAAAGGGCGCTGGACGACCTCGACTGGCGGCTCGTCGAGACCCTCCAGAGCGACGGGCGGCTCTCGTTCAAGGAACTGGGCCGTCGCGTCAACCTCTCCGCGCCCGCGGTCGCCGAACGGGTCCGGCGGCTGGAGGAGGCCGGTGTCATCACCGGGTACCGCGCCCAGGTCGACGCGCGGCGCGCCGGGTACGACCTGCAGGCGTTCGTCGAGATGCGCTGCTCGCTCGGCAGTTGCCTGCTGCGCACCAGCAAGTCGGAGGACTACCCCGAGGTGGTCGAACTGCACCGGCTCAGCGGTGACCGCTGCACCATGCTGAAGGTGCGTGCGGTGTCGCTCGAACATCTCGAAGGGCTCTTCGAACGGCTGGGCAAACACGGCGAGATCAGATCGTCGGTGGTGCTGTCGACGCAGTACGAGGGCAGGCCGGTCGGTCCGCCGGTCGAGGACTTCCTCAAGGCGACCAGGAGCGAGGGCTGGAGCGTCTGACCACCGGTCAGGAATCGAGAAGCGAGCGCCTGCGCACTCACCTAGCGTGATCACCGAACGTTCGAAGAGGACGAACGGCTCGAAACTGGTTAGATCGAGCCCGGTGAGGCTGACGGACCGTACACGCGGCCCACATGAGGATGGAGACACGATGAGCAAGACCACCAGGCCGCAGCCGCCCGAGGAGCACCCCGCCGACAGCCACGACCTCATCCGCGTGCTGGGCGCCCGCGAGAACAACCTCAAGGACGTCGCGGTCGAGCTGCCGAAACGGCGGCTGACGGTGTTCACCGGTGTCTCCGGCTCGGGCAAGAGCTCGCTGGTCTTCGACACGATCGCGGCCGAGTCGCAGCGGATGATCAACGAGACCTACAGCACCTTCGTGCAGGGCTTCATGCCGACGCTGGCCAGGCCGGACGTCGACGTGCTCGACGGCCTCACCACCGCGATCATCGTCGACCAACAGCGGATGGGCTCCGACCCGCGCTCGACGGTCGGCACCGCCACCGACGCCAGCGCGATGCTGCGCATCCTCTTCAGCCGGATCGGGAAGCCGCACATCGGCTCGCCGCAGGCCTTCTCCTTCAACGTCGCCTCGATCTCCGGCGCGGGCGCCGTCACCGTCGAGAAGGGCGGGCGGACCACGAAGGAACGCCGCGAATTCAGCATCACCGGCGGGATGTGCGCGCGCTGCGAAGGCCGGGGCAAGGTCAACGACATCGACCTCACCGCACTGTACGACGAAACCAAATCCCTCAACGAGAACGCGCTGACGATCCCCGGCTTCTCCATGGACGGCTGGTACGGCCGCATCCTCCGCGGCTGCGGTTTCTTCGACCCCGACAAGCCGATCAAGAAGTACACCAAGAGGCAGCTGGACGACCTGCTCTACAAGGAGCCGGTCAAGCTCAAGATCGAGGGCATCAACCTGACCTACTCGGGGCTGATCCCCACCATCCAGAAGTCGTTCCTGTCCAAGGACCGGGAAGCGATGCAGCCGCACATCCGCACCTTCGTGGACCGGGCCGTCACCTTCACCGTCTGCCCCGAATGCGACGGCACCCGGCTCAGCGAGCTCGCGCGGTCTTCGAAGATCAAACGGATCAACATCGCCGACGCGTGCGCGATGCAGATCAGCGACCTCGCCGCCTGGGTCCGCGGGCTCAAGGAGCCGTCGGTGGCGCCCCTGCTGGAGAAGCTGCAGCACACGCTCGACTCCTTCGTGGACATCGGCCTCGGCTACCTGTCCCTCGACCGGCCGTCCGGCACGCTTTCGGGCGGTGAGGCGCAGCGCACGAAGATGATCCGGCACCTCGGCTCCTCGCTCACCGACGTCACGTACGTCTTCGACGAGCCCACCATCGGCCTGCACCCGCACGACATCCAGCGGATGAACAACCTGCTGCAGCAGCTGCGCGACAAGGGCAACACGGTGCTGGTCGTCGAGCACAAGCCGGAGACCATCGCCATCGCCGACCACGTCGTCGATCTCGGCCCCGGCGCGGGCACGGCGGGCGGGACGATCTGTTTCCAGGGCACCGTCGAAGGCCTGCGCGCCAGCGACACCAGCACCGGCAGGCACCTCGACGACCGGGCTTCGCTCAAGGACGGCGTCCGCAAGCCCACCGGCAAACTGGAGATCCGCGGCGCGGACCGCCACAACCTCCGGAAGGTGAACGTCGACGTCCCGCTCGGCGTCCTCTGCGTCGTCACCGGTGTCGCGGGCTCCGGCAAGAGTTCGCTGATCCACGGCTCGATCCCCGCCGCCGAGGGTGTGGTTTCGGTCGACCAGACCCCCATCCGCGGCTCGCGGCGGAGCAACCCGGCCACCTACACCGGCCTGCTCGAACCGATCCGCAAGGCCTTCGCCAAGGCCAACGGCGTGAAGCCCGCGCTGTTCAGCGCAAACTCGGAGGGCGCCTGCCCGAACTGCAACGGCGCGGGTGTCATCTACACCGACCTCGGCATGATGGCGGGCACCGCGACCACCTGTGAGGAGTGCGAGGGCAGGCGTTTCCAGGCGTCGGTACTGGAGTACACCTTCGGCGGCAAGAACATCAGCGAGGCACTCGCGATGCCGGTGTCCGAAGCCGAGAAGTTCTTCGGCGAGGGCGAGGGGCGCATCCCGGCCGCGCACACCATCCTCGGCAGGCTCAACGACGTCGGGCTCGGCTACCTCAGCCTCGGCCAGCCGCTCACCACGCTCTCCGGCGGTGAACGGCAGCGGCTGAAGCTCGCGACGCACATGGGCGACAAGGGCGGCGTCTACGTCCTCGACGAGCCCACCACCGGTCTGCACCTGGCCGACGTCGAGAACCTGCTCGGCCTGCTGGACCGGCTCGTCGACGCGGGCAAGTCCGTGATCGTGATCGAGCACCACCAGGCGGTCATGGCGCACGCCGACTGGATCATCGACCTCGGCCCCGGCGCCGGCCACGACGGCGGCAAGATCGTCTTCGAGGGCACGCCGTCGGACCTCGTCGCGGCCGCTTCGACGCTCACCGGGGAACACCTGAAGGCCTACATCGGCAAGTGACCGCGGCCGTCAGCCGCGAAGCGGATGCCTCAAGTTGGCCATCCGCGATCCTCGACTGTCCTTAAGGGACACTCTGTACGATACAGATGTCCGAGTTGGGCGCTTTGCGCGCTTTGCGACGCGGGTCGTGAGTGGCAGAGAGGGTGGCGCGGATTGGTATTTGCCTACCTACGCGTGACCAGGGCGAAGCTGGGGTGTGGTAGTCGAGGAGCCCGCTCCGGTCTCGGAACTCGATGACACCAGGATCTCACCGCGACAGGGTTCGAGCGTGGAGGATTCGGGACGTTCACCGTCCCCAATCCTCCCCACTCACCCAGGATCCAGCGGGTAAGCAAATACGGGCCCACCAAAACCCGCATTGCCACTCACGACCGCCAGCACAAAGCGCGCATACAGGTATCAAACGGACATCCAATCGCTTGGAAGCGTCCCAGGTGGACAGTCAGGGTGCGGTTGGCTCTCGTCGGCCAGTCCAGATCCGCCCCTTGGCACGACCCGACCGCGAATGTGACGCGTTCGCTCTTCTCGTCAATAAGCCTCGTCGTCCTGGTCTGGCAGGTCCAGAGGCCTGCGAAACCGGGTCGAGGGGTAGTCACCGCCTGGTCGTGTCGGCCGGTCGGCTGCCGGGGTAGACGACTTCCCGCGTCGCCGAAGACCTTGTTTCCCGCTGGTCTCCGGTGAGGCAGCTTGTCGCCACTGGCTTGGCGAGACCGCTAAGCAAGCGTCAGTACGCCCATTCCCATCCGGAAGCGTTCGAGAAGCCTCGGGCGAGCAGTAGCGCGCCGGTTTTGTCCTCGACTTCGATTTCGATCTGTCCCGTGTACTTCGAGTTGGGCGAGTAGGTCATGGGCAGGTGCTTTGACGAGACCACACATATGCTCATCGAGCCCGAGTGTGTCGTGCCGGCGGCGTCACGGGTCTGAAACCTGAGCGGGTTGATGGTCGCGGCGATTTCAAAGCTTGACGAGTCATCGGGGAAGTCGAGCGTCTGCACGGCGACATCGACGAGGAGCGTGTGCTTTCCGGCCTCCCGCTTCATGTACGGCGAGCACTTCGGATCAACGGCGATCTTGGTCAAGGTGAACTTGACGAATGGATCACGGCCGCCGTTCGGACCCCACGACGCTTCCTCCCCGACCTTGAGCGGCCGGAAACCCGCTTCGGTGCGCTGTTCCTCGGGCTCCGCCGAGGATTCCACCGGTGCCGCGGCGTTCACGCTGCCCGAGTTCGAGACGCCGGTGCGCGCAGTGGGGCTGACGGCGACCGCGAGGACCAAAACGGCCACGATCCCGAGAAATAGCACACCACCGCCGACGAGAAACCACGGCCAGATCGGACGCTTCTTCGGCGGCATAGGCGGTTGGGGGTACGGGGTGCCGTAGGGGTTCGTCATCAGGGTGCCTCTCGCAACAAGATCGTTCCTACCTGGACGTGTTGATCAAGGCGGGTGTTACAACCTCGTGGCGAGCCACCATGCCCGAGCTCGCGAAGCAATTAGTCCTCTAGTTGCGAATCGGCGCTAGCCGTCGGTGTCGAGGCCGTCGCGGTCGGCCCACTCGAGCAAGGTGTCCAGGGAGTACGCCGTGTCGTCGATGCCCGCGTGCAGGTCGCCGAGTTCGGCGAAGCGCGCGGGCACGGTGGCGATGGTGCACTCCCGCGGCTCGACGTCGTCGATCTCGTCCCAGGTGATCGGGGTCGAGACGACGGCTTCGGGCACGCCGCGGACCGAGTAGGCGCTCGCGATCGTGTGGTCCCGGGCGTTCTGGTTGTAGTCCACGAACAGTTTCGCGGGATCGCGGTCCTTGCGCCACCAGGTGGTGGTGACCTCGTCGGACATCCGGCGCTCGACCTCGCGCGCGAAGGCGAGCGCCGCCCGGCGTACCTCCTGGAAACCCCAGCTGGGTTCGATCCGGACATAGACGTGCAGGCCGGCGCCGCCGGACGTCTTCGGCCAGCCGACGATGCCGAGTTCGTCCAGGATCTCGCGGACGGTGTGAGCGACCTTCCGCACGGTGGAGAACGGGCAGTCGGGCATCGGGTCGAGATCGATCCGCCACTCGTCGGGGCGTTCGGTGTCGGCGCGGCGGGAGTTCCAGGGGTGGAACTCGACGGTCGACATCTGCACCGCCCAGATCACGTCGGCGGGATGCGTGACGCACAGTTCGTAGGCGTGCCTGCCGGAGGGGAAGTCGACGCGGACGGTCTGCAGCCAGTCCGGGGCACCGTTCGGGACGCGCTTCTGGTGGACCTTCTCCCCCGAGACGCCGGACGGGAACCGGTGCAGCATGCACGGCCGCTCCCGCAGCGCCCGCACGATCCCGTCGCCGACAGCGAGGTAGTACCGGACGAGGTCCAGCTTGGTCTCACCCCGCGCCGGGAAGTAGACGCGATCCGGGTTCGAGACGCGCACCGTCCGGTCGCCGACCTCGATCTCCACCGCCGAGCTTTTCGCCATACGAGGAAACTAACCCGAACCTGCCAGGATGGCGGGATGGCACCACGGACCCGCGCGGACGCACTGTCCCGCGAGCGCATCGTCGAGGCGGCCGTCGCGCTGCTCGACGCGGACGGCGAAAGCGGGCTGACCTTCAAGACGCTGACCGAACGCCTCGCCACCGGCGCCGGGGCGATCTACTGGCATGTGCCGAACAAGGACGAGCTGCTCAACGCCGCCACCGCGTCGGTCATCGCGGGTGCGCTGGCCACGGAGCCCGCGGGCTCGCCCCAGGACGAGATCCGCGCCATCGCGCTCGGCCTGTTCGACGCGATCGTCGGGCACCCGTGGCTTTCCCCGCAGCTCGCCGTACAGTTTTCCCGCAGCCCTTGGGGTTCGGTGACACCGCGGATCTTCGAAACGCTCGGACAACGGGTCAGCGCGCTCGGCGTACCCGAAGCCACCTGGTTCACGGCGACCTCGGCGCTGATGCACTACATCTTCGGCGCCGCCGGGCAGAACGCCGCGAACGCCCGCGTCCTGGTGGAAGTGGACCGGGCCGAATTCCTCCACGCCGCGGCGAGCGCGTGGGAGAACCTCGATTCCGACCGGTTCCCGTTCATGAAGTCCATCGCCGATCAGGTGCGCGAGCACGACGACCGCGAGCAGTTCCTCACCGGGATCGACCTCATCCTCACCGGTATCACCGCCGGGGCTTAAGCGTCAGACCTTCCGTCGCCTGGCCTTGTGGATCGTCGCGACCATGACGGCGAAGACCATGCCGAGGAAGGTCAGGTCCACCGCGGGCACCCAGCGGACGTCGCCGCCCTTGAGCACGTACGCGCCGACAGGGCGCGCGGCCAACATGAAACCGCCGCCCTCTCCCTCTTTGCCCTGCTCGGTGCCGTGCCCGCCGCCTCCGCCGCCGATGATGCTCGCCGCCGGGATCACCACGACGCCGTCCTTCTCGACCGGCTCGCCGTAGACACGCCGGACGGTGAGGTTGTCACGCATGGTGCCGACGACCTTCTCGAGTCCCATTCAGGCCCCCACCCTGTCCAGTTCCAGTGTGATCGCACCACGCAGGAGCTCCCGCGCCCTGTCCAGGTCCATCGAACCAGAAAGCCACCGCTCGCTGAGTCCTTCGACCAGGCTGGTAAGCCGTTCGGCGGCGTTCTCGGCCTCGCCCCCGGCGTCGTGGACGCGCCGGATCACCTCGGCGACCTCGGCCACCCAGATCCGGGTCGACTCCGCCAGTGGTTCGCGTAGCTCGGGAGTGAAGACGGCGCTGGCGCGTAGTTCGCCCCAGGCGGTGCTGTTCTCCCGCACCGCCTGCGTGTCCTGGAGTTCCCCGAACAGCATGAGTTCCAGCTCTGTACGGGAATCGACGGCCCCGGCCGCGGCCTCCTCCGTGTACCCCGCGGCGCGGTCGCTGACGAACTCCAGGGTCTTCCGGAGCAGCCCCGCACGATTGGTGAAGTGGTAGTAGATCAACGACGTCGAGATCCCGGCCTCGGCCGCGATCTTCTCCACCCGCAGGCCCCGCACACCGCTGCGCGCGATCACCCGTACGGCCGCTTCCAAGATCTTCTGCTGACGTTCGAACACGGGGGTTCACCCTAGCGGTTTCGTCCTGACTGAATTTTCAGTCAGGATGCTATCGTGTCGTCACCGGTTCAGCCAAGGAGTGCCCAGTGTTCGATTCGTCCCTGCCCCGCCGCACGGTCCTGCGTGCCCTGACAGCGATCGGCGCCGTCTCGGTCGGGAGCTCGGCGTGCTCGTCGAGTCCCTCGGCGCCCGCGCCCGCTCCGACAACCGGGTCTCCGGAGCCCGCCCCCGCGGCGGCCCGCAAATTGGGTGCCGAATGGGAAAGCCACGCGCGCACCTTCATGTCCTGGCCCGCGTCGAAGTCCATTTGGGCGGAAGACCTGCCCGCCGTCCGCGAGGAGATCGCCGGCCTGGCCAAGGCGATCGCCGGCTACGAACCGGTGGTGCTCCTCGCCCGGCCCGAGCACGCGGACGCCGCTCAGCAGGCGTGCGGCGACACGGTCGAAGTCGTCCCGATCCCGGTCGACGACCTGTGGGCGCGCGACACCGTCCCCGTGTTCGTGGAAGAGGCCGGCAAGGTCGCGGGCGTCGACTTCAACTTCAACGGCTGGGGCGACAAGCAGAAGCCGCACGACAAGGACAACGCTGTCGCACGGTCGGTGCTGGGCAAGTACGGACTGGCCCGCACCGAAACCTGGATCACCGCGGAGGGAGGTTCGTTCGAGACCGACGGCGCCGGGACGCTGATGGTCACCGAAAGCTCACTGGTCAACGACAACCGCAACAAGGGCAAGAGCCGTCAGGAGATCGAAGACGAGCTGAAGAAGGTGCTCGGCGTCCGGAAGGTCATCTGGTTCGCGGGCGTCCGCGGCGAGGACATCACCGACGCCCACGTCGACTGCCTGGCCCGGTTCACCGCGCCCGGCGTCGTGCTGCTCGACAAAGCCGCGCCCGGCACCCCGCCGGACTCGTGGTCCCGCGCCGCCGATCAGGCGAGGTCGGTACTGGCGGGCGCCACCGGCGCCGACGGCAAACCCTTCAAGGTGATCGACCTCGTCCAGCCGGATCCGGACAAGGTCGAAGGCTACGGCGAGGACAGCGTGATCTCATACGCCAACTTCTACGTCGCGAACAAGTCGGTCTTCGTGCCGAAGTTCGGCGACGCCGCGGCCGACGAGCGCGCACAGGAGATCCTGCGCGAGCAGTTCCCCGGCCGCGAGATCGTGCCGGTGAAGATCTCGACCATCGCCTCGGGCGGCGGCGGGATCCACTGCTCGACGCACGACCAGCCGGGTCAGCCTTCCTGAGGCAGCACCGACATCACTTCGGACACCGGGCGCAAATGCTGCTCCAGCAACCGTGACGCCTCTTTCGCGTCATGGTCGTTCAAGGCGGCGACCAGTTCCCGGTGTTCGGAGTTGATCACCGTCAGCCGCTCCGGGCGGGCCTCCAGCGCACGGACCGTGACCCGTTGCTGGCGTGAACGGAGCGTGTCGTACAGCTCGGTCAGGACGGTGTTGCCCGCGGCGTTCACGATGGCGCGATGGAACCGGCGGTCGAACCCCGAAACGGCGAACCAGTCGCGTTCGGCACCCGAGCGCACCATCCCCTCGATGAGTTCCGGCAATTCGGCGGGAGCACCGGCCCGGTTCGCGCAGAGCGTCGCGATGGCGTGGCCTTCGATCAACCGCCTGCTCTGGTAGACCTCTTCCAGTTCCCGGGAAGTGACCGTGCGCACCTGGGCGCCCTTGCGCGGCAAGAGACTGATGAACCGTTCGGCGGCCAAGCGGTGGAACGCTTCGCGAACCGGCGTTCTGGACACGCCGACTACGCCGGAAACCCACATTTCGTCGAGGAAGCGGCCGCCTTCCAGCTCGCCCGAGATGATTCCGTCGCGCAGCCATGTGTAGACCCGCTCGCGCGCCGGGCCGCCCCCTTCGGCGGTCACAGTCATCTCGTTCCCCCTCTATGCCGTTACTTTCCGCGACTGAGCCTACACCTGGACCAGCCAAGTATCCATCATGTATACAAGACTTCCACCTATCGGAAAGGGTCCCATGGTGCACGTCGCGGTGGCGCAGTTCGCGCCCGGCAACGACAAGGAAGCCAACCTCGCCCGCGTCGCCTCCCTCGTCGGCGAAGCGGCCGACCGCGGTGCGCGGGTGGTCGTGCTGCCCGAGTACTCGCTGTTCACCGTACCGACGATGAGCCGGGAATTCGTGACCTCGGCCGAAGAACTCGACGGCCCGTTCGTCACCGAACTGCGCGGTCTCGCGAAGGACCGGCAGATCACCGTCGTCGCGGGCGTCAACGAGGCGCTCCCCGGCGGCGAGCGGATCTCGAACACGCTGGTCGCGGCCGGTCCCGACGGGGCGATCGCCGCGCTCTACCGCAAGCTGCACCTGTACGACGCCTTCGGTTTCCGCGAATCGGAACTGGTCCGGCCCGGTGACATCGAAGCGCCGGAGACGTTCGAGGTCGACGGGATCGTCTTCGGTCTCCAGACCTGCTACGACCTGCGGTTCCCGGAAGTCACCCGCCGTCTGGTCGACGCGGGCGCGGACGCGGTCCTGCTGCCCGCCGAGTGGATGCCCGGCCCGCTCAAGGAGGACCACTGGACCACGCTGGTCCGGGCGCGGGCGATCGAGAACACGATCTACTTCGTCGCGGCGGGGCAGGCGGCGCCGACCGGATCGGGGCACAGCATGATCGTCGATCCGATGGGCGTCGTCGTCGCCTCGCTCGGCGAGCGGACGGGGACCGCGACCGGCGAGGTCTCCGCCGAGCGGATCTCCGAGGTGCGCGCCAAGAACCCGGCGCTGCACCTGCGCCGATTCGCCGTCACCCCGAAGTCCTGAGTATCTTCTGACCCGGAGGTCCGTTCGTGAAGACACGCCCTCGGGCGTGGTGACGCGGCTTCCGTTCGCCTGGGTGCCGGGTGGCCGCCCGGCACCCAGGCTCTTCCGTCACGGCACCAGCAGTCCCCAATGGACGGCCCACGGAACGAACAGGACGGCTCCTGCCAGCAGCAGCCCGACGCGGACTCCCCCGCGGTCCTTCCGCCGCCACCACGAAACCGCCGTCACCACACCGGCGATGACGACGCCCACCGCGACCAGTTGCAGCGCGAACCACGGCAGCGTCCGTCCGAAAAGGACAGGACCCGGTGCCATCGCCGCACCCGTCGTCAGGACGATGTAGTAGACGAGGAATCCCGCCGTGGCGAGCAGGCCGGTCGACGCCAGCCAGCGCGCGGGCCGCGCGAGCGGCACTTCCTTGCGGCGGCGGAACAACGCCGTCACCGGGTAGGCCGCGAACGCCAGCAACGCCAACGCCCAGACAGCGATCTGCAGCCACGGCGCCTCGTACCACGAGAGCGGAGCCAGCGCGACGCTCTGACTCGCCTGCTCGGGCGGCGGATCCGAGGACGGCCGGACGGGCCCGTCGTCGAGTCCGTTCACCCACGTCCCGACGAGATCGAGATAGCCGGGGGCGAAACCGTCGAGCTTGTCGAAGCCGTCGGTGGTCCGCCGGAGCCCGTGCTGGGCCTGGGGAAACACCTTCAGCGTGTACTGCGGGTTCCCGGCCCGTTCCAGCGTTTCCCGGAAGATCCGGACGGCCTCGCCGGGTGGGGTGAGCCGGTCCAGCTCACCCCACAGCCCCAGCACCGGCTGCCGCAGCTTCTCCAGCACCGGCACCGGGTCGTACCCGGCCTCGGGGAACACACCGGCGCCCGCGAGGGTCCGCATGTTCGTCGACGCCACCATGTCCACCATCGACCCCTCGACCCCGCCGTGCCGCAGGTAGGTCTCGAGGGCCCACGACTGCTGACGGTCGGGTGAGACGCCGTTGGCGCCGACGGTGATCGCGAAAGCGACGTCCTTCGACCTCGACGCCGCCAACGGCGCGACCCAGCCCCCTTCGCTCAAGCCCCAGACCCCGACGCGGGCCGGATCCACGCCCGGGCGCGAGCGCAGCGCCTGGACCGCGGCGAGCGCGTCGTCGGCCAGTACCGAGTAGTCCCGCTCGAACAGCGAATAGCCTTCGGTCCGCTTGTCGTAGATCAGCGTCGCGATCCCCGCCTTGGCGAAGGCTTCGGCCTCGGCCCGGTAGTCGTCCCGGTCGTGTTCGCCCGAGCCGTGCACCATGACGATGCCCGGCGCCGGGCCGCCCCCTTCCGGCGCGACCACCGTTCCGTGCAAGGTCACGCCGTGGCTGGTGAACGACACGTCGCCGGCCGGAGCGGCGGCGGGCGCGGGCGACGACACCGCCATGACGGCCGCGAGCAGTGCGGCGATCATCGCCTGCTCACCCGGACCACCTGGAGCGACGGCGACGCGAGGATGTCCTTCTCGCAGTACCGTTCGGTGACCCAGTGCTTGCGCGCGTACAGCTCCGTCTGGTCGCTGTGGTGCGCGGATTTCGGGTTCGCGGACTGTGAGTAGGTCAGCAACGTTGTCGTGTCCGGGCAGCCGGTGCCGTTGAACGCCACGACGTGCAGATACGTCCCGCCGTGCACGATCTCGGTGTAGCCGCGAGCCGGATCCCAAGGCCCGCCCAGGGAGTTGTAGACCCCGCGCCCGGCCGTCCCGCCGCCGAGCGGGATCTTCTTTCCGTTGCGCTCGACATAGTGATGGTCACCGTAGGGCGCGTCGAGCGGGATCTTCGCCGCCGTCAGCTCGGCGACGGCGTCGGTGAGCGCCTTGCGGATCGCCGCGTTCCCGGTGTCGAGAGTGTTCGGGGTGTGGACGGGATCCTTGACGTCGAACGGCACCTTCCAGATGGCAGGCCCCATCCGGTCCACCAGGGACCAGAACCGGTCGAACAGCAGCGCGCCCCGGCTCCCGGCGTCGGAACGCCCGTCCCAGCCCGCCAGCGCGGCACAGGCGGCGTCCATTCCCGGCATCGCGGCGCACATCGCGACGACGTCGGCCCGCACGAGTTCGGCCGCGTGGTCACGGTGCGAGAACATCAGGTCCCGCATCGCCTGCCCGGTGAAGCCGCCCTTTTTCAGCTGATCGGCGATCTCGATGAAGCCGCCCCGGGTCCGCAAGTTCTGTTCGGTGCGGACCGGTCCCACGATCCGGGGGAAGCCGGTCTTGGGCGCGGCGGGGTTGAACATCCAGTAGCTGTCGTTCGAGTTCGCCAGGTAGTCGTCCCGGCTCATGCCCGGCAGGCTGGACGGGCCGAAGACGCCGGGCCTCAGTGCGTCCCCATCGCGGCCCCAAGCGCAGGCCGTCCTGGATCCGTCGAGCACCGCGATCCCGTCGGCGTCGAAGAGTTCCTTGCCCAGCGGAGTGTTGCAGCGCGCCGCCTTCTCGTCGGTGACGTGCGGAACCCCGTGGATCTGGCTGTACTCCACCCCGCCGCGATCGTCGGTGGCGAGGATGTTCATCCACGGCAGCCCTTGCGTCTCACGGACCGCGTCGATCATCTCCCCCGCCGTCCGGCCCCGGGCGATCTCGAACATCGAGTTCGTCATCCCGAGGTTCCCGGCGTTGGCGTCCGCGATCGCGAAGGCGCCCGATGCCGTCCACGGCAGTTCCCGTTGCCCGAGACGGGTGGTCACCGGACCGTACCTGGTCGTCCACTGTGGACGCACGACGCGCTCCAACGTGCCGTCCGCCTTGCGCGACAGGACACTCACGTCGTTGCGCCGCATCCGCTCGGGCTTCCCGTCGACCAGGTACGTCGTCGGCGAGCCGGGCACGAGCTTCAGCTCGAACAAGGTGTACGTGCGGGTCGTGTCGGTGGCCGTGCCACTCCAGGCCGCGGTTTCGTTGTGCCCCAGCCACATCAGCGGGATACCGGGGATACCGGCGCCGCTGACGTCGAGCTTGCCCGGCAGGCTCAGCTGCGACTGCCACAGTCTTGTCCCGCTCGACTGCCACGGCAGATGCGGGTTGGCCAGCGAGACACCGCGTCCGTTCGCCGAAGCGGCCGAACCGATCGCGATGGCGTTGCTGCCGATGCCGGTCTCCCCGGTCATCCGCTCACGGCCCGTGCCCGCGGGCGGTGCACCCGGCAGCGACGCGGTGATCGAATCCGCGACCCCGCCCTGCCCGAAGATCATCCCGATCGCGTGACTGTGCCGGTAGACGTCGAGTTCGGTGATCGGCTTCAGCCAGCCGGCGCCCCGGCAGGCCGGGTCGGTGATCTCCCCGGCGCGCAGGTACTTGTTGACACCCTCGACGTAACCGCGGATCAGTTCGCGGACCTCGCGGTACGGCCCGCGCGGCGCGGGCTCGCCCAGCATCCGCTCGACGGCGCCGCTTTCGTTGAGACCTTGGAAATACAGATCACTGGCGAGGTTCGTGCTCGCCTGGCTCACCCCGCTCGTCGGCGGCGCGTCCGGGCCCAGCCAGCGGGATCGCTCGGCCCGCGTCGTGACCGCGACGTCCGCGATCGCGCAGATGTTGTCCTCGGCTGCGGCGTACCCCTGCCCGAAGCCCAGGTTCACGTAGTCGTTCGCGACGATGTGCGGGATGCCGTATTCGGTGTAGCGGATGGTGGCGTCCGCCCGGGATACCCCGTCCGGCGGTTGCGCGGCCGTCGCGGTCCCCGCCGCGAGCAGGCTCATCGCGGCGCCTGCGGCCGCGATCCGTTTCCAGAGCAGCATGCTGCTCCCCCTTTGTGTGTGGAGTCGTTCGTGAAGACACGCCGTCCGGCGTGGTGACGCGATACCGGTGGTCGAGTGGCCGCTCTCCCACCGGTGTTTCAGCTCCCCTCCCTCACTCCTCGTCCGGGTCCGGGAACGCCGTCCAGCGCACGTACACCTTCCGCGCGTCCGGGCCGGGTTCCGGCCGCCAGTAGCGGCGCAACAGGTCCAGGTACTCCTCCCAGAACTGCTTCAACTCCTCGATGTTCACGTGGACCGCGCCCCGGGAGAAGACCAGCGCGTCACCCCATTCGCCCAGCTCACCGCGGCGTTCGATGAACCGCGCCATCTGCTCGAGGTCCTCGGTGAACGCGGCACGCTGCGCCTCGTCGAACACCGCGCGCATCTCTTCGCTCTGCTCGCTGTGCCGGGGCCAGCGGATGTCGCGCTGCCGGGCGCGCCACCAGCGCTCCTTGCCGTGCGCGAGCTCAGGCGCCTCGTCGATGAAGTCGTACTTCGCCAGTTCTCGCAGGTGATAGCTGGTCGCGCCCGAACTCTCCCCCAGTTCCTTGGCCAGCTTCGTCGCCGTCGCGGGCTCACGGCCCAGCGCCTCCATGATCCGCCTGCGCAACGGGTGCATCACCGCCCTCAGCACGGCGGCGTCGGTGATCTCTTCGGGCGGCGGCGGACCGGTCATGGCACCAAGGTACCGCGTGCAAAGGAGATTGTGCAAAGACTTCTTTGCACGCGGTACAGACCACGTTCTTGAAGTGCCCGAGGATTCTGCTGACGTTTCGGTGAACTCAGCGTGAAATTGACAACTTCACTACGAAGGTCTTGTGCCGGGCGGACGAAAACCCGACAGGTTCACAGGTTTTTCGTTGCGTCCTCCCCGAAATTCGGTTGTATCGGATAGTTTTGCCCGGAGTCGACCTAGCGGGAGAAAACATGCCGAAGCACCGCCCTCGACAGACGGACAGGCTGTCCGCCCGGCACCGGACGGCCTTCGCGCTCGCCGGTGGCGCGCTCGCCGTCCTGCCCGCGGTCACCGCGTCGGCGGGTCCCGACACGCCGATCGCCGCACCGAAACCGGCCGCGCCGCAGAACCAGGCCGCGGCCTGGCAGCCGCCGGTGGGCACGGTCCCGGAGATCGCCGTCGACGGAAGCCTCCCCGAGCCCCCCAATCCCGATCCGCTGATCGTCCCCGGCGGCACCGGAAACGTCGGCGGCTCGTTCGCGCCGTCGGGCGCGCTGGGCATCCCGGCGAGCATGATGAAGGCCTACAAGAACGCGGCCGACATCCTCGCGAAGGAACTGCCCGGCTGTCACATCGACTGGGCGCTGATCGCGAGTATCGGCCGGATCGAGTCCAACCACGCGCGCGGCGGCTACGTCGACGCCAAGGGCAACACCCTCGAACCGATCCTCGGCCCGCAGCTCAACGGCGCCGGCCCGTTCGCGGCCATCCCGGACACCGACGGCGGCAAATACGACGGCGACACCGCCTGGGACCGCGCCGTCGGCCCGACGCAGTTCATCCCCTCCACCTGGAAGGGCTACGCCTCCGACGGCAACGGCGACGGCGAGTCGAACCCGAACAACATCTACGACGCGACGCTCGGCTCGGGCCGCTACCTCTGCTCGGGCGGCGTCGACCTGACGTCGGAGCAGACCCAGCGCGTGGCCGTGTACCGCTACAACCACTCGCTGTCCTATGTGGACACCGTGATCCGGTGGGCGGTCTCCTATCGCGGCGGCGTCGCGACGTTCCCCGACAGCCAGGTCCCCGTCGGCGCCCCGGACTCCTCGGACGTCGCCGCGGGCACGCCCGGCGGCCAGGTCCCGGTGCCCACCCTGCCCGGCACTCCCCCGCCCGGCACGACCACGCCGCCGCCGAACCCGCTGCCCGGCTCGTCGTTCCCGCCGAGCAGCAGCACACCGCCGCCGAGCAGCTCCTCGCCGACGAAGCCGACAAGCACGCCGCCTTCGTCGACACCGCCCTCGTCGACACCTCCTTCGAGCACGCCTCCGTCTTCGACGCCTCCGCCGTCCAGCACCACGACGACCCCGCCGCCGTCTTCGACTCCGGCCGGGAACACCGGTGAGGCGACGCCGACCAGCTCCGCCTCCCCGACCCCGTAACGACTCGTGAGTGGTACGGACGGTTAGAACCGTCCGTACCACTCACGAGGTTCGCACGCCCGGAATGTCCTGATGCCGCCCCGCGTTACCGCTTCTCGTAGCTCATCAATCGAGAGAAGCGAGACACGGATGTCGTCTTTCGTCATGACCGCCGAAGAACGGGAAACCTTCCTGAGCGAGGTTCACATCGGGGTCTTGGCCGTCGAGCGGGAAGGACGGGCCCCGCTGGCCGTACCGGTCTGGTACGACTACGAGCCCGGCGGCGAACTCCTGATCTGGATGGACGGCGGTTCGGTCAAGGACAAGGCGATCAAGAAGGCGGGCAGGCTCAGCCTGGTCGCGCAGACCGAGACCTTCCCGTACAAGTACGTGACGGCCGAGGGTCCGGTCATCGCCAACGACGTGCCGCCGACCCGTGAGCAGGCGTTGAAGATCGCGCACCGCTACCTGCCGGAGGCCGAGGGGACGGCTTACGTCGACGGCTCGCTCAGCGACAACTCCGTGCTGGTGCGGATCCGTCCGGAGAAGTGGCTGAGCAACGACCAGTCCAAGGCCTGAGGACGTGAAAGGGTCCCGGCCGCCACTGGGGAGACGACCGGGACCCTTCATCAGCCCGCGATGGGCTCGAACTCGACGACGCTGTCGAGCGCCTTGCCCATCGCGGCGTTCCCTTCGCGTTCGATCATGATCTCCACCAGCACCGGCCGCGACGTCCGCTCGGCCTCCTTGCGCGCCCATTCCAGCGACGCCCGGATCTCGCCCGGCTCGGTCACGCGGGTCCCGGCGCAGCCGTAGGCCTCCATGACCTTCACGTTGTCCGTGCCGTTCTTGTCGTAGTGGATGTCGACCTCGAAGTTCATCTCGTAGCCGGTCTCGGCCTGCCGGATGAGCCCCAGGTACTCGTTGTTGAGCATGATCAGCACGAATCCGACGTCGTACTGCGCGGCCACCGCCAGCTCTTCCACCAGGAACTGGAACGAGTAGTCCCCGACGACGCCGACGACTTCGGCCTCCGGCTTCGCCTTCTTGACGCCGATCGCGGCCGGAATCTCCCAGCCGAGCGGGCCCGCCTGGCCGCACACCTGGTAATGGCGCGGCTTGTGCGCGCGCTGGAACTGCCCGGACCAGATCTGGTAGAGCCCGATCGCGGTGACGAAGTACGCGTCCTCGCCGTAGAACTCGTTGATCTCCTTGAACACCCGCGGTGCCTTGATCGGCGTGTCCTCGAAGTCCTCCCGCCGGGGCAGGCTCTCCTTCAGCTCACCGATCCGCCTCGGCCAGGCGCGATCCCGCGCCGGAGAACGCTTCGACGCCGCCTCGATCAGCGCGTCCAGGAAGGCGCCCGTGTCCGACACGATCCCGAGGTCGGGCCCGAACACCTTGCCCAGCTGCGTCGGCTCGATGTCGACGTGGATGAACTTCCGGCTGCCGCGGTAGACGTCGAGGTCACCGGTGTGCCGGTCGCCGAACCGCGCGCCGAGCGCCAGCACCAGATCCGCTTCGAGGAAGGCCGCGTTCGCCCACCGCTGCGATGTCTGGATGCCCGCCATCCCGGCGAACAGTTCGTGGTCCTCGGGGAAGGTCCCCTTACCCATCAGTGTCACGCCGACCGGGACGCCGAGCAGTTCGGCCGCGGTCCGCAGCCGGTCGCTCGCGCCGCCGAGCACCACGCCGCCGCCCGCGAGGATCAGCGGCCGTTCGGCGGCCAGCAGCAGGTCGAGCGCCCGCTCGACCCGGGCGGGTGACGGCGTCGCGACGATGACCGGCAGCGGCGAGTCGATGCTGGAGTCCCATTCGATCTCCTGCCGCTGGACGTCGATCGGCAGGTCGATGAGCACCGGGCCCGGGCGGCCGGACCGCGCGATCCGGAACGCCTCCCGGAACACCCAGGGCAGCTGCGCCGCTTCCTTGACCTGCACCGCCCATTTCGTCACCGGCTTGGCGATCTCGACGATGTCGACGGCCTGGAACGCCTCGGTGTGCAGCTTCCGTGAGTCGGCCTGGCCGGTGATGCAGATGATCGGGATCGAATCGGCCTGCGCGGTGTAGAGCCCGGTGATCATGTTCGTCCCGGCGGGCCCGGAGGTGCCGATCGCGACGCCGACGTTGCCGGTGGTCCTGGCCCACCCGTCGGCCATATGGGTCGCGCCCTCTTCGTGGCGCACGATCAAGTGCTCGATGCCGCTGCCCTGCATCGCGTGGTAGAGCGGGAGGATCGCGGCGCCGGGACAGCCGAAAGCGGTGTCGACGCCTTCACTGAGCAGGACGTCGACGACGGCCTGCATGGCGGGGATTCTGGGCATTCCTCACTCCTTGCTTTCCGCGCCGGACAGCGCTTCGACGACCTTCAGCAGGGCGGAGTGATCGAGCGAGCCGTGTCCCATCGCCCGTCCGGCGGCGACGAGCTGGGCGACCAGCCCGGTGATCGGCAGCGCGACGTCGGCCTGCCTGGCGGCGGCGAGCGCGATGCCCATGTCCTTGTGGTGCAGGTCGATCCGGAAACCCGGCGCGAATTCCCGCGCCACCATGGACTTCCGCTTGAGTTCGAGGATCCGGCTGCCGGCCAGGCCGCCCGCGAGGACGTCCAGCCCGACACCTGCGTCCACACCGGAAGCTTCGAGCAGCACGATCGCCTCGGCGATCAGTCCGTAGGTCCCGCCGACCACCAGCTGGTTCGCGGCCTTGACGACCTGACCCGCGCCGTGCGGCCCGACGTGGACGATCGTCTTGCCGACGGCCTCCAGGATCGGGAGCGCGGCGGCGAAATCGTCGTCGTCACCACCGGCCATAATGGACAGTGAGGCCTGTTCGGCGCCGGCCTGGCCACCCGAAACAGGCGCGTCCAGCACGCGGATCTCCCGTTCACCGGCCCGCTCGGCCACCTCGATGGAGGTCTCCGGCCGGATCGTGCTCATGTCGATCAGCAGCGTCCCCGGTTTCGCCGATTCCAGCACCCCGCCCGCCGCCAGCACGACGGCCTCGACCTGCGGATGGTTGGGCAGCATGGTGATCACGACCTCCGCGCCCGCGACGGCGTCCGTGACCCCGTTCGCCGCCCGGCCGCCCGCGGCTTCCAGCCTCGCGAGCGCGTCCGCGTTCGTGTCGAAACCGCTCACCTCGTGGCCCGCGGCGACGAGATGTCCAGCCATCGGCCCGCCCATGATCCCCAGGCCGATGAATCCCAGCTTGGTCATGCCAGTCCCCTTCGTTCGAAAGGCAGCCACGACAGCGACTCCGCGCTCGGCCCGTCGGGTTTGTACTCCACGCCGACCTGCCCGCGGTAGCCCGCCGTCTGCAGCTTTTCCAGGTATCCCTCGATGTCCAGCGTTCCGGTCCCCGGCTGGTGGCGCCCTGGGGCATCGGCGATCTGCACATGGCCGATCCGTCCGGTGTGGACGGTCGTGACCGCGTCGAGGTCGTCACCGTTGACCGCCAGGTGGTACAGGTCGGCCAGCAGCTTCACGTTGTCCCGCCCGAGTTCGTCGAGCACCTTGAGCACGTCGTCCGCGGTCTTGAGCGGATACTTCTCCGCCCCCGACAACGGTTCCAGGACGATCTCCGCGTCGATCCGCGCGGCCGCGTCCGACGCGAGCGCCAGATTCGACAACCCCAGCTTGTCCTGCTCCGCCGGGTCCGCGCCATCGATCCGGTTGCCGTAGAGCGCGTTGAACCGGCGGCAGCCGAGCCGCTCGCCGAGCTCGATCGCGGAGGCGATACCGGCGGCGAACTCGTCCTCGCGCCCGGGCCAGGTGACCAGACCGCGATCACCGCCGGCCATGTCGCCGGGGAAGAAGTTCAGCCCGGTCACCGCGACACCGGCCCGCTCGACCGACGCCACGAACGCGTCGGCCTCGGCGGCGTCCGGCACGGGCGTCTCGAACGGCCACCAGTACTCGACGGCGGTGAAGCCCGCCGCCCGCGCCGCCTCCGCACGGTCGAGCAGCGGCAACTCGGTGAAGACCAGCGACAGGTTCAGCACATAGGGCAAGGCATGACGCGAACCGGCAAGATCAACCATCGAAACCTCGGTTATTTCGCTCTGCGGAAACTTTCTTTCGTATATCGAGAATAGCCCGCTGACCTGCCATCGGTCAACGGGCGGTATACCGGCGAAGAAGGAGGGCAGGCGCGGCGCGAGCGCCGAGGGGGCGGGGCCGTGAGGGGGCGGGGCGGTGAGAGATCGGTCCGGTTGGTCGTGAGTGGCGTTTCGGGTTCCATGGAGGGGTCGGGCAAACGTGGCGTGTTCACGGGCGGGTCGTGCCGGACTGAAGGCTCCCTTCGCCGCGTCCGATGCCGAGCGGCCGTGTCGCGAAAGCCACTTTCGGGACATCAGATGTCCCGAAAGTGGCTTTCGCGCCCCCTCCGGTCCTAGCTGTCCACATAGGACACCTTCAGGCGGACAATGTCTGATTAATGCCCATGTGCGCGCTTTGCGCCGGGGGTCGTGAGTGGCAATGCTGGTTCTGGTGGACCTGTATTTGCCTACCCACTGGATTCGATGTCATCTGGCGGGCTTGTAGGGCTTGTTCTGGATGGCGATGTGGTCGAGTGGGGAGGATTTGGGACGTTGACCGTCTCAAATCTTCCCCGCTCGGCTGCCGCCGCGGGGTTGTGGGGGTGGCATGGTCTTGATCGACGGAGGATCGGGGATGTTGAGTGTCTCCGATCCTCCGTTGATCAAGCTCCGAGACCGCGTCGACATCCGGGCGCACGCGTGAGCCGCAATCCGGTAGTGGTCAGGTGGCCGCGTGAACCGAGTGTGGAGGATTAGGACGTTGAACGTCCCGAATCCTCCACACTCGAACGTGTCGTCGCGGACACTCCACATTCGCCCTGGTCACGCGTAGGCAGGCAAATACCGGTCCGTTCCAACCCTCTTTGCCACTCACGACCCCTGTCGCGAAGCACACAAAGCACGCAAGCCGGGCAACTAAACCGTGAAATGTGTCCCTTAAGGACGGTCAAGGCACCTCAGGTCTCCCCGGGGAGCTTGCCCCCGCCACCGAGCCCGCCACATTTGACTTACCCCTCAATAACCCGAATCGCGACTCACGCCCCCTTCGACCCAGCACGGAACCGCTGGGCGACAGCGTCACGAAAGCGCGCCTCGCACCCGGCGATCAGGTTGCAGCCGAGCCGTAGTCTCCACAGTGGACACACGCGCTATCCGGCAGAAGTCCGCGAACCCCGCCAAGATCCGCGCGTGGTCAGACGAGACCGAGCGCGGGAAGACACTCCTGGACTCCGGCCAGTTCGATGTCGTCGCGCCGGGCTCGTTCCCAGACGTCCCGGGTCAGCCGCCAGCACCGGATCTGCGCGACCTCGCCGCGACGGGTGTCCCAGCTCGTACCGTTCGGTTCGTAACCCAGCGCTCGCGACACCCCGTTGGAGGCGTTGTTGTCGGTGAACGCGTCGCTCGTCGCTTCCCGTGTGCCCAGCCCCGCGAAGGCCAGATGCAGAACTGCCGCTCGCATCTCCGCCCCGATTCCGCGCCCGCGCCGTCCCGGCGCCAGCCACGAGAAGATCGAGACCGTCCCGAACTTGGCGAGGTCGGACCCGATCAGGTCCTGCATTCCGATCGGCTCGCCGTCTTGCAGCACCACGAAGTACAGCCGCCAGAAGCTCTGGTCGACCCGAGCACGTCCGGCCCAGATACCGCGCAGCCACCGCCATTCGCGGTCGGGGCTGTCCGCGTACAGCGATGTCGGATCGTCGAACGGCCACGGCGCGACATCGGCGACGCCGGCGCGGACGACCGGGACCAGCCACTCCAGCAACTCGTCCGTCGCCCCGGCCAAGGTCAGCCGCGGCGTCCGCACCTCGAGGTTCAGCGGGGGGTACGTGTGAGTCGCTCTCGCGACGGTAGGCGGACCGGGCGGCCGGGCGCACGCGCTTTTCGTCGGACCCCCTCGCTACCGTCGGCCGCATGGACATCACGCCCTTCCGGACCCGGGTCCCGGAGTCCGCCCTCGAAGACCTCCGAGACCGGCTCCGCCGCACCCGCTGGCCCGAAGACGAGACCGTCGGCGACTGGTCGCAAGGCGTTCCCGCCGGCTACTTGCGCGAACTGTGCTCGTACTGGGCGGAGACCTACGACTGGCGGGCCGCCGAGTCCCGGCTCAACGCGATCCCCCAATTCAAGACCGAGATCGACGGGCTCGGCATCCACTACCTGCACGCGCGTTCCCCGCATCCCGGCGCGCTGCCGCTGATCCTCAGCCATGGCTGGCCGGGTTCGGTCTTCGAATTCCTCGAGGTGATCGGCCCCCTCACCGATCCGGTCGCCCACGGCGGCAACGAGGCGGACGCGTTCCACGTCGTCGTCCCGTCCCTGCCCGGCCATGGCTTCAGTGACAAACCCGCGCGAGCGGGCTGGTCGATCCAGCGCATCGCCGACGCGTGGATCCACCTCATGGATGGCCTCGGCTACGAGCGCTACGGCGCCCAGGGCGGCGATTGGGGCACCAGCATCACCACGCTCATGGGGCGGACGGCACCCGAGCGCCTGGCCGGAATCCATCTCAACCCACCGCTGGCGGCACCGGACCCGGCGACGTTCGACGATCTCACCGCGTCCGAACGCAAGTCGCTCGACGACCTCGAACGCGCCAAGGCGGACGGTTCGGGCTACGCGATCCAGCAGGCGACGAGGCCGCAGACGATCGGCTACGCGCTGGCCGACTCACCGGTGGCGCTGTGCGCGTGGATCGTCGAGAAGTTCCAGGCGTGGACGGATTGCGACGGCCATCCGGAGAACGCCCTGAGCCGGGACGCGATGCTCGACGACATCACGCTCTACTGGCTGACCGGCACCGGTGCCTCGTCCGCCCGGCTGTACTGGGAGAGCTTCGCCGAGGTGTCGAGCTGGTTCTCCGATTCCACTGTGGACACGATCGCCGTGCCCGCCGGCTGTTCGATCTTCCCGCGCGAGACCCCGCGCCCGTCCCGCCGCTGGGCCGAGCGCCGGTTCACCGACATCCGGTACTGGAACGAACTGGAGCGAGGCGGCCATTTCGCGGCCTTCGAGCAGCCGGGCGTGTTCACCGAGGAGGTGCGGTCGTTCTTCCGTCTCGTGCGGTGACCGCTTGACTGTGACACCGTGTCAGGCTGTCCGCTGGGAGCCGCCATGTTCAGTATCGGAGATTTCGCCAAGCACGGCCGGGTGTCGGTCCGGATGCTGCGTCACTACGACGCCATCGGGCTGCTGCGGCCCGCCCATGTCGACCCGTTCAGCGGCTACCGGTCCTACTCCGGCGACCAGCTGGCCCGACTCAACCGGGTGATCGCGCTCAAGGATCTCGGCTTCACCCTCACCCAGGTGCAGGAGATCCTCGACGCCGAGATCGGCGCGGACGAGCTGCGCGGGATGCTGCGGCTGCGGCGGGCCGAACTCGAAGCGGCCATCGCCGCCGACGAGACACGCCTCAAAGCCGTCGAAGCGAGACTCCGTTCGATCGAAAACGAGGGAACCATGCCTTCCGAGGACGTCGTCGTCAAAAGCCTGCCCGCGGTCCGGGTCGCCGAACTGACCGGGACGGCGAGCGGTTACGTGAACGAAGAGATCGGACCGGTCGTGCAGGGGCTGTACAAGGACTTGTTCGGGGCGCTCGGCCCGATCACGCCGTCGGGACCGCTCATCGCCTATTACGAGGACGACGCCGACGGCGAACGGGTCCTGATCCACGCCGCCGTCCCGATCTCGGCCGAAACCGACGGCACCGAAGGGTTCTCGACGGTGAGCCTCGCCGAAGTGCCGTCCGCCGCGACGATCCTGCACCGGGGCTCGATGGAGACCGTGCTCTCCAGCTACCAGTCACTGGCGAAGTGGGTCGACGCGCACGGGTATCGCGCGAGCGGCCCGGCCCGGGAGTACTACGTCGAGTGCCCGGCCGACGGGGACAAGTGGGTCACCGAACTGCAGCAGCCGATCGTCACGGCCTGACGCCAGCGAACGAACTCCGGTTGTCATGAAAGGGGCTTTCAGGACGAAAAACGTCTTGAAAGCCCCTTTCATGACACTCCAGAAGCGGCTAGCCCAGAAAGTCGGTCAAGGCGGCGCGGAACTCCTCGGGCGCCTCCAGCCACGGCACGTGGCCGACACCCGGCAACCGCACCCGGGTCACCGACGGTAGAGCGTGCTCCAGCGAGTCGACAGCCCACCGGGGCCGGGTGTCCGCCATCCCGTCGATGATCAGCGTCGGCACCCGCAGAGACCGGCAAGCCGAGATCAGCTCCTCCTCCGGCACCGTCCGCATTTCCTCACTCAACGCGGCGTTCGCCTCGTAGTTGACCGGGAACCACGGTGTCGCCATCGCCTCGGCGTGACGCTCGCCGTCCGCCACGAAGTCGGCCGTCCATTGCAGCACCGCGAGTTCGCGGCTTTCATCGTGGTCCGCCGCGCGAAGCTCGGCCCACCGGGCGTGCCTCTCCCCCAGCGCGCGCTCGAAGTTCCGCTTGAACTCGGCATGCCAGTCGTGGCCGAGGCCGACACCCGACACGTAGACGAGCGCGCTCACCCGCTCCGGACGCGCGAGGGCGTAGAGCAGGCCGAGATGCGCGCCCCACGAATGCCCGAGCACCGCGACCCGGCCGAGCCCGTGCCACTCGCGGACGGCGTCGACGTCGGCCACCATCCGGTCGAGGGTGTACGGGCCACGGGGGTCGGAGCGCCCGGCGCCGCGCTGGTCCCACCGGATCAGCCGGAACCGCGGGCCGGGATCGAGCGTGCCGAACATGTCCCACAGGCCCGGGCCGCCGTGGCAGCACAGGATCGGTTCGCCCCGGCCGGTCGCCGAAGTCCACAGTTCACGGCCGTCGTCGGTGATCACCACGCGATTATCCGGTAGGCGTGATCGCCGTCATTGGCTATCTTCCGCGACATGACGACGTACACGCCACCGCAGCGGACGGCCACGCTCGCGGACGCGCCTGCCATCGCGGCGCTGATGCGGGCCTCGGTGCTGGAGTTGTTCCCCCGGTTCTACGACGAGCGGCAGACCGCGAGCGCGGCGGAGCACATCGCGCACCTCGACTTGCGGTTGATCGAGGACGGCACCTACTTCGTGCACGAGGCGGACGGCGAGATCGTCGCCTGCGGGGGCTGGAGCAGGCGCAACAAGATGCACGCCGGCTCCGGTGACGCTTCGGACGACGAACGCCCGCTCGACCCGGCCACCGAACCCGCGCGGGTGCGCGCCATGTTCGTCCGCGGCGACTGGACCCGGCGCGGGCTCGGACGCGCGATCCTCGAGTCGTGCCGCCTCGCGGCGAAAGCCGAAGGATTCACGTCGCTGACGCTGACCGCGACCATGCCCGGTGTCCCGCTGTATCTGTCGTTCGGCTTCGAGGAAGTCGAACGGGTGACGGTGACGACGCCCGACGGCGTCGACGTCCCTGGCGCCGTCATGGCCAGGGACATCGACCGGCCGGATATCATCGCAGGATGATTTCCGGGGCTACCGCACTCTCGTTCGTCTTGGTCTGCCTGCTCGGCGCGATGGCACCGGGCCCGGATTTCCTGGTGGTGACCCGGAGCGCGATCCTCGGCGGCCGCAAGGCCGGGATCGCCGCCGGACTCGGCATCGCGCTCGGCGTCTTCGTCTGGGTGGTCGCGATCGCCCTCGGCGTCGCGGCGATCCTCACCGCGTCGGCGATCGCCTTCACCGTGGTGAAGCTGATCGGCGCCGGGTACCTGATCTTCCTCGGCGTCAAGGCGTGGCTGGCGGTGCGCCGCGGCGACTACAGCGAGCTCAAGGACAAGGTGGCACCCGTGGTCGCGCCCAAGGAGGCGTTCCGGCACGGACTGCTCACCAACCTGCTCAACCCGAAGGTCGCGGTCTTCTTCCTCGCGCTGCTGCCCCAGTTCCTCCCGCATTCGGCCACGACCGCGGAGACCCTGCAACTGGCGGCGCTGGCCACCACGGTCGCCGTCGTGTGGACCTTCGTCCTGGCGACGCTGGTCGGTTCCCTGCGGAAGTTCTTCGCCTCCGGCCGGGTGCGGCGCGGGATGGACGCGGTGATGGGCACCTTGCTCGTCGGGCTCGGCATCCGGGTCGCCGTCCAGAACTGAGCGAAGGTGCCCATCACGCCACGTCAGAGCAGCGAATCGGCGGCGAGGCGGGTGCCTTCGACGCGGGCGGCGATCTTGGCGAACGCGGTCTCCCGCGACGTCGAGGTGTCGTCGGCGAACGGCGAGAACCCGCAGTCGTCACAGGTGCCCAGCCGGTCCGGCGAGATGAACCGCGCCGCCTGTAGCACCCGATCCCTGACCTCCTCGGGGGTTTCGACGCGTGGGTCGATCGGGTCGATCACGCCGACGAAGATCCGCTGGTCCGGCCGCGAGTGGTCGGCGATGACCTGCAGCGCCCGCTCCGGATCCGGTTCACTGGCCAACTGCACGTAGACGTTGCCCACCTTCAGCTGGAACAACGTCGGCAGCAACTCGGCGTAGTCGACGTCGAGGCTGTGCACCGAGTCCTGGTCGCCACCGGGACAGGTGTGCACGCCGATCTTCTTCCGCTCCTCGTCGGAGAATCGTTCCAGCACGGCGTTGTTCAGATCCACAAAGGACTTCAACAGCCCGCCGGAAGGGTCGAGCTTCAGCGACAACCTGCCTTCGGTGAAGTCGATCTGAACGCTGTCCGCACCCGCGTCGAGGCTACGGCGGATATCGGCTTCCGCTTCGTTCACCAAGTCGGCTATGAACTGTTCTTTCGCATATCCCGCCAATTCCTCACCGGGATAGACGAGCCCGATCGCCGAAGCGGCGATCACCGCCTGCTTCACCGGTTTGGTGGCGTGTTTCTTGGCCTCGCGCAGATAGGAGTCGGCGTAGGTCTGATAGCGGAACGGTCCGGCGGTGAGCCTCGGAAGCTGCCGGGTGTGCCCGTCCGCGAAGGGGATGACAACCCCGTCCGGCGCCAGCGAAGTGAGGCCGGCCAAGGGATACGTGGCGAAGCTCGGCTTGCCCTGTTCGCCGTCGGTGATGACCGGCGAGCCCGTCTCCTCCAGCCGCCTGATGGTGTCCACGAGGGCTTTTTCCTGCAACTCGCCGAGACCGTCGGCGTCGAGCCGCCCGGCCGCGTGCTCGCCGAGCGCTTCGACGAGATAGCCCGGACGGGGAATGCTGCCGATCGGTTCGGTGGGTATGGTCATCGCTCGCGTCCTCCCAGGTGAAGCGGCCACGGTCGCCTTGGCCGCAATCGCAGAAACTACCGATCTCTCCTCTCCTTGACGATCTTTCCGCGTGCGGTGGCCACGAATGGCGCAACCATTCGGTCTACAAAGGATGTTCCGTTCGCCGATACGTATAGGTCGTTATACAAAAGTCGGTGAAATTCGATGCTTATCCGGTCCCGGTCCTGGGTATTCCGTGGTAGTCGACCGGCCGGGGCGCGCCGAAGGAGAACCGAGATGCTGAGCCATCACGATCGGCAAGAGCTGGAGAAGATCGAGCGTTGGTTCGAGCTGACCGAGCCGGCGCTGGCCGCCCGGCTCCGCTCCGGCAGGCCCGCACGGCCGCCTCTGCTCCGGCTGACGGTCCTCCTGACTCTCGACATCACCGCGGGCCTGTTGATGTTTCTGGGCATGGTGGTGAACAGCCCGGCCGTGCTGCTGCTCGGGATGATCACCGTGACCACGGCGGTGATCGTGCACCTGTCCCGGTTCGGGCGCGGCTGATCTTCTTCCCGCACGCCGGTAGAGTCCGGGCGATACGTCCGGTTCACTGGGAGGAAGTCCATGCGGTTCATGATCATCATCAAGGCGGACGAGGATTCCGAAGCCGGGAAGATGCCGCCGATGGAGGCCTTGACCGCCATGGCGAAGTTCAACCAGGACATGCTCGACGCCGGGGTGCTGGTGGGCGGCGAGGGGCTGCAGGAGAGTTCGAAGGGCGCGAGGGTCACGGTCAACGCCGCCGGATCCACGGTCACCGACGGCCCGTTCACCGAAGCCAAGGAACTCGTCGGCGGCTTCTGGATCGTCGACGTCCCGTCGCGCGCCGACGCGATCGAGTGGGCGAAGCGCTGTCCCACTCCCCCGCACGGCGACACCATCCTCGAGGTCCGCAAGATCCTCGAAGCCGAGGACTTCGGCGAGAACTTCACGCCGGAGCTGCAGGAGAACGAGCAGCGGATGCGCGACGAGGTCGCCGAACGGGCTTAAGGTCGTCTTATGGCCGTCCGGGAGTGGGTGCTCCACGTCGACCTCGACCAGTTCATCGCGGCGGTCGAGGTCGCCCGGCGGCCTGAGCTGCGTGGCAAGCCCGTGGTCGTCGGCGGCACGGGCGATCCGGCCGAACGGGCCGTGGTGGCCACGGCGTCGTACGAAGCGCGGGAATTCGGCATCCGGTCCGGGATGCCGTTGCGGACCGCCGCGAAACGCTGCCCCGACGCGGTGTTCCTGGCCACGGACGCGCCCGCGTACCAAGAAGTCTCCGATCGGGTGATGGCGACGCTGCGGGAACTCCCGGTGGTCGTCGAGGTACTCGGCTGGGACGAGGCGTTCCTCGGCGTCGCTACCGACGACCCCGAAACGCTCGCCGCCGACATCCGGCGAGTGGTGACCGAGGAGACCGGGCTGTCGTGCTCGGTCGGCATCGGGGACAACAAGCTGCGCGCCAAACTCGCCACCGGATTCGCCAAACCGGCCGGGATCTTCCGGCTCGTCCAGGAGAACTGGTGGGACGTCATGGCCGAGAAGCCGACGGACGCGCTGTGGGGCATCGGCGCCAAGACCACGAAGAAGCTCGCCGAGGCCGGCTATCACACCGTGCTGGAACTGGCGGGCGCCGACCCGGCGGGGCTCGCCGCGCGGTTCGGCCCGAAACTCGGCCCGTGGTACCGGATCCTCGCCGGGGGAATCGGCGACGCCGAGGTCACCGCGACGCCCTACGTGGCACGATCCCGCAGCCGCGAGACGACGTTCCAGCAGAACCTGACCGATCCCGGGGCCATGGCCGCCGAGGTCGTCGCGCTGGCGAAACGCGTTTCCCAGGACGTCGCCGAGGAAGGCAGGCCCGCCGCGCGGGTCGCGGTCAAGGTCCGGTTCGCGCCGTTCCTGACCCACACCCACAGCGTGACCCTGCCCGCCCCGACCGCGGACCCCGCCGAGATCGAGAAGGCGGCGCTGGCCGTGCTCGACCTGTTCGACCTCGGCAGACCGGTCCGCCTGCTGGGCGTCCGGGCCGAATTCCCCTCGACGGTGGCGCGATCCGCGTCGCCTTGACAGCGCTCGCGGCGCTTTGCCATTCTGGTTTCGGGCCGAGAGGCGCTGCGACGGAATTCTTCCGCCACGCTCGGCCCGCTGCGACAGACGTAAGGGCGCCTCCCACTGCGGAGGTGCCTTTCTTGCGTCGAAACCCTTTTCCGGCCGTCGTCGTCGAGGCCGCGCGCTGAACAACCCCCGCATTGACCCCGTTCTTCCCGCCACCGGCGAGAAGAACCGCTTCACCTTGCCTTCCTGATGAATGGAGAACCAGTGAGCCCCACCCTGTCCAAGGTCAACGGGATCGAATTCGCCGTCGCCGACCTCTCCCTCGCCGAGGCCGGCCGCAAGCAGCTGCGCCTCGCCGAGGTCGAGATGCCCGGCTTGATGGCGCTGCGCCGTGAATACGCCGACTCGCAGCCCCTCAAGGGCGCGCGAGTCGCGGGCTCGCTGCACATGACCGTTCAGACCGCCGTGCTGATCGAGACGCTCGTCGCACTGGGCGCCGAAGTGCGCTGGGTGTCCTGCAACATCTTCTCCACGCAGGACGAGGCGGCCGCGGCCGTCGTCGTCGGCCAGAACGGAACCGTCGACGCGCCTTCGGGCTCCGCGGTGTTCGCGTGGAAGGGCGAGACCCTGGCCGAGTACTGGTGGTGCACCGACCAGCTCTTCGACTTCGGCGACGGCCGTCTCCCGAACATGATCCTCGACGACGGTGGCGACGCGACCCTGCTGATCCACAAGGGTGTCGAGTTCGAGGCCGCCGGCGCCGTCCCGCAGGCGACCGAGGAAGACCCCGAGGAGTACACCCTCGTCCTGCGCACGCTGACCGACAGCATCGCGCGTGACGCGGGCCGGTTCACCCGTATCGCCAACGAGGTCCGCGGCGTCACCGAGGAGACCACCAACGGCGTCAAGCGGCTCTACAAGCTCGCCAAGGACGGCGAGCTGCTGTTCCCGGCGATGAACGTCAACGACTCGGTGACGAAGTCGAAGTTCGACAACAAGTACGGCATCCGTCACTCGCTCATCGACGGTCTCAACCGCGGCACCGACGTGATGATCGCGGGCAAGGTCGCCGTCATCTGCGGCTACGGCGACGTCGGCAAGGGCGCGGTGGAATCGCTGCGGGGTCAGGGCGCCCGCGTGGTCGTCACCGAGATCGACCCGATCTGCGCGCTGCAGGCGGCGATGGAGGGTCTCGACGTCGTGGAGCTCGACGACGTCGTCGAGCGCGGCGACATCTTCATCACCACCACCGGCAACTTCGACATCATCATGGCCGACCAGATGGCCAAGATGAAGCACAACGCGATCGTCGCGAACGTCGGCCACTTCGACAACGAGATCGACATGGCCGGGCTCGCGAAGATCCCGGGCATCGAGAAGATCGAGATCAAGCCGCAGGTGCACGAGTGGGTCTTCCCCGCGACGGCCGACCGCGAGCAGCACTCCATCCTCGTGCTGTCCGAAGGCAGGCTGATGAACCTCGGGAACGCCACCGGTCACCCGAGCTTCGTGATGTCGAACTCCTTCACCAACCAGACGATCGCGCAGATCGAGCTGTTCACGAAGCAGGGCCAGTACGCCACCGACGTCCACGTGCTGCCGAAGCACCTCGACGAGAAGGTGGCCCGCCTGCACCTCGACGCGCTGGGCGTCCGGCTGACGAAGCTGACCAAGCGCCAGGCCGAGTACATCGGCGTGGACGTCGAAGGTCCGTACAAGCTGGACCACTACCGCTACTGAGGTCAGGTGCGGGCTACGCGCGACCAGGGCTCGGATCTCACGAACACCTGGCCTGCACGAGGGTGACGGCTCAGCGAGTACCGGGTGTCGACGATGAAGGAATCGGGACGTTGAGTGTCCCCGATCTTCCGTTGAGCAAGACCCGTGCCACCCCACAGCCTCACGACCGGCAGCCGAGCGGGAAGATTTGGGACGTTCAACGTCCCAAATCTTCCCCGCTCGCCCCACATCGACATCCAGAACAAGCTCTACAAGATGACATCAGGGTCCACCAGAACCCGAGCCGTCGTTACCACTCACGAGGCCCGGCACCGATCGCGAACCGCCGTCCGCCGTCAACCCCTTCTGTGACACCTGACGCACCGCCCCGGAGCACTAGGCCGAATGCGTGAAAACTACGGCCGGATGGACCTGTTTCCCGCGGTGTGAACCGGGAATCCCTTATGTAGCCACACCCCGGCATCACCTTGGCCGGGCGACTACGAAGGAGAAGGTGCCCCCGTGATCATTCTCGGCGTCATCCTGATTGTCATCGGTGTCATCGCCAGCATCCCCGTTCTGTACTCGATCGGGATCGCGCTCGCGGTCATCGGCATCATCCTGGCCGTTCTCGGGAACACCGGGAAGGCCATCGGCGGTCGCGCCCACTGGTTCTGAGCACCGGACCACAGCTGATACCGAGCCCCCGGTACCAGCGTTGAGACAGACCGGGCACCCGGCGTTCCCCTCACGCCGGGTGCCCGGTCTGTTTTCGTTCTCGGCCCATGAGGGCGAAGCACCACGACATGAAGGGGCCCTCCGGCTCCGAGGGGGAGGGAGAGCCGGAGGACCCCGTCATAGTTAACACATTTCCGGCCACGATGTACACGAATGCATACACCTTCGAGTGGCAATCGGTCCCGATCTTCCGAATCGGGCCGGACTGGTGTATTGACCGCCGGTCAAGAAGCCCGCAGCAGCTGCCGGGCCTCCACCACGGCGCAGGTGCAGGCCCCGTCGACGTCGAAACAGTCGATCGTCAGCGTGTGCCGGACGAAGTCGAGGTCGACGCAGCCGTCCTCGCTGCATTCGGTGAAACCACCGTCCAGGTGGACCACGAGGGTTCCGTGACAGTGGTCGAGCCCGCCGGCGCAGAACGCGCACTCCATGCTCATGCCGCCTCCCGCGATCAGATCGAAGATCGCTTCGGAAAAGTTCTCCTCGGTTGCCTTACTACCACCGAGGGACGACAAATCCTGGCATGAGGGCGGCGTGTCGCCGGACCCGGCCGGGTGACACCGGGCACAACAGTCCACAAAGGAGAGTCAGGCGCTCTTCGGGGTTCGCTTGCCGGAGGCGGGTTTCTTGGCCGCGGTGGCCTTCTTGGCCGCCGTCGGCTTCCGGCTCTTCTTCGCCTCGCTCACGCTGGCCTGCAGGGCCTCCATGAGGTCGACGACGTCGGCCTTCGCCCCGACGGCCTTCGGTTTGGTCGTCTCGTTCCCGGCGGCCTTGGCCTCGATCATGGCCTCCAGCGCCTCGCGGTAGGAGTCGTTGTACTTCTCGTGCTCGAACACCGGCTCCGAGAGCGAGTCGATCAGGGAACCCGCCATCGTCAGTTCCTGGGGCCTCACCTGCGGAGGATCGTCGTGCAAGAAGCCGAAGTCCGGGACACGGACCTCGTCGGGCCACAGCATCGTCGTCATCATCAGGACGTCGCTGTGCACCCGCAGGATCGCGAGCGTCTCCCGCTGCCGGATGGCGACCTTCGCGATCGCCACGTGGCTCGCCTTCTCCAGCGCGTCACGCAGGACCACGTACGGCTTGACGGCGTTCTTCTGCGGTTCGAGGTAGTAGGTCTTGTCGAAGTGGATCGGGTCGATGGACTCCAGCGGCACGAACTCGAGCACGTCGATCGCCCGCGACGACGCCAGCGGCAGCTCCGACATGTCCTCGTCGGTGAGCACGACCATCTCGCCGTCGGGCAGTTCGTAGCCCTTGGCGATCTCGGCGTAGGGCACTTCCTCGCCGTCGATCGTGCAGAACCGCTTGTACTGGATGCGGCCGCCGTCGGCCTCGTGCACCTGGCGCAGTGAGACGTTCTTGTTCTCGGTGGCCGCATAGAGCTGGATCGGGATGCTCACCAGCCCGAAGGACACCGAGCCCTTCCACATCGAACGCATCGCGCCGCACCTCCACCGCCGTCACCGACCGTACTCACGCTCGGTAACAACGGTAGCCCGAAACGGCGCACCGCGACAGTCCCGCCAACCCGATCGCGGGACTACCGCGGTCCCCGAATCACGCTTCGGCCAGGTACTTCTCCGCCTTCGCCGGATCGAAGAACCAGTGCTGGAAGTCGGTCGGATCGGAGAACCCGTCCGCGAATCGCTTCGCCACGGCGGGGTTCTCCCCCGCCGCGCCGATGATCTGGAGCACGTGCGGGGGCGGCGGCTGCAGCATCGCGTTGGTCCAGGTCGTCACGTGCTGGGCGTACTCCCAGTACTTCTCGAACGACGCGTTCATCCACTCCTCGTCGAAGGGCTTGTCCCCGCGATCGAGGATCGAGTCCAGATAGGACGCCGCGCAGTGGCTCGCGTTGTTCGAGCCCTGACCGGTGATCGGGTCGTTGGCCACCACGACGTCGGCCATGCCGAGCACCACGGTGCCCGAGGGCAGCTTGCCGACCGCGTTCCGCACGACCGGGGTGTATCCGCCCGCCAGCGTCGACTTCTCGTCGGTCAGCACGGCGTTGCGCGAGCGCTCGTACTCCCACGGGAGGAACTGCTTCATCAGCGAAAGGATCCGGTCGAGATGCTGCTGTGGCGACGGCCGGTCGCCCCAGCAGTCGAGCGGGCCGCCGGGGACGCCCTCGAAGAACAGGATGTCGCAGTTCCCGCTCAGCGTGTACGCGGGGATCATGAACAGCTCGCCGACGCCCGGGATGATGTTGAAGCGCACCGCCGCCTTGTCCGGATGCTCCGGCCGGGGCTCCAGACCGTGCACGTAGGCCAGCGAAAGAGCGCGCTGGGGCTCCGTGTACGGCGACCGCTCCGGGATCCGGTCGAACAGCTGGACCAGCTCACCCTTGCCCGCCGCGATGACCACGAGGTCGTACAGCTTCGCCAGCGGCGCCAGGTCCGAGGTGGTGACGCCGTGGATGACGACCTTGCCGCCGCGGTCCTCCACCAGCTCCAGCCAGGCGGCCATCTTCACCCGCTGGTCCACCGACTGCGCGTAGTGCTCCAACGGGGCGAACCAGTCCAGCACCCGGCTGGAATCGGGTCCGGCGATGGACACGCCGAGTCCTTCGACCCGGACGGTCTCGTCCTCCCACAGGTTCAGCTTGTGGTCCCGCTCGTGCTGCAGGGCGGAGTGGAACATGCACTGGGTCGACATCACCTTGCCGGACCGGATCTCGTCCGGCGTCCGCGCCGACATCACCGTGACGTCGTAGTCGTGGTCCAGCAGGCTCAAGGCGAGTTGCAACCCCGACTGCCCGGCACCGACGATCAGAACCTTGCGCATCCTCGACATTCCTCCCAGAGAACCGTCAGCTGAGGGCGAACTCGCGGCCCGGCCCGGAGACCACCGCGAGGGACAACGTGTGCGTCACGAGTTCCTGCAGGGTCGCGACCGTGGACTTCGGATCGCGGGCGTCGCAGGTGACCAGCGGGATGTCCGGGGACAGCGCGAGGGCGTCGCGGACCTCTTCGAGGTCGTGCACCGGCATCCCCTCGAACTGGTTGACCGCGACGATGAACGGCAGGTCGGAGTCGTTCTCGAAGTAGTTGATCGCCGCGAACGACTGGTCGATCCGGCTGGTGTCGACCAGCACGACGGCGCCGAGCGCGCCGCGCGAGAGGTCGTCCCAGAGGAACCAGAACCGGGCCTGGCCGGGCGTGCCGAACAGGTACAGGAGCAGGTCTTCGCGGAGGGTGATCCGGCCGAAGTCCATCGCGACCGTGGTGGTGGACTTGGTTCCGGGCGGCACGAGCTCGTCGACCCCGGCGCCCGCCTCGGTCATCCAAGCCTCGTTGCTCAGGGGCGGGACCTCGGAGACGGCGCCGACGAACGTCGTCTTGCCCACGCCGAATCCACCGGCGACGACGATCTTGGCGGAGATCGCCAGCAGATCGGCGTCAGACCGGGAGGCGCTTGAGTCCATCGAGGATCCTCTCGAGCACGTTCGTATCGTGGTTGTAGGCGTGGGCCGTCGGGTGCACGAAGACGGCGCCCTGGGTGGCGAGGTCGCCGATGAGCACGCGGACCACGCCCAGCGGCAGGTCCAGTCCCACCGAAAGCTCGGCGATCGACGAGCGTTCGCGGGCGCGCTCGTACAGCGAACGCGATTCGGGCATCAGCGCTTCGGACAGCGCCGGGTCGTAGCGCGGGACCGAGATCAGGGTCTCCACCAGCAGCAGGTGGCTGCTCTTGGTGCGGCCGCCGGTCAGCGCGTACGGCCGGATTCTGCGGCTGCGCATCTTGACCGGCCGGTCCGGAGCTTGGTCGCTGGACACGGTCATCCCTTCCTTCTCCGGATTCTCAGGCCTGCGGCCGTCGGGCGGTCAGGACCTGCCGGAGTCCCGCTCGCACCTCGGGAGTGAGGGCGTGGCCGGCGTTGGTGATGAACTGGGTCATCTCGTAGGCGACGACCTTCATGTCGCAGTCGGGTTCGGTGAGCACGGCGAGCCCCGCCTCGGCGCCGATCCCCATGAACAGGAAGTACCCGCGGGTGAGCCGGATGATGATCTGCTCGCAGTTGCCCTTGCCGAACAGCGCGGCGCTGTTGCCCGCGAGGCTGAGCAAGCCGCTCGCGATGGCGGCGAGCTGCTCGGCGTCGTCACTGGACACCGATTCCGAAGCGGTCAAAGGGAAACCGTCGACGGACATGATCAGCGCGTGACTCGCGCCATGCACCTTGCGCACGAAGTCGTCGAGCAGCCACGTGAAATCCGTGGTCGCGTCCTGGGCGGTCACTGGGTGTTTCCTCCGGTCTCACGCTCGTGCCGGTCGTCGAGGGCGGCGCGCTCGCCGTCGGAGAAGGCATCGAGGTCGGCCAACAGCGCCTCGTGCCCGTCCGCCGCGTCGGCGGGCGGGGTGGTCGGCGGGGCCGGTTCGTCGGGCAATGTCCTGATACTGCGGGAAACCCGGCGCGGCAGGCCGCTCGCCGTGGTCCCGCCGTCGGCGGGCGGGACGGCCGTGCGCGGACGCGGGCTGGGCTTGCGTTCCGGTTCCGATGTCGTCGGCGCGGCCGGGCGCCGCCTCGGCAGCGTGGACGTCGTCGCGGTGGCGGTTCCCACGTGTGTTCCGTTGGTGATCCTCGTCTGCGGCAGTACCACCGTCTGCGAACCGGACCACTGCTTCTCGGCCAGTTCCGAGACCACCGGCACCGGCAGCAGCACGGTGGCGACCGTGCCGTGCGGGGTACGGCGGTCGAGTTTGACGGTGATCTCGTGCCGGTCGGCGAGCCTGCCGACGACCGCGAGTCCCATGTGCCGCACCGAATCGTCGTCGAGCACGGGACCGGCGGCCAGGCGTTCGTTCAGCACCGCGAGGCGTTCCGGCGGCATGCCGATGCCTTCGTCCTCGATGCGGATCAGCACGCTCCCCTGTTCGGTGAGGTGCGCGCTGACGCTGACCGGCGAACTCGGCGACGACTGGTTCGCCGCGTTGTCGAACAGTTCCGCGAGGATCCGGCTGACGTCCTCGGCGGCGAATCCGACGACGCCGAGCGAAACGACGCGGCCGATGGTGATCCGCGAGTAGTGGTCGATCGACGACATCGCGGCCCGCATCACGTCGAGCACGGACGAGATCCCGGCCGCCGTGTCGTCGGCGTCCCGCCCGGCGAGCACGCGCAGGTTCTCGGCGTTGCGCCGCAAGCGGGTCGCCAGATGGTCGAGCCGGTAGAGCTCGGCGAGACGGTCGGCGTTCTCCTCCCCCGCCTCCATCGTCTCCAGCTGCGCGAGCAACTGGTCGAGCAGATTGAGGTCGCGCAACGCGACATTGGAGCAGACGCCGGCGAGCGCGCCGGCGTCCGGCGCTTCCACGGCCGGCCGCTGCTCCACCACCGGTTCGACGGCGGGCGCCCCGGAGGAGGGGGCGTGCCGGGGCGGCGCGGCGAGGAACTGAGCCGCGGCGACCCGGGAGCGGTCCAGAAGAACCCGTGAGCGGTCAAGCAAGCCTCGAGCCCGCGTCACCATGTGCTTCCACTTCTTTCTCTTCGCGTACCCGGACTCGTCTGCAACTCCCCAGTGACAACGTCCGACATGCAAGCAGACGGAACAACCGGTGTCCACAACCGGTTTCCGTTCAACCGCTGGCAGTGACGTGGTAACGAAAGCGTTGCGGCTGGTGAGCGGTGCACACTAGGCCATTCGGCTCAATTTCCCGATCGCTCACCCACCTTGGTGTCCGAAAAGTGCGGAGTGCGCATAAATTTGCGCGCCCCGCAACTTTTGCCTACCCTTACCGTCGTGACCACCGACTCGGCCGCCCCTCTCGGACTGCGCGAACGCAAGAAGCGCGCGGCTCGTCGCGCCATGAGCGAGGCAGCGCTCAAGCTCGCCATGGAGAAGGGCGTCGAGCAGGTCCGCGTCGAGGACATCGCCGGCGCCGTGGGGGTGTCGCCGCGCACGTTCAACAACTACTTCTCCAGCAAGGAAGAGGCGATCTGCTCGTTCATCGTCGAACGGCAGGAACTCCTGCGGGAGGCGCTGCGCGAGCGGCCCTCGGGAGAATCCTTGTGGGAAGCGGTCGGCGCCGCGACGCTGGAGGCCTACAGCAAGCTGGGAGAACCGGATCGCGGTTCGGTGGAGCTGGCCCGGTCACTGCTCCTGCACCCGTCGATGCAGGGCGAGTTCCTCAAGGCGCACGCCAAGGTCGAACAGGTGCTGGCCGACGCCATCCTGGAACGTGCGGGCGCGAGCGCGGAAAACGCGTTGAACTCGCGGCTCATGGCGGCGATCGTGGAGTCCGCGGTGAAGACCGCGTTCTTCAGCTGGCTGGTCAACGAGGGGTCCGGACCGTTCCTGGAAACGCTCGGCGTCCTTTTGCGCGAGGCGGCCGCGGGTGTCCCGTCACTCACCGGACCCGAACCGGTGAAGAAACCGAAGAAGCAGTAACACCCTACCCACCACTGGGGAGAAACCGTTGTGCTGACGAAGTTGTTGCGCACTCACCTGCGCCCGTACCGGCGAGACCTGTGGCTGATCGTGCTGCTGCAGTTCGTCCAGACCCTCGCCGGGCTCTACCTGCCCACGCTGAACGCCGACATCATCGACGACGGCGTGGTCAAGGGCGACATCGACTACATCCTCGGCGTCGGCGGCGTGATGCTGCTGGTGTCGCTGGTGCAGATCGCCTGCTCGATCGGCGCCGTCTACTACGGCGCCCGCACCGCCATGGCCGTCGGCCGCGACGTCCGCGGCGCGATCTTCCACCGGGTCCAGGACTTCTCCGCCCGCGAGGTCGGCCAGTTCGGGACGCCGTCGCTGATCACCCGCACCACCAACGACGTCCAGCAGGTGCAGATGCTGACGTTGATGGCGTTCACGCTGATGGTGTCCGCGCCGATCATGTGCTTCGGCGGCATCATCATGGCGCTCAACCAGGACGTCACGCTCTCGTGGCTGCTGGTGGTCGTCGTGCCGATCCTCGGCGTCTCGGTCGGGATCATCATCGCGAAGATGCGGCCCGCGTTCCGGCTGATGCAGGAGCGGATCGACAAGATCAACCAGATCCTGCGCGAGCAGATCATGGGCATCCGCGTGATCCGGGCCTTCGTCAAGGACACCCATGAGCGGCGGCGGTTCACCAAGGCGAACACCGAACTGCTCGACGTCTCCCTGATCGTCGGCAGGCTCATGGCGCTGATGTTCCCCATCGTCATGCTCGTGATGAACGCCTCCAGCGTCGCCGTGCTGTGGTTCGGCGGGTTGCGCATCGACGACGGCAGCATGCAGATCGGCGCGCTGACCGCGTTCCTGTCCTACCTCATGCAGATCCTGATGGCGGTCATGATGGCCACCTTCATGTTCATGATGGTGCCGCGCGCCGAAGTCAGCGCCGAGCGCATCACCGAGGTGCTCGACACCCACACCAGCGTCGTCCTGCCGACGAACCCGATCAGCCCCGGTGAGGTGCACGGGCGACTGGAACTGTCCGATGTGGAGTTCCGCTACCCCGGCGCGGAAAAGCCGGTGCTGCAGGAGATCTCACTGCTGGCCATGCCCGGTGAGACGACCGCGATCATCGGCAGCACGGGCAGCGGCAAGACCACGCTGCTCAACCTGATCCCCCGGCTGATGGACGCCACCGACGGCTCCGTGCTCGTCGACGGCGTCGACGTCCGAGAACTGGATCCGACCGTGCTGTCCGACGCCGTCGGGCTGGTGCCGCAGAAGCCGTACCTGTTCGCCGGGACGGTCGCGAGCAACCTCCGGTACGGCAAGTCCGACGCCACCGACGAGGAACTGTGGCATGCGCTGAAAGTGGCGCAGGGCAAGGACTTCGTCGAGCGGATGCCCGAGGGACTGGACTCCCCCATCGCCCAGGGCGGGACCAACGTCTCGGGCGGCCAGCGGCAGCGGCTCGCGATCGCGCGGATGCTGGTGCGGCGTCCCGAGATCTACCTCTTCGACGACTCCTTCTCCGCGCTCGACTACGCGACCGACGCCGCGCTGCGGCGGGCGCTGGTGGCCGAGACCGCCGAGGCCACCGTGGTCATCGTCGCGCAGCGGGTCAGCACGATCCGCCACGCCGACCGCATCGTCGTCATCGACGAAGGCCGCGTCGTCGGCAACGGCACCCATACCGAACTCATGGAGAGCAACGAAACCTACCGGGAGATCGTGCTGTCCCAGCTGACCGAGCAGGAGGCCGCCTGATGAGCGCGCCCGAATCCACCACAGAATCGAGTACCCCGGCGAAACCCGCGGGCGAGCGCGCGAGCGCGGCACGAGGGCCAGGGCCCGGCGGAGGCGGCTTCGGCCGCGGTCCCGCCGCCTTCATGGGCGGGCCGTCCGTCGAGAAGGCACTGGACTTCAAGGGATCCCTGAAACGGCTGTTGCGGCTGCTGCAGCCGCAACGCGCCGTGTTGTACGGCATTTTGGCGTTCGGCGTCGCCAGCGTCGCGCTGAGCGTCATCGGCCCGAAGATTCTCGGCATGGCGACGGACCTCATCTTCGCGGGGGTCGTCGCGAAGGACATGCCCGCGGGGGTGAGCAAGGAAGAGGTCATCGCCGGCCTGCGGGCGAAGGGCGACAACACGCTCGCCGACATGTTCTCGGCGATCGACTTCGTGCCTGGCCAGCGTATCGACATCGACGCCGTCGGCCAGGTCCTGATGTGGGTGCTGCTGCTCTACATCGTGGCGTCGTTCTTCGCCCTGCTGCAGGCGAGGCTGACCACGAACCTGGTCCAGCGCGCGGTGTTCGAGCTGCGGGAGAAGATCGAGGAGAAGTTCGCCAAGCTCCCGCTGAGTTACTTCGACCGCCAGCCGCGCGGTGAGGTGCTGAGCCGGGCCACCAACGACATCGACAACCTCGCGCAATCGCTGCAGCAGACGCTCGCGCAGATCGTGTCTTCGCTGCTGATGGTGGTCGGCGTGCTCGCGATGATGTTCGTCATCTCGCCGCTGCTGGCGCTGGTCGCGCTGCTCTCGGTGCCCGCTTCGGTGATCGTCGCGGCGAAGATCGGCAAGAAGGCGCAGCCGCAGTTC
Source organism: Amycolatopsis sp. NPDC031561 (assembly GCF_055580625.1). Classification (NCBI taxonomy): domain Bacteria; kingdom Bacillati; phylum Actinomycetota; class Actinomycetes; order Pseudonocardiales; family Pseudonocardiaceae; genus Amycolatopsis; species Amycolatopsis sp. NPDC031561. Next base: position 6,141 of record NZ_JBVILA010000030.1, on the reverse strand, counting down.
ATCAAGCAGTGGTCCACCACCGGACGGCTCAACGCGCATATCGAGGAGATGTACACCGGGCACTCGCTGGTCAAGGTGTTCGGCCGCCGCGAGGAGGCCGAGAAGGTCTTCCGCGAGCACAACGACACGCTCTACGGCGCGAGCTTCCGGGCGCAGTTCATCTCGGGCACCATCCAGCCCGCGATGATGTTCATCGGCAACCTGAGCTACGTGCTGGTGGCCGTGATCGGCGCGCTGCGGGTGGCTTCCGGGACGTTGTCGCTCGGCGACGTCCAGGCGTTCATCCAGTATTCACGGCAGTTCAGCCAGCCGGTCACGCAGATCGCCAGCATGGCGAACCTGCTGCAGTCCGGGATCGCGTCCGCGGAGCGGGTCTTCGCGCTGCTCGACGCGGACGAGCAGGAACCCGAGCCCGCCGAACCCGCGCGGGTGGGCGACGTGCGCGGCCAGGTCGAGTTCGAGCACGTGTCGTTCCGGTACACCCCGGACACCCCGCTCATCGAGGACCTGTCGCTCACCGTCGAGCCGGGGCACACCGTCGCCATCGTCGGCCCGACCGGCGCGGGGAAGACCACCCTGGTCAACCTGCTCATGCGGTTCTACGAACTCGACGGCGGCCGGATCACCCTCGACGGTGTCGACATCGCCGAGATGGACCGCGAGGACCTGCGGTCCAAAACCGGCATGGTGCTGCAGGACGCGTGGCTGTTCGGCGGGACGATCGCGGAGAACATCGCCTATGGTTCCGCGGACGCGACGCAGGAGGAGATCGTCGCGGCGGCCAAGGCGACCCACGTCGACCGGTTCGTCCGTACCCTCCCGGAGGGCTACGAAACGGTGATCGACGACGAGGGCGGCACGGTCAGCGCGGGTGAGAAACAGCTGATCACCGTCGCGCGGGCGTTCCTGGCGAAACCCGCGATCCTCATCCTCGACGAGGCCACCAGTTCGGTCGACACCCGGACCGAGGTGCTGATCCAGCGGGCGATGAATTCGCTGCGCGAGGGGCGGACGAGTTTCGTCATCGCGCACCGGCTCTCCACCATCCGCGACGCGGACGTCATCCTCGTGATGGAGGACGGCTCGATCGTCGAGCAGGGCGATCACGAAACGCTGCTGCTCACCGGTGGTGCGTACTCGCGGCTCTACGCGGCCCAGTTCGCGGAGGCGCTCGCCGAGACCGACTGAACCGCGGTGAATCGAAGGCCCCTTTTCCTGCTTTCATCGGAGGAAAAGGGGCCTTCGTCCCCCGTCCGGACCGTGAACGGCGCTAGGCTTGCGTGAACGGATCCGGAGAGGGGTGCGCTGGCCGACCATGGCGGAGAAACTCGGCGAATACCGCCGTAAGCGCAAACCGGGACGGACACCCGAACCCATTCCGGAACGCGACGGGGACGGCGGAACCCCGGCGGGGGCGGACGATCTCTTCGTCATCCAGGAACACCACGCGAGCAGCCTGCACTGGGACGTCCGGCTGGAGCGGGACGGGGTGCTGGTCTCCTGGGCGGTGCCGAAAGGCCTGCCGATGTCACCGGATCTCGAACGCCTCGCCGTGCACACCGAAGACCACCCGATGGACTATCTCACCTTCGAAGGCGAGATTCCGGCCGGTGAATACGGCGGCGGCACCATGACGATCTGGGACACCGGCCGGTACGAAACGCTGCACTTCAACGACCACAAGGTCGAGATCGTCTTCCACGGGAAACGGGCGCGCGGGAAATACCTGTTCCTGAACGTGAAGAAGGACGGGAACGACCGCGGCTGGCTGCTCAAACGACTCGATCCGGCCGATCCCGGCCGCACGGAACTGCCCCCGTTCCTCGCCCCGATGCTGACCAAACCGGGGCGCCTTCCCTCGACCGGCGAAGACACGGAATGGGCCTACGAATTCGACTGGTCGGGGCGCCGCACCCTGATCCGGGTGTCCGGCGGCCGGATCACCGCCTACGACGATTCGGGCGACGACGTCACCGGGCTGTACCCCGAATTCCGCGGACTGGGCGAGCAACTCGGTGCCGCCGATGCTTTTCTCGACGGGGAAATCGTCGTCTTCGACGGCGGGAAGCCGAGTCCGGACGGGCTCGGGCACCGTGCGCGGGCCACGAAGAGTTCCGCGAAACGGCTCGTCCCCCGGTTTCCGGCGTTCTATCTGGTGAACGATCTCCTGCATCTGGACGGCCGGTCCTGTGTCGAGTCGCCCTATGTCGAGCGTCGAGAACTCCTCGAAGGCCTCGGTCTCGCCGGACCGCATTGGCAGGTCCCCCGGTACTACCGCGGCGACGGTGGCGCGGTCGCGCGGGCGGCCCGCGAACACGGGCTCGCCGGCGTCATCGCGAAACGCGCCGACTCCGCGTACCACCAGGGAAGGCGTACCGGGGAATGGCTTTCCATCATCGGCGCGAGGGTCCAGCAGGTGGTGCTGGGCGGCTGGCGGCCGGGTGGCGGCAGCCGGGCGGACACGTTCAGTTCGCTGCTGCTCGGCGTCCCGCACGAGGATGGCCTGCGGTACATCGGGAACGTCGGCGTCGGCTTCGCGGGCGACGAGCTGGAGGAGCTGTCACAGCGGCTGTTCCGCTTGGAGCGCAAGACATCCCCGTTTCGCTCCGTACCGGAAAAACAGGCGCGGGACGCGCATTGGTCGCGGCCGACCATCGTCGGCGAGGTCGTCTTCGGCGGCTGGACCGACGGGGGCTGCCTGCGCAATCCGCGCTGGCGTGGCCTGCTGCCGGACGTCGCCGCCGACGAGGTCGAACTCGACGGCTAGATATGGACGTCCTCGACGTCCCAACGGACGTCGAGATCGGCTCCGACCCCGCTGATGTCCAGAATCCGCGACACCAAGGCGGTCTTCACGATCACCGAGAGCCGCCGCGACGCGGCATTGGCCTCCTCCAGCGCGTGCAATCCGGCGCAACTGAGGAAACCAACGCCGGAAAGGTCGAGGATCACGTGCTTTTCCGTGACACACGCACCGCTGAGTTCGACGCGGAACCGGCCGACGGTGGCCGCGTCGATCTCCCCCACCGCGGTGAGGATGACGATGCCGTCCTTGCGGCGGGTGGTGGTCACGGCCAGGGGCTGCGATTCGCCGGGTACGCGCTGGCCAGGCAACATGGGGGCGCCTCTCTCCAGACCACCAAGTTCCCACTGACGGTACTCAGCGGCGGCGAGAGGTCAACCCTGGTACCTCATCGAAGCCAATTCGGGCGGGAACCTTTACGCACCGTTTGCCATTCTCCGGCGAAACGCCGGTGCGCGGCCTCGGCCGTCGCGACCGAACGACCGTGCAGGAGGCCATAAGTGAAAGCGTTTTCGCTCTCGGCGTAGGCGCGGAGGCCGAGAAGCCGCAAGACCTCCCGGGTGACCACTACGTCGTGATGGATACCGAGAGTGGTTTGCACCGCCTTGACGTTCTTCCGCCATTTTCGAAGCTTCTTGCCAGTCACCGGCTGGACCGTCTCCGCGGCGTACCGGGCGCGTTTGGCCTTCTTACGCACCTCGTGCAACGCGGCGTCCTGCTCCAGACCGGGCCGCAAGGCCGCCGCGACCGCGACCGCGTCCCGCAGCTTCCGGTCCGAACGAGCGACCGCCTTGCGCAGCTCCTTCTTGCCGTCCTTGATCTTCTTGGGCTTGCCGACGAGCTTTTCCAGTGCCCGCAACAGATCCGTGTACCGCTTGCTGTCGAGCGCCCGGATGGCCCGGGCCTTGGCCTCTTCGGCCTCGCGCGAGAAGTGCCGCGTCATCAGCTGCCCGACGTTGCCGAGCACCAGCTCGGCCGGAAGCGCCTTGACCTCCTCGTGCAGCCGCTCCGCCATCACCTCGTTGTCCCTCGCCGGCCCGAGTTCGCCACCGAGCCACCGCAGCTCGGTGGCGAGCCCGTTCGCGACGTCGGCGTCGAGTGAACGCCGGAACGTCTTCAGTGCACTCCGCAGCCGCCTGGCGGCGACCCGCATCTGGTGCACCGAGTCCTCGACGTCCCGGCGAACCCCGATGTCGTTGCGGCGCAGCGCGTCCAGCTGCTCGGCGAAGTAGTCCGCCAGTACCGAACCGGACGCACCCGCGGCCGACGGGACGAGCTCGTCCGTCAACCGCCGGAGCTTCGACGGCCACCTCGACCGCTTCGCGCCCGCGTTCACGACGGCCCGGTCCAGACTGTCGAGCACGTCGGGATCGGTCCCGGGCGAAAGTTCGATCTCGATCTCCCGCCAGCGGTCGAGGTGCGCCTTCTCCCCGCCCGCCTCGCCGGTGACGACGTCGTCGGTCAGCGTCGCGACCTCACGGCCTTCCGCGTCGAGGAGGGCGTACGAAGTCCGCTCGGTGCGCAGGTGTGCGGCCTGGACGAGTTTGGCGCCGAGAGTGCGCGCACGGACCAGTCTCGCCAGCGCGCCGGGCACCTTGTCCGGCTTGCCCGACAGCGGGAGGCGGAGTTCCTCGCGCCTGTCCTCGCTGACCGGGAGCTTGAGATGCCAGCCCTCGTCGCTCCCGCCAAGCCTCCGCCGCAGCGTGATACCCGCCTGCGCGAGCCGGAAGTCGGGAGTGTCGAAGTACGTGGCGTCGAGAACGTCGACCCTCGGATCGGCCTGGTTCGTCACGGGACCGGCCGGGACCAGCGGCGGGATGGGCCTGTCGGCCGCCAAGTCGTACTTCCGCTCGATCTCCGCCTCGGCGACCGGGGCACCGTCCTGCGTCTTCGTCACCACGAACTCCTCCTCTTCGGCTACCAGGAAGGACTACCCCGCAAAGAGGCGGCGGGAAACCCCGATCGGGTCATTCGTCCATCCGGTCGTACCGGTCCGCCCACTCGGCGAGCATTTGACGCGACCTCTCCGCTGTCAGGGTATCGCTTTCCAGACGCGCGACGAGCGAATAGTACGCCTCGACCGCCACCCGGTCGTCGATGAACACTCCGGCCGCGTAGGAATCCGTGTACACCACCGCCGGATGTTCCGTGAATTCCATGATGGCGAAGGAACTCTCGATTGTTCTGCTCACTTCGTTGCTTTCGGGGACGATTCGAATGGAGCAATAGGGCAGGTTCGCCGACAGGACGAGGTGGAGCAGTTGCTCGTGCATGATCCGCGGTCCGCCGATGACCGACCGCAGCGCGCGCTCGTGGACGTAGAACCGGCACTGGGGCGGACGATCCCGCCGCAGCAGCTTCTGCCGCTCCATCCGGGCGTTCACGGCCTGGTCCAACTGGGCCTGACCGCGGTTGCCGATCAGTTCGTAGGTGGTGCGGGCGTACTGTTCGGTCTGCAGCAGTCCGGGGAGCGTCAACGACTCGTAGCGCACCACCGTATGCGCGAGATTCTCTTGGATAGCCAGGGATTTCATCGGATCGACGAGTTCGTCGAAGTACGGTCGCACCCAGTACAGGTCGCTGCCCGGCTGCGTCAGTTCCAGCAGCAGGTCACGCTCGGGCTCCGCCTCGCCGCAGGTCGCGAGATACAGCGCCGCGTCCACCACGGACAGCTCGCGCAGCCCCTGTTCCCACCTCGTGACCTTGCTCTGCAACCAGCCGTTACGGCGGCTGACGTCGGCTCCGCTGAAGTGCCCGCGCTGCCGGAACGCCTTCATGCGGTGGCCCAGTTCCCGGGTCCGCGCCGTCGAATCCTTCTCAACCATGCGGGCCAAACTAGGGCCGAACTCCGGCCGCGCAGTGATTGCCACGCGGTAATTCACCTCAACTGCTGATAACTTGCGCTCGCGCATTCCTGCGAAGCGCTGCTTCGCGAGCGAAGCAGCTTCGCTCGCGAAGGGTTCTTTAAGTTTATAGCGCAAGAAAGGAATGGGGTCGAGCTATTCGGAAGTGGAAATGTTGCGGAGCCGGACGAGGGCACCGCTCCGATCGACTGTCCGTGACGCTCGCCGCGGCTCCGGTTGCCCGGCACCAGAAGCGCGGCGCGTGAAGAACCCCTTCACTGCGTCTAGCGCAAGGAAGGGGTCCTTCACGTACTTCCAGCAAGCACCACATGCCACCCGGCACGAGCTTCGAAGAACGCTGACTCACGGCCGGAGCCTCGTGAGTGGTAAGGACGGTTAGAACCGTCTGTCCTGTTTCAGGGCCTCACGGACAGATGTGTTTCAGCACATGTCGGACAGTTTTGGGTTGGTCAGTGGTTGGTAGCGTACTGATCT
>NZ_JBVILA010000029.1:0-107629 GCF_055580625.1 Amycolatopsis sp. NPDC031561 | reverse complement strand
GACTAACATTAAGAAAGAAAAGGGTCCAGGCCCCGGTCGAGAACCACGAGTTCTCCCGGGGCCTGGACCCTTTTCTGCATACCCGATCAGGCCTCGTGAGTGGTAAGGACGGTTCTAACCGCCTTTACCGCTCACGAGGCGCGGGGCGGCGCAGGTGGTAGATGTCCATGATCCAGCCCTTCCGCGAGCGCGCCGAAGTGCGGACGGAGCGGATCTCCGCGGCGAGATCGGCGGTCAAAGGGCCCGAGAGCAGGAGCTCGTCGGGAGTCCCGAGGTACGCGCCCCAGTAGATCTCCAAGCCCGCATCCACGAACTTCGTGAACGTGCACCCCGCGTCCAGCATCACGAACACGTCGTCGACGTCCGCGGGCCAGCCCGGCTCGAGCCGGCGGCCGGTCGTGATCAGCACCGGCCGTCCGATCTGGTTCATCGTGGTCCGGTGCCGGGATGTCAGCGCGGCCACGCTGCTCACGCCGGGGACGACCTCGTACTCGAACTCGACGTTGCCCCGCTCCAGTACGGCGTCCAGCAAGGTCAGCGTCGAGTCGTACAGCGCCGGGTCACCCCAGACGAGGAACGCGCCCCGCTCGTCGGGGCCCAGGGAGCCGATCATGGTCTCGTAGACGTCGGTGCGGAGCCGGTGCCAGTCGGCGACGGCCTTCCGGTAGTCGTCCGGAGTACGGTCGCGTTCGGGGTCCGGTGCCCGCACGACGCGGTACCCGGGCCGCTCGACGAACCGGTCGAGGATCTCCTGGCGCAGCCCCACCAGGTCCTGCTTCTCTGAACCCTTGTCGAGGACAAAGAACACATCGGTCTCGTTCAGCAGCCGGACGGCCTGGACGGTCAGGTGTTCCGGGTCGCCGGCGCCGATGCCGATGGCGGAGATCTTCCTCATCGCCGCAGTGTGCCCGCCCCCTCGATGCACACCCCTACCCCCATGGGGTATAAAGGAAGTGATCGCTTCGTTTGTCCTGTAGAGGAGTTCGTACCGATGGCCGAAACCACCTACACCGTCAAGGGCATGTCCTGCGGGCACTGCGCCTCCTCCGTCACCGAGGAGGTCAGCGGAATCGCGGGCGTCAGCGCCGTGAACGTGGACGTGGCCAGTGGCAAAGTAACCGTCACCAGCGATACCGCGCTCGATGTCCACACTGTGGACGCGGCCGTCACCGAGGCCGGTTACCAGCTCGTCTCGTGAGTACCGCCGTCAAGGTGTCGGCGTTCGCCGCGGCTCTGGTCGCGGTGTTCGTCGTCGCCTGGGCGATCGGTTCGGCCGTCGGGCCGCTGGACGAGGCGCCCGCGCCGGTCCCGCCCGCGCCGACCAGCGTGCACGAGGGGCATCACGAGGGTCACACGGGAGGCACGCCGTGAGCGTCGAGACATCCCAGCGGGTCGAACTGGCCATCGGCGGGATGACCTGCGCTTCCTGTGCCGCCCGGGTCGAACGCAAGCTGAACAAGGTCGACGGCGTCTCCGCCACGGTCAATTACGCCACCGAGAAGGCGCAGGTCGACTTCCCGGCGGCGCTGTCGGTCGACGACCTCGTCGGTGTCGTCGAATCCGCGGGGTACACGGCCGAGCCGCCGAAACCCGAGCCGGGCGAAGACAGCACAGACAACACAGACGGTCTTCGCCGGCGGCTCTGGGTTTCCGCCGCGCTCGCCGTTCCGGTGATCGTGCTGGCGATGGTCCCGGCCTGGCAGTTCACCTACTGGCAGTGGGTCTCACTCGTTCTGGCCGCGCCCGTCGTCACCTGGGGCGCGTGGCCGTTCCACCGCCCCGCCTGGACGAATTTCCGCCACGGCGCCGCCACCATGGACACGCTGATCTCCCTCGGCGTCGTCGCCGCCACGCTCTGGTCGTTGTACGCGCTGCTCTTCGGCACCGCCGGGGTGCCCGGCATGCGCCACGGCTTCGAGCTGACGATGGAACGCGGGTCCGGCTCCGGCAACCTCTACCTCGAGGTCGCCGCCGGGGTCACCACCTTCCTGCTGGCAGGCCGCTACTTCGAGGCCCGGTCCAAGCGCCGCTCCGGCGCTGCCCTCCGCGCGCTGCTCGAACTCGGCGCGAAAGACGTCGCCGTCCTCAGAAGCGGGGTCGAGAGCCGCGTCCCGATCGGTGAGCTGAAGACCGGCGACGAGTTCGTCGTGCGGCCGGGGGAGAAGATCGCCACCGACGGCGTCGTGACCGACGGCGGTTCGGCGGTCGACCTGAGCATGCTGACGGGGGAAGCCGTCCCGGTCGAGGTGACCATCGGCGACGCCGTCGTCGGCGGGACGGTCAACGCGGGCGGCAAGCTCGTCGTCCGCGCGACAAGGATCGGCGCAGACACCCAGCTCGCGCAAATGGCGCGGCTGGTCGAGGACGCGCAGAACGGCAAGGCGCGGGTCCAGCGGCTCGCGGACCGCGTCTCCGCCGTGTTCGTCCCGGTGGTGATCGCGCTCGCGGTCGGCACGCTCGGCTTCTGGCTCGGGGCGGGTAGCGGCGCGGACGCCGCCTTCACCGCCGCCGTCGCGGTGCTGATCATCGCCTGCCCGTGCGCGCTCGGTCTGGCCACGCCGACGGCGCTGCTCGTCGGCACCGGCCGCGGCGCGCAACTGGGCATCCTCATCAAGGGCCCCGAGGTGCTCGAGTCCACTCGCGCTGTCGACACCATCGTCCTGGACAAGACCGGCACGGTGACCGCCGGGAAGATGAGCCTCACCGAACTGCATGGCACCGACGAGGTCCTCCGGCTCGCCGCCGCGGTCGAACACGCTTCCGAACATCCGATCGCCCGTGCGATCGTCGCGGCCGCCGAAGAGCGGCTGGGCGAGCTGCCGCCGGTCGAAGAGTTCCGCAACGTCGAGGGCCTGGGTGTTGTCGGCGAGGTCGGGGGCAAGACGGTCTTGGCAGGCCGCACGGCCCTCCTCGAACAGCACGGCATCACCGTCGGAGACGAGTTCGCGCAGGTCAAAGCCGCCGCTGAGGAGCGTGGAGCGACAGCCATCGTGATCGCCTGGGACGGCGAGGCGCAGGGTGTGCTCGTGGTCGCCGACACGATCAAGCCGACCTCTAAGCAGGCCGTGAAGGAACTCCGGGCGCTCGGGCTCCGGCCGATCCTGCTGACCGGCGACAACACCGGATCCGCGAACGCCGTCGCCGCCGAAGTGGGAATCGACGAAGTCGTCGCCGAGGTACTGCCCGCGGACAAGGTCGACGTCGTCAAGCGGCTCCAGGCCGAGGGCCGGGTGGTCGCCATGGTCGGTGACGGCGTCAACGACGCGGCCGCGCTCGCGCAGGCCGACCTCGGCCTGTCGATGGGCACCGGGACGGACGCCGCGATCGAAGCGGGCGACCTGACACTGGTACGTGGTGACCTGCGCTCGGCCGTGGACGCCATCCGCCTTTCGCGCCGGACGCTCGGCACGATCAAGGGCAACCTGTTCTGGGCGTTCGCCTACAACGTCGCCGCGCTGCCACTGGCCGCGCTCGGCCTGCTCAACCCCATGATCGCCGGGGCCGCGATGGCGTTCTCCTCGGTGTTCGTCGTCAGCAACAGCCTGCGGCTGCGAGGGTTCGCCGGCGTTGTGTGATCAGGAGCGGACCAGCCGGGCGATGGCGTCGGAGGCCTCCCGGACCTTGAGGTCGGCCTCTTCCCCGCCCGCGGCGGCGGCCTGGACCACGCAGGTGGCGAGGTGCTCGTCCAGCAGTTCGAGGGAGAACGACTGCAGCGCCTTGGTGGCCGCGGACACCTGCGTGAGGATGTCGATGCAGTACTTGTCCTCTTCGACCATCCGCTGCAAACCGCGGATCTGTCCCTCGATCCGGCGCAGGCGCTTGAGGTAGGCCTCCCGCTCGCTGCCGTAGCCCGTCATTCCGCACCCGTTCTCTCGTCGTTCCCCAGCCGTCGCCGAGTATACCCTCCCCACGTATCCGCCCCGGGCGGGCGAAATTCGTGGGTGCCAGGATGTCGAGGACGATCCGGCGGCTCCGACTCAAGCGTGAACGGCCGGGCACCCGGCCGGACGACCAGGAGGAACGCCGATGAAGTACATGATCATGATCACGATGAATCCCACCGCGTGGGACGCCCTGCCCGAGGCCGAACGCGACGAGGTGGTGGCCCGCATCGACCCTTTCATGAAGAAGCTGACCGAGAGCGGCGAGCTGCTCGGGACGCAGGCGCTGGGGGAGCCGAAGGAGAGCACGGTGGTCCGGGTGCGTGACGGCGTCCCGGTGGTCACCGACGGCCCGTTCGCGGAGTCGAAGGAGTACCTGGCCGGCTTCTACCTGGTCGAATGCGACAGCAAGGAGCGCGCGATCGAGATCGCGGGCCAGATCCCGGACGCGCACATCAACGCGATGGAGATCCGGCCGGTGGTCTACTCGTCGGGGGACAACGCTTAAGTGGCGGCCGCTTCGGTGCCGGCGCGGGCCTCTGACCTGCTCCGGCGCTGAACGGGCACTTCCGGTTTCGGGTCGACGGTGATCGCCAGGACCATATCGGCCTCGGTGAGCAGTTCGCGGCAGCCGATCAGCTGTTTCAGCACGTCAGCGCGCAGGCCGAGGGCCACATCGGCCTTCTGTCGCGCTTCGGAGACCAGGCGCTCGCCCTCTTCGGCGGCGTCTTCGAGCAGCTTTCGTGCTCTCGCTTGCGCGGCTTCGTCCTGCGCGGCGAGGGCACGCATCGCCTCCGCCCGGCGCAGCGTCATGGCACGTTCGAAGTCTTCGGTGATCCGCTTCCGCTCCGCCTCGGCCTCGGCGGCCTTCTCGGTGGCGCGCGCGGTGATGTCGTCGGCTTCTTCGCGGGTGAGTTCGAGCATCCGGCGCGATCGCTCCTGCAGCGCGTCCGGTGCGATCGGCACGCGGCTGATCCGGTCGACGCTGGCCTTCAGTTCACGGTTTTCCTCTTGCGCGGTGGCGAGTCTGGTGGCGAGAGCCTCCGCACGGCGAATCGCTTCGTCGCGCTCGGCGGCCGCGCGCCGTAGCTCGGTTTCCACCTCGCGAACGAATTCCCGGACCTGGGCGCGATTGAAACCACGCCACGCCAGATCGAAGCCGGGCATTTCCATTGGTCACCTCCACAGTGGGCGATCCGTCACCGGTGCGCGACAGTTGTCAGGACGACAGAGTCCTTGCGGCACGGGGGCTTTCCCCGACCAGTGTGCCTGAAGCCGCGTCGACACGCGTCACTGGTGGGTGATCTTTGCGCCGAGCGGTCCGCGCAAGCGGGAAGAAGGGTGATCCTGGAACCGGTGGGAGAATGGACGATCATCGCTAGACCCCTAGTGGAGGTGGCCGCGTGACGAGTAGCCGAATTCGGGTCCCTGGCTGGAATACGGCGACCGCGGCCGAAGGGTATCGGCAGGTCAGAGAGAACATCGCGATCTTGCTCACCGATCACGCGGGCGCGGGCGGCCGTGCCGTACCGGCCTGTCCACAGTGGACCGTGCGGGACCTGCTCGCGCACTTGACCGAAATCTGCGATCGGGTGATCACCCGGTTCGGGGGAGAACCGTGCCCGGTTCCGGAGCGGGCGTCGGCGGCCGAACTGCTCCGGCTCTGGCTCGAACGCGGACCCGAGGCCGACGCCCTCCTCGCCGCGGACGGTGAAGGGAAGAGCCGCGGCGACATCATGGTGATGGACGCCTTCACCCACGAACTCGATCTCCGGTACGCGCTCGGCGTTCCGCCGCCGGAGGCGCACGCGGCCTGGCTTCGTGGTTTCGAAGTGCTCGTCAGCGGCCTCGCCGGCTCGCTGGGGAGCCACGGGCTGCCCGGGATGCGGATCGAGATCGAGGGCGCGACCTGGATCGCCGGCACCGAACCGGTCGCCGCGGTGCTCTCGGGGCCGCCCGCGGACCTGTACCGGACGCTCGCCGGGCGCCGGAGCCCGGCCCAGATCGCCGCCTTGGACTGGCTGGGCGATCCGGAACCGTGGCTCCGGGCCTTCACCTGGGGGCCGTTCGTCCCGCCGGACGAGGCCGTCGAGCAGGTCGGACGCTGATCAGCCGGTCGGGGACATCGACGACAGCGCCGCGGCCAGCGCGAGCACCACGGCCACGATCAGCACCTCGACGCCGACGCTGACCCGCAGTTTCCGCAGGTCGGCGGTCACGACACCGGCGCCTCCGCGGCCGGCGATCCCGCGGCGCACCGCGTTGCGACTCAGGTTCGCCACCAGCAGCAACGCGGCGAATCCGGTCAGTTTCAGCAGGAAGACGATGCCGTAGGCCGACGTCCAGAGCGCTTCCACCGACGGGACGAGCCGGAAGCCCAGATAGGCGCCGCTGACCACCATGATCACGATCGACCAGGTGGCGATCGGGTGGAACCGCGCCAGCGCCGGTTCGGCCTCGTCCGCCGAGTACTTGCCTCGCAGGAGCACGGCCAGCTGGATCAGCCCGCCCACCCAGACGGCCATCGCGCCGAAGTGCGCGAGGTCGGCGCTGACCGAGAGGAACATGATCTTGTCGGCGACGGCGTGCCCGGTCGCGGAGAAACTCAGCATCACGATGAACCCGGCCGCCATGCCGAGGTTCTCGTAGCGCGATCGGAGACGTTCCGGCTGGTCGGCGGCCAGCAGCTTCCGCGCGATCACGGCGAGCGCGACGATCGCGGCCAGGCGCAGGAGCAGCAGCTTCCCGTACGCCACCCGCAGGGTCGCCTCGATCAGCGCGGGGTCGAAGACCGCACCGACGCCCCGGCCCGCGACGTACGGGCCCTGCAGCAGGAACCCGGCCACGGCCGTCACGGCGGAAAGCCACACGCCCGTGGTGATCAGCTTCCGCGCCGCCGGGTCGGCCCGGCCCGCCGGACGGCAGACCAGCACGAACACCAGGCCGCCGAGCAGGGCGACACCGCCGAACGAGCCCCAGCGGAAGGTGGTGAACAGCGCGTCGGTCACCGGATCGGTCCCGGTGGAGGCGGACACCGCGCCCGCCGAGGTGATGAGCGGCCCGGTGCCGATCACGAAGGCGATCGTGCCGCGCACCGGATGGGAGTCCGTCGAGACGAAGGCGTACTCGACGAGGTAACTGCCGTCGGGGAGATCGGGCTCGAGTTTGACGGCGACCTGCTCGGCGACGTCACCGGGCTGGAACACCGGTCCGCTGACGACGTTCGTGCCCTGCTGGTCGACGACCTTGATCGAGTTCGGCTGGATGCCGATGTTCTCCGACAGGGTGATCGAGACCAGAGCGGGCGCCGAGGTGAGCCGTGCGCCGTCGGCGGGGTTCGAGGCGAGGAGTTCGACGTGGGCCGAGGCTGGGGCCGCGGCGAGCACCGCGACCCCGAACCACGCGGCCACCAGGGCCAGGAGCGCGAAGAGTCTCCTGGTCACGAGGCCGTAGATGCCAGCTCACGCCGGCTTTCGGGCGCGCACATACAGCCTGTCAGCTGCCGTTCGACGGCGGAGGCCTTCCGGTGCACGAGCATCGCGATGATCATCGGGATGGTGACGATCGTGTTGTAGAACAGGTGCAGCTCCACGCGCGGGATGAACAGCTGGATGATGCTGCTCGGCGCGGTGCCGCCGCCGAGGCGCCAGCCGGTCTGCGCCTGGATCAGCAGGAGCAGGTGCTCGATGTGGTGCCAGAACTGCAGGCCGAGCGCCAGGTTCCACCACTGCCGCGAGCGGCCGGCGAAGCCCTTGCGCAGGGCGAACAGCGCGATCAGCATGACGATGGCGTAGCCGTAGTGCAGCCATTCGGAGCTGATCAGCTTGGGGAACGGGATGCCGAGCACGCCGCGGGCGTCCGGGGTCTTCCAGCCCAGGACGTAGATCTGGAACGCCTGGACGAGGTGCTCCGCCCAGTGCGCCAGTACGACGAGCGCGAAGACGTTGAGCGCCGCGCGGTGGTATTTCCCATTGAGCGAGGCGAGTAGGCCTGGACGTGGCGAATCGAGTGAGGCCATGAAGAGGCTCCTTGGGCGAAAAGACCGGCCGGTGACGGATATCGACGATATCTCGCGAACCGGCCGTTTCCGTTACTCCGGATTGCTGATCTGACCTGAGGTGTTACGCCGTTCGGTCGCCGGTAACCACGAATGGCTCAGCGAAAAGCACCGTGGGTCACGGAATGGCTTCCCGGTTGGTCAGCGAACGACGATTCCGGGGGACACCTGAGGCGCGGCGGGAATGTGGAACAGCCGGGTGAACAGCTCCAGGTATTCGAAGGCGCCGTCGATCCGGATCTTGCCGGTCCGGACCGCGTCGGCGGCGCTGAGTTCCCCGCTGAGCAGATCCTTGATGAACGGTCCGAGCGGCTCGATCGTCGCGTCGGCGCCGGGGTGCGCGCCGTCCGCCACCTTGAGCGCGCCGTCCTCGATGATCGCGTGCAGGACCATCTCGCCCGGATAGCGCAGTTCGTAGGTGGCGTGGGTGCCCTTGGCCTGCTCGCTCTGGAAGGTCGTGTACAGCGAGAGGATCGCCGCGTCCAGGGTGAAGACGTCCTCGGGAGCGGGCTGCCCGAGCGACCGCGCGCCCCACAGGCCGAGGTCCAGCACGATCTGCTCGAGTTCGCTGCCGTACTCGGTGAGTTCGTAGACCACCGCGGCGTCGAGCTGGGGGAGCAGGCGGCGGCGCAGCACCCCGGACTGCTCGAGCTCGTTGAGCCGCCCGGACAGTGTGCTCGCCGGGATCTTGGGCAGGCCCGCCTGCAGTTCGGTGAACCGCTTCGGGCCGAGGACGAGGTCACGGACGATCAGCAGCGACCAGCGTTCGCCGATGATCTCCAGTGCCCTGGCGAGACCACAGAACTGTCCATAGGTGCGAGTGCTCATCCGTCGATCCTCACTTTGCGTTTCTCGTGGCAGGAGCCGGTCTTCACGCGGGTTCACCCTCGGAGAGCAGGTCATGGTGCAGGATCTGCAGCTCGTCGCAGGGTTCCACGCCCAGTTCATTGTTGAGCCGCGCGCGCACCTGGCGGTAGGTCGCGAGCGCGTCGGACCGCCGCCCGCTGCGGCCGAGGACGCGGATCAGCTGGCCGTGCAGGGCTTCGTCCAGTGGGTTCGCGGTGACCAGGGACCGCAGTTCGCCGATCAGCTCGTGCCGCATCCCGGCCGCGATGTCCGCCTCGATCCGCAGGTGCAGGGTGCTGCGCCGCTGCTCGACGAGGTCGACGGCGTAGGCCGACAACACCGGTCCACAATGGACGTTCGCGAGGGGCGGGCCCGCCCACAGGTCGAGCGCCTCCCGGAAGGACTTCGCCGCTTCGGCGTGCTCGCCGCGTAGCTGCAGCTCCCGGCCCTTCTTCTGCAGCGCCTGGAATTCGAAGACGTCCACCTGCTCGCGGTCGATCCGGAACACGTAACCCGGCGGCTTCGTCGCCAGCATGGTCTCGCCGAACGGGGCGAGGTCGTTCTCGTCGATGCACTTGCGCAGCTGGTAGACGTAGGTGTGCATGGTGGTGCGCACACTGCGCGGCGGGTCGTTGGCCCACAGTTCCTGGACGATCGTGTCGATGTGCACGATCTTGCCCGGGCTCATCACCAGCATGGCGAGCACCTGGAGCAGCTTCGGTGTCGTCGGCGCGTAGTCGATCCCGTCCCGCAGGAGTTCGAGCGGGCCGAGGAGCGTGAAGCGGAGTGGACTTGCGGACAACGCCTGAATCGGGTTAGGTGCCGAGCCGTGGTGCGTGTCCGATACTCGTGATCCGGGGTACATCGCAAGCGCCCTCCAGCTCGATACGCGTCGTTTCGTTTTCCCAGTGCGTCGACAGTGACAGAGCGCCCTGTCACCGGGCCAGTGAGCCGTCCACCAGGTCCCGCGTGCGTGTCTCCCGGGAAAACATGGGTTTTTCACATCCGAACCGTGAATCGCGCACTGGCCGGTATGTGCTCTCTGGCAGCAGGATTCGGTGACCGCACCGACCTAGGGGGTTCCCATGCACGAGAGCGTGTTGAACGGGTCCGGCTCCACCACCGGCGGTCTGGGATTCAAACGGCATCTGCGTGCCGAGATCAGCGAGGGCAAGGGCGCCTACCTGTTCTCGGAGCAGGGGGTGATCGCGATGCGCGGCGCGCAGGTCGCTTCGGTGGCGGCCCTGCTCGACGGCACCCGTGACCTCGACGCGGTCCTCTCCGCCTGCCCGGCGGGGATGAGCGCCGAGCAGGTCACCGGGGTGCTGGCGCGGCTGGTGGAAGCGGGTCTGGTCACCGTCCGGGTCCCCGACGAGCTCAGCGGGGACGAGCGCGCGCTCGCGTACTGGGACGCGTGCGGTCTCGACGCGTCCGCGGTGGCCTCTCGGCAGAAGCCCGCGACGGCGAGCCTGACCGCGATCGGCCGCGGTGTGGACACCTCCCAGGTGGAGAACGCGCTGATCACGAGCGGTATCGAGGTGGTCGGCACCGCCTCCGAACTGGCCATCGTGCTGTGCGACGACTACCTCGACCCGAGGCTGGCCGAGATCGACGCCGAGCACCGGCGCACCGGCAGGCCGTGGTTGCTGGCCCGGCCGTCGGGGTCGCAGGTGTGGATCGGCCCGATCATGCAGCCCGGCCGGTCCGGCTGCTGGCACTGCCTGACCAACCGGCTGTGGGGGCACCGGCACGCGGAGGCGTGTGTGCAGGAGGTGCTCGGGCACGACGGCCCCGCCGCGTTCCCGATGCCCGCCGTGCCGCCGCTGACCGCGGCCGCGTCGCATCTGATCTCCCTCGAAGCGTCCAAATGGCTGGCGGGACACCGGTATCCGGGTCAGCAGGCCGTGTGGATCCTCGACACTCTCGACCTGCAGGGGCGGCTGCACGAACTGCGGCGGCGTCCGCAGTGCCCGGAATGCGGTGACGACGGGATCGTCGCCGAGCGGACGGCCGAACCGGTCGTGCTGCGGGAAGCGAAGAAGGCGACGTCGGGCGGTGGCGGGCACCGGACGCTCACCCCGGTCGAGGTGCTCGACCGTTACGGCCACCTGGTCAGCCCGGTCACCGGCATCATCAAGGAGATCGCCCGCGACCCGAGGGCGCCGGCGTTCGTGAACGCGTACCGCTCCGGGCTCAACGTCGCGCGGCGGGTGCGCGGTGAGGCCGGGTTGCAGGCCGGGCTGCGCGGGGACAACGGCGGCAAGGGCGCGAGCCCGCTCGACGCCGAGGTCGGCGCGCTGTGCGAGGCGATCGAGCGGTTCTCGGCGAACTACCAGGGCGACGAACTGCGGATCCGTGACACCTTCAGCGCGCTCGGCGAGGAAGCCGTCCACCCGAACTCGTGCATGCTCTTCGACGAGCGCCAATACGCCGCTCGCGACGAATGGAACGCCAAGCACGCGATCTTCCAGCACATCCCCGAACGGTTCGACGACGAGGCCGCCGTCGACTGGACTCCGCTGTGGTCGCTTTCGCAGCAGCGCCGGAAGCTGATGCCGACGGCGTACCTCTACTACGGCGTGCCGCCGGAGTGCGGGATCACCGGGATGCGCGCGGACTCCAACGGCTGCGCGGCCGGCAGCAGCATCGAAGACGCGATCCTGCAAGGACTTCTCGAGCTCGTCGAACGCGACGCCGTCGCGATGTGGTGGTACAACCGGCTTCCGATGCCCGGCGTCGACATCGCCTCGTTCGACGACCCGTGGGCCGAGGAGATGGTCGGCCAGTACGCGCGGGCGGGCCGGGAACTGTGGGTCCTCGACCTGACCGCGGACCTCGGTGTCCCGGTGATGGTCGCGCTGTCCAGGAGTATCGCCGGGCCGCGCGAGAAC
Source organism: Amycolatopsis sp. NPDC031561 (assembly GCF_055580625.1). Classification (NCBI taxonomy): domain Bacteria; kingdom Bacillati; phylum Actinomycetota; class Actinomycetes; order Pseudonocardiales; family Pseudonocardiaceae; genus Amycolatopsis; species Amycolatopsis sp. NPDC031561. The sequence continues at coordinate 95,954 of NZ_JBVILA010000029.1, read as the reverse complement.
GTCATGATGGGATTCGGCGCCCACCTGGACCCCAGGACGGCGCTGCGGAGGGCGGTCAGCGAGCTCAACCAGATGATCCCGGCGGTGCTCGCGAACGACGTCGAACTCGACGATCCCGACGCGGCGCAGTGGCTCCGGCACGCTACGGTCGCCAACCAGCCGTATCTGCTGCCGGCGCCTGGACGGTCGGCGAGACGGGCCGCGGACTTCAAGTTCGTCCGGCGGCCCGACGTACGGGACGACGTGGAATCACTGGTACGCAAGCTGTCCGCGCTGGGGATGGAGACGCTGGTGCTCGATCAGACCCGACCCGACATCGACCTTCCGGTGGTCAGAGTGGTCGTTCCGGGGCTGCGGCCCTTCTGGAGCCGCTTCGCCCCCGGGCGGCTGTTCGACGTGCCGGTGCGGCTCGGCAGGCTCGCCGAGCCCACCTCGTACGACCGGCTGAACCCCTTCCCCATGTTCTTGTAGATCCGCTGGAGCAACTGGTGTCGACTGATCCCCCCACCGGCGTGGCCGAGACGATCCCCTTGTGGTCGCTCACCGACGACAGCCTTGTCGAGATCGGTGAGGACGGCTCACTGGTGGTCGTCACACGGTGGGGGGAGTACGACTTCGACCGTGCGGAGCCACTGGTCCGGGAATCGTTGCGGCGGATGGCCTTGGGGCCGGTCTCCCTGGCGAACGTGACTTCGTCGTGGGAGCCGGTCGAGCGTGAGCCCGATCTCGAAGGCGAGCTGAGCTGGACGGCCGAGGGTGCCGACGCGCTGCGCCAAGCGCTCAAGGAACTCGGCGGTTCGGTGGTGCACTCGCTCGGTCTCGCCGACGGGAAAGGCCCGCTGCTGTCGGTGATCCCGGTGGCGCTCACGCCCGTGTTCGAACCGGTGGAGATCCCGGCCGCGCGCCCGATCCGGTTGTCCCGCTTCTGTTCCCTGCGATCCGACGCCGAGGGGATGGGGCTGGAGTCACCGTCCGCGCGGTACCGCGTCGTGCTGTACCAGCCTTGGGCGGTGCACATCGCCGCGACACTGGCGACGACGAAGTCGACGGGGGAGATCGCCACCACGACGGGGATCGAACCCGGGTTGGTCGGCGCGATCGTGTCCTATCTGGTCGCTGCGGGCGTCGTCCAGCTCGCCGGTGAGCAGGGCCGGTTCGCCGAGGACGAGGACCCCGAGCTGGGCCTGTGGTCCCCGGACGAACTGCTGTTCCACACCACGAGCCGGACCTGGCGGCCCGGTGGCCCGGCCGATCTGCCGGGGCTCGGCAACCCGCCGGTGGTCAAGGCCGCCACCGGAGAGGGACCGGTGTACTCGCTCTACCGGCCGGATCTGGCCGACCGCGCGGAAACCGATCCGACGCTGACGGCGTTGCTGGAGAACGACCACACCTGCCCCGAATTCACCGAGGGCGTGCTGTCCGCGGAGCAGATCGGCGAGTTCTTGTTCCGCGGCGCGCGGATCCGGTCGATCGGGCCGGCCCACATGCCCAACGGGCCCAGCCACAGCGCTTCGCAACGGCCGTACTTCAGTGTCGCCTGCCTGTACGAGCTCGAGCTGTACGTCTCGGTGAACCGTTGTTCGGGGCTGGAGCGCGGGATCTACCACTACGATCCGCTCGACCACCGGCTCAGCCTGGTCAACGACGACGAAGCCGATCTCGACGCGATGCTCGACATGGCGATGATCGGCGGCGGCAACCACCGGCGTCCCTCGGCGCTGATCACGGTGACCGCGCGGATGCCGAGGATGGCGTCGGTACTCGGCGGTGGCGCGTACGCCACGACCCTCGCGCACGTCGGCGCGTTGCAGCAGACGCTCTACCTCGTCGCCCGCGCCATGGGGCTGGCCGCGCACGCCGTCCCGGTGGACGCCGGTGACCGCGTCGACCGCGCCCTCAAACTCGAATGGCCCGCCGAGGTGGGCGTCGGAGAATGCGCGCTCGACCTCCCGGCTTGATCGCGCGGGCCCGGATAACGCCTGCGCAGACCCCATCTCGATCGCCTGTCGAGTGCTTCGAAATCGGTGACGCGTTTGCTGACCAGCAGAGGAAAAGCGACGGCGAATCCGAGGTTGGTCTGATGCAGCTACGAACAGTCGCCACGGCGGCGAACGAGAAAGGCGTCATCGAATCCGGTCGGCTCGTCGAGCCGGCGTCCCCCTTGCAACCCGCGGTGCTGCAGGCCATCTCAGCGATGCACGCGAGGTATTTCGACCCGATCACCTTGGGCGACTTGGCATCCGAAGTGTTCGTCAGCCCGTTCCACTTCTCGCGGATCTTCACCAAGGCGACCGGTGTCACTCCCGGCCGGTACCTCACCGCGATCCGGCTCTTCGAAGCCAAACGACTGCTGCTGACGACCTCTCTGACGGTGTCGGACATCGTGTGCAGCGTCGGCTACAGCAGTGTCGGCACGTTCACCAGCCGCTTCACCCGTGCGGTCGGGATGACCCCGACCCAGTACCGCGACCCCGAGGTCGGCAAGCTGCTCGTGGCGCTGGCGCCGCATTTCCAGCGGCTGCCCACCCTGGAGGCGTTGCACAGCGCCGGAATGGGCTGCGCCACGATGCGCAGCGGCACCGGCACGATCAGCGTGCGCGTCGAGACCCCGCGCGGGGCGGGCCCGGCGAGTGTCCTCATCGGACTGTTCGCCGAGTCGATCCCGCAGTGCGGCCCGGTCGCGTTCGGCGGGAGGGCCAACGTCCTGTCCGCGGACATCGAGATCCAGAACGTCCCTGAGGGCCGGTGGACCGTCATCGCGGTCGCCGAGCACGCCGCGGGGACGGCGGCCTCTTCGTTCTCCGTGGGCACCCTGCCCGCTCGCGTCGACATCACCCGGTTCGGCCGGGTCCACCTGCGGATGCCGATGCGCACCCCGCTGCCGACCGACGCCCCGATGGCGATCACCCTGGCGGGCGGGCCCGCCTCGTCCGGCAACCGGATGACCATGCCCGCTCCCGGCTACCTCCGTGCGGTGGCCTGAGAAAGCGTCTTGTTCCCGGGTTCTCCCGGTCACGCAAGCCGGGAGAACGCGGGCGCAACCGTGGAGTAGCTGCTCCATCGCCGCACATGTGAGCCTTTAACCAGTCCTTTTGAATCCGAATCCACCCGTTAGGGGGAGAGTGCGTTGGGCAATGGTTGGCGCACGATCAGACGTCGCATGATCACGCCGGATGTCTCCGAGACGTCGCTGGAAAAGCGGGGCTTCCACAAGAAAAGCCCAGCCGCTCAAGAATTGCTGGAGACCGTCGGTGAGAAATTCCTGCTCGGCTACGCGCACGCTGTCGAAGCGCGCACCGTCGAGCAGGCGGAAGAATGGCTCGAAAGTATTCCGGTGAAATACCGCGGCTTCGCCTACGAAGGCGCGGGAATGGGGTACGGAATGCTGGACGGGCTGCCGGGAGGCGGCCGCGGCCACATCGCGGACTTCCTCGCCGGTCCCGGCGAGAAGCACGACTACATCATCTACGTCGGTGTCGGCTGGGCGATGGCGCGGCTGCCGCGTTTCCGCTGGCCGTCCGCCGAGGACTTCGACCCGTTGCTGCGCTGGCTGGTGCTCGACGGGTACGGCTTCCACCAGGCCTACTTCAAGACCGCCAAGTACATCGACGGTCAGTTCCAGGACCCGGACTTCAACTGGCCCGCAGGCAACAACGGCTACTCGTTGCGGGCGATCGACCAGGGCATCGGCCGGGCGCTGTGGTTCATCTGCGGTACCGACGTCGATCTGGTCACCGAGGCGATCGCGAGGTTCCCCGAGCGGCGCCACGGGGATCTCTACGCCGGTGTCGGGCTCGCCTCGACCTACGCGTGCGGTGTCACCTCCGACGAGCTGCTGAAGCTGGCCGAGTTCGCCGGTGAACACCGGGGAAACCTGGCACAGGGCAGCGCTTTCGCCGCCGAGGCCCGCGTCCGGGCCGGGCTGCTGATCCCCGAGACCGAGGTCGCCACGCAGGCGATCTGCGGGCTGCCGGCCGAGCGCGCCGCGGCCATCACCCAGGAGGTTCGCCCCGCCGTGGTGCGCGACGGTGAGCTCCCGCATTTCGAAACCTGGCGACAGCACATCGCCGCCGAGGTACTCACTTCTGGAGGTGCAGGCAAATGAGGTCGACCCTGGGCTGGCTCCGCAAGCAGCTTGCGGGCGTCGTGGCGCTGCTGCTGATGGCGGGACTCTTCGTGGTGGCGCAGCTGCCGGCGGTCTCCACCGCCGACGCGGACACCATGGCCTCCAAGTACGCGTTCGAACCCTTGACGATCGCCCTGCCGGAAGCGGCGAAGAGCCAGTCGATCCGCACGGTGAACAAGGAATACGAACACATCCGCGCCTGGATCTCGTCGGTCGGCGCCGCGATCGCGGTCAACGACCTCGACGGGGACAAGCTCGCCAACGACCTGTGCTTCGTGGACCCGCGCAGCGACCAGGTCGTCGTCACGCCGACGCCGGGCAAGGGCGGTGACCGGTACGCGCCGTTCGCGCTCGACGCGGCGCCGTTGCCGATGGGCAAGTACATCGCCCCGATGGGTTGTGTGCCGGGTGACTTCAACGAGGACGGCCGGGTCGACCTGCTGGCCTACTACTGGGGCCGCACGCCGATCGTGTTCCTCGCCAAGCCTTCCGCGACCACGCTCGCCGCGAAGTCCTACGTGCCGGTGGAACTGGTGCCGGGCAACAACGTCAAGAACGGCGAGTACTCCGGTCCACTGTGGAACACCAACGCCGCGACCGTCGGTGACTTCGACGGCGACGGCCACCAGGACATCTTCATCGGCAACTACTTCCCCGACAGCGCGGTGCTCGACGACCGGGTCGAGGGCGGGGTCGAGATGAACAAGTCGATGTCGCACGCCGACAACGCCGGTGGCAAGTACATCTTCCGCTTCACCGGTGCCTCCACCCAGGGCGACAAACCCTCGGTCACCTTCGAATGCGACGACCAGGCCATCCCGGCCGATGCCCGCGGCGGCTGGTCGCTCGCGGCCAGTGCCACCGACGTCGACGGCGACAACCTGCCGGAGCTCTACATCGGCAACGACTTCGGCCACGACCGCCTGCTGTACAACAAGTCCACGGCGGGCAAGACCTCCTTCGCCGAGGTGAAGGGGATCCGCGGGCCCAACGAGCCGAAGTCGAAGGTGCTCGGCAACGACTCCTTCAAGGGCATGGGCGTCGACTTCGGCGACCTCGACCACGACGGTCTCTACGACCTGTACGTCAGCAACATCACGACGTCCTGGGGTATCGAGGAAAGCCACTTCCAGTTCATGAACACCGCCAAGGACACCGCGGATCTGCGTGGCCGTCTGCAGGGCGGCGAGGCGCCGTGGGTCGACCGCAGCGCACAGGCGGGCACCGCGTGGTCCGGCTGGGGCTGGGACGTCAAGATCGCCGACTACAACAACAGCGGCGAATCGGTGATCACCCAGGCGACCGGCTTCGTCAAGGGCGACGTCAACCGCTGGCCGCAGCTGCAGGAACTGGCGACGTCGAACGACGAACTGCTGAAGCACCCCTACTTCTGGCCGAACATGGTCGCCGGTGACGACGTCGGTGGCGACCACACCCTGCACTTCTGGGCCAAGGGTGCCGACGGTCGCTACACCGACCTGGCCCCGCGCCTCGGTCTCGCGGTCCCGGTGCCCACCCGCGGTATCGCCACCGGCGACGCCGACGGTGACGGCAAGCTCGACTTCGCCGTGGCACGCCAGTGGGAGCAGCCGATCTTCTACCACAACGTCAGCCCCGACTCCGGGTCGTACCTGAACCTGAAGCTGGTGCACGACAAGGCTTCGGCGGAGGGTCCGCTCAAGGCGGCCGGCACCGCGGCGATCGGCGCGCAGGTCACCGTCATCACCCCCGACGGCAAGAAGTACATGGACCGCGTCGACGGCGGCAGCGGCCACTCCGGCAAGCGCAGCCACGAGGTCCAGATCGGACTCGGCAAGGTCACCGGGCCGGTGAAGGTGTGCCTGCAGTGGCGCGACCTGACCGGGCAGATCCGCATGCAGGAAGTCCAGCTGACCCCGGGCAACCACACGTTCCAGCTCGGCGCTCAGGCTAAGGAGAAGTGACCGTCATGGCTGAGCAGACACTCACCGCACCGAAGAGCAACAAGACGATCACGGCCCTTCGCCGGTTCGCGATCTCGATCACCATCTTCAACATCATCGGCTACACCGTGCTCGGTTTCGAGCAGCCGTACACCTATCCGTTCATCGCGCTGGCGACGGCGTACACCACGGAAATCCTGCTGGAGATCATCGGCGCCCGGGCGCAGGGCCGTCCCGTTCGCTTCCGCGGCAACGGTTTCAAGGGACTGGCGGAGTTCCTGCTTCCGGCGCACATCACCGGTCTCGCGCTCAACATGCTGACCTACGTCAACGACCAGGTGCTGGTCATGATGTTCGGCGTCGTGGTCGCCGTCGGCGCCAAGTGGGTCCTTCAGGCCCCGGTGCGCGGACGTCTCCGCCACTACATGAACCCGTCGAACTTCGGCATCACGATCATCCTGCTGGTGTTCCCCTGGGCGAGCATCGCGCCGCCGTATCACTTCACCGAGCAGGTCGACTCGTGGGTCGGCTGGCTGATCGTCGGCATCATCATGATCTCCGGCACCGTGCTCAACGCGATGCTGACCCAGCGGATGTGGCTGATCGGCGCCTGGCTGATCACGTTCGCGCTGCAGGCGATCATCCGTGGTCTGGTGTTCGACACCGCGATCCCCGGCGCGCTCGGGATGATGACCGGGGTGGCGTTCGTGCTCTACACGAACTACATGGTCACCGACCCGGGCACGACCCCGTCGAAGCCCGCGTCGCAGATCCTGTTCGGTTCGGGGGTGGCGATCGCCTACGGGTTCTTCATGGTGGTCCACGTGGCGTACGGCCTCTTCCTGGCCACCGCCCTGGTCTGCCTGATCCGCGGCATGTTCCTGTGGGGCCTGCACTTCTCCAAGAAGGCCACCGAGAAGTGGGAGGCCGATCAGGCGAAGTCGGCCGAGGTCACGAGCCTGCCCAAGCCGGCCGAGAAGCCGGAGACGGAAGAAACCGGGGCCGTGGCGGCATGACCACCGGTGCGGAAACCACCCGGGGGGCGCGTCTCGCGCCCCCCGGGCCGCCGCGCCGAGCGACCTTCGGTCTGCTGAAGAAGCTTTTCACCGACCGGCTGGCGCTCATGTCGGACTCAGCGGAGGCACACGGGGACGTCGTCCGGATCGCGATCGGTCCGAAGACGATGTACCTGGTGAACCACCCCGAGCTGGCGAAACACGTGCTCGCGGACAACGCGGCCAACTACCACAAGGGAATCGGCCTCCAGGAGGCCCGGCGGGCGCTCGGCGACGGGCTGCTCACCAGCGACGGCGAGGTCTGGAAGAAGCAGCGCCGGACCATCCAGCCGGTGTTCCAGCCCAAGCGGATCGCGCGGCAGGCCTCGGTCGTCGCGAACGAGGTCGAAGGCCTCGTGAAACACCTGCGGGACACCAAGGGACCGGTGGAGATCCTGCACGAGATGACCGGGCTGACGCTCGGGGTGCTCGGCAAGACGCTGCTCGACGCGGACCTGGGCGGGTTCACCTCGCTGGGGCATTCGTTCGAAGCCGTGCAGGACCAGGCGATGTTCGAAGCGGTGACGCTGAGCATGGTCCCGCAGTGGGCCCCGCTGAAGAAGCAACTGCGGTTCAAGGAATCGCGGAACGATCTCCGCCGGATCGCCGAGGAACTCGTCGAGCAGCGGCTGGCGAACCCGATCGAGGGCGGCGAGGACGTGCTCTCGCGGCTCATCGCCACCGACGGGACCCGCGAGCAGATGCGCGACGAGCTGATCACCCTGCTGCTGGCCGGGCACGAGACGACGGCGAGCACGCTGGGCTGGGCGTTCCACCTGCTCGACGAACATCCCGAGGTCGCGGCGAAACTGCGCGCCGAGGCGGACGAGGTGCTCGGCGACCAGTTGCCGACGCATGACGACCTGCACCGGTTGCCCTACACGGCACGGGTGGTCGAGGAGGTCATGCGGCTGTACCCGCCGGTGTGGCTGCTGCCGCGGGTGGCGCAGGCCGACGACGAGATCGGCGGCTATCACATCCCCGCCGGCTCCGACGTCGTCGTCGTGCCCTACACGCTGCACCGCCACCCGGACTTCTGGCCGGATCCGGAGAAGTTCGATCCGGACCGCTTCGATCCTGACCGGCCGAGCGGGCGGCCCCGGTACGCCTACATCCCGTTCGGCGCCGGGCCGCGGTTCTGCATCGGCAACAGCCTCGGCGTGATGGAGGCCGTTTTCGTACTGACGATGGTCTTGCGGGACCTCGAGCTCAAGAAGCTGCCGGGTTACGAAGTCGTTCCCGAGGCGATGCTGTCGTTGCGGGTGCGCGGCGGCCTGCCGATGACCGTGCACACCAGGAACAGGAGGTAGGTTCCGTGGATTCGGACGAACAGGTCAAGGTGTCCACTTTGGAGGCCTACGCGGACACGATCGTGCCGGGGGAGAAGCGGTTCCCCGATGACCACGCGATCGCCGGCGCTTCGGTGGGGGCGGGCGCGGTCGTCGCGGGCGCGCTCGAACTGCTGCACACCGAGGCGACCGGGGTGACCGTCGGACTGCCCTACCTGGCGCAGGCCCTCAACGATCACGCGAAGGTCTACGCCAAGGAACACGACCTCACCCTGGACGAGACGCTGCCGTCGTTCGTCGCACTGTCCTTCGTGGACAGGACGGCGCTGGTGCGGTCGCTGACCGCGCCGGGCCATCCGGAGAAGGACGGTTGGGTCAGCCTCGCGCTGTTCTGCAACATGTCCTTCGACAGCGCGGCGCACAAGCACACCGCCGAAGCCATCGCCGAAGGCCACCCCGGCCTGCTGGCGATGGGGTACACCGCCCCCGACGAGGACGGTCTGTGGCGGTTTCCGAAGTTCTCCTACCGCCGTGAACTCGCGCAACTCCACCCCGACACCACGCCCTCCGGGAGCCCCGCATGAACGCGTACGACAAGACCGACGTCGTCATCGTCGGCAGCGGGTTCGGTGGCTCCATCCCCGCCTACCACTTGGCCGCGGGCGGGGCCAAGGTCACCGTGCTGGAACGTGGTCCGTGGCTGGAGACGAAGGACTTCGAGCACGACTACCTGCTCGGTTCGTCCTACACCCGCGCGTTCGACTTCGTCGTCGGCGACGGGATGAGCGTGCTGGGCGGGAACTGCGTCGGCGGTGGCAGCGTGGTGTACTTCGCCGCGATGCCGCGGGCGCCGAAGTTCGTCTTCGAGCGGCACGGCAGCATCGGCAGGCGCATGTGGCCGTCGGCGCTGACGAGGGACTCGCTGGAACCTTGGTACGATCGGGTTTCGGATTCGCTTCCGGTGTCCAAACAGGACTGGAACGACGTCTCGTACGCCGGTGGCCTGTGGGCCGCGTTCTGCGACCACTCGGGGCGGACCGCCAACCCGGCGCCGGTCGCGGTGGACAACGACCGCTGTGTGAACTGCAACTTCATGATGGCGGGCTGCCGGTTCGACGCGAAACGCTCGCTGCTGACCAACTACCTGCCCGCCGCGCTCGCGCACGGCGCGAAGATCCGGCCGCTGCACGAGGTCCAGCGGATCGAGCGGATCGACGACGGCGACTACCGCGTGCACTTCAACATCGTCGACGACACGGACTACCGGGCGCAGACCGGCAGCGGGACGATCGACGCGAAGGTCGTCATCATCGCGGCGGGCGCCGGGGCGACCCCGGTGATCCTGCAGCGTTCCGAGTCGGCGCTGGGCACCATGCCGCACGCGGTCGGCCGGTACTTCTCGGGTAACGGTGAGCGGCTCAACACCGCGATCATCAACGAGGAGCGGGTCCGCGAGGTGCTCGGACTGTCCCGTGAGGACGGGAAGGTCTACGAGGCCAACCACATCGGCAAGGGCCCGACCGTGGCGAACTGGGACAAGCTCGACGGTTCGCTGCCGGAGTACGAGCGGTACTCGCTGGAGCAGCTGTACTTCCCGCCCGGGCTCGGCACGATCCTCGCGCAGGTGCCGGACGGCGACGAGCCCCGCTGGTTCGGTACGCAGAAGAAGGAGATCCTCAAGCAGTGGGCCTCCTGGCTGACCATCTTCCTGATGACCGAGGACGACAACGAGGGCGTCTTCGGCGCGCCGCCGCCCACCGGCAACGCCTACCGCATCTCACAGCAGATGCTCGGCCGCGGCCCGCTGAAGTACGACCCGACGCCGAACACCCTGCACGGCTGGGCACTGGCCGACGCGGAGTGCAAGGAGATCCTCGAGAAGGACGGCCTGGCGAAGGTGTCGCCGTGGACCAACGACGTCGTCGGCGCGTACACCGTGCACCCGCTGGCGTCCTGCCGGATCGGTGACGACCCGGAGACCTCGGCGCTGCATCCGAACCACGAACTCCGCAATCACCCCGGGATCTTCGTGACCGACAGCGCTTCCGTGCCGGGCGCGCTGACGGTGAACCCGGCGATGACGATCGCGGCGCTGGCCGAACGGTCCGTGCCGGGCATCGTGCGGGCGCTGCAGGCTCGCGGCGTCGACGTCACCTACGGTGCCCCGGCCCCGGACGGTTCCATCACCGGACGGCGAGCGGTCAGCAAGCTGTCGCTGGTCGCCGGGAGCTGATCATGACACCGAAAGTGGTGCAACTCGCCTTGCGGCGATCCCTGCGCGAGGTCCGGCACGTCCGGCCGGTTCCGGCCGGCCGGGCGACCGGGCTCGTGCGCGACGTCTACCACCAGGTGGAACGAGACTTCGGCATGCTGGCGCCGCCGGTCGCGCTGCATTCGCCGTCCCCTCCCGTGCTCGCGGCCGTCTGGTCGATGCTGAGGGAATCACTGGTTGCGGACGGGGCGACGAGCCGGGCGGACCGGGAGATCGTCGCGACCCTGGTGTCGCAGGGGAATTCGTGCCCCTATTGCGTCGAGGTCCACGGGATGGCGCTGGACTCGCTCGGGCACTCTTCGGTGACCGAGTCCATCGCCGCGGGACGGGCGGTGGCGGATCCGCGGGCTTCGGCTTCCTCCGCCGCGGCCCGGGCCGAGCTGACCGCGGTCGCGTTCTCGTTCCACTACCTGAACCGGGTGGTGAGCGTGTTCCTCGGGCTTTCGCCGCTGCCTCCGTCCGTGCCGGATTCCGCGCGTTCGAGGGCCAAGTCCGTGCTGGGGCGGTTTCTGAAGCCGGTCTCGGGCGCTTCTCCGGGACTCTCGTTGGACTTCCTGCCCGCCGGGTCGCAGGATTTCGCTTGGGCTGCGGGAAATCCGGTCGTAGAGGATGCGTTCTCGCGTGCCTCGTCGGCTTTCGCGTCGTTGACGATCTCTCCTGCCGTGCGGGATGTCGTCCTCCGGGAGCTGTCCACTTGGGACGGATCGGCACCGGGGCTGAGCCGGTCTTGGGTCGATTCCATCGAGGATCCGGTCGCTCGGCTGGCTCTGGTGGTCGCGAAGGCGGCCTATCAGGTGGACGACGCTTTGGTCGCCGCCGCGGGCCTGGCCGATCGAGAGCTGGTCGAGCTCGTGGGGTGGTCGGCTTTCGTCGCCGCGCAACGATGCGTCGCCGTCTCCGCGCAAGTAGCCGACTAGTTGCCCGAGTTCAGCGGCCGCAAGTAGTCGACTGATTGCGTGGGTTCAGGAGAAGACCGCGTGCACCACCGCGCGCGATCCTGAGTGGACGGATCGAGCACCGAAGGAAGCGAGCCGGGAGCACCTGCGTCGCCCGCGAGCCGGCTTCCAGGCGCACGAACGGTCCGGACTGTCACGGCGGCCGTCACGGGAGCAGATTCCCGTGGCGGCCGCCGAATTCGTTGGCCCGGCTTCAACAACATGAGAGAAGACTGCCGGCCCCGCTCAGGGTCATGCTTGACGGGACTGCAGATGCGGGCGGCACCCGCGTTTCTGGGGACAGAGCGGGCGCCGAGACCGGATTCCGTGACTTGAGTGTTTGAGAGCTAGGGGAGTGCGGTGGCATGAGCGTTGAGCGGATTTCGATTGTCGGTATCGGTCTTCGATACCCGGACGCCGGGTCCCCGGATGAACTGTGGGAGAACGTCCTCGCCGGCCGCCGGGCGTTCCGGAGACTGCCCGACGAGCGGATGAACCGCGAGGACTACTACTCGCCGGACCCTGAGGCTTCGGACCGTTTCTACGCCCAGAAGGCCGCGGTCCTCCGCGACTACGAGTTCGACCGGATCAAGTACAAGGTCGCGGGCAGCACGTTCCGTTCGACCGACACCACGCACTGGCTCGCCCTCGACGTCGCCGCGCAGGCCTTGGCGGACGCGGGTTTCCCCGAGGGTGACGGGCTGCCGAGGCCCGCGACCGGCGTGGTCATCGGCAACAGTCTCACCGGTGAGTTCTCGCGTGCCAACATCATGCGGCTGCGCTGGCCGTACGTGCGCCGCACGATCGCGGCGGCGCTCGCCGAGCGTGGCTGGGCCGAGGGTGACACCGCCGAGTTCCTCCACGACCTCGAGGCGCAGTACAAGGCGCCGTTCCCCGAGATCGACGAGGATTCGCTCGCGGGCGGGCTGGCGAACACGATCGCCGGCCGCGTCTGCAACTTCTTCGACTTCGGCGGCGGCGGGTTCACCGTGGACGGCGCCTGCTCGTCCTCGCTGCTTTCCGTGGTCACCGCGGCGAACGCGCTCTCGGAAGGCGACCTCGACGTCGCCATCGCGGGTGGAGTCGACTTGTCGATCGACCCGTTCGAGGTGATCGGTTTCGCCAAGACCGGCGCGCTCGCCAAACGCGAGATGAAGGTCTACGACGCCGACTCCAACGGTTTCTGGCCCGGTGAGGGCTCCGGCATGCTCGTCCTGATGCGCGAGGACGACGCGATCGCGCAGGGCAAGCGGATCTACGCCTCGATCGGCGGCTGGGGTGTCTCCTCCGACGGCAAGGGCGGCATCACCCGCCCCGAGGCGTCGGGTCACCGCCTGGCGTTGAAGCGGGCCTACGACAAGGCCGGCTACGGCGTCGAGACCGTCTCCTACTTCGAGGGCCACGGCACCGGCACCGCTTTGGGCGACGCCACCGAGATCGAGGCGCTCTCCACCGCCCGCCGCGACGCCGACCCGCTCGCCGACCGTGCCGCGCTGAGCACGATCAAGGGCAACATCGGCCACACCAAGGCCGCGGCCGGGGTCGCCGGGCTGATCAAGGCCACCCTGGCGGTCTACCACCAGGTCATCCCGCCCGCCACCGGCCACTTCGAGCCGCACGAGTCGCTCGTCGGCGACTCCGCGCGGATGTACGTCCCGGCCGAGGCCGGGTTGTGGCCCTCGGACCACCCGGTCCGCGCGGGTGTCTCCGCGATGGGCTTCGGCGGGATCAACTCGCACGTCACCGTCACCGAGGCCCCCGGCGCCGCGCGCCGCAAGGAACTCGACGAGAAGACCCGGTCGCTGGTCGCCGGACGGCAGGACAGCGAACTGCTGCTGCTCGACGCCGACGACGCGGCCTCGCTGCGCGGTCGGGTGACCGGGCTGCTGGAGGTCGTGCCCAAGCTTTCACTCGCCGAGCTGGCGGACCTCGCCGGCACGCTTTCCGCGGAACTGTCCGGAAAGCCCGTGCGAGCCGCGATCGTCGCGACCAACCCGGAGGACGCCGAGCGCAAGCTCTCGAAACTCCTCGACCTCCTCGGCGAGGGTGAGCCGGAAGTCTTTTCCTCTAGTGAGGGCATCTTCGCGAGCTCGCGCTCCAAGGGGCCGAAGATCGGATTCCTGTTCCCCGGTCAGGGTTCCGGGCAGGGCACGGTCGGCGCGGTGCGCAAACGCTTCGCCCACGCCGACGACATCTACCGCGCCGCGGGCCTGTCCACCGGCGCCGACCAGGTCGCCACCGACGTCGCCCAGCCCCGCATCGTCACCGGTTCTCTCGCCGGGCTCCGGGTCCTGAAGAGCCTCGGCATCGAGGCACAGACCGTCGCGGGCCACAGCCTCGGAGAGCTCACCTCGCTGCACTGGGGCGGCGCGCTCACCGAACGCGAAGTCCTCGCGCTGGCGAAGATCCGCGGCAGGGTGATGGCCACCGCGAGCGACGGAAACGGCGCCATGGCGGCGATCTCCGCCACGCCGGGGGTCGCCGAGCGGCTCGCGGAGGGCGAAGAGGTCGTCATCGCGGGCTACAACGCGCCCGAGCAGACCGTCCTTTCCGGACCGGCGGAGGCGATCGACCGGGTGGTCGCCCGCGCTCGCACCGAGGGTGTCACCGCCGCTCGCATCAACGTCTCGCACGCGTTCCACTCACCCGCGGTCGTCCCGGCCGCCGAGGCGATGACCGAGGAACTCGCCGCGTTCGACTTCACCAGGCTCGACCGGCCGGTCGTCTCCACGGTGACCGGTGACGTCCTGCACGCCGCCGAAGACCTGCGCGATCTCCTGCGCGACCAGGTGGTCCTGCCGGTCCGCTTCCGTGAGGCGGCCGCGAAGGTCGCCGAGCGCAGCGACCTGGTGATCGAGGTCGGTCCCGGCCGGGTGCTCACCGGCCTGTTCCGCCAGATCGCGCCCGGCACCCCGGTACTCCCGCTCGACACCGACAGCCCGACGCTGGCCGCGGTGCTCAAGGTCGCCGGTGCCGCGTTCGCTTTCGGCGCCCCGTTGGAGACCTCCGCGCTCTTCGCCGGTCGCGTCGTCCGGTCACTGCCCGCCGACGGTGTCTTCAACTTCCTGGCCAGCCCGTGCGAGGCGGCGCCGTCCATCGGCGCGGTACTGACTCGCGACCGCGTCGCCGCACCGGAAGAAGCGGCACCGGCGGGGGAGGCCTCCGAAAGCGGCGGCAGCAGCACGCTCGACCTGTTGCGCAAGCTCGCTTCCGAACGCGTCGAACTGCCGCTCGAAGCGGTCACCGCCGACACGCATCCGCTCGACGACCTGCACCTTTCGTCGATCACCGTCGGCCAGCTCGTCAACGACGTGACCCGCGCGCTGGGCCGCCCGGCGCTCGAGGGAATGCCGAACTTCGCCACCGTCTGTCTCGGCGAACTCGCCGAGATGATCGACGAACTGGCGCAGACCGCCAAACCCGCAGACAGCAATCAGGCCGAGGTCGCCGGGGTCGGCCCGTGGGTCCGGCCGTTCGCGGTCGAGTACGTCGTCGCGCCGAAGCCGTCGCCCGACTTCACCCCGGGTATCTCCACCGCCGGTCTCTCCCGGGCGGAGTGGACGGCGTTCGCCCCGGACGGCCATCCGCTGGCGGAGCCGCTGCGCGCGGCGCTGTCCACCGCGGGTGTCGGCGACGGTGTCCTCCTCTGCTTGAACGAGGACAGCGACGCGGATGACGTCGGGTTGTTCCTGGACGCGGGCCGCGCGGTGCTGGCCGCGCCCAACGGCACGCGGTTCGTCGTGGTGCAGCACGGACTCGGCGCTTCGGGCCTGGCGAAGACGCTTCGCCTGGAGGACCCGTCCGCGCGGACCACGATCGTCGATCTCGCCGACGTCAACCCGGTCGACCCCGAGGCCCTCGGCATCGCGGTGTCCACCGTGGTCACCGAAGTCGCGGCGACCAACGACTTCAGTGAAGTCCGCTACGACTCGGCCGGCGTCCGCACGGTGCCGAAACTGGGTGCCCTCAAGCCGTCCGAGGCCGAAGGGACCCCGCTGGGCACCGAAGACGTCCTGCTCGTCACCGGTGGCGGCAAGGGCATCACCGCGGAGAGCGCTTTGGCGCTGGCCAAGGATTCCGGTGCGAAACTGGCGCTGCTGGGCCGGAGCGATCCGGCCGACGACGCCGAGCTTTCGGAGAACCTCGGGCGGATGGCGGCGGCGGGTATCGACTACCGCTACGAGCGCGCCGACGTCACCGCGGCCCAGCAGGTGGCGGACGCCATCGGCCGGATCCAGGCCGAGTTCGGCCCGGTCACCGCGGTCCTGCACGGCGCGGGCCGCAACGAGCCCGCCGCGCTGTTCTCCTTGACCGAGGAGACCTTCCGCAAGACGCTGGCGCCGAAGATCGGCGGCCTCAACGCCGTCCTCGACGCGGTCGACCAGGACAAGATCAAGCTGCTGGTCACCTTCGGCAGCATCATCGGACGGGCGGGCCTGCGCGGTGAGGCGCACTACGCCACGGCCAACGACTGGATGACCGAACTGACCGTGCGGTTCGGCCGCGAGCACCCCCGAGCGCGGGCGATCGCACTCGAATGGTCGGTCTGGTCCGGGACCGGGATGGGCGAAAAGCTCGGTGTGGTCAGCGCTTTGATGCGCGACGGCATCACCCCGATCCCGACCGAGGAGGGCATCGAGATCCTCCGCCAGGTCGTCGGCGATCCGGCCGCCCCGTCGGTACTGGTCGTCTGCGGCCGTACCGCGGGGCTGGCCACCCTGCCGGTGGAGAAGCGCGAACTGCCGCTGACCCGCTTCGTCGACCGCGCCGTCGTGCACTATCCGGGGGTCGAGCTGATCACCGAGGCCGACCTCTCGGCGGGCAGCGACCCGTATCTGGCCGACCACCTGCTCGACGGCCAGCTGCTGTTCCCGGCGGTGATCGGCATGGAGGCGATGACCCAGGTCGCCAAGGCCGCGCTGGCCGTGGAAAGCCTGCCGGCACCGGTGTTCTCCGACGTCGAGTTCCTGCGGCCGATCATCGTCTCGCCGGGCGGGTCGACCACGATCCGGCTCGCCGCGCTGGCCAGGGACGCCGAAACGGTGGACGTGGTGCTGCGCAGCGGGGAGACCGGGTTCAGCGCCGACCACTTCCGCGCCAGGCTGCGGTTCTCCCGGCCGGATCCGCTCGGCGAGACGGTGCTCCGCGACGTCGCGCTGCCGCCGGTCCCGGTCGACCCGACGACCGAGCTGTACGGCACGGTTCTCTTCCAGGGCAAGCGATTCCAGCGCGTCACCGGATACCGGCGGGCCAGCGCGCGGCACGCGGTCGCGGAGATCGCGACCGGCGCCGAGGTCGACTGGTTCGCGCCGTTCCTCCCGCAGGAACAGCTCCTGGCCGACCCGGGCACCCGCGACGCGATGATGCACGCCATCCAGTGCTGTGTTCCGGACGCGACCCTGCTGCCGCAAGGGATCGAGCGGCTGTACCTGGCCGAGCCCGGCGAGCAGGACCCGGAGTACGTGCTCCTCGACGCCCGCGAGCGTTCGCAGGACGGCGACAGCTACGTCTACGACCTCGACGTCCGCAACCCGGACGGGACGCTCGTCGAGCGGTGGGAAGGGCTGAAGCTGCGCGCGGTGCGCAAGCGTGACGGTGAAGGGCCTTGGGTCCCGTCGATGCTCGGGTCCTATTTGGAGCGTTCCGTCGAACGGCTGCTCGGCTCGTCCCGCGCGATCGTCGTCGAACCGGATCCGGTGGGCGTTTCCGTGGAGACCACGCCCGAACGGCGGGCGCAGACGGCCTTGGCCGCCGGCCGCGCCGTCGACGCCCCGCTCGAGATCCGCTACCGCCCGGACGGGAAACCGGAGGCCGACGGGGTCGAGGTGAGCGCGTCGCACAGCGCCGACCTCACCCTGGCGATCGCGGGCTCCGGCCAGATCGCGTGCGACGTCGAGACGGCGATCGAACGGACGCCCGAGGACTGGGCCGGTCTGCTCGGCGAGGATCTGCTCGCGGTGGGCGAACTGCTCGCCGCGGACGCCCGCGAGCCGCTTTCGGTCGCGCACACCCGGGTCTGGAGCGCGCTGGAATGCGTGCGCAAGACCGGGGACATGACACAGGCGCTCACCGTGCACCGGGTCGACCCGGACGGCTGGGCGGTGCTTTCCCACGGCAGTGCCCGCATCGCCACCTGGGTGACGACCGTCAACGACCGGACCGATCCCGTCGTCTTCGCGGTGCTCCAGGGAGAGGAAAACTGACATGGCCGACTACTACGAGATCCTCCATACGGTCGGGTTCGAAGAGACCAATCTGGTGGGCAACGTCTACTACGTGAACTACGTGCGCTGGCAGGGCCGGTGCCGCGAGATGTTCCTGAAGGACAAGGCCCCCGCGGTACTCGAAGAGGTCCGCCACGACCTCAAGCTGTTCACGCTCAAGGTGGATTGCGAGTTCTACGCGGAGATCACCGCGTTCGACGAGCTGTCCATCCGGCTGCGGCTGGAAGAGCTGACCCAGACCCAGATCCAGTTCACCTTCGACTACGTCCACCTCACCGACGAGGGGGAACGGCTGGTCGCGCGGGGACGCCAGCGGATCGCGTGCATGCGCGGGCCCAACACGGCGACGGTGCCCAGCCGGGTCCCGGAGCAGCTGCGTGAGGCGCTGGCCCCGTACACGGTCAACGGCAAGGGGGAGTGACGTGGGCGCTGTGGACCCTGCGGTGGGATCTCAGGAACCCGCGCGGCCGGTGCTGAAACGCCTGCCGACGCCCGCGACACGACGCCGGTTGTCCGCGCAGGCCGGACTGCGGGAGGTGATGGGCCAGTTCGCCACCGGGGTCACCGTGCTGACCGCCGGCGGCGAACGGGCCCACGGGATGACCGCCAACGCGGTCACCTCGGTGTCCCTCGAACCGCCGATGGTGCTGTGCTGCGTTTCCCGCGCGGCCCGGATGCACGAGGCGATCGTGACCGCGGGCTCGTACGCGGTCACGGTGCTGGCGTCGGACCAGAAGGACCTGGCGAAGTACTTCGCGGATTGGCGACGGCCCGCCGGGCTCGCGCAATTCGACTCGGTGGACTGGACGGCGGGTCCGCAGACCGGCGCCCCGCTGCTCAACGGCGCGCTGGCGTGGCTGGAATGCGAGCTCGCCGAGGTCTACGAAGGCGGTGACCACTCGATCTTCCTCGGCAAGGTGGTCGCCTCGAGCCGCGGCACCGGCCAGGACTCGCTGGTCTTCTACGGCGGCGGCTACCACCAGATCGACGGCAGGGTCCGTGCATCCGCCTGAGAGAAAGGAATCGTCATGACCATCAACGAATCCGCCACCGTCCGGCCGGACGGGACGCCCGCACCGGCGCCCCGTCCGCCGGTGGTGACCACGATGCCTCGGCTCGGACGGGGGGTGTGCTGGCGCGACATCGCGCGCGAGATCGAACTCGACGAGCTCGAGCGCGAAGCCCGCATGAAGGAGGCGGCGTGACCCTGCAAGGTGATCCGGGCGCTCAGCGCACGGAGGACTCCGAGGTGGTGCCGCTGCCGGAAGACCGGCTGCGGCGCCCGCGGATCCCGAGGGGGAAAGACGGGCAGGTGATCCCGCTCGCCCGCGGCGCCGAACCGGTGCACCCCCCGGAACCGACGATGCCGTTGCTGCGCACCCAGCGCGACGAACTGCGCGAGCACATCGTCGACGGACGGCTCGACGGCGTCCGGCGGCAGCACTCGCTCGGCAAGCACACCGCGCGCGAGCGGCTGGATCTGTTGCTGGATCCCGATTCCTTCACCGAGGTCGAGCTGTACCGGCGGCATCAGGCGAGCGGGCTCGGGCTGGCGGAGAACCGGCCGTACACCGACGGCGTCATCGCGGGTTCGGGCACCATCGACGGCAGGCGCGTGTTCGTCTACGCGCAGGACTTCACCGTCTTCGGCGGTTCGCTCGGCGAGGCGCACGCGGCGAAGATCCACAAGGTGATGGATCTGGCGATCGCCACCGGCTCACCGCTGATCGGGCTCAACGACAGCGGCGGAGCGCGGATCCAGGAAGGCGTCATGGCGCTCAACGGCTACGGCGGCATCTTCCGCCGCCAGGTCGAAGCGTCCGGCGTAATCCCACAGATCAGTGTGGTGCTGGGACCGTGCGCCGGCGGGGCGGCGTATTCGCCCGCGCTGGCGGACTTCGTCTTCATGGTGCGCGATACCGCCCGCATGTACCTGACCGGGCCGGACGTCGTCGAGACCGTGACCGGGGAACGCGTCAGCCACGACGAACTCGGTGGCGCGGACGTGCACGGCGCGTCGTCCGGGGTGGCGACGGTGGTGCACGACGACGAGGAGAGCTGTCTCGCCGACGTCCGCTACCTGGTGTCGCTGCTGCCGTCGAACTACCTGGAACCCGCGCCCGGCGAGCCGTCGCGGGACGCGGGCAAGGACCGGCGGCCCCGGTTCGCCGAACTCGTCCCCGTGGAGCCGAACAAGCCCTACGACATGCGGGACGTGTTCGCCGAACTCACCGACGACGGCGAGTTCTTCGAGCTGCACGAGCGGTGGGCGCAGAACGTGCTGTGCGCGCTCGCGCGGATCGACGGGCGCGTGGTCGGCCTGGTCGGCAACCAGCCGGTGGTGTTCGCCGGCGTCCTCGACGGCCCGGCCTCGCAGAAGGCGGCGCGGTTCGTGCGGTTCTGCGACGCGTTCAGCATCCCGCTGGTGACGCTCGTGGACGTTCCCGGCTTCCTGCCGGGGGTCGAACAGGAGCACTCCGGGATCATCCGGCACGGGGCGCAGTTGCTGCACGCCTACTGTGAGGCGACCGTGCCGCGGATCCAGGTCATCCTGCGCAAGGCCTACGGCGGCGCGTACATCGTGATGGACTCGCGGTCCATCGGGACCGACCTGTCGCTGGCTTGGCCGACCAACCAGATCGCCGTGATGGGCGCCGAGGGCGCGGTCAACGTGCTGTTCCGCAAGGATCTCGCCGCCGCTCCCGACCCGGACGCGTTGCGCGCCCACCTGGTCGCCGAGTACACCGAGGAGTTCATGAACCCGCAGTACGCCGCCGAACGGGGACTCGTCGACGACATCATCGACCCGGCCGACACCCGCTCCGCCGTCGCCAGGGCGCTGGCCATGCTGCAGGACAAGCGGAAGGCGGCGCCCCAGCGCAAGCACGGCAACCACCCGATCTGAACGGGGGAACCATGTCACCGTCCGAAAAGGACAGTGCGCCGGTCTTCCGGGTCCTGCGGGGGGATCCGGAAGACGCCGAACTGGCGGCGCTCGTCGCCGTCTTCACCGCGCTCGCGTCGGCGGCGCCCCCACCCGCCGCTCCTACGCGGTCGGCCTGGTCGCCCCGGACCCCGTCGACCTGGCGCACGTCGATCCTGCGCTGAACCCCGCGGTTCCCTGTCGGCTTGGGCCCGTGAGTGTTCGTGGGCAGGTCAGTGTTGGAGTGAAGGCTCCTTTCGCCGAGTCCGATGCGGTGAAGGGAGCCTTCCGTTGCGCGAACCCGGACTGCCGACGAGAGTCATCAGAGACGGATCACGCGAGTCACGCCCTCGCTCACCTTGGGTTCAGCCACAACGACACCTTTGCCCGGGGCGTCCCGAAAGCCACTTTCGGGACATCAGACGTCCCGAAAGTGGCTTTCGCGACACGGCCGCTCGGCGTCGGACGCGGCGAAGGACGCCTCCATCCCGTCAACCGGCCCCGCTCACGAACACGCCGCCTTTGCCTTAGCCCTCATCGCCACTCACGACCACCTGTACCGACGCGATTCCCCGTCGGCTTGTGAGCGTTCACGCGGCAGCGGCCGTAGCGTCCGTGGACCGGTGCACCTCGGTGTCCCGCCGCGGGGGATAGGTGCTGTGGCGCGTGTGCACGGCGACGTAGAGGACCTCGCCGTCGATCACGGTCTCCAGTCCCGTCCGCTCGTCCGGCGCGAACGGGCCCCCGCAGGCCGCGCAGGTCCGCTGACGATCCGCGGCGCTCATGGCCGGTCCCACTGCTCCGGGACGGCCGGCTCGGACCACGACAGGCCAAGCAGGTCGACGTCCAGCTCGTCGTCGGCGTAGATCTCGTACGGGTCGAGGCGTTCGGTCATGGCGCGCTCCTTGGTTTTCCGGGTACCACAAGAGCACTACCGGTACCCCCTCACCGGCGACTCGTTATTTGCTCATCGGGAGCTCCAGTCACCTTCGAGCGCACCACGATCGGCTTCCGACCGAAGGGGTCCATCCTGGGTTTGTCAAGTGAGCTCTTCATCCCGGCCCAGGAGGAACGTCATGACGGCACAGGTGCGAATTTGGGTCGCGACCGATGATTCCGACCCGCGCGGGAGCGTCGAGAACGAGGACACGGTGTTCGTTCCGGAGCAGAGACGGGCCGTCGAAAACGATTTCGCGGCCGAGCACATCATCCTCGGTTACAACTGAAGAACATGAGCCGCGACCAGCGTGGACAGCACGGACAGAGAAGACCACCGGGTAACCCGCGCGGGAGAATGAAGATCGTCCGCGACCCGGCAAGACCTCGAGGAGGCCTTCGGATGGCTATGCGCCTCCAGCTCACGTCGGGTTTGCAGGTGCTCGAGGAATGGGCGGTGAACGCACCGCAGGCCGATCGCAATGTTATCTACGAAGCCCTCTTCGCGGTAGCCGACGGATCCGCTTTTCTCATCTACGACATTTTCGGAGATGGCCGGGATCCGCATCAGTTCATTATTTTGGTGAAACACGACCTGGTCATCAAAATAGGGCTCCGGCGTACCGATTCCTCGTTCGAGATCGTTTATATCGGCGCACTGGAGCAGGGTACGCCCGCCGCGGCCTGGGCCGAGGACTCCGACAGCTCCTGACCTGGCAAGCGCGTGGGCGAGGGTCCGAAGTCCAGACTTCATACCGCCGAACGGACCAGTGCCGAGACCGGCGATGGCGGCCTTTCGCACCAGTGGATCATGCTTTCCTCATCTTGACATCGTCCACTTGGGCATGAAATTCTTCGGGTGTTTGCGGATTAAGAATTTCTGGCGGGCGAATTGCGGTTATCAAGGTCTGGAGGCGGGAAAGATGTCATCACCCGAATTTCCGGGATTGGACGTTTCCACGCGGGTACGCGCGCGTGACATTCAGATGGCCGGGGTGGCCGACGTCCGGCGCCGGGTGCTGATGATCTCCGGTGCGATCGACACCACCGACCACGACGTTTCGGTCAGTGTCAACCTGCCGGAGCCGGGCCGCTGGCAGGTGATCAAGTCCGAGACCAACCTGACCGACAAGACCTGGGTCGCGATGCAGGTCGTCACCGACGAGGATTCGACCTTCGTCGACGACGCCGAGACCCTCGTGCTCTCCCGTCAGTTCTCGAAGTCCTTCATGACGCCGGACCTGCGCCGCCTCACCTTCTACGACGGTGAAGTCCGGCCCGGCGAGGCCGTGCTGAAGGTGTACTCGCTGGACGCGGGCGGGCGGAAGCCGACCTACTCGTACTCCCGGTACAGCCCGATCGCGACCGACACCGCCGAGAAGTCCCGGCAGACGTTGGACGAGCTGATCAGCAACGGGATGCGGCAGCGCCCCGTGATCGAGCTGATCGTCCCGGTGACCGTGATCGGCTGAGCACGCCGGTGATCACCTTCGTTCCCGCACCCCAGCTGCTCGAATCGCCGCGCGGGCGGGAGTGGCCGGTCCTGCCCGCCACCCGCTCGGCCGCCGCCCCCGAACCGCCGTCCGGCGCCGACGTGGTCATCGTCGGTGCCGGCCCCGCCGGGCTCGCGGTCGCCTCCGCGTTGTGGCATCACGGTGTCCGGGACCTCGTCATCGTCGATCGCGACGGCCGCCCCTGCGGGCGGTTCTTCGACCGCGTCGACCTCCTCGGCCAGCGCGTGCTGCGTTCGCCGTACGAACACCACCCCGGCGTCGAGGGGTACCGCGACTGCGAACTGCTGGACTTCGCCCGGCTGCACTGGTCGGTGCTGACCCCGGTGGAGCGCCGCGAGATCCGCATGGCGCAGGCGGGGCACCGCTCTGTCGTCCCCGTCGACGTCTTCGAGGCATACTGCCGTCATCTGGCCGCGAGCCATCACGTCACCGAACGGACCTGGCGCGGTTCGGTCCGTGAGGTGCTGCCGACGTCGGACGCGGTCACCGTGCGCGCCGACCGGTTCTCCGTCACCGCGCGCCACGCGGTGCTGTGCCTCGGCGAGGAACGCCGGTCCGCCCCGGACGCCTGGTGGGGCGGGGGCTATCCGCCGCGAGACGTGAGCTACTGGGACGAACCCGTTCCCGCCGGTGGAAAACGGCTCGCCGTCGTCGGCGCGGGCCTCACCGCCGCCCATCTGATCTCCAACGGGCTCGCCCAGGGCCGCGAGGTGCACTGGGTGGTCCGCGAAGCGGGCGAGCGCTACCAATGCGCCGACGTCAACTCGTCGTTCTTCCGTCCCGAGGGCCGTGCCCGCTTCGACGGCGTGAGCTGGTCGGACAGGCTCGAACTGATGGGCCGGTTCCGGCGCGCGTCGATCATGTTCGAGTTCCGGCCGATGCTCGAGGCGGCCGAAGCCGAAGGGCGCCTGATCGTGCATCGCGGCAAGGCGATCACGAAGGTGACGCCGGGGGTCGGCCTCCACCTCGAAGACGGTTCGCGCGTCTCCGTGGACCACGTCGTCCTGGCGCTCGGCACGACACCCTCGATCGGCGACGGCCTGATGCCGGACGACGCCGTGCTCGACCAGGGCGGCTGGCCTCGACTGGACGAGCGCACCTTCGCCTACGCCGGCGCGCCCCGGGTCTTCGCCGTCGGCGCGGCCGCGGGGATGGCGCTGGGCCCGGCCGCCCGCAACATCGACGGCCACCGTGTCGCCACCGCGCGGGTCGCGGCCGCCGTCGCCGAGAACCTGCGCCGGGACGCCCCGCTGCGGACAGCCGTGAAGGACGCCGCCCGTGTCTGAGCCCTACGACTCACGGTTCACCCTGCCCTCGATCGACGACGCCCCGGCGACCGAAGCGGGGGTGATCCTGATGGGACTCGACGCCGGACGGCTGCTCGCCGGTGTCGGGCTCGCGCGGATCGCCGACGAGCCCGCGCTGGTCGCCCTCGCCGTGGACCAGGCCCGGCACGACGCGCTCGACCTGGACACCGACGCGCTGATCGAAGCCGGTATCGCCCGCTGGCGCGCGGTCCGCCCGCTGATCGAAGCCGGTCAGGAGATGACGGCGGCCGGTTCCCTGCGGAAAGAATGGGAACACACCACCAAGCGGGTCACCGCCACTGTGACCGGGCTCGGACCGGCGTCGGTGGCCTGCCTCGCGGCGTGCTGGCTGCGCCGCGAAGACATCGACGAGTTCGCCGAACACGGGCGGACGCCGGAAAAGGGGAGTGGCACGCACGATGTCCTATCTCGGGTCTTTGCCGACTGACGCCACCTTGCTGCAGGTCTTCCAGAAGTTCCCCGCCCCGGCGTCGAAGCTGCTGGACTTCCACGAACTCGTCATGCGGGCGCCGTCGGCGTTCGGCCCCGGTGAGCGGGAACTGATCGCGGCCTACGTCTCCGGCGTCAACGATTGCCAGTACTGCCACGGCGTCCACACCATCACCGCGGAGGCTTTCGGCGTGCCGGAGGGGCTTCTGGCGGCCGCGCTGGCCGATCTGGACTCCTCACCCGTGGACGACCGGATGAAGCCCGTGCTGGCCTACGTGGGCAAGCTGACGCGGACGCCGTCCCGGGTGACCGAGGAGGACGCCGCGGCCGTCTTCGCGGCGGGCTGGGACGAGGCGGCGCTGCACGACGCCGTGCTCGTGTGCGCCCTGTTCAACTTCATGAACCGGATGGTCGAGGGACTCGGGATCCGGGCGGACGCCGGTTACGCGAAGACCTCGGGCGTGCGGCTCAAGGAGGGCGGCTACGCCGGTCTGGCGCGGCTGCTCGAGTCCTGACGCGACGGCCGTCCACTCCGGACACTGTCTCCGATGGTGACCGGACTGTCGCGCTCCGCGCCCGGAACCACCTCGCTTGCTCCATCCGGTAGCCGCGCTCGCCGGAGTGGAGCAGTCGAGGAGAACCTTCCGGCGTAGGCGAAAAGCACATCCGTGCGATGATGCCTGGCACTGGTTGCGCACCCACCCCTGGCAGCAGGATTTCCTCATCGAAGGAAACCACTGAAACGCCTGGGAGACATGCGATGCAGAACGCTGTGCTCGACAACGTCCGTTCGCTCTTCGCCGTCAAGGGAATCGACACCGGCGCCGCCGGGGATCAGGTCGACCTGGTGATCGACCGGTTCGACAACTGGACCAACCGGCCGGGTGGTCAGGTTTTCGACTGTTTCACCGGCGCCTGTTGTACGGCTCCGCCCATGGCCGAGGCGAGTTGAGTGCATTCTTGACGGCCGCCTCTCGCATCCGGACGCGAGAGGCGGCCGGTTCGCGTGCCGGATTCCCGGCGGTGACGGCGGAAAGTCACCGACCGGCTACAGGATTTGTGGCCTCATAACGCTTTTGTCGGCGGGCCACCGCGGTGGCCCCGCCGGACTCACCACTCGAACGGTGGAACGCGTTCTGCCCGGGCGTGTTTATCTTGTGGGCACGGGGGCGGTGCGTGGGGGGCGGTGCGATGGTGATCAGGGTTCTGGTGGCCGAAGACATGCACATCGTCAGAGGTGCGCTCGTGGCGCTGCTGCGATTGGAGCCGGACATCGAAGTGGTGTCGGAAGTGGCGTCCGGCGATGAGATCCTCCCCGCCGCGCGGACTTCTCGCGCCCAGGTCGCCATCATCGACATCGATCTCCCCGGCAAGGACGGACTCACCGCGGCGACCGAACTGCACGAGCAGCTTCCCGAGGTCAGGACGCTCATCTTGACCAGCCTCGGCAGACCGGGCACGCTCCGCCGGGCCTTGGCGGCCAAAGTGAACGGCTTCATGCTGAAGGACGCCCCGGCGGAGAAACTCGCCAACGCCGTCCGCGGCGTGGCGGCCGGACGGCGGATGGTCGACGGCGATCTGGCGCTCGCCGCCTGGGACACCGCGGACTGCCCGCTGACCCCGCGCCAGATCGACGTCCTGCGGCTGACCGCGGAAGGCCGCGACACCCTGGAGGTCGCGGCGAAGGCCTTTCTCTCCACCGGAACCGTCCGGAACTACCTGACCACCATCGTTTCGAAGCTCAACGCGCGCAACCGGGTCGACGCGATCCGCATCGCCAAAGAAGCGGGCTGGATCTAAACCGGGACCACGGCGCGCAGCCGGAACCGCCCGTCGGGTTCGACACCGGCGGTCAGTTCGCCGCCGAGCCCGGCGACGCGGTCGGACATGTTCGTGATGCCACTGCCCGGGGCCTCGACCCGCACCGGTTCGTCCGCCCTCGGCGGCCGCCCGTTCTGGACGCCGTCGTTGACGATGTCCAGCGCGACACCGTCGCCGATCCGCCGCACGGCGATCTCACAGCGTTCGACCTTGCTGTGCCGCAACACATTCGTCACGCCCTCGCGCAGCACCACGGCCAGCACCGTGCGCACCGTCGCCGGCACGCCCTCGTGCTCGATCTCCAGCCGCACCTGGACGTCGGCGGCCACCAGTACCGCCTGCGCCGACCGGGACTCCTGATCCAGCGACAGTTCCCGGTAGCCGCTCGCGACCGACCGGACGTCGGCCAGCGCCTGCCGGGTCAGACCGAGGATCTCCAGCAGTTCGTCGGAGGCCCTGTTCGTGTCGATGTCCATGATCCGGCTGGTCAGCTCGCTCTTCAGCGCGATCGCGGACAGGCTCATGCCGAGCAGGTCGTGCAGGTCGCGGGCGAACCGCAGCCGCTCCTCCGCGACCGCGACCTCGGCGAGGCGTTTCCTGGTCTCGCCGAGTTCGGTCACCAGCCGGAGCAGCCAGATGAGGCCGAACACCATCAGCCCGGTGTTCAGGATGGACGCGAAGCTGTAGAAGCCGCCGATGAAGTCGGTGCCGTACCCGATCCGGATCAGCACCACGCCGACGGCGGTCGCGGCGAACGCCGTCCACCCCGCCAGCGGCGGCAGCACC
The DNA here is from genome assembly GCF_055580625.1 of Amycolatopsis sp. NPDC031561. NCBI lineage: Bacteria > Bacillati > Actinomycetota > Actinomycetes > Pseudonocardiales > Pseudonocardiaceae > Amycolatopsis > Amycolatopsis sp. NPDC031561. The sequence goes on along the minus strand of NZ_JBVILA010000029.1, from coordinate 68,394 downwards.
AGCAAGGCGGTGCCGGCGAACAGGCTGGGCAGGCTCACCCAGGCGTGCCCGAGCGGGATCAGCGGCAGGAAGATCAGGCAGGCCTGGACGAACAGCAGCGCGAGACTCTGCCGCGAGCGCAGCCGGACGTTCGGGCGGGCGAAATAGGACAGTTGCAGCGTGATCAGCGCGGTGAGGTAGCCGGCGATGAGCGCGATGTACCAGCCGTCGTCGGTCAGCATGAAGGCCCGGGTCATCGCGGAGAGGCCGAAGAGGATGAAGACCACCGTCAGCGTCCATTGGACGTTCCTGGCGTCGATCACGGACCAGTGGCCCGGCCCCTGATCCAGCGCCGTGTCGGCGGGTTCGACCTGGTCGGGTACCGGGAGTTCGGCGTGCAGCCGCCACTTGCCCGCCGCTTCGGGGCCCGCGCTCAGCGTGCCGCCGTGCCTGGAGACCTCCGCGGTGACCTCACGCAGGCTCTCGGCCGTTTCCTCCGGGACGTCCTCGTGCGCCGTTCCGTCGTGGACGATCTCCAGCGCGACCCGGCCTTCGTTCTCGCGCACGGTGATCGAGCAGTGCTCGACGCCGGTGTAGCGGAGCACGTTCGTCACACCCTCCCGCAGCACCTTCGCCAGCAGGGTGCGCAGCTTCACCGGCAGCTCGACCTGCTCGAGATCGACCCGCACCGCGACGTTCGACGCCGAGAGCAGCGAGACCGCGGTCCGTGATTCCTTGTCGAGCGACAGCTCCCGGTAGCCCCTGGCCACCGATCGCACGTCGGACAGCGTCCGCTGGGCGATCCCGGTGATCTCGGCGAGTTCTTCGCGTGCCCGGTCCAGCGACTTGCGCAGCAGCCGGTGCACCAGTTCGCCCTTGAGCGCGATCGCGGAAAGGCTGAGCCCGAGCAGGTCGTGCAGGTCCCTCGCGAAGGCCAGCCGCTGCTCGGCCACGGCACGCCGAGCCAGTTCGGTCCTGGCCTGGTGCAGTTCGGTCACCAGCCGCGCGAGCCACGTCAGCAAGTACACGACCAGCGCGTAGAAGATCGCGGTGATGCTGTCGAACAGCGCTCCGAGCCAGGTGTCGTCGTAGGCCCACAGGATCCACGTCGTGGCCGCCATGAAGACGGTGAACACCGTCCAGCCCGTCCGCGGCCGGAAAAGCAGCAGCGCGCTACCCGCCGCGAGGGTGGTCAGCGAGGTCAGCGCGGCGTCGAAGTGCAGGGTCGGCAGGTAGGCGAGGCAGGCCTGGACGACCAGCACGCCCTTGGCCAGGCGGGTGTCCAGGCGGACCGCCGGACGGGAGAAGTACAGCAGCTGGATCGCCAGTACGGGCCCGACGTACAGCACCGCCAGCACGCCCTGCCAGAAGTCCACGCCAGGCTGGAGCAGGACCGCGAGGAGACCGAAGAGGCACGAGTTGACGAAGACGACCGTGATGATCAGTCCGGCGAGGAACAGCGCTCGCCGGGGCCGCCGGTCGAGCCCCGCTGGTTCGGCGGTCACCGCGAGCTGGTCCGGCACAGGCACCCCAGTGGTAACAGAAGACGACTCTTTCGGTTGTGCTTCGCCCTCGCGACGGTTGGGTCCGGGCGTCGCACCACCCTCCATTGCGGTATATTCGGATCCTATCCCATGCGTGTTACCCGCATTGGTCGTCGAGGATAAGGGATACCTGTCCGGCAGGTGACGTTTTCCCGCCCGGAGACAGGAAAACCCCGCCACTCACCCTCGCGGGTGTCGGTCGTTCGCACCACGCCGGGACGGGCTCTCGCGGCGCGGCGGCACCGGTGGCCCTAAGCTCTGCGCATGGCCAGGTATTTCGACGTACATCCGGAAAATCCGCAACGGCGCGCGATCGGACAGGTCGTCGACATCCTGCGCGAAGACGGTCTCATCGCGTATCCGACGGACTCCTGCTTCGCCCTCGGCTGCCAGCTGGGGAACAAACAGGGCATCGACCGCATCCGGAGCATCCGCAAGCTGGACGACCGCCACCATTTCACCCTGGTCTGCCAGGATTTCGCCCAACTGGGCCAGTTCGTGCACGTGGACAACGCGGTCTTCCGCGCGGTCAAAGCGTCCACTCCGGGCAGTTACACGTTCATCCTCCCGGCCACGAAGGAGGTTCCGCGCCGTCTGCTGCACGCCAAGAAGAAGACGGTCGGCGTGCGCATCCCGGACCACGTGGTCACACAGGCACTGCTGGGCGAGCTCGGCGAACCGCTGCTGTCGAGCACGCTGCTGCTGCCGGACCAGGAGGAGCCGATGACCCAGGGCTGGGACATCAAGGAGCGGCTCGAGCACGTGGTGGACGCGGTGATCGACTCCGGCGAGTGCGGGGTCGAGCCCACCACGGTCATCGACTTCTCGTCGGGGGAGCCGGAGATCGTCCGGCGTGGCGCCGGCGACACCACCCGCTTCGAATGACGCGATTCGGCACCTGCTCCTGCTAGAGGATCGCAAGCAGATGCCGAATCGCGAGGCCGTCTTCAGTGCGTGACGAGCCCTTCGGCCTTCGAGGGGGCCGAGGGGATGTGGAACAGCCGCGTGAACAGCTCCAGCCGCGCCGGATCGCCCTTGACGGCCACCGCGCCGCAGGTGAGCGCGTTCGCCGCGGCCAGCTCGCCGTTCAGCAGCTTGAGCATGACCGGGCCGCGCGGCTCGATGACGATGTCCGGATCCGGATGCGGGCCCTCGCCCGCCGTCATCGCGCCGTCCTCGACCACCGCGTGGACGATCATCTGGTCGCCGTAATGCAGCTCGAACGAGCACTGGACGCCGCGGGCCGCGTCCGGCTGGAACGTCGTGTACAGCGACAGGATGGCCGCGTCCAGGGTGAACAGGTCGTCCGCCGCCGGGTCGGTGAGCGAACGGGCGCCCCACAGGCCCAGCTGCAGCAGGATCTGGTCGAGGTCGTTGCCGTACTCGGTCAGCTCGTAGACCACCCCGGCGTCGAGCTGCGAGAGCACCCGGCGCTGGACGACGCCGTGCCGTTCGAGTTCGTTGAGCCGGGTCGAAAGGATGCTCGTCGGGATCTTCGGCAGGCCCTGCTGAAGCTCGTCGTAGCGCTTCGGGCCGAGCACGAGGTCGCGGATCACGAGCATGGACCAGCGTTCCCCGATGATCTCGAGCGCGCGGGCGAGGCCGCAGAACTGGCCGTAGGTGCGAGCGGTCATGCTTGACTCCTCAACTTCCTGGATCTCTGGTGACGGGGTGGTTCTCGTTCGCCGGAACGGCGATCAGCGGATCGGGTGTCTCTCGGAGAGCAGTTCGCGGTGCAGCTCTCGCAGTTCGGCGCAGGGTTCCACCCCCAGTTCCTCGTCGAGCCGCGTCCGCAGCCGCTGGTAGGCCGCCAGCGCGTCGCTGCGGCGGCCGCTCAGCCCCAGCGCGCGGATCAACTGGCCGTGGAGGGTCTCGTCGAGCGGGTCCGCGGTGGTCAGCGACCGCAGCACGCCGAGCATCTCCCGGTGCTGACCGGCGAGGATCTCGGCTTCGATCCACAGGTCACGGGCGTTGCGGCGGTGCTCCAGCAGATAGACGGTGTAGGCCGCCAGAGTCGGTCCACAGTGGATGTTGGCCAGCGGGGGACCGGACCACAGGTCCAGCGCGGTACGGAACGCGCGGGCGGCCGCCGCGTGGTCGCCTCCGGTCAGCAGGTCGCGGCCGAGGCGGTGCAGCCGGGCGAACTCCGACACGTCGACCACGGCCGGATCGATCTCCAGCCGGTAGCCGGGCGCGCTGGTGACCAGCAGACCTTCCCCGCGGTCACCGTCGGGGTCGAGGTGACGGCGGAGGTGGTGGACATAGGTGTGCAGGGTCCGGCGGACGCTGCGCGGGGGCGCGTCGTTCCAGAGCTCGTGGACCAGCGAGTCGACGCGGACCGTCTTGCCGGGACGGATGAGCAGCATCGCCAGCAGTTGCAGGAGCTTCGGTGTGGTGGGTGCCCGATCGACCCCGCCGGCGTGCAGTTCGACCGGGCCGAGGAGTCGCGCGCGCACCGCGTCCGGCACCCGGTGCCCGGCGGTCGTGTCTCCCGGTTCGATGGTCATCGCGTGCATCCCCTGCCTCTTCGGCGGACTCCCCCTCTGCGACAGTGACAGAGGCGGAACCCACGGAACAGTGCCGGAGACACCCAGCGGACCTAGATTTCTTCGTTGCCCCACATGCGATCGTCACGACCTGGAGCGCGGAACCGGTTATGGCAGAACAGAAGACGCGCGAGCGGGTCAGAGCCAGTCGGAATCGGTGGCGATCCGGATGGCGTCGACCCGGTTGCGGGCGTTGAGTTTCGTGACCACCGTGGCGAGATAGTTCCGTACGGTTCCCGGTGACAGGAACAGTTCCGCCGCGATGTCGGCGACCGTGCGCCCGTTCGCGGCCAGCCGGAGGATCTCGACCTCGCGCGGCGTCAGCGGGCAATCTTCCGTTTCCCAGGCCGACAACGCGAGTTCGCTGTCGATGACACGGCGGCCGATGGCGACCGAGCGGACGGCGTTGGCGAGTTTGTCGGCGGGCGCGTCCTTGAGCAGGAAGCCGTTGACCTTCGCGTCGAGCGCGCGGCGCACGGTACCCGGGCGGCCGAGCGAGGTGAGGATCAGCGTGCGGACGCTCGGCAGTTGGTGGTAGAGCTCGGAAGCGGCGGCGAGGCCGTCCTTGGCGGGCAGGTCGATGTCGATGATCGCGACGTCCGGGAGGTACTCCTCGGCCGCCGGGAGGATCTTGTCGCCGGAGCAGACCTCCGCGACGACCTCGATGTCCTGTTCGAGGTTCAGCAGTGCGACCAAGGCGCCGCGGACCATGTGCATATCCTCGGCCAACAGGACTCGGATCACTCCGACCTCCTCTATCCCCCAAAGGTGATAACTCTCAGTGTACATAGCAAGCCCGGAAGAGTGAATCTAAATCGCACGATCTGAGTTCCACCGTTTTCCGGCCGCCTCCCGGAGCGATCAGGACCCTGATGAGCTGCGACGATGCCGAAGGTTCGCAGATGCTGAAAATGCTACCGATCGATTACCGAGTGTCAGGATAATAGGCGGCAAAATGCCGTCAAAAGTGCCTTGCATTACCCGCTGAGTACGTTCCAAACCGGTGAATTCGCTCGGCGAACGGGTGAATTCGCCATTGTCAATGACGTCGGCTGGACTGTTCGGCGGTATCGGCCGTCACGTCGTGCGAACCCCTCGACCGGCCGTCGAGCGGGCGGCGATCGGGGCGTGGTCTCCTCGGCAAGAGCCGAGTTCGCGCGCGAAGCCGACACTATCCACAAAGGACGTATGATGAGCTCATTGCTGGGTGCCCTACGCAAGGTCTTGTTCGCGCCCTCGCTGGCTTCGGTCGGCTTCGAGGGACGAGGCTTCGGGATCCCGCCGACTCCGGCGACCGCCCGGCTGGAGTCGATCCCGCAGGCGGTGGTGTGCGGGTTCGAGTGGGGGATCGAAGCTCCGGCGCTGTGGGAGGCCGAGCGGCGGCTGGACATGGTCGAGCCGGAGATGCGAGGGTTCGCCTACGAGGGCGCGGCGATGGCGTTCACCATCCTCGACGTCATGCCCGGCGGGCGGAAGGACCGTACGGCCGAGCTGATGAGCGGCCCCGGTCTCCCGCATGTCTTCTTGACCTACATCGGCATCGGTTTCGCGATGGCCCGGCTGCCCCGGCCGCTGTGGAACAAGGTGCTGCCGGATCTCGACGGCGTCCCGTTCCACCCGACGATGAGCTGGCTGGCCGTCGACGGCTACGCCTTCGACCGCGCCTACTTCGACACGCGCAAGTGGGTCGACGAGCAGTTCGTCCCCAAGCCGTACCCCTGGGCAGGCGCGCCCGCGTACTTCCCGCGCGCCTGCGACCAGGGCATCGGGCGGGCACTGTGGTTCATCAACGGCGCCGACCCGGTGAAGGTCGCCGCGGCGGTCGACCGATTCCCGGCCGAACGCCGGCCGGACCTGTGGAGCGGGGTCGGGCTGGCGGCGACCTTCGCGGGTGGCTGCGATCAGCCGGGGCTGATCAGGCTGCGCGAGGCGGCGGGGGAGCACCAGGACCATCTCGGCCTCGGTGTCGTGTTCGCGGTGAAGGCGAGGACGTTCTCCTCGTTCGTCCCGCCGCACACGCGCCGCGCCGCGCGGGCACTCGCCGGGCTGAGCATCGAGGAGGCCGTCGACCTGGCCGACTCGACCGAGGTCGTCGAGAACGCCTCGGACGGGACGCCCGCTTACGAACTCTGGCGGCGGAACATCCGCGAGGGTTTCGCCCCGTCGGCGGGCCGCCTGTCCGCGTAGACAGCGAGAAAGGGGCCTTCGAGACGGATCGCGTCTCGAAGGCCCCTTTCGGCGACCGGGTCAGGCCGCGTGCTTGAACGGTTCGGGCCGGTATCGCAGATCGGGCAGCGCGAGCAGGACCGGCGGGTCGAACAGGCGCTTGGGCCGCACCCGCAGGTCGGCCAGCCGCGCGGTGACGCCCGGTTCGACGGTGATCGGGCCGTGATAGCCGGTGTACCCGGTGCCCCGGCGGGTGAGCGGCCCGGTCACGCAGTGCGCGATGAGGTGCCAGGTGCCTTCCGGGACATCGGTCAGCTGGTAGGGGCCGGGGACGTCGATGACCGTGTAGCACACGGGCGCGCCCTCGGGGATGCGCGTCGGGAAGAGGCCGGCGAAGACGAGGCCGGGCGAGATCTCCGGCGGCGCCGAAACGAAACCGCGGACGGTCGCCTGCTTCGCGCCGGGAAGGGGGGCGCCTGCCAGCCGGTGCTGGAAACCGCGCTGCTGGCGGTACGCGGAGGGGGAGAGGCCGACGCGGCTGCTGAACCGCGTGCTGAAGGTGCCGACGCTGTTGTAGCCCACTCGGTGGCTGATGTCGGCGACCGTGATCGAGGTCGCCAGCAGCAGGCGTTTGGCTTCGTCGAGCCGCAGCGCGGACAGGAACCGGCCGGGCGAGACGCCGGTGGCCTGCTGGAACACCCTGGTGAAATGGAATTTGCTGAACGTGGCGGCGCGGGCGATGTCGTCGATAGTGAGCTCTTCGCCCAGTTTCTCGTTCATGGCCCCAATGGCTCGCTCCACGGCTCGCCGGACAGTCTCATCCATTGTACCGTCCTTTCGCTCGGGAAATTCTGGCGTGCTTTGCTGTTTCGACAGTAGTGTTCGCCGCCACTTCTCCTGAAGTGCTTGATTCACCGCCGGATATGGATTCATGTGTGCGGCGACGTGAAAATTTCACGGTGACCGCGGACAGCCGGGAGCACGGCCGGGCATGCGAAAACCACATGTCGCCGATGGTGCCGACACTGGATCTCCACGGCCGATGGCCGCAAAATTCCTGGTAGCGCATTCACGCCGGAACCACCCCGGCCGTGTTGGCGCGGTCCGAAGAACCTATTCCCGCGGCAACACAGAACCGGCCCTTGACCGCGTCCCCCCGCGGCGGTCAAGGGTCGGTTTCCATTTCGCGGGACGGGTGTGTGAGGATAGTATTGTCGGCTCGTGGGGCGAGACGCAGGCGAAAGGCAGATGGGGTCGATGATCAAGGTCCTGGTCGCGGAGGACATGCACATTGTCCGTGGGGCCCTGGTCGCGCTGCTCGGACTGGAAGCCGACATCGAGGTCGTCGCCGAATGCGCCAGCGGTGACGAGATCCTCCCGCTCGCCAAGTCCTCGCGCCCCGACATCGCGCTCATCGACATCGACCTGCCTGGCAAGGACGGGCTCACCGCGGCCGCCGAACTGCACGAACAACTGCCCGGGGTGCGCACGCTGATCCTCACCTCGCTCGGCAGCCCCGGCACCCTCCGGCGGGCGCTGGCCGCGAAGGTCAACGGCTTCCTGCGCAAGGACGCGCCCGCCGACAGGCTGGCCAACGCGGTCCGCGGGGTCGCCGCCGGACGGCGCGTCGTCGACGGCGATCTGGCGCTCGCCGCGTGGGACAGCGAGGAGTGCCCGCTCACCGCGCGGGAGATCGAGGTGCTCCGGATGGCGTCGGTCGGCTCCGAGCCGACCGAGATCGCGTCCGAGCTGTTCCTGTCCGCCGGGACCGTGCGGAACTACCTGACGACGATCGTGTCGAAGCTCAGCGCCCGCAACCGGGTCGACGCGGTGCGGATCGCGCGGGAGTCCGGCTGGCTGTGACGCCCGCCCGGTTCACCGGGTCGGGACGCTCATCGTGGCGAGGGCGAGATCCGCGGCGAACTCGCCCGGGGACGCCGCCTCCGCGAGCAAGCGGCGTTGCCGGGCCGCACCGGTCCCGTGCTCGAACAGCGAGTTCAACCCCCGTTCGACGTCGTCGAGGTCACCGGCGTCCCTGAGCGCCGGCCGGACGAAGTCGACGAGCTCGCCGAGAAGGTCGCGCTGATCGGCCTCCCTGCCGGTGAAGACGTCGATGCCCGGCCCGTCGAGGCCCCGGCGCGCGGCGGCCGTCAGCGCCGAGCCGATGCGGGCGCTGCGGGCTCGCGGAACCTCGGTCGTCCCGGCGCAGGTCACGACCAGCCCCCGCACCAGCGCCGCGAGGAGCACGGCGTCGTCGACGGCCAGGCAGACGTCGGCGATCCGCACCTCGACCGTGGGGTAACTGGGGGAAAGCCGGGCGTAGAAGTACACGCCCGCCAGATCGAGCGCGGCGCCGCGCCTCAGGGCCTCCCCGATGCTCTGGTCGTATGCGGCCGCACCGGGCCATTCATCGGGCGGTCTCGCCGTCGGCCACCGGTCCCAGAGCGGGAAGCGCCTGCTCGACCAGCCCGAATCGGTGCCGTTCTCGACCGGGGAGTTGACACTGAGCGCCAGCAACGGGCCGAGCCACGGCCGCAGTCCGGCGAGGACCCGCGCGCCGAGATCCCGCGACGGCAAGCCGACGTGCACGTGGCAGGCGCACGTCCCCGCGTCGTCGATCAGCTCGGGGAACGCCTCGGCCATCCGCCGGTAGCGGGGTTCGGGCGTGATCGCGTCTTCCCGCAGGCCACAGGGCGGGATCCCCGCCGCCACCATCAGGCAGCCGTCGGCCTCCGCCGCCTTCGCGACGATCTGCCGCAGCCGGCTCAGTTCGGAGCGCACCTCGTCGAGGCTCCGGCAGATCCCGGTCGCGGTCTCGATCTGGAACCGCATCAGCTCACCGGTGACGTCCGGCTCGGGGGCGAGGTGCTCGAGAAGATCCGGCGCGCGCAACGCGACCGAACCGTCCAGCGGGTCGAGCAGGACGAATTCTTCTTCCACGCCAAGGGTGAAGTTCGTGCCGTCAACCGCCATGACGCTCCGTCTCTGGTGATTTTCGCCGACACCAATGAATCTCCCCCTTCCGGCGCGGCGAGGAAAGGGCCGGTGTGCTGAACTTCGTTGCGGCGAAGGTGATTCGTGCCTCACGGACGGTCTAGGCTGATTTCATGATCGAGTTGTATCCACCCGTCGAGCCCTATGACAAAGGACTGCTCGATGTAGGTGACGGCCACGCCGTCTACTGGGAGACCTGCGGGAACCCGGCCGGGAAGCCGGCGGTCGTGCTCCACGGCGGACCCGGACAGGGGTGCACGCCGGGGATGCGGCGGATGTTCGACCCGGCCCGCTACCGCGCGGTGCTGTTCGACCAGCGCGGCTGCGGCCGCAGCACCCCGCACGCGAGCGACCCGGCGACCGACCTGCGGTACAACACGACGGACCATCTCGTCGCCGACATGGAACGGTTACGGGAACACCTGGGCGTCGAACGCTGGCTCGTCACCGGCGGCTCGTGGGGCACGACGCTCGCGCTCGCCTACGCCGAACGGTTTCCGGAGCGGGTCACGGAGATCGTCGTCAGCGCCATCAGCACGACACGGCCCACCGAGATCGACTGGTTGTATCGCGGCGTCGGCCGGTTCTTCCCCGAAGAATGGGCCCGCTTCCGCGGCGATCTCTCCGGAGATCTGGTCGCCGCCTACGCGCGGCTCATGGAAGATCCCGATCCGGCCGTACGGACCGAGGCCGCCCGTTCATGGTGTATCTGGGAGGACACCGTGCTGTCCCTGGAACCCGGCGCGACCGTCCACAATGGTCCGATCGGCGAATGGGAGCTCGCGTTCGCTCGCCTCGTCACGCACTACTACTCCCATGCGGCCTGGCTGGAACCCGGCGCGCTGATCCGCGACGCCGGTCTGTTGCGGGAGATCCCCGGCGTGCTGATCCACGGGCGCCGGGACCTGAGCTGCCCGGTGGACACGGCCTGGGAACTCGCCCGAGCCTGGCCCGGAGCGGAGCTGCTGATCGACGACGGTTCGGGGCACCGGTCGAGCGACGTGAAACGGGCCTGGAAGCTGGAGGCGCTGGACCGCTTCTGCTCACGCGAGTCGTGAGTGGCGCCGGAGCGATCGGGCAGGGTGAGGCGGGACTGTGTGGATTTCGGGACATCTGACGTCCCAAAATCCACACAGTCACCAGGCCCGCCCCCGTGCACGACACCTTCGCTGTATCCCTCAACGAATACCGTGCGTTCGGTCTATGTCCTGAGGTGCATGGTGTTGCGCCTCGGTTGGCCGGCGGGGTCGAGGTAGGCGGGTGCGGTGAATTCCGGCAGGCCGTCCTGTGCGATGGCGACTTTCCATTGGCTGTGATGGATCAACCGATCTTCGTCTCGCCGTGGTGCCGCCAGAAAACAATATGGTGAGCCGTGCAACGGGGCACCGGCATGTCACAACCGGGGAAGGCACAGCCGCCATTGCGGATGGTGAGTGCGTACTTCTGGGCGAGTGACACGGTGCGTTTGGAGCGGCCGTTGTCGAGGGGTTCGCCTGCGGTGCCGAGGACTCCGGGCCGGACGCGGGCATCACAGGCGAGGATGCGGGCGTCGGTGGCGCTGATCGGTCCGACCAGGTCCAGGTGTGCTTCACCCAAGTCGCTGATCAAGTCTTCATACGACATGGTGACCAAAATGTGGGTGGCCTCGCCTGCCTGGCTGGGAAGGTTTCGGCTGGTGGTCTTCAACCGGACGTAGTCGGTGAAGGCGTCCCCGTAGCGTTCGTCCTGGGTGCGGGAGTCGCGGACTCCGTCGATGGCCTTGTGGGGTTTGGCCATCGGGTCGAGGTCGGATTTCAACCGTGCGTAGGTCTCCAGATCGAGCGTGCCTTTCAGGCCGAGGGTGCCGTTGCGGTGTTTGACGAACCGCAGCTCTGGCCGGGTGTCTTTGGGGTTCTCGTCGCGGGGTGCTTTCCGTCGGGATCGAGCTTGTCCAGGAGTCTTCGTCCGGCTTGGGCGATCGTGCGAGGCCCGGCGTGCCGGGCCAGATCCACAAGGATCTTCTCCCCGCCTCGAACGTCTTCTTCCGGGACAGTGGACGGGATGCGGGCGAGTGTGCGGATGATCGCGTCGATCTGCGAGCCGCCGATCGCGCCCTCCGCAGCAGCGTCAGCCGTCAGGGGTGCGAGAGGCGGCACCCGATCAGCACGAGCATCGGCTTCCTTGCCCGTGACGTGGAAGTCCTCGAAAATCATTGCCGCCAACGTCGCATGACCAGAACACCCCCGAACCCCGCGGATATTGATTTCCGCGAGGATCGCGTTCTGCTCCGCATCCAATCGACGCTTAAGGACTTCCAGTTCCTGTTTGCGGGCATGCAGCACAGCGGTATCGACACGCCACCACACGTTTATGTGACACTCCAACCAGGAGTCTCGCAATTAGTCGACTAATTGCGATTTCCGTGCGGTGAAAACGACCCTTGTTTCGGAACAACCTTCCGTGCCCCATGCGGAAGACCTTCCCTCGGCGCCCGGCCGTCGAAGCGTCTCCTGAACCCTTCGAGCGCACCGTCGAGCACTTGCCGCGCAGTACGTCGCAAGCGGCGAGAAAGTGTTCTGTTTCAAAGGATCTAGGCCGCGGTGGCACCCGAGGGCGCCACCGCGGCCGGAACTCAGGCGGCCGCGCGGTGGATGACGATGTCGTCGAGCCGTGTGCGGGCGTAGACCTTGACCCCGCCCTCGCCGCCGTCGGTCGCGAAGGCGCTGCGCACCGAGCCCTTCGTGCTTTTGGCGTCCACCGACGCGGTGTCCCCGTCGATGCCGACGTCGATGCCCCCGGACGCGTTCACCAGCTCGGCCTGGCCGCGAGACAGGCGTCCGACCCTGATCGGGCAGTTGGCCGCCTTCGCGGAAACGGCGCCGTCAGCGCGGTCGATGTCGAAGCTCCCGCTCGCGCCGGAGAGGTCGACGTCGGACCGGGCGTGCCCGATCCAGACCTTCCCGCTCGCGCCGACGTACCTGACGGTGCCCGCGACCTCGCCGATCCGCATTCCGGCGGTACCGCCTTCGATGTCCACGGTCCCGGCGACGTGCCCGATCTCGACCTCGCCCGCCGCCAGGTTCCCCCGGACCGTCGCGACGCGCTCCACCTGGATGCGGCCCGACCCCACCTCAAGCACGCAGTCGCCGAACAACCCTTCGGCGCGGATGTCCGACCACGCGGTGTTCAGTGCCAGCCGCGATCCGGCGGGCAGTTCGATCGTGATCGCGACCGAACCTTCCTTGCCGCCCGCCTTCTTGGTCTCGATCGACAGCTCCCCGTCGATGAAGCCGACCTTGGTCTTCTCGGCGACCTTCACGTCCGACTTGCTCGCGGCGTCGATCGGCTCGACGCGCACCACCGTGTCCGCACGCTCGCTCGCGACGAGGCGCACCCGGGCACCCGCGGTGGTCAGCGTGGCGGTGATCGGTTCCGGAGTGGTGAAAACAGACATGGTGGAAACTCCCTCGGTGGTGGTGCTCTCTTGCTGGTGAGGCAACGATCTCCGACCGGTCTGACACCGGACCGCCACGCCGCTGACACCCGTGGAGACACCGCGTCAGCCCGGCGAAGGAAGATCCCGGCGTGCGATGCTGTGGGCGTGGAGTACGTGTCCAGAGTGCCGAGACCGCCACTGGACGGGCTGATCGACGACCTCTACTACCTGGAGGGTTCGCCGCCGTACGCCCGGCTGACGCTGCCGCCCTCGCCGTCGGCGTTGCTCATCGTCAATCTCGGGGCGCCGTTCCGTATCCGCGCCGGCGCCGACATCGAGATGGCCGAGTACGCCGACGGCTGCGTGGTCACCATGCGCACCCGTGCGCTGGAGTTCGGCTACCCACTCCCGACCCGTTCCGTCGGCGTGCACGTCAAGCCGTGGGGGCTGGCGCCGTTCCTGCCGATGCCCGCGAGCGAGCTGTGCGATCGGCCGGTGACGCTGGAGCAGGTTTGGGGCAGTCCCGCCATCGCCGGGCTGCGAGACCGGCTGGCCGCCGCGGACGGACCGCACGAGATGCTGACGCTGCTCGAGGAGGAGCTGATGCGACGGCTGGGCGAAGCCACCGGCCTGGGACTGGTCCGCCACACGAGCGGCGTCCTCGCGGCGACGGGCGGGGCTGCGGTGATCGGCGACCTGAGTGTGGCGGCCGGGGTCAGCAGCACTCATCTGGCACGGCGGTTCAAACAGCTCGTCGGCATCACGCCGAAGCGGCTGGCCCGCACCTACCGCCTCACCGCCACGGTGCTCGCGATCGACCCCGCCGGACCGGTCGATTGGGGCGGCCTCGCCAGTGGGGCGGGCTACTTCGACCAGGCCCACTTCGGCCACGAGTTCCGGGAGTTCACCGGGCTCACGCCGACCCGGTACGTCGAAGTCCGGCGGCGGTTCCTGCGCGAACATCCCGGCCACGTGCTGGACGGCTGGCCGCTGCCCGCCGTTTGATTTCTTACAAGCGCGCCGGCTCACGACACGTTAGCTTCGGGGACCCCGAACAGAGGAGTGCCCGTGGGCAAGGTGGTCATTTACGGCTCGGTGTCGGTGGACGGCTTCGTCGCGGACGAGAACGACCAGCCCGGACCGTTGTTCGACTGGTTGTCCAGCGGTGACGTCCCGTTGGACGAGAGCGGGGTGCTCAAGGTGTCGCAGACGTCCTACGACCACACCCGGGCGTACTGGGACCAGATCGGCGTGACGATCGCCGGCCGCCACGTCTTCGACCTCACGGACGGCTGGGACGGGAAGCCCCCGGGCGGGATCGACCACGTGGTGGTCGTGACGCACCGGCCCGCGCCCGAGGGCTGGGACCCCGAGGCGCCGTTTCACTTCGTCGACGGCATCGAGGCGGCCGTCGCCAAGGCGCAGGAGCTGGCGGGTGACCGCATCGTCGAGGTCGCCGCCGGCGACGTCGGGGGCCAGGTGCTCGCCGCGGGTCTGGTCGACGAGGTGCGCATGGACGTCGTCCCCGTGGTGTTCGGGTCCGGCAAGCGGTTCTTCGGGTCGGTCGGCGCGCAGCACCTGGTGGAGGATCCCGACGTGGTGATTCAGGGCGACCGGGTGCTGCACCTGTGCTTCCGGGTGCGCCGTTGACCGAGTGCGCTCAAGGCGATGAAGGCACCTTGACGTCCTCGGGAGTCTTGTCCGCCCGCAGTCCCCGCCAGGTCGTGTGCCGCAGCCGCCCGTCCGGGGTCCAGTTCCGGTGGACGACCTCCCCGACGAGCTCCGGCGACACCCAGTGCACCCGCCGGGCCCGATCGCGCGGGACCTCCGAGGTGAAGGGCGGTGTCTTCCGCTCCAGCGGGGTGAGCCGGGCATGCAGGTCTTCGAGGACCTTGTCGCTGAACCCGGTCCCGACATCGCCGACGTACCGCAGTCCGCCGGACTCGTCGTGCGCGCCCAGCAGCAGCGCGCCGAGCGTCCCCGAGCGCCGTCCCTCGCCGGGGCGCCAGCCGCCGATCACGACCTCTTGGCTGTGCCACAGCGCGCGCTTGATCCACTGCCTGGTCCGCTTGCCGGGGTAGTACCGGCTGTCGAGCTTCTTCGCGATCAGCCCTTCGAGCCCGTGCTGCCGGACGACCTCGAGCAGTTGGTCAGGCGAGATGTCGTCGTCGGTGTAACCCGGTGGGATGACTATGCGGCCACCGCCACCCAAAGACGTCAGTAGTTCGCGGCGGGCGGCGTAAGGCTCGTCGAGCAGGACGGTGCCGTCGAGAACCAGCACGTCGAAGGCGAAAAAGTGCACCGGGCTGCGCTCCAGCAGCGACGCGTCCGGCGTGCGCAGATGCCGCGTTTGCAGCAGCGGGAAGCTCGGCCGTCCTTGGTCGTCGAGGACGACGATCTCGCCGTCGAGGACGGCTTCGCGGCCATCGAGGGCTTCGCCGGTCACGTCGGGGTACGTTGCCGTGATGTCGAGGCCGCGACGGCTGGTCAGCCGCGTCTCGCCGTCGGGGGCGACGCGCAGGCAACAGCGGTAGCCGTCCCATTTGTATTCGTACCCCCACCCGCCGGTGGGCAGGTCGCCGTCGGTCGCCAGCATCGGGGCGATCGCGTCCGGCACGGTACTCATGCCTCACGGTACCCCGAAAACCCGGCCCGTGATCTATCGTCGAAGGGTGCCTGAAGAGCGGATAACGGTCGAGGTCGAGGGACGGCGGCTCGGGCTGTCCAATTTGGACAAGGTGCTCTACCCGGCGCACGGTTTCACCAAACGCGAGGTACTCGACTACTACCGCCGTATCGCCCCCGCGCTGCTCCCTCATCTGCGAGACCGCGCAGCCACGTTCCGCCGTTTCCCGGACGGTGTCGACGGCGAACCGTTCTACGAGAAGAACGTTTCCCGGCACGCGCCCGACTGGGTGCGCACCGCGCGGCTCACCAACCGGGGCCGCCGCGGCGGTGAGGAGACGCTCGACTACCCGGTGGTCGGCGATCTCCCGACGCTGATGTGGGCGGCCAACCTCGCCGCGCTGGAGCTGCACGTTCCACAGTGGACCGTCGGACCGCGTGGCGCGCGGAAATCGCCCGATCTGCTGGTGTTCGACCTCGACCCCGGCCCGCCCGCGGACGTCGTCGACTGCTGCCGGGTCGCCGAGACGCTCAGCGAACTGCTCACCGAGGACGGGCTGACCGTCTACGCGAAGACCAGTGGCAACAAGGGAATGCAGCTGTACTGCCCGGTGCGCACGCGGTCCGACGAACGGACTTCCGAGTACGCCAAGGCGGTCGCGGAGGAGCTCGCGCGCCGGTCACCGGAAACCGTGGTCGCCCGCATGACGAAGGCGATCCGTCCCGGCCGCGTGTTCATCGACTGGAGCCAGAACAACACCGCCAAGACGACCATCGCGCCCTACTCCCTGCGCGGCCGCGCCATCCCGACCGTGTCCACCCCGGTGACCTGGGAGGAGGTCGAGGCCTGCCGCAAGGCCGCCGACCTGCTCTTCACCGCCGATCAGGTGATCGAGCGCGTCGAGGAGATGGGCGACCTGTTCGGCGACATCGCGGAGCACCGTGCCGCCGTTCCCGCCCGATGAGGCGAAATTGTCCGAAACAAGACAGGCGCTCCGAAAGACCACTGTGGACTCCTGCCCGTTCCGCATACCATCGGCGGATCGGGCGCGCGGGGGTGCGCGCCCACCGTACTGGCGCCCTCGGTGCCGGTGAGGATGTGGCTGTTGACCGGATATCACACGCTTGCCGAAACCGAAAACGCCGTACGGGCGAAGCTGGGCGGAATTCCGCTGTTGTGGGAGCGGATGGAGGCGATGGCCAACCTCCACCGCGCCGCCACGGCGGTGCGGCTGCACTTCGAGAACTCGGTCCTGCGCACCGCGGGGCTCACCTGGACCGCGTTCGTGGTGCTCTGGGTGGTGTGGATCTTCGGTGAGAAGGAGACCCGGCACGTCGCCGCGGAGTCCGGGATCACCAAGGGCACGCTGACCGGGGTGATGAAGACCCTGGAGGCGCACGGCCTGGTCACCCGCCGCAAACATCCGGTCGACGGACGTCTGGTGCTGCTCGCGCTGACGGCCGAGGGCGAACGGCTGATGCGGGAGCTCTTCCCGGAGTTCAACCAGGAGGAAGCGTTCGTCACCGATCGGCTCAGCCCGGCCGAGTGCACCGAGTTGGCGGTATCGCTGCGGGAGATCGTCAAGCAGCTGGAGGACAAGGGCGAGGAACGGCGCCAGGCGGTGGCGACCCGGGGGAGCTGAGCCCTACCGAAGACGGTTGCGCCACACCTCCGATGACTCCTACGTTTTTTGGAGCCGAACGATCGAAGGGCGCCCTTGATGGACTTCCGGTACTGGCTGGGTCAGGCGTTGACGTCGCACGAGGCGTGGGCGGAGACGTTCACCCCCGTGCGGCCGCATCCGTCACTGGAGATCTCCGACAGCCGGTTCGAGACCGCCTTCGAGGAGTTCACCGAGCGGCTGAAGGACAACTACCCGTTCTTCCATCCGTCCTACGCCGGCCAGATGCTCAAACCGCCGCATCCGGCCGCGGTGGTCGGCTATCTGACCGCGATGCTGGTCAACCCGAACAACCACGCGCTCGACGGCGGCCCGGCGACGGCCGAGATGGAACGCGAGGTCGTCCGTCAGCTGGCCACGATGTTCGGCTATCAGGAGCACCTGGGGCATCTGACCACCAGCGGCACCGTGGCGAACCTCGAAGCGCTGTTCGTCGCGCGCGAAACGCATCCGGGCAAGGGGATCGCCTACAGCGCCGAGGCGCACTACACACACGGCCGGATGTGCGGCGTCCTCGGCGTCGAGGGGCACACCGTGCCCGTCGACGCCCGTGGCGCGATGGATCTCGACGCCCTCGAAGAGCTGCTGCGCACCGGGAAGATCGGCACCGTGGTGGTCACCGCGGGCACGACCGCGCTCGGCACGGTGGAACCGGTCCACGAGGTGGTGGCGCTGCGCGAACGCTACGGCATCCGGGTGCACGTGGACGCGGCCTACGGCGGGTTCTTCCGGCTTCTGTCCGGTTTGGACGGTCCGGAAGGGCTGCCCGAAGCGCCGTGGCTCGCCATCGCCGAGGCCGACTCGATCGTCATCGACCCGCACAAACACGGCCTCCAGCCCTACGGCTGCGGCGCGGTGCTGTTCAAGGACCCCGCGGCCGGCCGGTTCTACCTGCACGATTCGCCCTACACCTACTTCACCTCGGAAGACCTGCACCTCGGCGAGATCAGTCTCGAATGCTCCCGGGCGGGCGCGGCCGCCGCCGCGTTGTGGCTCACCTTCCGGCTGCTGCCGCCCACCCCCGACGGCCTCGGCCGGGTGCTCGCGGCCGGGCGCCGCGCGGCGTTGCGGTGGGCGAAACTGCTGGAGGACTCCGAGCACTTCGACCTGTACCAGCCACCGGAACTCGACATCGTCGCGTACTTCCCCCGCACGGAACCGCTTTCCCTGTCGAAGATCGACGAGGCGAGCGAGCGGATCATGCGCGTCGGCATGGCCGCGGCCAAGGATCCGGTGTTCCTGAGCACGCTGCGGGTGAGCGAGCCGCAATTCGGCCTGCGTCACACCGGGGTCGACGCGGATGCGGACGGCGCGCGGATCCTGCGTAGCGTGCTGATGAAACCCGAAAGCGAAGACCACGTCGACAGGCTCCACGAGCGGCTGGAAGAGTTGTCCCGCCGTTGAGCCCCGATCTGCCGCCGCGAACGAATGGATCAGCCATGCCCGCACCAGGTCCCGCCGAACCCGCGACCGCGATCGAGACCCGATCGCTCGGTACCGGTTTCCGGCGGCGGCACGTCACCATGCTGGCGATCAGCGGGGCGATCGGGGCGGGGCTGTTCGTCGGCACCGGCGCCGGGATCAAGACCGGGGGTCCCGGCATCCTGCTGTCCTACGTCGTCGCCGGCCTGCTCATGGTGCTCGTCATGCGCATGCTGGGCGAGATGGCGGCCGCCGAGCCGAGCAGCGGTTCGTTCTCGGTGTACGCCGAGAAGGCGCTCGGGCGCTGGGCGGGGTTCACCGTCGGCTGGCTGTACTGGTCGCTGCTGGTGGTCGTCGTGGCCGCCGAGGCCACCGCGGCGGCGGGGATCGCGAACGGGCTGCTGCCCGCGATTCCACAGTGGACGTGGGTGCTGCTGTTCATGGCGGTGCTGACCGTGGTGAACCTGTTCGCCGTGCGGTCGTTCGGTGAGTTCGAGTTCTGGTTCGGCGCCATCAAGGTGACCGCCGTGGTCGGCTTCCTCGTGCTCGGCACGCTGGCGGTGTTCGGGATCCTGCCGGGGACGTCGCCGGTCGGCCTGAGCAACCTCACCGGGCACGGCGGCTTCCTGCCCAACGGCCTCCAGGGCGTGCTGACCGGCCTGCTCGCGGTCGCGTTCTCCTTCGGCGGCATGGAACTGGTCACCATCGCCGCGGCGGAGTCCGACGATCCCGCGGGGTCGATCCGCCGCACCACGCGCACGGTCATCGTGCGGCTGCTGCTGTTCTACATCGGCTCCGTGGCGTTGATGGTGCTGTTGCTGCCGTGGGAGTCCGCTTCGGCCAACGCCAGCCCGTTCGTGACCATCCTGGAGCAGATCGGGGTGCCGTCGGCGGCGCTGCTGATGAGCTTCGTCGTGCTGACTTCACTGCTCTCCGCGCTGAACGCGAACCTTTACGGTGCCTCGCGGATGGTGTTCTCCCTCGCCGATCGCGGTGAAGCGCCGCGCGCGATGCTGAAGCTGTCCAGCGCGGGCGTTCCCCGGACGGCGGTGCTGTCGTCGGTGGCCTTCGGTTTCGTGGCCGTGCTGCTGAACTTCCTCGCCCCCGAACACGTGCTGCCGTTCCTGCTGAACGCCATCGGGGCGAACATCCTGCTGGTCTGGATCTTCGTCGCCATCTCCCAGCTGCGGCTGAGGAAGCGGGCGGAAGCCGACGGCACGGCCGCCGACCTGCCGGTGCGGATGTGGGGTTTCCCGTGGCTCAGCTGGGTCGCCCTGATCGCGATGGCGGGCGTCCTCGTGCTCATGTGGACCGACGCCGACGCGCGGGCGCAGCTGTTCACCAGCGGCGCGGTGGCCGTGCTGATCGTGGTGATCAGCCTGCTCAGGCGACATCAGCGACGCTGAACAGTTCGCGTTCCACCCGGCCAAGCGCCAGCCGGAGCGCACCGAGCGCCACCGAGTCTTCGCCGAGCATCGACGTCTCGACACGCACCGGGAACAGGCACAGCCGGGCCAGTTCGGTGCGCAGCGGCGCTGTCAGCGCGAGCCCGCCGCCGATCACCACCAGTTGCGGGTCGACGGTGAGCACGGTCGCGGCGACGAGTTCGAGGAACCCGCCGGTCCGCTCCAGTGCGCGGATCTCACCAGCGGCGCCGTTGTGGCCGTCGTGCAGCTTGCCGCCGAGCAGAAGGCCCAGCGAGACGGTGCGCCCCGCTCGCACGTAGACGACGTCGTCGACGCCGTGCGCGGCACCGCGCCAGTGCTCGGCCAGCGTCGCGAGCTTGGTGTCGTTCCCGGCCAGCACCGGGCAGCCGCCGCCGAACTCCGCGGGCAGGTCGAGGCCGGTCCAACCGGGAAGGCGATCGCCGCGGACGACCTTGCCGCCGGACACCACACCCGCGGTGCCGACGCCGAGCACCCGCAGGTTCGCGTGACCAGCGACGGCGGCGCCGAGCACCTGGTGTGCGGCCGCGAGCCTGCCGGGCGCGTCCAGTTCCGGGGTGAGGTCGGCCTTCGCCCTGCCGACGACCTCGCCTCGCAGGTCGGCGACCAGGCACAACGCCTGGTGCGGGCCGACTTCGAGGCCGGCGACGTGTCCCGCCTCGGGGCGGAAGCGATACCGCTTGGCGGGCCTGCCCACCGGACGCGGCGCGTCAGGGGAGAGGGGAACCTCCTCGACCAGGCCTTGTCCGCCGAGGTCCGCGGCGATTTCCTCGACCGTCGGCCGGGAGACCTCGCTCGCCTTGACCAGTTCCGCGAGGGTGAGTTCCTCGGCCGCGTACAGCGCTCGCAGGACGGCGATGGCGTTGAGCCGCCGCAACAGTGACGGATCCCCTCCGGACAGTCTGGCCATGCGGCTCCCTAGGCGTTGACGCGTTTGTCGTACTGGGCGCGCGCGACGGCGATCTCGCTCTGGTGGTCTTCGGTCCAGCTGACCAGCGACTGGATGGTCTTGTGCAGCGTGATGCCCATCGGGGTCAGCGCGTACTCGACCCGGGGCGGCACGACCGGATAGACGGTCCGGTTCACGAGCCCGTCGCGTTCCAGATGACGCAGCGTGGTGGTGAGCATGCGCTGGCTGATGCCGTCGATCTTGTACTTCAACTCGGTGAACCGGAGGGTGTTCCGGTCGAGGAGCGCGATGACCAGGAGTGACCACTTGTCCGCCACCCGGTCCAGGATCTGGCGGACTTCGCAGTCCTCCCGGGTGTCCCACTGGAAGGCCTCGTAGTCCTCCTCGGTGAGTTCACAACGACTAGGTGAGTTCAAAGTGCCTTCTTCCATGGTCATCGATGGTGACGGAAGATCCCCTTGGTTACAAGAGGGAACCGACCGGCAGATGAGTAACCGTCGGTCCCGTCCACCGAGGGAGAACAGACCTTGACCACAACGCGAACGCCCCCGCGCGCCGCCGATCGGATGAGCGGCCGGGCCTGGGGCGTGCTCCTGGTGCTGTGCGGCGCCATCTTCCTGGAGGGCATCGACGTCGCGATGCTGAACGTGGCGCTGCCGTCCATCCGGGCCGAACTCGGCCTGTCGACGGCGACGCTGAGCGGCGTGGTGAGCGCCTATGTGCTCGGCTACGGCGGCTTCATGCTGCTGGGCGGCCGCGCCGCCGACATGTACGGCCGCCGCCGCATGTTCCTCACCTGGCTGGTGGTGTTCCTCGTCTTCTCCGGGCTCGGCGGATTCGCCACCGAGGGCTGGATGCTGCTGCTCGCCCGGTTCGTCACCGGCGTCGCCGCGGCCTTCATGACCCCGGCGGGCCTGTCGATCATCACCACGAGCTTCGAGGAAGGACCCGAACGCAACAAGGCCCTGTTGTTCTACGCCGGTACCGGGGCGGGCGGTTTCTCGCTCGGGCTGGTCATCGGTGGACTGCTGACCAGGATCGACTGGCGCTGGGTGTTCTTCACGCCGGTGCTCCTGTCCGCCGTCATCCTGGCCGCCGCGCTCTGGCTCATCAAGGAACCCGCGAACCAGGAACGCCCTCCGCGGCGCCTGGACCTCGCCGGAGCCATCACCGTGACCGTGGCGATGCTGCTGATCGCCTACGCGGTGGTCCGGCTGGAACACCCCGGGCAGGGCTGGGGCTGGACGGTCGCGTCCTTCGCCGGGGGAGTGGCGTCGCTGGTGGCGTTCGTGGCCATCGAACGACGATCGCCCGCGCCGTTGGTGCGGCTGGGCATCCTGAAATCGGGCCCGCTGGTGCGGGCGAACGTCAGCGCGCTGCTTTTCGCGGGTTCGTTCTTCGGGTTCCAGTTCCTCGTCACGCTGTACCTGCAGGAACTCCGGGGCTGGTCGACGCTCGAGACGAGCCTGGCGCTGCTGGCGGTCGGGATCGACGCCATCCTGGCGCCGACGCTGACCCCGCGGCTGGTGGCGAGGTTCGGCAACACGCGGCTGATCTTCGGCGGCTTCGTCCTCGCCGCCGTGGCGTACGCGCTCTTCCTGCCACTGGGCCTGGACTGGACGTACGCGGCGATGTTCCCGTCGATGATCATCCTGGGCCTGGGGTTCGCCCTCGCTTACGGCCCGCTGACGATCGTCGCCACCGACGGGATCGCCGAGGACGAGCAAGGACTGGCGGGAGGGCTGCTGTACACGGCCTTCCAGTTCGGCGCGGCGCTCGGGCTGTCCGCGGTGACCGCCGTCAACGTCGCCGCTCTCGGCGACGGCTCGCCGGGCGCCGCGCTCGGCGGCTACCGGGCGGCGCTGGTCGTGCCGCTGGTGATGGCCGTCCTCGCCGCGATCGTCATCGCGTCCGGCCGTCAGCGTGTTTCGGCGAAGGAAGCCAGATTGGCCAGCGAGGAGGCGATCCCGGTCTCGTGATCCGCCTGGCCGATGCCGGACGGCACGTCCGTCGCGGTGACGGTCACTTCGGTGCCGTCACCCGCGGCGGTGAGCCGCCAGGTCATCGTCATGGTGCCCGCGAAAGCCGGATCGCCGGACTCGAAGACGGCCAGCTGCACCACGCGTTCCGGCGGCACCAGTTCGGCGAACCCGACTTCGACGACGTCCGTCGCGTCCGAGGACTTGCCTGGAGCGGCGGACGCGTCGAGGTAGGTGAGGATCATCCGGAAACCGCCACCGGGCCGCGGATCCCAGCGTTCGATCCGGCCGCGCATGCCCTCGGGCGGCAGCCAGGCTTCGAGGGATTCCCGGTCGAGCAGGGCGTTGTAGACGGCCTCGGGTGATGCGGCGATCACCCGGCTGCCGCTGTCGATCCTGTCCATCCTCCCGATTCTAGGGCGGATAGGCTGATCATCGCGGATCACGGACGTCGGTGGTCCGGGAGGGGTGATCCACATCGAGTACTTCGTCGCCTGGTCCGCCTTCCTCGGCGGCTGGCTCCTCGTCGCCGGGCCCATGTACCAGGGCGCGCTGGAACTGCGCGAGGAAAGCGAACGGTTCGAAGACCTCCGTTCGGTCGAGACACGCCGTCCCGCCGGCGGCACCCCCACCTCGCGCTGGTGGTGGCTGATGCCGCCGGTGGCCGTCATCAAGGAACGCCGTCGCCGGAAGAAGGCGCAGCGCGAGTTCATGAAGACGCTCTCGGCGAGCCAGCGGCGCACCATGACCACCTTCGCCAACAAGGCGAAAGGCTGGTTCATCGTGTGCGCGGGCGCGTTCTTCATCGCCCTCAAGGAGACGTGGCACCTGCACCATCTGTACCACTGGCCTTTGTGGACCTACTTCGCGCTCGTGCTCGTCCCGCTGGTGCTGAGTTTCGTCCACACGACACGCGGTGTCCGGCTCACCGTCCTCATCATGGGTGCCGAGGAGTGATGGTGTCGCGGGTGATCGACTCGACCTTCTCCTGCGCCTTCTTGGCGTCCGTGACCCACAGCTTGTAGAAGTCGAACGGGCAGTCCGCGACACCCTTGTCGCCCTCGTCGGCGTCCTGCACGCCGGTGTAACCGCGGTGCAGCAGCTTGAAAATGTGGTTCTGCGACTGGTCGTAGGTCCGTGCGTCGCGGATCGCCGACACCGACAGTTGGGCGTACTGGATCCCGTATTCCTCTTCGCCGGTCTCGCCGAGCGTGCGCCCGTCGAAGCCGATGATCGCGGAGTGGCCGAAGTAGGAATAGACGCCGTCGAAACCGGCGGCGTTCGCCACGGCCACGTAACAGTTGTTGGCCCACGCCATCGCCTTGGCCATCAGGACCTGCTGCTCCTTGGCCGGGTACATGTAGCCCTGGCAGCGCACGATCAGCTCGGCGCCCTTCATCGCGCAGTCGCGCCAGATCTCCGGGTAGTTCCCGTCGTCGCAGATGATCAGCGAGATCTTCAGGCCCTTGGGGCCGTCGCTGACGTAGGTCTCCTCGCCGGGGTACCAGCCTTCGATCGGGCACCACGGCAGGATCTTGCGGTACTTCTGGACGATCTCGCCGCGGTCGTTGATGAGCACGAGGGTGTTGTACGGCGGTTTGTTCGGGTGGTCCTCGTGTCGTTCGCCGGTGATGGAGAAGACGCCCCAGGTCTGCGCTTCGCGGCAAGCGGCGGCGAAGATCTCGGTCTCCTCGCCGGGAATCGTGGCCGCGGTCTCGTACATCTCCTTGGGGTCGTACATGATGCCCTGCGTCGAGTACTCGGGGAACACCACGAGGTCCATGCCGGGAAGCCCGGATTTCATGCCCACCACCATTTCGGCGATCTTGCGGGCGTTGTCGAGGACTTCGGCCTTGGTGTGCAGCCGCGGCATCTTGTAGTTGACCACCGCGACGCCGACCGTGTCCGGGCTGGCGGAAATGTCACCGTGTCGCATGAAGACTCCTTTTCTCCGACTGGGTTTTCAGGACGTCGAGGGAACCGGCCGCCGCGACCAGCGCGACCGCGACGGCGGCCGCGAGCAGCGCCGTCCCGCCGTCGCTGCGGTAGGCGCCGGTCAGGCCGAGGAAGGCGGGCAGTGTGCAGGTCGGCTGGCTGAGCAGGAGGACGGTCCAGCCGGTGAACCGCGTCAGCCGTTCCTTGCCGAGGCCGAGCACCAGGAAGAACAATCCCCACAACAACGCCCAGGACAGCCAGATGACGCCGAACACCGGATCGTTGTCGTGCCAGAACGCGATTCCCGCGTAGACCACGGCGGCGCCCGCCACGAAGAGCGAGAACCAGCCGATGCCTTCGGGTTCCAGGCCGGCGAGGTTCGCGATGCCGACGTACAGATAGGTGAAACCGAACAGGTACAGGCCGGACGCGGCGAGGATCGCGTCCGGGTTCCCGCCTGCCTGGACGATCAGCACGGTCGGGGTGACGCACTGCAGCGCGCCCACGAACAGGTTCAGCACCGCCGCCGAACGAGGCGGTATCCGGCCGAGCAACATCAGGCCGTTGATCATCAAGGCGGCGCCGACGTAGAGCAGGCCCACGTTGCCCATGCTCACCTCCGCTGCGTCACATGGAATATTTTCAAATGAAAGTATGTGGTGAGTGGTGGTGAGTCAAGGGAAGGGAGTTCAGAGCCGGGTGAGGACTTCGAAGTCGTAGCCGTCGGCGACCGCGAGATGGACGTGCTGGTCGGCTTGCTGCCCGCGGAACTCGACCGTGCCACGCGGCCCGTGGTAGGCGACACCGTCGATCGCCGCGTTGAGCGCGGGCAGGTCCGGCGTCCCCGCCCGCCGGACGAGTTCCGCCAGCGTGTGCAGTCCCTCGTAACAGGATTCGGCGGCGTTGTTCAAGGCCGGTGCGCCGGGACCGTTGCGGTCTACGTAGCGGCCGAGCAGGTCCATCGCGTCGGCGGTGACCATGGACCGGAAGTAGGCGGCGGAGACGTAGAGGTTGCCGGTGGCGTTCGCGCCGCTCGCGAGGAGCATGTTCTCCTCCATCAGCGGACTGAACCGGATCAGCCGGTCGCTGAGCCCGTGCGCGGCGAAGGCCCGGTTGAACCGCACCGCGTCCTGTCCGACCAGCAACATGAGCACACCGTCGCTGGTGGACCGTTCGACCGAACGGACCACTGTGGACATATCGCCCTCGCCGAGCCCGACGAACGCCTCGCCGGTGATGCGCAGGCCGAGGTCCTTGGCGTAGTGCCGGATCGCCCGCGTCGTCCGGTGCGGCCAGACGTAGTCGTCGCCGACGACGAACCAGCGGCGCGCGCCGAGGTTGTCGCGCAGCCAGCGCAGCGCCGGTTCGATCTGGCAGCGCGGGGTCTCGCCCGTGCAGAAGATGCCCGAGCGGCGCTCGCCACCTTCGTAGAGCGAGGTGTACACGTACGGCACCCTGTCGGCCACGACCGGCGCGAGCGCGTGCCGGATCGACGAGATGTGCCAGCCGCTCACCGCGTCGACCTGCCCGCTCTCGACGAGACGACGCAGGTCTTCGGCCACTTGCGCGGGGCTGCCGCCGCCGTCGACCACCTCGGCCTCGACCTGCCTGCCGAGGATGCCGCCGGATTCGTTGAGTTCGTGGACGGCCAGATCCGTGATCGCCTCGCAGGACGGGCCGAACAGCCCGGCGGGCCCCTGCAACGGGACCACCATGGCCACGCGCCAGGTGTCGTCGCGGGTCCGCGTGGCGAGGCGTGGGGGCATGGCGCTCCGTGCGGTGGCCCGGTAAGGTCAAAGTGCTTTCACCTGGAAGTATTGCGAGGGTGTCCGGTTTTGGCAAGGGGACGGGATATGGGCACACGGGGCGTCGCGACGGCGGGACCGTCGCTCACCGGCTCGCTCACCCGGGCCGCGAGGGCCGTTGCCGCCATGGTCGATCAGGTGCTCGCCAAAGAGAGTCTCACCCTGGACCAATGGCTGGTGCTGGACGCGCTGAGCGGCAAGGGCGGCCTCGCCATGGCCGACCTCGCCGACCGGACGCTGACCACCGGGCCGACCCTGACCAGGGTGGTCGACAAACTGGTGACCACCGCGCAGGCCTACCGCGAGGTCGACGTCGCGGACAGGCGCCGGGTGCTCGTCCACCTCAGCGCCCGCGGCCGGGCGACGCACCGGCGCGTGGCCGTGAAGGTGGCCGAGGTGGAGGCCCGGCTCGACGTGCCGGACGAGCTGCTCGTGGCGTTGCGGGGTCTCGGCGACTGAAGCCGGGGCGGCTGTCACATCATCGCGAACCGGCAGGTTCGGTCTCGGACCCCGTGGTGGGTCCGGGATCGGGGTGCGCATGCCGCTGTCGTCTTCTGCGGCATGCGCACCCGTGATGGTTACGGCCTGCTCGGCTGTTCGCTAAAGGACAACGGCAGGTGCGGGCTCCGGGGGTTCCGCTTGTGGCGGGGTGCCGGTGGTGTGCCGCCGGTGCAGCCACCACAGCCCCGCGAGTCCGATCGTGCCTGCCTGGATGGCCGGAGTGGCGGCGATGGCCAGGGCGACGAGCGCGGTGACGAGGGCGAACCAGTAGAGAAGGACTCGCCTGGCGTGGTCCCAACTGCCGAACAGCGTGCGGTGGACGAGGTCGGGCCAACGGGGGCCGCGCCGTAGGTGCGGGTGACGGCAGGCCGGGGCGGTGATGATGCCGACGGGTTCGCGGGTCAGGTCGAGCAATTCGTCGAGACCGACTTCGGCCGGGTGACACTCGCGGTGATGATTATGCGTGGCGGGCAGGTTGTTTTCCTGCTCGTGGGGTGTTTCTTCTGGCGTGTCGCCAGAAGCCAGCGGTACGCTGGTCATCGGTGATGCCTCCATGGAACTTCGCCGTTTGGTGGAATGGTTGAACCTCTTAAGCGGCTCCCCGGGCGTGGGGAGCCGCTTTCTTTTCATGCCGAGGTCCCGGCTCACCCCGACGCTGCCGGAGCAGCGTGAACGGGGCCTCAATGCCCATTGTGGACGAACCTCCAGCGCTTACGGTCCAGTAACCAGGAGGCTTCGTGATCGCTGCGCCCAGCGGTCCACTCGGCTTCACCGGGGGTGATCAGTGCAAATGGTCTTCACTCGATCGCTTGATGACGCGACCTATTCGACCATGGACTGATACCGAGACGTGCTCTAAAAAAGCAATGAGTGTCTTGGGGTCACTCGAACGCGTGCGTTGAATTCACTCTTGTGTAGCGCTGCGGGCAAGAACTGTTCGGTGCCGAACAGTCGCAAGATGCATTCGCACATGCAGATGTTCATGCGGACGGAATCACGTCCGTTCGGCGCCGGATTCGACCGCTCATCGCAGTACTGATCCAGTCGTCGAGAAAGAACGGGAACCTGTCGTACGACAGTTATCAGTGCCGTCCTGGTGCGGATTCCATCCTTGATCCCTCCGGTTGTCACGCCTTCCGCGCGCAGTTGTCTCGCTCATTGCGGAAGGCGGCGAAATTGCGGTTGGTGCTCTCTGGTCGCGGACTCTTTGTCGCCTGCGGGTTCGGCTCAGACGTTCCACTCGGGGTGACCGATCCGCTACGCTGATATGTGCCGCCGATCGGCCCAGTCCATCGGACGAGACCGGCGGTCAAGGCAGGACGTAGACGAGGGGTAGAGGGGATCTACGGCGTCGTGGCCGATCCGAACAGACAGGCGAGTTACACCGATATTTCTCGGCAGGTCCGCCAGGAAGCGGACAGGGCCAGGGTGCTGGCTGCCACCGAGCGGGCGGCGGCGGGAAAGGGTGGGTTCACCCTCGATCGCAAGCAGGCATTGGGAATGCAGACCGAGATCAGGGCCATTGTCGATGAACTGGGTGATATCCAGTCGCAGGCTGACGTGTTGACGAGGTTGAAGCCGCCTGCCCAAGACAGCATAAGTACTGGCTACAACAAGAAGTTGACTGTTGGGGGAACGTCGTTCATGGCGCAGGTCACGCCGTGGGCCACGGCGGCGGCGGCGTTCGACGCGGCGAATGATCAGATTCAAAACCTGATCGATTATCTCAATAGCTTGTTGGCGAAGCTCGACAAGGCATTGGGCACGATGAACGCGAACGATCACGAAAGTGAGAAAGCCCTGGAGCAGGCATCGTCGAAGGGGTACGCGTGATAGGTCGTCGCTGGGCTTTTTTCGGTATCGCGACTGTTTTCGCTGTCGTTCTTTCGGCATGCTCGGGCGGCGGGGGAACTCCGGGGACAGTGCTGCCTGACAGTGCTGCATCGTCCTCGGTGACGTCGTCGTCGCCTGTCTCGTCGTTGCCGTTCGCGGGTGCGCCGAAAGTCCAAAACCCTCTGCCGGCAACGGTGTTGTCGGGTGACCCTTGCGTGGATGCTTTGACGCCGAAGCAGGTTGAAGCAGCGCTCGGTATCGTAGTTCAGGGAAAGCGTGACGAGGTAGCAGGGATCGGTTCGTTCTGCTCGTGGACCAACCTCGAGTCGGGAGCGAAAATCACTGTCATATATGACACGGGTACCCACACTGGTTTGAGCAGTGTGTACCAGAACACGAAGCCGCAATCGAGTATCTGGAAAGAGCTCTCGGTGGAAGGATTTCCCGCTGCTGCGCATGATTCGACACATGATCACTGTCAAATCAGTGTCGGACTCGCGGATGACCTTTCAGTCCAGGTCGGCGGCTTTCTGAGCCGGTCGAAGATCGGTACGCTCGATCCGTGTGAGGTCGCGGCGAAAGCCGCCGGCGCGGTGGTGACGACCCTCAGACAGAAGGCGTAGTGCCATGGCGTTCTGGGATGATGCGCGAAACGCGGTCACGCATGTGGTGCACGAGGTGGGAAGCGGCATCAAGCACGCCGTACAGAAAGCCGCGGAGTGGACCCATGACCTGTTCGATGGGCCGGGCAACCTGGGCAGGGTCGTCTCGATCGAGCGCGAAGTGCCGCTGTTGCTGGCGGGGACGAGTCAGGAGTGGCACGCCGGAGCGGTGACCGCGAACAGTCTCGCGGAGCGGACGCGCGGCTTGTCGGATCGGGTGCTCGCGGTGTCACAGGCTTTCGAGTCCGCCTGGACCGGGCAGTCCGCGGAGGCCGCGAACGCGCATGTGTCCAAGGTCGGGCATGTCATGGATCTGACCAGTACGACGCTGGCAGTCAACGCGGACAACGTATCCGGGGTCGCGTCGAATTTCGACTACACCCGGAACAGTATGGTTCCGCTGCCCGCAAAGCCTCCGGAGGAGAGTTTTTGGGACAAGCTCAGCCCGTGGGCTACTGACACCGAAGATGAGATCGCCCGGTACAACGCTGCCGCGAAGCGTAACTACGAGCTCTACGAGGCTTACGCCACCAATACTCGGCAACAAGGGGATGCGCTTCAGCGGGACTACGGCGACCTCGGTACGTTCGACGGTGGCGATATAACGATCACGGACGGGCAATCGGGCAGCCCGCAAACTGCGCCTGGCAAGGCAAGTCATGGTGGCCCGCAGTCGCACCCGGGAGCTGCTCCCGCGCCAGGAACGACCACGCCTGCCCCCGTGACGGTGGCTTCCCATCCGGTGGCTTCTCAACTGGCACAGGGTGGCCATGACAACGGCAGCGGATTCTCTCCTTCGCCTCGTTCGGGGAATGACGACGAGACGGTGGCAGCCGGATTCACGCGGCCGGATATGGCGAACACCGGCGTCCCCGGGTTGCTGCCCGGCGTCCCGCCTGGCTCTGGTCCAGGCGCGGGAACGACACCGCCGACGTATCCGGTCGGCGGACCGGGTTATGTCGAACGTCCAGGTGGAGGCGCTGGGCGGACGCCGGGCGAGGCAGGAAAGAGTGCCAATCTGCCCGGCGGCGGGAAGCAGACGGGCATACGCGGCATGACGGAGAACCCTGTTCACAGCGGTCCTGCCGGATCCGGGCGAGCAGGCAACCGTCTCAACACCGCGACCCCTGGCGGTATGGCCCCAGGGGGACGAGGGAAGCCCGAAGAAGACAAAGAACACCAGCGTAAGTATGTCCTTGCCGAAGACGCCCTGTTTACCGAAGAAGACAAGAAAGACGTCGACCCGACCACGGGCCTGCCGCCGGCTCCGCCGACTATCGGCGCTTGAAATTGACGCGTTACAAAGGTTTCCCGTCTCGGCAAGAGTGTGTGGGAGCGGCCTCATGTCTGTGATCGACCGCGCGGTGGTAGTGCCACGACTGGCTTTTCTGACCGCATGGACCATGCTCGACCTGGGCGACCCTCCCTCGATTTTCGGCACTGGCCGTCATTTCTGGATGGAGGACGGCTTCCGGCGGGAACTGGACGGGAAGACTTTGGAGTGGCTGGCCGATCATGGGCTCGCCAGGCGTGGCCGGCTCAATCCACTCTGGACCGACAGTCTGCGAGTGATCGCCACCGCCGCCACCGAGTTTTACGGCTGGTCTCACTACAAGGATGACTCGCGCGGCGCGATTCTCGTCGCGATCGAAGGAACGGACGCCGTTCGGGTGCTCGCCGACGCGGACACCGTGACAGTTCAGCCGGTCGCGGCGAAGTGGCCTGCCACATCGCTGTTGGACTGTCTGCCGGAACTCGATGGTGCACCGGTGAGGACGGTGGCTGTGGAGCGAGCCTTCTATGACAACCCGGACACCACTCCGGTCAGCCCTCTCGCGGAACCAGCCGACACCAGGGACGTGGACTATCTCGCCGAGGTGATGCGGCGTCCTCGCGATGCCGCGCATCAGCTCTACACCGCCAGACGTGATGGCGATGGGCACCGTGTTCGTAGCTCACCGATCTCGGCGATAGACCTCACCGGGCAAGGCCGGGTCCTCACCTATGTCACCGGTGAGGGGAATATCGCGCTGACGTCGGGAACACCTCGCGAGATCATCGTGGCGCTCAACGACACCGCTGCCGGGCTGCGGGCGTAGCTTCGCCGATGGTCGCGACGCCAAAGTGGCTTCCGGATTGGTGAGTTGTTGGCATTGACCTGGGAAACTTCGGTGGATCTTGACGGCGGAACCATCTGGTGCCCGGGTGGGGCGTGCTAGTCCGGCGTGGCGTCGGAAGCGCGATCCGAGGGCTTTAGCAGCCGATTCCGGCGAGCACAAGGCGGTGCCGGTGATATGTGGACAACTCGCCCCGATCAGGCGGCGCACAACTACTTATCCACAGAAGTAGAAATGCGGGCAGACAAAGCCTTCTCCTCGGTTCATCGTGGAATCACACATTCACCGACGGCGATCGAGCCGCCGATTCACGGGGGAGAACCCAGCCATGCAACGACGTTTGACGAACCTGCGCGCACGCCTTCCGCACGTCCTCCTGCTGGCCATGTTCGGCCTGCTGACCAGCACCGGAGTCGCCAGTGCCACCACCGGCCCGCCCGCACCGGTCTGTCAGAAGGGCGAGTTCTGCGTGTACGGCGAAGAATCGTTCGGCGGCGCTGCGCACAAATTCGACCTGCGCACCTCCAACCCCGAGGAATGCATTCCCCTGCCCGACGGCTTCGACGGGCATTCGTTCGTCAACCGGCTGAGCCGCGACGTGACGATTTATCAGAGCGAGGAGTGCACGACCGAAGGAGATTTCATCACCTATCCGGGTGGCGGCACCTACGTACCCCAGGGCCCGTTCGTGATCCGCGCCCTCAAGATCTGGGACTGACCACCCCGACGGTTCGCGCCGGTCGCTTGCAGCGGAGTCGACTCGCGACCTGCGCGAACCCAGGGGCCGCTCCCCCAAAGCGGCCCCGGCCCGTGAGCGCGTCACCCCGCGTCGTGACGCGCTCACGGGTGTTCCAAAAAACGGTGGGCCCGACCTGAAACGATCTGGCGGTGTCGAACGATCGACAGGTTGGCGACGGCTAAGCTGCCGACGCTGGGCGACACCCAACGTCGCCGACGTCGGCCCTCGTAGCTCAGCTGGATAGAGCAAGAGCCTTCTAATCTCTAGGTCGCAGGTTCAAGTCCTGCCGGGGGCACGCCGCCACAGGGAAACCCCTGGTCACGCAAGTGGCCAGGGGTTCTCCTTCTCGTTTCGCCGCGGCCGCCCATGGTTTGAACGCGCGCGGTGGAGTCCCTGACGACCAGTTCGGCGGGCAACTCGGCGGGAGCGGGGGCCTTCTCCCCGCGCAGCAGGCCCAGCACCAGATCGCCGGCCGCCCGTCCCTTGGCGGCGAGGTCCTGCCGGACCGTCGTCAGCGGTGGTTCGGACCAGCGGGCGGGCGGGACGTCGTCGAAGCCCACGACGGAAACATCACCCGGGACGGACAGCCCGAGGTGTCGAGCCGCCGAGATCGCCGCCAGCGCCAGCAGATCCGACATGCACAACAGCGCCGTCGGCCGCGGCTGCCGGTCGAGCAGGCCGAACGCGCTCGGGAGGGCGCTTTCGACCGAGAGCCCGGACGCCTCCCAGATCGGTATGTCCGCCGCCGGGACACCGGCCTCGGTCAGTGTCTCCAGGTAGCCGGCCATCCGCTCGCGGTTGTCGTGGAACCGGCTGTTCCCGGCCTCCGCCACGCTCAGTTCGCCACCGCGCGGCGCCGAGAGACACTGCGCCGAGAAGATCCCGATCCGCCGGTGCCCGAGCTCCAGCAGGTGCCGGGCGGCCGCGGCCGCCCCCGCCCGGTCCGCCACGCCGACCCTGGCCGAACCGCGGATGTGCGGCTGGTCGATCACCACCAGCGGCATGCCCCGGTCGCGGACCGCGTTCAGCGCGGGCGCGCCGTCTGCCAGCGAATACGCCACCGCGATGTCGGCTTGCGCGGTCAGGACGCGTTCCGCGCGCGGGCCGCCGCTCTCGCCGTCGCCGGGGAGCAGCAGGAGGGCGTGGCCCTCGGGGTCGACGACGGTCGAGAGCGCGTCGAGGGTGAGCGACAACGCGGGATCCGAGAAGGCCGTCGAAAGGTTCGTGTCGAGCAGCACGGCGATCGCGCCGGTGCGGCTGGTGGCCAGGCTGCGCGCCGTCGGGTTCGGCCCCGCGTACCCGATTTTCTTGGCCGCGCGCAGCACCTCTTCCCGCAGCCGGGCGGACAGCTGGTCGGGCCGGTTGTACGCGTTGGAGACGGTCGCCCGTGACACCCCGACGGCGTCGGCGACATCGTCCAACGTCGGCCGTCGCCGTCGCGTGCTGGTCACCGCCGCAGTCTAGTCCCGGCAAGGGCCGGTGGACTTTCTGAAGCGCTTAAGTCATTCTGGGGTAACAGGAATCGGAAGGAGACTGGGGTTTATGCGTGACCGTACGGCCGTTTTCGTCGTGTTCGCGCTCAACGGGGCCGCGCTCGGCTCGTGGGCGCCGCGGACTCCGGCGTTGTCGGAGAGGGTGAACGCTTCGCCGGGTGTTTTCGGCCTGGCCCTGCTGGGGGCCAGCGTCGGCATGTTGATCGCGGCGTCGGTTTCGGGGCGGCTGATCGAGCGGCACGGTGCGCGCGCGGTGGTCGCGGGCAGCACGGTCATCGCCTGTGCCGCGTTGCCGATGATCGGCTTCTCGACGTCGGTCGTCCTGCTGTCCGGGGCGCTGTTCGTCCTCGGCGCGAGCGTCGGCGCGCTGGACGTCGCGATGAACGTCGCGGGCGTCGAGGTGGAACGCCGGTCCGGGCGGGCCATCATGCCGATCCTGCACGCCGGGTTCAGTTTCGGCGCGCTGGCGGGCTCCGTCGCCGCCGGATTCGCCGCTTCGCACCACTGGTCGCCGGGACGGCATCTCACCGTCGCCGCGCTGGCGGCGTTGGTCGTGCTCGCCTTCGTCGTCGTGGCGGTGCCCGGCGCGCGGCCGGCTCACGTCGGACCCGTCGAGAGGCCGCGGGTGCCGCCGATCAAGCGTCCGGTCCTCTGGCTGCTCGCCGCCATCGCGCTGTTCTCGGCGATCGCGGAAGGCGCGAGTTCGGACTGGTCCGCCCTGCTGATGACGTCCGCGCACGGGGTCGGCGACGGCGCCGCGGCCTTCGCCTACTCCGGGTTCGCCCTGTCCATGGCGCTGGCCAGGCTCGCGGGCGCCTGGCTTCAGAACCGCTTCGGCGCGACCCGCGCGCTGGCGGTGGGCGCCGGGATCGCCGCGGCGGGGCTCGTGCTCGCCGCGTTGGCAGGCCGGCCGATGTTCGGGTTCGTCGGCTTCGCGCTGGCGGGTGCCGGGCTGGCCGCGGCCTTCCCGATCGCGTTGAGCCTCGCGGGAGCGTCGGGCAAACGCGCCGACGGCACCGGAGGCGAGCGGGAGCTGGCCTTCGTCACCGCGATCGCCTACACAGGCTTCCTCGCCGGTCCGCCGCTGATCGGCGGAATCGCGCAGGTGACATCGCTTTCGGTGTCGTTCCTGTTCGTCGGCCTGACCGCCGCGCTGATCGTGCCGTCCGCGCTCGCCGCGGCGCGGGCGGCGAAACGAGAGGAGATGTCCGAACCCGCCGCCCGTTGACATCCTCGCCGCGACGCGGGCAAGCTGATTGCTCGTAAACTGAAATGAA
Organism: Amycolatopsis sp. NPDC031561; assembly: GCF_055580625.1. Taxonomy (NCBI): domain Bacteria; kingdom Bacillati; phylum Actinomycetota; class Actinomycetes; order Pseudonocardiales; family Pseudonocardiaceae; genus Amycolatopsis; species Amycolatopsis sp. NPDC031561. The sequence goes on along the minus strand of NZ_JBVILA010000029.1, from coordinate 33,325 downwards.
TGCGGCTCGTTCGCTGTTTCAGGGTGGCTGATCCGGGGAGGAGCGGCGTGAGGGTGCTGATGCTCGGGGGCGGCGTAGGGGTCCTGACCGGTCGTCATCAGGTTCCGGGGATACCGGCGCGGCTGGTGCAGACCACCTTGCCCCGGCTCGTGCTGGTCCCGGTGGTGTTCCGGCTGGTGATGCTGGTGCAGGCGCTGTGGGCGGCGGGCTTCGGCGGAACGACGGTGTTGTGGACGTTCGCGGTGCTGCACTTGGTACCGAACGTCGCCGAAGCGATCTGGGTCTTCCGCTGGTCCGCCCGCGATCCCGCCGGTACGCGCCTGGTGCCGGCGGTCGACGCCGGGGTCGCCGTGCTGTTGACCCTGGGGGCCGCCCTGCTCGCGCGGGACGTCGCGATCACGTCGATCACCTGGACCCACCTGATGGGCACGGTGATGATCTGGACGCTGCTGCGGGGCGCGCTGGCGGGAGCGGCGGTCATCGGGGGCGCGGTGGTGCTGCACGCCCTGCTGGACCCGGCCACCTCACTCGGTCTCTTCCTCACGCTCGGGACCGCGCTGGCGGCCTGCCTCGCGATCGTGGGCCTGGTCGGCGCGTCGATGCGGTTCGCGCTCGGGTTCGGCGAGCAGCAGGGCCGGGCGGCGGAACGGGAACGGCATCGCCGCGACGTCCACGACACCGTCCTGCAGGTGATGGAGTCGTTCGCCATCCCCGCGCCCGCCGACGAACTCGATCCGGCGGCCAGCCTCGACCGGGTCCGCCGCACCGCTCGCGCCCAGGCGATGCGCCTCCGGATCAGCCTCGAGCACGAACCCGCCGAGTCCGTCGGGCTGCACCAGCGTCTCCGCCTGCTCGCCGCCGAGATGGCCGCGGAAGGACTGCGTGCCGAGGTCGTCATCCAGGACGACTGCGGTCCGGGGATCGCGGAGGAGGCGGCCATGGCGCTGCACGACGCGGCCAGGGAGGCCTTGCGCAACACGCTGAAGCACTCCGGGACCCGAAGGGCCGTCGTCAGCGTCGAGGAGATCGGCGGCGGGGTCTCCTTGACGGTGCGTGATCACGGCGCCGGTTTCGACGTCGGCGACAGGCGGCGCGGGTTCGGTCTCGAGAACTCGATCATCGCGCGGATGGCGGAGATCGGTGGTTTCGCGCGGATCGAATCCAGCCCGGGCCTGGGCACGAGAGTGGTGCTTCTCGCCCCGTCAGTCTTGAGTGTCCCCGTCGGGTGAGTCCCGCCACTGGCGGAACGGCCGGTCCAGCGTCCACTTGTCGCCGTCGCGTTCGACGACGCGGTATTCGCAGGTCGTCGGATTGGACAGGGACTCGAACAGCTCGATGCTCCAGCCGAAGAGCCGACGGCACAGCAAGCGGATGGTCAGGCCGTGTGAGACGACCAGCACGGTCTCGGGGTGATCTTCGCCGCAAGCGGCCAGTTCGCTGAGGAACGCCGCGACCCGGTCGTCGACGTCCGCGCCGGACTCGCCGAACGGGAGCCGGTAGAAGAAGTGCCCGAACTCGTGACGTCGCTGCTTCTGTATCTCCTGCTCCAGCGGATCCTGGAGGTTGCCCCAGTCCTGTTCCCGCAGCCTCGGTTCCGGCACGATCCGCTCGCAGACGTCGCGGATGTCCAGTAGCCGCAACGTTTCCCGCGTCCGCAGATACGGGCTGACGTAAACCGCCGGGCGCTCGCCGCCGAGGAGTTCCAGGAGCTCCGGACCCGCCTGCCGAGCTTGCTCGCGGCCCGCGTCGGTCAGCGGGAGGGAATGGTCGGGGATCCGCGTGTACGCGAGTTCGTCGACGTTGCCGAGCGACTCGGCATGCCTCAGCAGGATGATCCGCACGCCGCCATCTTGCCCCTTTTCCGTCCGGCTTACCCTCGTGACGTGCCTTCAGACCCCGAGACGAAACCGGCCGCACCCGCGCGGAAGGCCGGTGTCCTGCCGCTGGTGTCGATCGGAGCGCTCTTGGCGGCGGTGGTGGCCGTCGGCCTGGTCGCGCTGACGGGTGGCGCCGGTTACGTCATCGCCGGCCTGCCGGATCCGGGGCTGGTGACGCGCTATGGCATCACCGTCGTCCGGGTGCTGGCGGAGGCGGCCTCGGTGCTGTGCGTGGGTTCGCTGCTGTTCGCCGCGTTCCTCGTCCCGCCGCAGAAGTCCGGCACGCTCGCCGCGGACGGGTACGCGGCCATCCGGGTCGCGGGCGTCGCCGCGTGGGTGTGGTTCTTCGCGGCCGCCGCGTCGATCTTCTTCTCCGCGGCCGACGGCGCGGGGCGACCGTTCACCGAGGTGCTCTCGCCGCAGGTGCTGATCGACCTGGTGGACGCCATCGAGCAGCCCAAGGCCTGGCTGTTCACCGCGCTGATCGCGCTGCTGGTCGCGCTCGGCTGCCGTCTCGCGCTGACCTGGGGCTGGACGACGGTGGTCTTCTTCCTGTCCGTCGGCGGCCTGATCCCGGTCGCGGTCACCGGGCACTCCGCGAGCGGTGGCTCGCACGACATGGCGACCAACAGCCTCCTGTACCACCTGGTCGCCGCCGCGCTGTGGGTCGGCGGGCTGGTGGCGGTGCTCGCCCTCGGCTGGCGCCGCGGCGAGAACCTCAAGCTCGCCGCGACACGGTTCTCGAAGCTGGCACTGGTCTGCTGGGTCGTGATGGCGGTCTCCGGCATCGTGAACGCGCTGGTGCGGATCAGGATCGCCGACCTGTTCACCACCGACTACGGCCTGCTCGTGGTCGCGAAGATCGTCGCGTTGCTGCTGCTCGGCGTCTTCGGGCACCAGCAGCGCCAGAAGGGTGTCGCCGGGCTGGTGAACGGTGCCGGCGGCGGGCAGCTGCTGCGGCTCGCCGCGGTCGAGGTGCTGATCATGTTCATCACGATCGGCATCGCCACCGGGCTCGCGAAGACCCCGCCGCCGCAGGAATCGTTCACCCAGCCGTCGACGACGGAACTGCTGATCGGCTACGACCTCTACGGCCCGCCGACCGTGCTCAGGCTGCTCACGGACTGGCGGTTCGACCTCGTCTACGGCACCCTCGCGATCGTTCTCGCCGGGCTGTACCTCGCCGGAGTCCAGCGACTGCGCCGCCGCGGCGACACGTGGGCAACCGGCCGGACCATCGCGTGGCTCGCGGGCTGTTTCGTGCTGCTGATCGCGACGTCGTCCGGCATCGGCCGGTACGCGCCCGCGATGTTCAGCGTGCACATGGGCAACCACATGCTGTTGTCCATGGTGGCGCCGGTGCTGTTCGTGCTCGGCGGACCCGTGACGCTCGCGCTGCGTGCGCTGCCCGCCGCGGGCAAGGACGCCCCGCCCGGACCGCGTGAATGGCTGCTCGCCTTCGTGCACTCGCCGCTCTCGCGGTTCCTGACGCATCCGGTCGTCGCGCTGCTGCTGTTCGTCGGCTCCTTCTACGGCCTGTACTTCTCGGGCCTGTTCGACTCCGCGCTGAACTACCACTGGGCGCATCTCGCGATGAACGCGCACTTCCTGCTCGCCGGATACGTCTTCTACTGGCCGGTGATCGGCGTCGACCCGGCGCCGCGCCGGATCCCGCCGCTGGGACGGCTGGGGATGATGTTCGCCGCCATGCCGTTCCACGCGTTCTTCGGGATCGCGCTGATGAGCATGCAGACCGTGCTCGGCCAGGACTTCTATCGCGGGCTGAAACTGCCGTGGGTCACCGACCTTCTCACCGACCAGCGCCTTGGCGGCGGTATCGCGTGGGCGTCCGGTGAGCTGCCGGTCCTGCTGGTGCTCGTCGCGCTGCTGGTGCAGTGGGCACGCCAGGACGAGCGCGAGGCTCGGCGCAAGGACCGCCGCGAGGACGCCTCGGGCGACGCGGATCTGAACGCTTACAACGCGATGCTGAAGAACCTCGCGGACCAGGGCCGGGGACGGGACTCTTAGGTCACGCGCTACCACAAGTCCTCGCGCGCCCGGCGGCTTCCGCCCGAGTTGTCCACAGGAAGCCCACATCGCCCCGAGTTGTCCACAGATCCGATTCGCGCCCCTTTTCGCCCTTTGATCCGAGGCAGTCTGTGATCAAGGGAAACACCGAGGAGAAAGGCGAGTGTGATGGCGATGGGCGAAACGTGGGTGACGATGATCGGCAACCTGACCAGCGAACCGGTCCACCATCCGGAACGGGTGCACGGGCACGACGTCGTGTCGTTCGGCTTGCGGAGTGTCGAACGCCGGTACGACAAGGAAAGAGGGGAGTGGGGAGAGGGGCGGCAGCTCGCGGTCAAGGTCACCTGCTGGCGCAAGCTGGCGATGGCGGCGTTTTCGTGCCTGAGCAAGGGCGATCCGGTGATCGTGGCCGGACGGCTGCGCGGCGCCGAGACCGCGGAGGAGATCCCGGCACCTCTCGGTCTACCTGAGCTTGAGGCCTTCTCGATCGGGCCCAACCTCGCGCGCTGCTCGGCCGAGATCCGGCGGGCCGGGCGTGATCGGCCCAGGGCGATCCCGATGGCGCCGCCACCCGTGGGGAATCCCATGGTCACCGCGCTCGAGGAGGCGCCCGTGGCGTGAGGGTTCCGATGCTCACTCAGTGATGTCGGGCTGACCGTCGGTAGTTCGGTGGTGACCGCCGTCAAGGCCGCGATCGGCTCGCTCTACGATCGGTTGTATGGCCGAGTTCATCTACACCATGAAGAAGGTGCGCAAGACCGTCGGGGACAAGGTCATCCTCGACGACGTCAGCACCGCGTTCTACCCCGGCGCCAAGATCGGCGTGGTGGGGCCGAACGGCGCGGGTAAGTCCACCGTTCTGAAGATCATGGCGGGGATCGAGCAGGCCAGCAACGGCGAAGCCTTCCTCCAGCCTGGCGCCAGCGTCGGCATCCTCATGCAGGAGCCGGTGCTCAACGAAGAGAAGACCGTCCGCGAAAACGTCGAAGAAGGCCTTGGCGACATCAAGGTCAAGCTCAACCGCTTCAACGAGGTCGCCGAGCTGATGGCGACCGACTACAGCGACGAGCTGATGGAGGAGATGGGCAAGCTCCAGGAGGACCTCGACCACGCCGACGCGTGGGAGATCGACTCCGCGGTGGAGCAGGCGATGGACGCCCTCCGCTGCCCGCCGCCGGAAGAGCAGGTCACCCACCTCTCCGGTGGTGAGCGCCGCCGGGTCGCGCTGTGCAAGCTGCTCCTGTCCGCGCCCGACCTGCTGCTCCTCGACGAGCCCACCAACCATCTGGACGCCGAAAGCGTGCTGTGGCTGGAACAGTTCCTCGCGAACTACGCCGGCGCCGTCCTCGCCGTCACGCACGACCGGTACTTCCTGGACAACGTCGCGCAGTGGATCATGGAGCTCGACCGCGGCCGCGTCGTCGGCTACGAGGGCAACTACTCCACGTACCTGGAGAAGAAGCGCGAGCGCCTCGAGGTCCAGGGCAAGAAGGACGCCAAGCTCGCCAAGCGGTTGAAGACCGAGCTCGAATGGGTCCGGTCCAACGCCAAGGCCCGTCAGACCAAGTCGCGGTCCCGGCTCGACCGCTACGAAGAGATGGCGGCGGAGGCGGACAAGCACCGCAAGCTCGACTTCGAAGAGATCCAGATCCCGCCGGGGCCCCGGCTGGGCAGCGTGGTCGTCGAGGTCGAGAAGCTGCGCAAGGGCTTCGACGACCGCGTGCTGATCGACGGACTGTCCTTCGACCTGCCGCGCAACGGCATCGTCGGCGTGATCGGGCCGAACGGTGTCGGCAAGACGACCCTGTTCAAGACGATCGTCGGGCTCGAGGAGCCGGACGACGGCGTGGTCAAGATCGGCGAGACGGTCAAACTGTCCTATGTGGACCAGAACCGTGGCGGGATCGACCCGAAGAAGACGGTGTGGGAGGTGGTTTCGGACAAGCTGGACTACATCCACGTCGGGCAGACCGAAATGCCCTCGCGTGCCTATGTCAGCGCGTTCGGTTTCAAGGGCCCGGACCAGCAGAAGCCGGCGGGCGTGCTCTCCGGTGGTGAGCGCAACCGGCTGAACCTGGCGCTGACCCTCAAGCAGGGCGGGAACCTGATCCTGCTCGACGAGCCGACGAACGACCTGGACGTCGAGACCCTGGGCTCGCTGGAGAACGCTCTCGAGCAGTTCCCCGGTTGCGCCGTGGTGATCTCGCACGACCGGTGGTTCCTCGACCGGGTCGCGACGCACATCCTCGCCTGGGAAGGCACCGAAGAGAACCCCTCGCAATGGTTCTGGTTCGAAGGTAACTTCGAGGGCTACGAGAAGAACAAGGTCGAACGTCTCGGTGCCGAGGCGGCTCGTCCGCACCGCGTCACCCATCGCAAGCTGACCCGCGACTGAGGGCCGGGGGTTCCCCGTGGAAGCCAGCAAGCGCCAACGGCCGGGCCCGCCCACCATCATGGTGGGTGGGCGGACGGCTGCCACCGGGGTAACCCTGTCCGCTGTCGGCAGGCTGATCGAACGCGCGGACGCCCTGCACCTGAGGGCGCCCGAGCTCGCCTTGGTCCTCGGGGAGCGCGCGGCCGCGCTCGCCGAGGCCGCCGGTGCCGACGAGCAATGGATCCGCGCGGAAAGCCTGGTGGTGAGCGCCCGGGTCCGGCTCGGCGGCCGTCCCCGCACGGTCGGCAGGGCGGTGGCCGCCCTGCGCGCCGCCGAACACGCGGGCTACGGCGACATCGCCGCCCGGCTGAGGATCGATCTCGCGGTCTGCGCGCGCAGCGTCGGCATCCCGCTGACCGGGCTGGCCGCCCTGCGCCCGCTGCTGGCGGATCCGGCGGTCTCGCCGGCGCACCGGGCCGAGGCGTTGTGCCATCTCGTCGGCTGCTTGGCACAGTTCGGCCGCAAGGCGGAACTGGACCGGGTGCTCGCCGAGGCGGACAAGCTCGTGCTCGGCGACGGCGCGATGACGGCGGATTCGCAGCTGCTGATCCGCGCGATGCTGCGGGTCGGGGTGTCGGCGCACCGTCGTCGTCACGGCGATCTGACGGCCGCGGCCGACGCCGCCCGGACCGGGCTCGGCATGCTCGAAAAGCTCGGAAACCCTGACGACGACGGAGGTCTCGTCCGGATCCGGCTGGCCCTGCAGCTCGTCTGCACGTTGCTGGACCGGGGCGACACGGAGATGGCGCTGGAGGTCGCGAAGCCGATCCTCGACGCGCCCGTCCGGGCCGCCGGGATCGCGCCCGCCGCGTGGCTGAGGCTGGCGGTGGCCACCCGTGTCCTGCTGCCCGCGGGATCCGGGGAAGCCGCGGGCATGCTCGTCCGCGAAGCGGTCGCCGGGACCGAAGACCACAAGCTGCACGCGATCACGGCGCGGTTGTGGCTGGAACTCGCGCAGATCGAGGAACGGCTCGGCCGGGCCGAGGAGGCCATCGGCTGCCTGCATCGTTCGCGGGCCGCCGAGCATCTGCACGCCCGCGCGCGCAGGCAGGCGTGCAACGTCCTGCTCGGCGAGTTCGGCGCGGCCGAGAACGCCGCTGTCGACCTCGACGACGTCCTGCGGGCCGTCGCCGCGGCACCCGCGCCGGTTCCGGCTCCGGCGCCCGCCGAGGTGACCGCGGTGATGGCGCCGATCGACGTGGCGCCCCCGAAGCGGGCCGCGGCCGAACCTCCGGTTCGTCGTGAGCCGCCGAGGCCCGCGAGGCAGCACAGGAAGGCGGAGCCCGAGCCGGTACGGAACACGCCGGTCGAGCCGCCGCGCCCCGCCGTGCCTCCGCGACCGGTGGAGACTCCCGTGGCACCACCCGCCGCGGAAAAGACCGAAGCGCCGCCGGGGTTGAAGCCGCCCTCCCGTCCGGAGCCGTCCCGTGAGGCTGCGGCGCCCGACAGCGATTGGCGCCGCCGGGTACCGAAGAAGCCTGAGCAACCCAAGCCGACGATCAGGTTCGAGCCCGCCGCGCCGAAACTGATGCCGCCGCCGAAACCGGAGCCCGCGCCGCGTCCTGAACCGGTCGCACGCCCTGAGCCTGAGCCGGAGCCCGCGCCGGAGCCCCCGCGGCGCAGGCGTCCGGAGGCACCTGCCGCACGCGAGACCGTCGTTCCCGAACCCACGGCCACCCGGTCCGAAGCCCCGATCCCGGCCGCGCGGCGGCGCCCCGAGGTGCCCGTCCGGTACGAGGAGCCGGAGCCCGTGGTCCCGGAACTGCTGCTGGCCCCCGAGCCCGCCGCCGAACCCCGGCCGCGGATCGCGGCGGAGGCCGAACCGCCGCGTCCGCCGGGGACCGCCGCTCCGTTGTGGGAGAGCGACGAGTGGGCGGCCGAGGAACGGGTCCGCCGGTCCGCCGCGCCCGTTTCGCGCAAGACCAGGCACGACGCCGAACACGGTTCCGTGGCGGCGAAATCGGTGCTGGACCGGCTCGGGATCTCGAGCACCGGCGGGAGTGGCGGCGGCCGACGCCGCGCGGACGGTGCCACGGATCCCGTGCATCCCGACCCCGTCGCCGAGGAACGCGCCGACACCGGACGCGCTCGCCGGGAACAGCCTCCGGTGGAGTACGCCGAACCCGCCGTCCCGCTCGCCCCGCCGCCCCGGGAAGACCCGCCACCGTCGTACGGCGGCGGAACCCGGCAAAGTGCCCAGGAAACTCCCCGGCAGGGCCCCACGGAGGAGGTCGCGGATCCGTGGCTGCCACGGCTGCGGATGCCGCCGTCGCTGGACCCGCTGACCGACACCGGCTCCTGGCGGCCGATCACGCCCTTCCCGGAGAGCTACGCCCGCGCGATCGCGGAGGACGAGCCGCCGCCGGACGCCGGTCTCGCCGACCTGCTCGCCCGTGCGCTCGCCGAACACCAGGCGGGGACCGCCAGCGCGGCCGCGCTCGTGAAGCAGCTCGGTTCCCAGGACTCGGGAAAGCGTCCGGTCAACGGCCGCGACCGGCATCGCACCAACGGAAGCGACTGAGCGGGCGATAGCAAAGGTCCCTTGCTGCGCCCCCGGTGGGAGCCCTCGTGGGCTTGAACGATTCAGTCGGCCGGGTGAGACCGCGTCCCACTCGTTCGCGCGGCAATGGGTGCTGGTCACCCCCGGTGCGGCGGGACGCGGCGAGGTCCGGACAGACCGCCTATGTGACCCGCGAGTAGCTGAACCGATCACGGCGATTCCGGTATCTGAGCAGGGAAATCTTCGACGACCGGGAATGACCCGGCCTTGTCGGGCCGACTGTCCAAAGCTGTAGGTTGGGTCTGGTCCGGCACAGAGTCGTGCCGGTCGCGGTGTCAATCTCGCTACAGTGGAGAGTTGCCTCAAATGAGCTCGACGGGAGTCTCGTCCCTGCCCGGAAAAGATGTCGGCACCGAAGACGGCGCTCGGCGCCGGTCGGTGAACCCGGAGCAGATCCGGGACGACCTGATCGACGCCGCCGCGGCGTACGCCCCGGAGATCGGCGACCTGATCCGCCTGTACTACCGGCACATCCCGGCCGAAGAGATTCTCGGTGACGACCCGGTCGACCTCGTCGGCGCCGTCCGCTCGCATCTGCACCTGGCGAAGGACCGGATGCCCGGCCGCCCCGCGGTGCGGCTGCTGAACCCGACCGGTCCCGAAGACGGCTGGACGCGTGAGGCCACCGTCGTGCAGGTCGTCACGGACGACATGCCCTACCTCGTGGATTCCGTCGCGGCCGAGTTCGCCCGTGACGGGGTGCAGGTGCAGCGCATCGTGCACCCGATCGTCGTGGTCAGCCGCGATCTGACCGGCGAGCTGCTGGCGGTCCACCCGGACGCCGATCCGGCGGAGCCGCCGCCCAATTCGGCGGCCGAGTCGTGGATGTACATCGAGATCGACCTGGTCACGGACCCGAACCGCGCCCGTGAGCTGGACAATCGGCTTTCGTCGGTGCTGGGCGACGTCCGCGAGGTCGTCGAGGACACCGACAAGATGGCGGAGACCGCGCGCCGTCTCGCCGACCAGCTGGACGCGGACCCGCCGAAGCTGTCCACGCGTGAGGTCGCCGAAGGCGCGCGGCTGTTGCGCTGGCTCGCCGACGGTCACTTCACCTTCCTCGGCTACCGCCGCTACGAGCTGATCGACAACCCGCACCCGGACAGCGACGAGCCCGCCCTGCGCGCGGTGCTCGCGTCCGGGCTGGGCGTGCTGCGCCAGGACAGCCTGGCCGCGCGCAGCCTCACCGCCGGCCCCGACACGGCGGCGTCCGCGCTCGCGCCGACGCTGCTGGTGCTGACGCAGGCGAGCGCGCCGTCCACCGTGCACCGGCCGGTCTACCCGTACTACGTCGGCGTGAAAACGTTCGACGACAAGGGAAACGTCACCGGCGAGCACCGGTTCCTCGGCATGTTCACCACCACCGCCCTGCACGAGAACGTGCTGGACATCCCGGTGGTCTGCAACCGGGTCCGCGAGGTCATCCACCGCGCGGGCTTCCCGATGGAGTCCTTCTCCGGGCAGCGGATGCTCGAAGTGCTGCAGAACTGGCCGCGCGCGGACCTGTTCTCGGCCGACACCGATTCGCTGTACTCCACGACGACAGGCGCGATCACGCTGTCGGATCGCCGACGGCTGCGGCTGTTCCTGCGCCGTGACCCGTACGGCCGCTTCTACTCCTGCCTCGTGTACCTCCCGCGCGACCGCTACACGACCCGTTCGCGGCTCGCGATGCAGGAGGTCCTGCTCGAAGAACTCGAAGGCACGCAACTGGAATACAGCGCGCGCATCGGGGAAACCGTGCTCGCGCAGGTGCATTTCATCGTGCACACCGACCCGTCGCAGCGGTCCGAGCCGGACACCCTGCGCATCCAGGAACGGCTCAACGAAGCCGTTCGCGGCTGGGACGACCGGATGGTCGAGGCGATCCTCGCCGAGCGCCGCGAGCGCGCCGGGGACAGCGGCGTCGCGATCGGCCTGCTGGGCGAGGAATCCGCCGGCGAACAGGGACAGCGGTTCGCCGCGGTGTTCCCCGAGGGCTACAAGGAGGACTTCACCGCGCTCGAAGCGCTCGCGGACCTCCGTGCCCTGGAGTCGCTGACCGACGAGGGCGACCTGTCGATGTCGTTCTACCTGCCGGCCGACGCCGAGGCGGGGGAGCGGCGCTTCAAGCTGTACCTGCGCGGCGAGGGCGTCACCCTCTCCCAGGTGCTCCCGGTCCTGCAGCGGATGGGTGTGGAGGTCGTCGACGAGCGGCCTTACGAACTGCGCCGCGAAGATGGCGGCCGGTCCTGGATCTACGACTTCGGCCTGCGGATCGATCCGCAGGTCCTCGACCACGCGGACCTCGACCTGCGCGTCCGCTTCCAGGACGCGTTCTACGCCGCCTGGCGCGGCGACTGCGAGGTCGACGGCTTCAACGGTCTCGTCCTGAGCGCCGGGCTCACCTGGCGCCAGGCGGCCATCCTGCGGGCCTACTCGCGGTACCTGCGCCAGACGAAGATCCCGTTCTCGCAGGAGTACATCGAGAACACCGTCCTCGCGCACACCGACATCGCCACCGCGCTGGTGCGGCTGTTCGAGACCCGCTTCGACCTCGCGCTCGGCGACGAGGCCCGTGCGTCCCAGGCCGATCAGCTCACCGCCGAGATCGGCAATCTGGTCGACGAGGTGACCAGTCTCGACGAGGACCGGATCCTGCGACGGCTGATGGCGGTCATCCTCGCCACGCTGCGCACGAACTACCACGTCACCGACGGCGAGGGGAATTCCCGGCAGTACCTGGCGCTCAAGCTCGACCCGAGCGCGGTGCCCGAACTGCCCGAGCCGCGGCCGAAGTACGAGATCTTCGTGTACTCGCCCCGGATCGAGGGTGTCCACCTGCGCTTCGGCGACGTCGCGCGCGGTGGCCTCCGCTGGTCCGACCGCCGGGAGGACTTCCGTACGGAGATCCTCGGCCTGGTCAAGGCGCAGGCGGTCAAGAACGCGGTCATCGTCCCCGTCGGCGCGAAGGGCGGGTTCGTCGTCAAGCGCCCGCCGACGGCCACCGGCGACCCGGGCCTGGACCGCGACGCCCAGCTGAACGAGGGCATCGCCTGCTACCGGATGTTCATCTCCGGCCTGCTCGACGTGACCGACAACCGGGTCGAGGGCAAGACCGTCCCGGCGCCGGGCGTGGTCCGCCACGACGGCGACGACAGCTACCTCGTGGTCGCGGCGGACAAGGGCACCGCGAAGTTCTCCGACATCGCGAACGAGGTCTCGGCGCACTACAAGTTCTGGCTCGGCGACGCCTTCGCTTCCGGTGGCTCGGTCGGCTACGACCACAAGGCCATGGGCATCACCGCGAAGGGTGCTTGGGAGAGCGTCAAGCGCAACTTCCGCGAGCTGGGCAAGGACAGCCAGACCGAGGACTTCACCGTCGTCGGCATCGGCGACATGATGGGTGACGTCTTCGGCAACGGAATGCTGCTCTCGGAGCACATCCGGCTGGTGGCCGCCTTCAACCACCTGCACATCTTCCTCGACCCGAACCCGGACGCGGCGACCTCGTTCGCCGAGCGCCGCAGGCTGTTCGACCTGCCGCGTTCGTCGTGGGAGGACTACGACCGCTCGCTGATCAGCGAGGGCGGCGGCATCTACTCGCGGTCGGCCAAGACGATCCCGATCAGCCCGCAGGTCCGCGAAGCGCTCGGGCTCGCCGAGGACGTCACGGCGCTGGCCCCGGCCGACCTCATGCAGGCGATCCTGCTGTCGCCGGTCGAACTGCTGTGGAACGGCGGCATCGGCACCTACGTCAAGGCCGAGAACGAGACCCACGCCGACGCGGGCGACAAGGCCAACGACGCCTTGCGCGTCAACGGGAACCAGCTCCGCGTCAAGGTCGTCGGCGAGGGCGGGAACCTGGGGCTGACGCAGCTCGGCCGGATCGAGTTCGCCCGCGCGGGCGGCAAGATCAACACCGACGCGCTCGACAACTCCGCCGGCGTCGACTGCTCCGACCACGAGGTCAACATCAAGATCCTGCTGGACCACCTGGTCTCGACCGGATCGCTGGGCGCCGAGCAGCGCAACGAGCTGCTGGAGCAGATGACCGACGAGGTCGGCGAGCTGGTGCTGGCCGACAACTACCGGCAGAACGCCGTGCTCGGGGTCAGCCGGGCGCACGCCGGGCCGATGGTCTCGGTGCACCAGCGGCTCGTCGCGGCACTGGTCGCGAAGGGCGCCTTCGACCGCAAGCTCGAAGCGCTGCCGAGTTCGGCGGAGTTCCGCGCGCTGGAGAAGGCGGGCGAGGGGCTCACCTCGCCGGAGCTGGCGACGCTGCTCGCGCACGTCAAGCTCGACCTCAAGGACGAGTTGCTGGCGAGTGAACTGCCGGACTCTGAGGTGTTCTCGCGCCGTCTGCCCGAGTACTTCCCGAAGCCGCTTCGGGAGCGCTTCGGCGACGCGATCTTCCAGCACCCGCTGAAGCGCGAGATCATCACGACGATGGTGGCCAACGAGGTCGTCGACGGCGCCGGGATCTCCTACGTCTTCCGCCTGATGGAGGAGATGAACGCGACCGCGACCGACGCGGTCCGCGCGTACGCCGTGGTCACCCACGTGTACGACCTGCCCTCGCTGTGGGCGCAGATCGACGCGCTGGACAACGTCGTGCCGACCGAGGTCGCGGACGAGATGATGCTGGAGACCCGCAGGTTGCTCGACCGGGCCGCCCGCTGGTTCCTCACCAACCGGCCGCAGCCCCTCGCCCCGCTCGCCGAGATCAACCGGTTCGGCCGGGTCGTCGGCGAGATGGCCCCGCGGGCGCACGAGCTGCTTCGCGGTGTCGAGTGCGAGTCGGTGGACGCGAATACCGAGCGACTGGTGGAGAAGGGCGTCCCGGCGGAGCTGGCGGAGCGTGTGGCGCTCTTGCTGCACACCTTCGGCCTGCTCGACGTCACCGACGTCGCGGAGCTGGCCGAGCAGCAGGCGGGGATCGACGCGGTGCACACCCCGTCGGAGACCGCGGGCCTGTACTACGCCCTTTCCGATCACCTCGGCATCGACAAGATGCTGACGTCGATCAGCGGCCTCGAACGCGGCAACCGCTGGCACGCGCTCGCGCGGCTGGCGCTGCGGGACGACGTCTATGGTTCGTTGCGGGCGATCACGCTGGACGCGTTGCGGCACAGCGATTCGGGTACCGACCCGGACGAGAAGATCGCCCACTGGGAGAAGACGAACGCCTCGCGGCTGCAGCGCGCTCGTGTCGCACTGGACGAGATCAGCCAGTTCGGCAAGCTCGACCTGGCGACGCTGTCGGTGGCGGCGAGGCAGATCCGGAGCACGGTGAGGTAGTGAGCTACATTTCCCTGATCCGGCCACGCTGGTCGGATATGGACGTCTACGGGCACGTCAACCACGCGAACCTGGTGACCCTGCTCGAAGAGGCACGGATCCCGCTGCTGTTCGGGGACGCCGTCCGGGCCGGGCTCACCGACCTGCCCAAGGGCATCGTGGTGGTGAAGCTGGCCGTCCATTACCGTTCGCCGATCGTGGTGTCCGATCAGGACATCCGGGTGGAGATCTCGTTGAAGGACTTGAAGCACGCCAGCTTCACCCTCGGCTACAAGGTGCACGACGGGCCCGCCGAGGTCGACAAGGTCGCGGTCACCGCGGAGACGGTGCTCGCGCCGTTCGACACCGGGACCGAGCGGCCCCGGCGGCTGACCGAGGACGAACGCGCCTTCCTGGAGAAGGGGTTCGCGGATGCCTGAGCTCGTCATCCCGGACGCGGGGGACCGCGAAACGCTCGGCGCGTTCGTGGCCAGGGCCGTCCGGCTCGACCAGAACACGCTGGTGCGGTTGCGGCAGCGCGGTGACGGCGTCGTCGAGGCGTGGAGCGCGACCCCGTTCGAAGTCCTCGCCACCAGGGCCGTCGCCGGTGACGTCACGCCGTCGGACATCACGGTGTCCGGGAACGAACTGCTCGCCGCGCTGACCATCGCCGGCGGCGAGCGGATGGATCCGGGCCCGGCCCGCGACCTGATGTGGCATTCCGAGCTGCCCGCACCCGGCCGCTGGCAGCTGGTGGACGAACTGCCGGCGACGGTGATCTCCGAGCTGGCCGACCGCGGGGTCGCGCTGGCCCGCGACAACGTCGGCCCGCACGGCAACCCGCCCGCGTCCCTGATGGACCAGGCGGTGCTCACCGTCACCGGCGGCGAGCAGGAGATCAAGGTCCAGATGCGGTGCCTGTTCGCGTTGTCCGGGATGGGTTTCGTCGACTCGTCGATCGCCGGCGACGTCGTCCGGATCACCGCGACGGATTCGTGGATGCGCATCGACGCGCGCTACGGCGCCGTGCTCAAACGCCGCCACGCGCTCCTGCCGCTGCTGTTCTGACAGGTTTCTTACCGCCTAGCACCGTGGGTGGCTTCCGGCCGCCCGCGGTGTCAGGCTGTCCCCATGACCGACAGTGGCCCTCGCGACGACGGCAAGGACGGGGAAGACCCGACCGCGGACTTCCTGGCCGAGGTCCGGCCGGAGGAGACCCCGTGGCGGACCGAGCGCCCGCCGGGTGAGGAGGCGCCGGAACGCGCCGAACGCCCGGAGAAATGGGGGCGCGCCAAGGCCGCCGGACGCGCCGCCGCGCAGGCCGCGCCCTATGTCCAGGCCGCCGCGCTGGCGACCTGGATCGTCTCGGGCACTCTCGACGACTCCGGTGACTCCGGCTACGGAGACATGGGCTCCTCGGGCGACGCCTGACCCACGCGATTCGTCCTCTAGTTGCGGTAGTTGCCAGTGCGAACTACCGCAACTAGAGGACGAATCGCGGAGAGGCTAGAGCTTTGAGCGCATCGTCCGCATCCGCTCGATCTCGGCGGACTGGCCGGTGATGACCTCCTGCGCCATCTCCTGCGCCTTGATCTCCACTCCCTTGCCGAGCTGGGTTTCGGCCATGGTCAGCGCGCCCTGGTGATGCGCGATCATCAGGTCGAGGAACAGCTTTTCGAACGCCGGGCCGCTCGCCGCGCGCAGATCGGCCAGCTGCGCCTCGGTCGCCATGCCCGGCATGAGCGCGTGGTCATGCCCTCCGCCGTGCCCGGCGTGACCCTCGCCCGGCACCGGCTTACCGCGGTCGGACAGCCAGGTCTTCATCATCGCGACCTCGCCGTCCTGCGCCACCGAGATCCGGCCCGCGATCGCCTTGAGCTGCTCGTTCGCCGTCTTGCCCGGCACCAGATCGGTCATCACCTTCGCCTGCTGGTGATGGGGGATCATCATCGTCATGTACTCGACGTCGGCCTCGTTGGGCTGATCGCGGTTCACCGGGCCGGGGGAGCCGGTGCCCGCCTGCTCGCCCGGTTTGCCCGGAATGATGACCGGTGCGCTCGATGCCGGTTCGGCGGGTGATTCGTCGCCGGTGCAGCCCGAGACGACGAAAGCCGCAACGAGCAGCGCCGATGTCAAACTTTTTCTCATCCCGGAGATCCTCCGTTGGTCGGTATCTGCTGAGCCTAAATAAGGAATAAGGTGCGCGTAAAGCTGGGTGGAAGGAGAGCCATATCGTGCTGCAGCCTGGGCTGAAACGCCGCTTGACCAGGGGCTTCGTGTCAGCGGTCGCCGTCGCCGCCCTCGGCGCCGCCAGCGCGTTCGCCGCGCCGGCCGTCGTCGCCGAGCCGTCGGCGACCACGATCCCGGGAGTGGACGAGATCGTCCACAGCCCGAATCTCCGGTCGATCGCGAACGTCCCGCAGCAGGGACCGTTCACCAAGGACTCGACCGGTACCGACATCGCGTTCACCAAGGGTCACGCGATCACCGGCACGTACGACGGCTTCAACGTCTACGACGTCCGCAACCCCTACCGCCCGAAGATCGTCAGCCAGGTCCTCTGCCCCGGCGGGCAGAACGACGTGTCGATCTCCGGCGACCTGCTCTTCCTGTCGACCGACTCCTCGCGCAGCGACAACTCGTGCACCAGCGTCGCGAAGCCCGCGTCGGACAAGACGGCGTGGGAGGGCATCAAGATCTTCGACATCTCGAACCTCGCGGCGCCGAAGTACGTCGCGGCGGTCGAGACCGACTGCGGTTCGCACACCAACACCCTGGTGCCGGACAAGCGCGGCAAGGACGTCTACATCTACGTCTCGTCGTACGCGCCCGCGGCGAACCTGCCCGACTGCCAGCCGCCGCACGACAAGCTCTCCATCATCAAGGTCCCGCTGAAGGAACCGGCGAAGGCCTCGCTCGTCGCGACGCCGGTGCTGTTCCCGGACGGCGGCAACGCCGGCGGCTCGAACCCCGACGGCACCAACCGGTCGGCGACCACCGGTTGCCACGACCTGACGGCGCTGCCGGAGAAGGACCTGATGGCCGGTGCCTGCATGGGTGACGGTGTCCTGATCGACATCGCCGACCGGCTCAAGCCGCGCGTCATCAACCGGGTCCAGGACAACGTGAACTTCGCGTTCTGGCACAGCGCCACCTTCAACAACGACGCCACCAAGGTCGTCTTCACCGACGAACTCGGCGGCGGCGGCATGGCGACCTGCCTGGAGAAGTTCGGCTCCACCCGCGGCGCCAACGGCATCTACGACATCACCGGCCGCGGCGACGGTCGCAAGCTGGAGTTCCGCAACTACTACAAGATCCCGCGTCTCCAGTCGGAGACCGAGAACTGCGTGGCGCACAACGGTTCGCTGGTTCCGGTGCCGGGCAAGGACATCATGGTCCAGTCCTGGTACCAGGGCGGCGTTTCGGTGTGGGACTTCACCGACTCGAAGAAGCCGAAAGAGATCGCGTACTGGGAGCGGGGCCCGCTCTCGAACGAGAAGCTCGTCGGCGGTGGGACGTGGTCGGCGTACTGGTACAACGGCTACATCTTCTCGTCCGACATCGTGAAGGGCCTGGACGTCCTGGACCTCAACGACTGGCGGACCTTCCCGGCGAAGCTCGTCCGGCAGAACCAGTTCAACGCCCAGACGCAGTACAAGCTGCACCCGGGCTTCAACTAGTCCTAGCGCGCTATGAAAGGCCCGTTACTTGCAAAATTTGCAAGTAACGGGCCTTTCATAGCGTCCGGGGGCACTCAGACGAGCCAGGCGGCGGCGTCCGGAGGCAGCTTCCCGTTCACCAGCGGAACGCTCGACAGCAGCACCTCGCCCGGCGGCAGCGCGATCGGGCTCGCCGACGTGTTCAGCGCGCAGACCAGTCCGCCACCGCGCCGCCGGAACGCGAAACAGCCCGCCGGGGCGCCGTACCACTCGAGGTCCTCACCGCTGAAAGCTTGGTGCGACTTGCGGATCTCGATCGCCCGCCGGTACAGCGACAGCGTCGACGCCGGATCCTCCAGTTGGGCTTCCACGGTCACCGAAGCCCACGAAGCGGGCATCGGCAGCCACGTCCGCGGATTCCGCGAGAAGCCGAACGGCGGCAGGTCGCCCTCCCACGGCAGCGGCACCCGCGACGCGTCCCGGCCGAATTCGGCGCCGGAGGTCTTGGCGCGCGGGTCCGCGAGCGCGTCGGGCGGGAGATCGACGTTGCCGAGTCCCAGTTCCTCGCCGTTGTACAGGTAGACCGTCCCGGGCAGCGCGAGTTCGACCAGCGCCATCGCGCGGGCCCGCCGGACACCCCGCTCGCCGCCGCCGTACCGGCTGACCTGCCGCCAGACGTCGTGGTTGCTCAGCGTCCAGGTGGCGGAGGCGCCGGCGGACTTCGGCACCGCCAAGGACCGTTCGATGGCCGTCCGCAGCGCGTCCGCGTCGAAATGTGTGAGCACGAGCCGGAAGTTGAACGCCAGATGCAGTTCGTCCGGCCGCAGGTAGCGGGCGAGCCGTTCCTCGTCGGTCACCCAGATCTCGCCGACCGCCATCGCGCCCGGGTACTCGTCGAGCACCTTGCGGATCATCTGGTGGATCTCGTGGACGCGGTCGTTGTCGAACCGCGGGTCGTAGAACTCGCTCGGCCCGATCGCGTTCACCCGCGGGTCCATGTCCGGCAGGCCCGGCGGTTTCGCCATGCCGTGCGCGACATCGACGCGGAAGCCGTCCACGCCGTGGTCCAGCCAGAACCGCAGGGTCCGCTCCAGATCGGCGGCGACCTCGTGGTTGCCCCAGTTCAGATCCGGCTGCTGCGGGGAGAACAGGTGCAGGTACCACTGGCCGTCCGGGACCCGGGTCCACGCCGGGCCGCCGAACGCGCTGACCCAGTTGTTCGGCGGCAGGTCGCCGCGCGGGCCGAGGCCGTCACGGAAGATGTAGCGATCCCGTTCCGGGCTTCCCGGCGGCGCCGCCATCGCCGATTTGAACCAGGCGTGGGTGTTGCTGGTGTGGTTGGGGACGACGTCGATGGTGACCTTGATGCCGCGTTTGTGCGCCTCGGTCAGCAGGACGTCGAAGTCGCCGAGGGTGCCGAACATCGGGTCGACATCGCGTGGATCGGCGATGTCGTACCCGTGGTCGGCCATCGGCGAACGGTAGAACGGCGTCAGCCACAGCGCGTCGACCCCGAGCAGCTCCAGGTACCCGAGCTTGCCGCGGATGCCTTCGAGGTCACCGACGCCGTCCCCATCGGAATCGGCGAACGAGCGTACGTAGACCTGGTAGAAGACCGCCTGGTCCCACCAAGCCACGTCGCGCTTCATCAGACGAAACTGTTCATCATGCTGTTGGCGGCCATCTCCAGGTACGCCCACAGCTGACCGCGGTAGGGCTCCTCGATGTTCTCCTCGTCGACCGCGATCTTGATGCAGCGCAGCCAGGCGTCGCGTTCGATCGGGCCGATCTTGAACGGCCCGTGCCGCATCCGCAGCCGCGGGTGGCCGCGCTGGTCCGAGTAGGTGTGCGGGCCGCCCCAGTACTGCATGAGGAACAGCCGGAAGCGCTCCTCGGCCGGGCCGAGGTCCTCCTCCGGGTACAGCGGCCGAAGCACCTCGTCGACCGCCACTTCGGCGTAGAACCGCGCGACGATCCGGGTGAAGACCGGTTCACCGCCGATCGCCTCGTACAAGGTCGTGGGGTCTGGTTCGCTCACGGACACAGCTCCATTCTGCCCTTGTCCTACTGGACCGCGGGGCTGGACGACATAAAGCGCCCCAGAGGTGGTTCGAAGCCCGCTTCGTCGAGCGCGCCGAGCAGGTGCGCCCGCAGCGCACGCTGCACCGCCCACTGCTTGCCGGGCCGGACCTTCACCGTCAGGCGGAGCTTGATGCCCTCGGGGGTCACGGTTTCGACACCGAGCATCTCCGGCGGCTCCAGCACGCTGGGCGCCAGTCCTTCGCTTTCCAGCAGGGACGTCGCCTTGGCGGCCATCAGCTCGGTGGCCTTCTCGACGTCGGCGGAGTAGCTGAGCGGGACGTCGACGACGGCCACGGCGAAGCCCTGGCTCGAGTTGCCGACCCGCAGCACCTCGCCGTTGCGGACGTACCAGACGGTGCCGTTGATGTCACGCAGGGTGGTGATCCGGAGGCCGACGGCCTCGACGGTGCCCGCGGCCTCGCCGACGTCGACGACGTCACCGACGCCGTACTGGTCCTCGATCATCATGAAGATGCCGGAGAGGAAGTCCTTGACGAGGTTCTGCGCGCCGAAACCGAGCGCGACACCGACGATGCCGGCGGAGGCGATGATCGGCGCGAGGTCGATGCCCAGTTCGCCCAGCACGAGGATGAACGCCAGGCCGTAGATGAACAGTGTCGCCACCGACTTGAGGACCGAGCCGATGGTGGCGGCGCGCTGACGGCGTCGTTCCATCACCGCCGACCCGAGCATCTCGGGAGCCTTCTCCCGCAGCGGTCTCAACAGGGCGGGCAGCTTCTTGGAACCGCCCGGCATCCGCGTCACGCGGTTGATCAGGCGTCGCACCAGGTACCGCAGCAGGAACGCCACGGCGATGATCATCAGGATCTTGATCGGCTTCGTCAGCAGCCAGCCTGCCGACGCGGAGAGCCATTCGTTCTTTGTGACCTCGAACACCTGGCCGCACAGGGTGCTGGCGTCCTTCGTGCAGGCAGGGGGTTCGGTGGGCAGCAGGTTCACTGAGAAGAAATGTCCTTTCGTACTCGGCGGGGATCGTTCGCGCCGCTCGGGCGCGGCGGGCGCTCCGGCGGATCCGAAAAACCCGGTATCGGGTGGCCGCCGGGTCGCGCGCATGTGACACGTCCACTAACACACGTGCACTTTGGGGCTGATCTGTGGTCGACTATGCCTGCACCGGTGGAGGTGGTCGAGTGCCAGACCGACAACCCATCCCCCTCGGCGTCCCGAGCCAAGCCTTGGCCGGACAGGCGCCGGAGGTCGTGTTGCGCGCTCATCCGGGAGGTGCCCCCTCGCACGGGGCTCCACCGGGCGGGCCGGGAACGCGGCCAGGGGGTGTTGCCCGCCCGCCCGGACAGCGTAGAGGGCGGGATCCGTCGACTTCGGCGGTACCCACTACGACCACAGCGTCGTCTTGGGGCCGCAGACGGGTATTGCTGTTGAACGCCACGTTCGAGCCGCTCACGGCGTTGCCGCTGCGGCGCGCTGTGGTCCTCGTGATGTGCGGCAAGGCCGAGGTGGTGCACGGCGACCCGGCAGGGCTCGAACTGCACGCCGCTTCGGTTTCGCTGCCCGTGCCCTCGGTGATCCGGCTGAGCACCTACGTGCGCGTGCCTTACCGCGCGCAGGTGCCGCTGACCAGGGCCGGGCTGATGCATCGCGACAGGTACCGCTGCGCCTACTGCGGAGGGCGGGCCGAGACGATCGACCACGTCATCCCGCGCAGCCGGGGCGGTCCCCACAGCTGGACGAACTGCGTGGCCTGCTGCGCCAAGTGCAACCACCGGAAGGCGGACAAGCTGCTTTCCGAGATCGGCTGGCGGCTGCGCGTCGTGCCGAGGGCCCCGCACGGGCCGCACTGGCGGCTGCTCGCGCATTCCAAGGAGGCCGACCCGTTGTGGCGGCCGTACCTGGGAACCGCGGCCTGACCGGGCCTCGACCAGGTTCTGAACACGTCGGCGCCCCGGCTGCCTTTCGGCGGCCGGGGCGGGCCGATGATGCCGTGATGAAGCTCTCTACCGCTGCAAGTACGCCGTTTCCCTGTCAGCCGGCCGTGCTTCGGCTCAGGCGGCGAGGGAGAAGTCGCTCTGGCAGGTGACGCGCGTGCCACGGGTGACGCGGGTGCCACGAGTGACCCGGGTTCCGCAGGTGACGCGGGTTCCGCAGGTGACGCGGGTTCCGGCCGTCACGCGGGTGCCGCGAGTGACGCGCGTTCCCCTGGTGACGCGAGTGCCGGCGGTGACGCGAGTGCCACGAGTCACGCGGGTGCCACGAGTGACCCGGGTTCCGGCGGTGACCCGCGTACCGCGAGTGACGCGTGTACCGCGCGTAACCCGTGTGCCCGCCGTCACACGCGTACCGGGGACAAAACCAATTTCGAAGAGTGACGAAATGTCGTCGATGATCGCCTGGCCGGGTGTCTGGGTGCTCTGCATGACATATCCTCCTGCGACCGGTGCGTTACCTGCTGGGTGTGGGAGCCGGGCGCAAGGCCCGTACAGGTGAAAAAGCTACGAGGATTTCAAGGCCGCGACAAGACGACAGCGCCGGGTGCGGCCGCCCGTACGTTGAGTTGCAACCTTTCGGCCTTGAGGGCTTCGGCTCAACGTGGGAGCGCTTTCGCGGCAAGCGGCGGACGGCCCCCTCCCGGCGGTGAGCGGTCCGTGTCGCGGAGCACGTTCGCGCGGGTGCGTACCGGGTGCGGCCCGGCGTTCCCGACCCCCGTCGGATACGCTCACGCGCGTGAACCTTGTCGAGACGATCCTGGTCTTCGCGGTGATCCCCTTGGCCATCTACGCGCTTTGCGGAGTGGCCACGCTGCGGTCGAAGGGCGCGGGCATCGCCCGGTACCGGCCGGGGCAGCCGTGGGAGTACCCGGCCATGTGGTGGAGCGCCAACCCCGACGGTGTCGGCGCCAGGCATTCGCACGCGAACACGGGCGGCGCGACCGCCGTCGGCGCGGCGAACGTGACTTCGGTGACGGGAGGCGCTCGTGGCAACTGGTGAACTGACCCATTCGTCCACCGCTGTTGACGAAGAGCCCGGTTACGGCGCCGTCGTTACCTCCAGCGGCCGGATCTCCGCCGCCAAGATGTACGAACCGGCTGGGCCGATCAGCCCATTCACGACCCAGCAGCTCGCCCGGCTGGACGAGGCGCTGACCCTGGCCAGCCGCGAGACCGGCCTGGACTTCAGCGTGTACCTCGGCGACCTCGGCGAGGACACCCGCGTCGCGGCCGAGGGCCTGCTCGCCACGACCGACAACCCGGCCGACGGCGTGTTCGTCGCCGTGTCGCCCGGGCAGCGTGCCATCGAGATCGTGACGGGCTCGCAGGCCAAGCACCGCCTGCCCGACCGCGGCGCGAAACTCGCCGTGGCCAGCATGGTGGCCTCCTTCAAGGAAGGCGACCTCGTCGGCGGGATCGTGAACGCCCTCCGCATGCTGAGCGACCAGGCCGGCGCTCCGCAGCACTAAGCACCCTGCTCCGGCTCCAAAACGCTAGGAAAGGCCCGTTACTTGCAAAATTTGCAAGTAACGGGCCTTTCCTAGCGTTTACGGGACTTAGAGCCCGGCCTGCGAGTCGAACTCACGGGCGGCCAGCGCCCGCACGATCCCGGCCCGGCCTTCCGACACGAGACGGCGCAGCGCGGCGGGGTGGTCTTCCCCGGCCAGCCACGCGTCCGACGCCTCCACGGTCGACGCCACGACCGCCCACGACGGGAACAGCCCGACCACGGTCGGCTGCGCGCGCTCGCTGGAGCGCCGCTGCCACACCTCGTCGATGACGTCGAAGTAGCGCGTCACGTAATCGCCGAGCAGGTGCTTCTGGCCAGGGTGGGAGAAGCCGGTGATGAGCGAGTCGCTGACCGCGTTGGGCAGCTCGTCGTCGTACACCGCCCGCTGCCACGCGTCGGCCTTCGCCTCGTCGGTCGGCCGCAGCGCCCGCGAGCGCTCCGCCTGACGCCGTCCGGCGGCGGTGTCGTCCTTGGCGAGTTCCGCGTCGATCTCCGGGTTCTCCGCCTTGCCGTGCGCGACCAGCGCGTGCAGCAGCCGCCAGCGCAGGTCGGTGTCGACGGTCAGGCCTTCCAGGGGTGCCGTGCCGTCGAGCCAGCCGGAGATGATCTGCAGCGTCTTGTCGTCGAGCACCGAACCGGCCAGCGAGTTCACGAAGGCGAGCTGGTGGTCCGAACCGGCCTCGGCGCCCTGCGCCAGCTCCAGCAGCCGCGAGCTGAACTCGGGCCAGCCCTTGTCCGCCGCCCACGTCGTGTTCGCGTACGAGTTCAGCGCCGTCTGCGCCTGCAGCAGCAGCCGCTGCACCACGCCGACCTCGGTCTCGGTGTGCACGCCGCGCTGCACCAGCGTGACGAAGTCGCGGGCCTTGAGCTCGGCCTCGCGCGTCATCTCCCACGCCGCAGACCAGCACAGCGTGCGGGGCAGCGGATCGGTGATGTCGGCGATGCGGTCGATCAGCGTGGTCAGCGACGCCGGGTCGAGCCGCATCGTGCAGTAGGTCAGGTCGTCGTCGTTGACCAGCACGAGCTTGCCCGCCGGGAGGCCGACCAGATCCGGCACCTCGGTGCGTTCGCCGTCGATGTCGAGTTCGACGCGGTGCTTGCGGACGATCTTGCCGTTCTCGTCCTCGTCGTAGACCCCGACCGCGACGCGGTGCGCGCGCAGTTCACCGGCACCCGGCTTGGCACCGGTCTGGGTGACGGCGAAGGCGGTGTACTTCCCGTCGGCGCCGACCTCGTAGCGCGGGCTCAGCGAGTTGAGGCCGGTGGTCTCCAGCCACTGCGCGCTCCACCACGACAGGTCGCGGCCGGAGGCCTCTTCCAGCGCGCCCAGCAGATCAGCCAGGGTCGCGTTGCCCCAGGCGTGCTTGCCGAAGTAGACCTTCAGGCCTTCGAGGAAGTGGTCGAGCCCGACGTAGGCGACGAGCTGCTTGAGGACGCTCGCGCCCTTGGCGTAGGTGATCCCGTCGAAGTTCACCTCGACCGCGTGCAGGTCGACGATGTCGGCCGCGATCGGGTGCGTCGAGGGCAGCTGGTCCTGCCGGTACGCCCACGACTTCTCGATGTTCGCGAAGCTGGTCCAAGCGTTCTTGTACTCGGTCGCCTCGGCCTGGGCCAGCACGCTCGCGAAGGTCGCGAACGACTCGTTCAGCCACAGGTCGTCCCACCAGCGCATGGTGACCAGGTCGCCGAACCACATGTGCGCCATCTCGTGCAGCAGCGTCTCGGCGCGGCGCTCGTAGTAGTAGCGCGTGACGCGGCTCCGGAAGACGTAGTCCTCCAGGAAGGTGACCGCGCCGGCGTTCTCCATCGCGCCCGCGTTGAACTCCGGCACGAACAGCTGGTCGTACTTGGAGAACGGGTACGGGGTGGCGAACTTCTCGTGGTAGAAGGCGAAACCCTGCTTGGTCTCGGTGAACAGCCTGTCCGCGTCCATGTGCTCGGCGAGCGAGGAGCGGCAGTAGATGCCGAGCGGGATCGTGCGGTGCTCGTCGGAGTACTCGTCGCGCCACACGCTGTACGGGCCCGCGATCAGCGCGACCAGGTAGGTCGAGATCCGCTCGGACACCTTGAACACGGTCCGGACGGCCCCTTCCGGGGTCTCCTCGGCCGACTCGACCAGCGCGTTCGAAATGACCTTCCAGTCCTTCGGCGCGAGCACGGTGAGCCGGTAGACCGACTTGAGGTCGGGCTGGTCGAAGCAGGCGAACATGCGCTTGGCGTCGGCGGTCTCGAACTGCGTGTAGAGGTAGACGCCGTCGTCGACCGGGTCGACGAACCGGTGCAGGCCTTCGCCGGTGTTCATGTACCGGCAGACCGCGTCCACGACGAGTTCGTTCGACTCGCCGAGTCCGGGCAGCTCGACGCCCTTGTCCTCGACGTACCCGCTGACGTCGAGCTCCGTCCCGTTGAGGACGGCCGACTCGATCCCCTCGGCGACGATGTCGATCCACGACGCTTCGCCGCTTCTGGCGCTCGCGAACTTGATCGTCGTCTTCGACTTGAAGGTCTTCTCACCGGGACCGCCGCGGCCGTCGGTCAGGTCCAGTTCGATGTCGTAGGACTCGACGTCGAGCAGATCCGCGCGCAGCTTGGCTTGGTCTCGGGTCAGGTTGGGGGCGGGCACTGGCACCTCTGGTCATCGGTATCGGTTTTGGTTTCCAACTACAGGCATCCAATCATGTCCAGGCCGGTGCTGACGACGGGAACAACGCCGACGGCCGCGATGTTGGCTCGCTGTGTAGCACCCTGCGTGTACTGGCCCACCCAAGACGATGGCACTGGGAGAACCTGATGACCGCCCCGTCCGAGACGACCAAGGTCGACTTCTACTTCGATCCGATCTGTCCCTTCGCCTGGATCAGCTCGCGCTGGATCCTCGAGGTGGAGAAGCACCGCGACCTCGACCTGAGGTTCCGGATCATGAGCCTGTCCGAGCTCAACAGCGGCCGCGAGGACCTGCCTGAGCAGTACAAGGAGCTGTTGGACCGCGGCTGGGGCCCGGTCCGCGTCGCGACCGCGCTGGCGCAGAAGAACGGCGAGGAGGCCCTGCGCGACTTCTACACGGAGTTCGGCACGCGCCATCACAACCAGGGCGACAAGGACATCCCGAAGGTCATCAAGGAGACCCTCGAAGCCATCGGCGCCCCGGCGGAGCTGGCCGAGGCCGCCGAGTCGACCGAGTACGACGAGGCGCTGAAAAAGAGTCACTACGAAGGTATGAATCCGGTCGGAATGGACGTCGGCACGCCGACCATCCACATCGACGGGGTCGCCTTCTTCGGCCCGGTGCTCAGCTCGATCCCGCGCGGCGAGGACGCCGTCAAGGTCTTCGACGGCGCCCGCGCGCTGGCGAGCTACCCGGACTTCTTCGAGCTGAAGCGCACCCGGTCCGGGGATCTGAACTTCGACTAGGCCGTCGCGAGTGCCGCTCTGGTGACATCGTCGGGGTAGGAGGACCTCGCGACGGCTTCGTCCGTCGTGAGGTCTCCTGCCGCGATCGCGGTTTTGAGCGCGGTGAGCTCGCGCAGCCCTTCGCGGTGCTTCTCGATGAAGGCGGTGTCGACCGGCGCCCCGTGCCCGGCGACGATGATCTTCGGCTCCAGGTCGAGGATCGCGCCCATCACCTCGGTCCACTCCACGAGTGAGCTGTCCTCGTTGAACGAGTAGGCGCTGAAGCCCGCTTCGGCGTTCTCGACGGCGTCACCCGCGTAGATGACTCCCGCGTCGGGGACTTGCACGAACAGGTCGTGATCGGTGTGGGCCCGGCCGAGGAACCGCAACACGACCGTGCGACCGCCGAGGTCGATCTCGGCGGTGTCGGAGACCGGCTTGTCCGGCAGGGTGATCACGGTGCGCTCCAGCGCCTTCGCCATCTCCGGGCGGTTCTCCCCGAGGTAGTGCTGTATCCACTTACGCCGCGCGCCTTCGCCGTAGGTGGTCAGCTCGGTCAGACAGCCTTCGTGCGCCCAGACGTCGCACGGCAGGAACGGCGTGGTGCCGAAGGCGTGGTCGAAATGCGCGTGGGTGTAGACGACCGACCACGGCAGCGGCGTGATCTCCCGGACCGCCGCGGCGAGTTCGGCGCCCTGCTCGACGTCGCCGCGGACGTCGACGACCAGGCAGCGGTCACTGCCCACGACCAGGCCGACGGTCAGGTCCAGCTCCTCGTAACGGCGGGCGTACACACCGTCCGCGAGTTCGAGCCAAGTCACAGGTCCTCCAGAATTCCGTTGCGCAGCACCGGAACCGTGCTGCTCGTGTCGAGCCGGGCGGCGAGGGTCACGTCGTTCGCGTGCCCGGCCGCGGCGAGCTCGCGCCCTGAGGAACACTCTGTCAGCGCTTCGGCGATGTCGATCGCTTTGGACGCGATCGCCGCGAGCCGGGCTTCGGCGGACGGGCGGCCGTAGTCGCCGAGCGCGGCGATGATCGCGCCCGCACCGAGCTGATCCTCGACGCAGGGCCTCAGCGGTCCGAACTTCTTGGCTTCGGTGTGCATGTCGATGCCCCAGCGTTCCCCTGCCGGGACGACCCCGATCGGCGCGCCGTCCGCCAGTTCGGCCGCGCGAGCGGCGACCGCGCCGGCGTTGCGAAGACAGCCCGCCAGGACTTCGGCACCGGTCGTGGCGGCGGCGTCGCAGAGCGTGGCGCCGTTGGGGGAGGGAAGCGCGAGGAGGGTGCCGGAAGGGATTTCCGTCACAGACGAAGGTCGCAAAGTCCACTCACCTTCACCCGCGAGGATGGCGCCTCGCTCTTTCGCGGCATCTTCGCCGCGGTGATCGCGCCAGCGGACCGGCAGCACGCGCCCTCCGTTGCCGAGGACGAGATCCGTGTTGGTGCAGAAGGAAAGTACGTCGACGATGATCAGGACCGCGCAGTTCCCACCGAGGGCGGCGACGCCTTCCGGTCCCCATTCGAGTCTGATGTCCGCTTCGGTCTGGCCCCAGATGTCCACCCCCACAGCATGCCCGCGCCGGAACGTGATGGCAGACTCCGCGCTGTGCGTGTTTACCTTGGCTCTGACCATGCCGGTTTCGAACTGAAGAACCACCTCGTGGCCCACCTCAAGGAGCAGGGCCACGACGTCGAGGACGTCGGTCCCTTCGTCTACGACGCGGCCGACGACTACCCGGCCTTCTGCATCGAGGCGGCCCGCCGGGTCGTCGCGGACGAGGGCAGCCTCGGCATCGTCGTCGGCGGCTCCGGCAACGGCGAGCAGATCGCGGCCAACAAGGTGAAGGGCGCTCGCGCCGGCCTCGCTTGGAGCGTCGAGACCGCGAAGCTCACCCGCGAACACAACCACGCCCAGCTGATCGGCGTCGGCGCGCGGATGCACACCACCGAAGAGGCCACCGAGATCGTCGAGGCGTTCCTCGCGACCCCGCCGAGCCCGGACGAGCGCCACGGCCGCCGCGTCCAGCAGATCCTGGACTACGAGAACACCGGCTGGCCGCCGCCGCTGCCCGAGCACTGACATGCCCGAGGGGCACACGCTCCATCGCCTGGCACGTCTGCACAAACGCCGTTTCGCCGGTCACCCGGTCGAGGTGAGCAGTCCGCAGGGACGGTTCGCCACCGAAGCGTCCCGTTTGGACGGCCGGGTGCTGGTGAAGGCCGAGGCGTACGGAAAGCATCTGTTTCACGACTACGGTCCACACGGGACGGTGCACGTCCACCTCGGCCTCTACGGCACGTTCTCCGACGAGCCGCTGCCGGCGGGCGAGCCGATCGGGCAGGTGCGGATGCGGCTCGTCGGCCCGACGCATTCCGCCGACCTGCGCGGCCCGAACCAGTGCGAACTGCTCGACGCGCCCCGCGTCGACGCGATCAAGGCGCGGCTGGGCCCGGATCCGCTGCGCCGTGACGCGAAGCCGGACAAGGCGTGGGACCGGATCACCCGGTCGAAGACGTCGATCGCGGCGCTGCTGATGGACCAGTCGGTGCTCGCGGGCGTCGGCAACGTGTACCGCGCCGAGGTGCTTTTCCGGCACGGTGTCGCCCCGCTCGTCCCCGGCCGCGCGCTCGATCGCGGGCTGTGGGACGACATGTGGGCGGATCTCGTGACGCTCATGCGGCACGGTGTCCGGGTGGGACGGATCGACACGGTCGCGCCGGAACACCTGCCCGAGGCGACCGGCCGCGCGCCGCGGCAGGACCGGCACGGGGGCGAGGTCTACGTCTACCGGCGCGAGGGGATGCCCTGTCTCGTCTGCGGGACGCCCGTGCTGCGGAGCGATCTGGCGGCACGGAACCTCTTCTGGTGCCCGACCTGCCAGCCCGCCTGACCTCGGTCCTGGACGCTATGAAAGGCCCGTTACTTGCAAAATTTGCAAGTAACGGGCCTTTCATAGCGCTTGAGGGACCGACTCGCGGCTAGAAGTCGAAGCCGCCGCCGTCGAAACCGCCACCATCGAAGCCGCCGCCGTCGAACCCACCGGCGTCCCCGCCCATGTCGCCTCCGGCGTCGCCGCCCGCGTCACCGCCGCCATCGGCGGCCCCGGCGTCCTCCTGGCCCGCGTCGTAGCCGGACTCCCAGGCCGACGCGCTCGCGATCCCCGCCATTCCGGAGAACATCGCGCTGAACAGCAGCATCGAACCGAGACCCCAGGCGCCGGCGACGAGCGCGGGCTTCCACCACGGCTCGCTGTACCAGCCCTGCGGCACCGGACGGCCCGCCACGCGCCCACCGGGGTAGTAGTGCGGCGTCCGCTGGCTCGGGTCCGGCGAGGCCTCGTAGTGCTCGCCCTCGACGTCGACAGAGCGGTGTTCGGTGACCTTGCCCGCGCGGTCGCGCTCTTCGCTGCCGGGCAGTTCCGGACCGGGGTCCATGCCCATCGCGAGCCGGGCGGCGCGGACGTAGTAGAGGCCCTCGATGGCAGTCTCACGCACCAGCCGGGCTTGCTCGACGGTCTGCGCCTGCTCCATCTGGGAGCCCGCCGCGGTGAAGCGCTCGGACGCGTCCGCCATTGCCTGCTGGGAAGCGGTGTCCGTGCCGGTGATGTTCATGACCTGACCGCCGAGCCGCTCGACGAGGCGCCGTGCGTCGGCCTTCGCGTCGTCCAGCTGGCGCTTCTTGGCCGCCGCCTGGGATTTCGCGAAGTAGATGCCGCCGCCGACCACCACGACGAGGAGCACGATCAGGAAGATCGCGGTACCCATGGGTTCAACTCCAGGAATCGTTCGGCCTTTAGCCCGATCAACGCGGCCGCCGCGCCGGGGGTTCCCGCCAGTGCTCCCGGTCACCGCGACCACTGGCGGGGCAAACTAGAACACGTTATAGTTCGGCCTCATGAAGTTCACCCTGTCGATCGCGATGAATCCGCTCGATCAGCTGGGCGAGCTCGCCCGCGCCGCCGAAGAGGCGGGGTTCTCCTCGATCGCGCTCCCGGATTCCCTGTTCTATTCCGAAACGGTCTCGGCCGACTATCCGTACACGCCGGACGGCAGCCGGTTCTGGACCGAGGAGACGCCCTGGGCCGATCCGCTGGTCGCGGCCGCGTCGATGGGCGCGGTCACCGAGCGGCTCACGTTCTACACCTCCGTGCTGAAACTCGGCTCCCGCAACCCGGTCCTGCTCGCCCGCCAGGTCAACTCGGTCGCGGCGCTGACCGGCGGCCGTTTCGGCCTCGGCCTCGGCGTCGGCTGGTCGCCGGAGGAGTTCCGCTGGTGCGGCGCGCCGTACGAGAAGCGCGGCAAACGCGTGGACGAGGCCATCGAGGTGCTGCGCCTGATCCTCGACGGCGGGATGGTCGAATTCCACGGCGAGTTCTTCGACTTCGACAAGCTCCGCATGAGCCCGACACCGCCGTCACGCGTGCCGTTCTACATCGGCGGCCACACCGACGTCGCGCTGCGCCGGGCCGCGCGCGTCGCCGACGGCTGGTCGTCGGCGATGATGAAGTTCGACGACCTCCGCGAAACGATCGTCAAGTTGCGCGGGCTGCTGGCCGACCAAGGCCGCGCCGAAGACCCGTTCGAGTACCAGGCCGTCTGCATCGACAAGTTCGGTCTCGACGGCTATCGCGAGCAGGGTGAAATCGGCGTCACCGACATCATCACCATGCCGTGGGTGTTCGACGGCCTCGGTTTCGACGCAGAAGTCGGCCCGAAGCTCGATTCCATCAAGAAGTTCGGCGACGAGATCATCGCGAAGATCGGAGACTGAGCCATGGGTGTCGACGTCTGCTGGGATCCGGCCGCCACACAGCCGCCCGCGCGCGAGGCCGCTTTCCGCTCGATGACCGCCGTCACCGCCGGCGACAAGGCGGCGTGGCTCGCACTCTTCGCCGGGGACGCCGTCGTCGAAGACCCCGTCGGCCCGTCCATGTTCGACGAAGAGGGCAAGGGACACCACGGCCAGGACGGGATCAGTGCCTTCTGGGACAAGACGATCGGGAACGTCGAGCGTTTCCAGTTCACCATCCGCGATTCCCACGCGGCCGGTGACGAGGTCGCGAACGTCGGCACGATCACGACGTACCTGCCCGGCGGCTATCGCGTCGACACCGACGGCGTGTTCGTCTACCGGGTCCGCGAGGACGGGCTGATCGTGTCGATGCGGGCGTACTGGGAAACCGATCGCGCCATGGCCACCGCCAGGAAAGCCGAAGACTAGAGCCGTTCCGCGCGCCGGGTCAGGTACCGCTTTTCGGGTTCGCTCGCGGTCTTCCCCGCAGCCCGCAGGTACGCCTCGCGCGCGGCACCGGTGTCCCCGGCCAGTTCCAGCAGATGCCCGCGAACGGAATCGAGCCGGTGGGTCTGGCTCATCCGGCTGTCGTCGTCGAGGGTGGCGAGCAGTTCGAGGCCCGCTTCCGGGCCGTTGACCTCGGCGACCGCGACGGCGCGGTTGAGGGTGACGACCGGGCCGGGCGAGACCTTCTCGAGGACGTCGTACAGCGCGAGGATCTGGTGCCAGTCGGTGTCCGCCACGGTCGCGGCCTCGTCGTGGACGGCGGCGATCGCGGCCTGCACCTGGTACGGCCCCACGGGTCCGGCTTCGAGGGCTTCGCTCACCAGCGAGACCCCCTCGGCGATCATCTCCTTGTCCCAGCGCGTGCGGTCCTGCTCGGCGAGCGGGACGAGCGAGCCGTCGCCGACGGCGCGGGCGGCGCGGCGGGCGTCGGTCAGCAGCATGAGCGCGAGCAGTCCGGTGATCTCGTCCTCGCCTGCCATGAGCCGCCGGAGCAGCCGGGTCAGCCGGATCGCCTCGACGGTCAGGTCGGCACGCTGCAGGTCGGGTCCGCCGCTGGTGGTGTAGCCCTCGTTGAAGATCAGGTACAGCACCTGCAGGACGACGCGGAGCCGTTCGGAGAGTTCGGCGGGCGGCGGCAGGACGAACTCCGCACCCGCCTTCTTGATGGTCTGCTTCGCGCGGCTGATGCGCTGGGCCAGCGTCGATTCCGGCACCAGGAACGCGTTCGCGACCTCCCCCGTGGTCAGGCCGCCGACGGCGCGCAGGGTGAGCGCGAGCTGCGACGGCGCGGACAGGGAAGGGTGGCAGCACAGGAAAAGGACCGTGAGCGTGTCGTCCGATGAGGACACAGCGGACACTGTGGATGGTTCACTCGGGTCCATCAACGCGTCGTTCTCTTCGCGACGGCGTCGTGCGCTCTCGCTGCGCCACTCGTCCACCAGCCGCCGTGACGCCACTGTCGCGAGCCAGGATTTCGGGCTGTCCGGGATGCCCTGCTCCGGCCACTGTTGCGCGGCCGAGAGCAGGGCTTCCTGGACGGCGTCCTCGCAGGCGTCGAACTGCCCGTGCTTGCGCACCAGCAACCCGATCACCTGCGGGGCCAGCTCCCTCAGGAGCACTTCCACCTGACGATCGTCCTTCACCCCGCCAGTCTTACCGCAAGTAGTCCTCTAGGGCCTGTTTCAGATGTCAGAGCCATTCGTTGATCGCGGCGATGGTGACGGTGGTGTCGTAGCGGACGGCGAGTTTGTCGTATCT
>NZ_JBVILA010000028.1:0-131679 GCF_055580625.1 Amycolatopsis sp. NPDC031561 | reverse complement strand
TACGCTACCAACCACTGACCAACCCAAAACTGTCCGACATGTGCTGAAACACATCTGTCCGTGAGGCCCTGAAACAGGACAGACGGTTAGAACCGCCCTTACCACTCACGAGGGTTTAGCGGGACTTCCACTCCCGTTCGATCATCCGCATGAGCGCGGGGTAGACGAACAGGTACCGGAACGGCTTGATGAACCCCATGTACGCCCGGCCGAACCGGCCGTTGGGTTTGACGAGTACCGCCATCTGCCCGCGATATCGCCCCGGTTCGTCCTCGATCCACGCGAGATGCAGGACGCCGTGCATGGTCCGGTTCGCCATCTCGGCGGCGAACTCGTCGTCGAGCCGGTACAGCGGTGTGAACGGCAACCAGTCCTCATCCGGTCCTGTGGGTGTGTCCCGCAGGCCTTCGGGCAACCTGTCGCGCAGCGACCCGACCCGGGAATCGAGACCGGAGTCGCGGTCGTCCAGCCGGAGCAGTGCGCCGAGTTTCCAGCGCAGCGACCACAGCGCGCGGACGATGAGCGGTGCCCCGTCCGGGAAATCGCCCGACGAGAACTGGTTCACCAGCTTGGCGAAGTCGTCAGGACCGCCGGGTGTTTCCAGCGCCCAGACGTCTTCGAGGTCGAAGTCCCCGGCGACCTCGTGGATCCGCCAAGCCCGCGTGGTGTGGGCCGTGTTCGCGAGCTTCATGCCGACACCAGTTGGACGATCTCGCGCGGGCGGACTTCGCGGTCGTCGAAGGCGACGTCCACGTCCGCGGATCCCAGGGCTTGCATCGAAGCCGCCTGTGCCGCTTCGGATTCCCAACGCACGATCGACACCACGGCGTCGCCGGCGGGGGTGACCCAGCATTCGGCGGCGAGGCAGCCCGGAGTGGAGCGCAAGACGTCGGCCACTCGCTGGACGCGCGCGATGAAAGCGTCGTGATGGTCGGTGTGCGGGTAGTGCGTGGCCACGAATCCGACAGTCATGTCGTTGTTCCTCCCAGTGAACTCCGCCATCTATACGGTAGCGTATATATCGTCGTCGTGGTGCGGGAGTGACGGGGGATACGGTGATCACATGGCCGCCGAAACCCGGACCCCGCCGAGCGCCTGGATCGACGCGGGGCTGCTCGCCCTAGCCACCGGAGGGCCCGGCGCGGTCCGCGTCGAGGCGCTCGCCAAAGCGCTCGGCGTCACCAAAGGCGGGTTCTACGGCCATTTCGCCGATCGCGGTGCGCTGATCGAGGAAATGCTCGCCACCTGGGAGCGGATGAGCACCGACCTGCTGTTCGAGAGCGTGGAGCGCGAGGGCGGCGACGCCAGGGCGAAGATCCGGCGTGCGGGCCTGCTCGCCAGTGATCGCCTGCTGCCGATCGACCTCGCGATCCGCGACTGGGCCCGGCGTGACCAGGAGGTGGCCGAACGGCTCCGGCGGGTCGACAACCAGCGGATGGACTACCTGCGGTCCCTCATGCGCGAGATCTTCGCCGACGAGGACGAGGTCGAAGCCCGCTGCCTGCTCGCGTTCTCGTTGCTGATCGGCAAGCACTTCATGGCCGCGGACCACGGCGCTCGCAGCCGC
Organism: Amycolatopsis sp. NPDC031561; assembly: GCF_055580625.1. Lineage (NCBI taxonomy): Bacteria > Bacillati > Actinomycetota > Actinomycetes > Pseudonocardiales > Pseudonocardiaceae > Amycolatopsis > Amycolatopsis sp. NPDC031561. The sequence continues at coordinate 130,112 of NZ_JBVILA010000028.1, read as the reverse complement.
GACGAAGTCACGGAATTGGCGGGGAAGCTCATTCTCGGCGGGTTCGGTCATGACGGCTGAGGTGGGTCACCGGCTCCTGGCCTGCCTTCGTGAGCTTCAAGCGGTGGAGGTCGCCGAGTCGAGGTGGCAGCTCAGTGGCTCGATTTGGCAGGCCGCCGTGGACGTCGAGCCGCGACGCTGGCTCGGGCTGGCGTTCGAGGCGCTGGATCCCGTGACCGGCAAGCGTGCCACCTACGACATCGACACCGATTTGTACGACCTGACGCGGGAAGACCAGCGTGAGTTCGCGGAGGAGATCGAGCGCGACATCATCGAGTTCCTCGGCAACTTGAGAAAGGGCGACGTCCTGCGCGGGAACGACGGGACGACGTTCGTGCTCGTCTTTCCCCTGGACGGTTCCTATGCCCGCGTCGTCCAGGGTCGCTTCATGTCGAGCGCGTCCGCGCACGCCGATCTCGCCGCCGCCCGTGCCGGTGGTGACTTCGTCCCGGTCGAATGACGAGTTAGTCGTCGTCCTCTTCGGGTGTCGTCGGGACCTGCTTGCGCGCGACGTAGATGAGCAGCCCGATGATCACCACGGGCCCGACGAAGATGAGGATCTCGTCCCAGCCGCCCTGGTGCATCATCATCACCCGCGCCGCGAGGGTCATGAGCCGGAGACCAGCGCGATCCCGAGCGCGGTGTAGCCGATCATCAGTGCCAGCATGGGGTACTGGCCCACCTTGACGTAGTTCGCGCGCAGCACGCCGACGGAACGATCATGTGCCGAGGTTACGGCCAGCACGTGCCCGGCGACGATCCCGGCGATCTGCACCAGCGCGATCACGCCGGTCGAGACGACCGTGTAGTCGATCGCGCGGCCGAAGCCCTGCTGGCCGGAGAACACCGCAAACGAGAAGTAATGCGCGACGGTGTAGCCGACCATGATCGGGATCAACGACGGTGCGAACGCGGGATACGGGTCGAACCCGCGTCGCAGATACGGCCTGGTCAGGCTGATGGCGCCCGCGTAGGCGCCGTATGTGAGCGCGATACAGGCCGCGAGCCCCGCGGTGCCACCGAGGACGCCGGCGTCCAGCGACGTCCAGAACGGGAGCCGGGTCAGCCCGTCGAACGCCGTCGAGCCGAGCACCACCAGTACCAGCGCGGTCAGCCACGGCGCGGGGGAGATGGTGAGCAGCCCGTCCAGCGGATTCCTGACCACGAGACGCCCATCGCCTCGCCTGCCGAACGGGGAGAGGGCCGCGATCAGGCGCGCGTAGACCTCGAAGGCGTCACCGCGGTCGAACCAGCGCGGACCGAAGACCACGCCGAGTGCGATGTGTATAACGGCATACACGGCGCAGAAAAGAGCGATCGCACGGGGCGAATCCGAGTGCGGGAAGACTAGTTCCAGCCAAAGAAACGCGAGGAGGCCGACGATCGCGGGCAGGTAGCCCAGCCGGTCCGGGAGTTCGCGATGCCGGGCGGGGATCAGCGACGCGACCGTCCTCAGTGGATTCAGCCGTCGCCAGACCGGGCCGAACAGGAGCGAAAGCGGTACCAGGCCGACCCAGAACCAGACGTAGAACCACGCCGGAGCCGGGTTGTCGGCCGCAGTCCCGGGACCGGCCCAGGCCATCGCCAGGAACCCCGCGAACAGCAGGACGCCGACCGCGCGCAGCGCGACCCGCGTGAACCCGCTGTCGACGAACCGTTGCACGGCGAGGGGGAGCGCGCGACCGGCGTCCGCGCCGCGGAGCTTGGGTTCCTTCCAGAGCGCGGTGAGCGCGAAGAAGGAGATCACGACGGCCGCCGCCCCCGCGTAGAGCGCGAGCCACAGCGGGACCGGCAGATCGGACCGGCCGCCGAGACCGTGCGCCAGGATCATCCGCTCACCCGGAGCTTGGTCACCGCCGCGCCGCTCTTGTGCAGTTCCACCTCGAAGATCCCGTCGATGTTCGCGGTGAAGGCGACGGTCCCCGGCACGCCGGGAGCCAGCTGGGCGGCCTTGTCGTAGCCGTGGACGTGCAGTTCGTCCGCCTGGTCGGAGGTGACCTCCAGTGCGACGTTCTCTCCGGTGCGCACCGCGACCTCTTCCGGGCCCGCCGTGCGCTTGCCCTCGGCGATCGAGAACTTCACGGTCCGGGTGCCGGTGCCCGGCACCGGTTCGGAACCGGCCGATCCCGAACAGCCCGTCACAGCCAGCAGCGCGGCCACGGTGATACCGCAGATCCCGCCGATCCTCCGCATCGAGGTTTCCTCCAAGTCGTACGCCCCGGCTTGCCTGGCCGGGACCTTGCCCCTATCGTGTTACCCCAAGGTAACAGTTACTTAGGTTAGCAGGAAGGCGAACAACGGTGTTCTTGGCTCAGGAGAGCCCGCCTGCGGGCGGTGCGCAGTTCGGGCAGATCGTCATCGCGGGCCTGATGTTCACCGCGGTCTTCCTGCCTTTGGCTGTTTTCGTCCTCCGTGAGCGCGCGGGAAAGAAGACCGTCATCGGTCGTGTCGCCGACTGGATGGGTGACTTCAGCGGCCTGCCGCGCTGGGCCGCGCTGCCGATGTTCGTCGCCTTCCTCTCCGGGATGTCGGCGCTGATCGGTGTCTACTGGGACGTGCCGATCCACATGGAACTCGGCCGCGACGAAGGACCGCTCGCGAACCCGTCGCACTACCCGATCTACTTCGGACTGATGGGCATCTTCGCCAGCGGCGTGCTCAGCGCGACCCTGGCGACGAAGAACCTGCCCAAGCGCACGTTCAAGATCGGCCCGCACTGGCGGGCGCCGATGGGCTCCATCCAGATGATGGCGACCGGTCTGGTCGGCATCGCCGGATTCCCGCTCGACGACGTCTGGCACCGGCTGTTCGGCCAGGACGTCACCGAATGGGGGCCGACGCACGTCCTGATGATCGGCGGTGGCGTCTGCGTCGTGCTGGGCCTGCAGTTGCTGCTCGGCGAGGCTCGCCAGGCCGGTGCGACCGGACCGATCGTGCGGCTGCTGGGCCCGGTGCTCGCCGGTGCCTGGATGATGGGCGCTTCGGCGTTCCTCATGGAGTTCGACCTCGGCGTCCCGCAGTTCCCGATGCTGTCCCAGGTGGTGCTCGTCGGCCTGATCGGCGCCTGGACGCTGACCTACGGACGGCTGTCCTGGGGTCCCGGCGGCGCGCTGATCGTCGTCGCGGTCTTCCTCGCCTCCCGCGCTTCCTTCACCGTCATCCCGCTGTTCGCCGACCTGCACGTGGCTTCGCTGCTGCCGTACATCGCCGAAGCGGTGATCATCGAGGTCGTCGCGCTGGCGATGCGGAACAGGCAGGGTTACTCGTTCGCCGCTGTCGCCGGGCTGCTCGTGGGAACGGCCGGGATGCTCGCCGAGGCGGCGTTCACCCACTGGCTGATGCCGAACCCGTGGCCGGTCGCCCACCTGCCGTTGTTCGTCCTGTTCGGGACCGGCGCGGCGCTCGCGGGCGCGTTCATCGGCGTCTGGCAGTACCAGCGAGTGGAGGAGACGGCGACCCAGGTGCCCGCGGCCGGCCCCCGGCACGCGATCGGGCTCGTCGGCGCGCTGGGCGCGGTCGTCCTGATGTCGTCGGTCGCCGTCCCGCAGGATCCGGAACCGGGATTCACCGCCGACGTCCGGCTGACCGAAGCCGCTGTCGGACAGCCGATCTCGAACCCGCACGGTGGCGGCACACCCCGATGGGTCGACGCGACCGTCACGCTCTCCCGGCCCGATCTGGCGGACGACGCGGTCTGGCTGAACGGGTTCGCCTGGCAGGGTGGCGACTTCTTCACCGCGCCGCTGGAGAAGATCGGCGACGGCGTCTACCGCACGGCGCAGCCGCTGCCGGTGTTCGGGCAGTGGAAGACCGGGATCCGTGTGCACGTCCCGAACCGGATGATGGGGCTCGCCCCGATCTACGCGCCGGCCGACCCGGCCGCGAACGCGCCGGCGATCGACGTGGCGTCCGGGCCGCGGGTGTTCATGTCCGAGATCGAGTTCCTGCAGCGGGAACGGAAGTCGGAAACGCCTGCCGTGCTGTGGACGGTCGCGTACGCGGTCGTCGGGCTCATCTTCGCGGGCATGTGGGCGCTGTTCGCGTGGCTCTACGCGGCCGCCGCGACCGCGCGGCGGCGTGAGGTCTCGGTCGGCTGAAGCGAGTACGGACCGGCCCGGTCACGCGGCGTCACTTTGTTCGCGCTTCGCCGGTACGTATCGATTGAGCATCATCGCGCGCAAGCCTTTTGCAAGCACGCTTCCCTTGAATACCCAGGACACTGCACGTGACCCCGCTTCACGCGCGGAATTGGTGACTCAACGCTACGTTCACTGAACGTAAAGTAGCTGTTGACCACGCGATGACGTCCGCCGTGCACGATCGGTATTGGCGAGTCATTGCGCGGTTACCGCGACATGTGGTTACTTTTCCGCTTCGGGGGTTGGGTCACAGCGAGTTTCGATGGGGTGGTCTTCGTGCGCACAGAGCGTTTTCCCAGGCGACGGCGCGGTCTTCGCGTGGTCGCGGTCCTCGCCGCTTCGGCGGTCGCGACGGTGCCTTTCGTGCCGGTCGCGGCGGCGCAGCAGCAGGGCAAGGTGTTACGGGTGGCGCTCACGACCGGGATCGACCACCTGAACCCCTTCACCGCCACGTTGTCGGCGGCGACACAGGTCGGCCGGTTCAACTACGAGTTCCTCACGCTGCCTTCGGCGGAGGACACCCAGCCCACCGGCGGGGTCGCGGAGTCGTGGAAGACCTCCGACGACAAGCTCACCTGGACCTTCACCATCCGCCAGGGCATGAAGTGGTCGGACGGCAAGCCGGTGACCGCGCAGGACCCGGCGTACACCTTCCAGCGGATGCTCGACGACGAGAACGCCCGCACCGCGAACGGCAGCTACGTCACCAACTTCGCGTCGGTGTCGGCTCCGGACGACAAGACGCTCGTCATCAAGACCAAGGCGCCGCAGTCGAGCATGACCTCGCTCGACGTCCCGATCGTGCCCAAGCACATCTGGGAGCCGATCAAGGACCTCAACGCCCCCTCGACCGACGAGATGGCCGTCGTCGGCGTCGGCAGCGGCCCGTACCTGCTGACCGAGTACAAGAAGAACGAGTTCGTGAAGTTCAAGGCGAACAAGGACTACTGGCGTGGCGCGCCGAAGGTCGACGAACTGCAGCTGCTGCAGTTCAAGGACGCCGAGGCGGCGGTGAACGCGCTCAAGCAGGGCGAGGTCGACGTCATCAACCGGCTCACGCCGACGCAGTTCGACGCGCTCAAGGGCGAGAAGAACATCACCACGAACAAGGCACCCGGGCGCCGGTACAACGAGATCATCCTCAACTTCGGCGTGAAGAACGTCGCCGACCAGCCGATCGGTGACGGCAACCCGCTGCTGAAGGACATCCGCGTCCGCAAGGCGATCGCGCAGGCCATCGACACCCAGGCGATCGTCGACCGGGTGATGAGCGGTTACGGCCAGCCCGGAACCGGCGTCGTGCCCGCGATCTACAAGGCCTACACCTGGTCCCCGGGCGACGCCGAGAAGACCAAGTTCGACATCGGCGCCGCGAACGCCACGCTCGACCAGGCAGGGTTCGCCAAGGGACCCGACGGCATCCGCGTCGGCCCCGGCGGGGCGAAACTGGAGTTCCGGCTCGCCGGCCACGCGAACCGACCGTTCGACCAGCGGACCGCGCAGTTCGTCTCCGGCTGGCTCAAGGACGCGGGCATCGGCGTCAAACAGGAACTCGTTTCCGACGACGAGCTGAACGACCGCACCACCGCGGGCAACTACGACCTCGCGATCTCCGGTTACGGCACTTCGCCCGACCCGGACTACGCGCTGTCGCTCAACACCTGCGCCGCCCGCCCGAACGCCGAAGGCAACGGCGGCAGCAGCGCGACCTTCTTCTGCGACCCGCAGTTCGAAGACCTGTACAAGAAGCAGCTGACCGAGTTCGACCCGGCCAAGCGCGCCGAGATCGTCAAGCAGGCCCAGGCCGTGCTGGCGAACCAGTACGTCGACGTCGTCCTGGACTACGACAACGTGCTCGAGGCCTACCGCTCGGACAAGTTCGCCTCGTTCGCCAAGCAGCCCCAGCCCGACGGCGCGATCCTCGAGCAGACCGGCTACTGGGGCGTCTACGGCGCCACCCCGGCCGACGCGGCAGCGGCGAGCTCCGAGGACAGCGGCAGCAACACCGGACTGTGGATCGGCATCGGCGCGGTCGTCCTCGTGGTGCTCGTCGGCGGCGGAGTGCTGCTCGGACGGCGCGGCAAGTCCGCCGACGACCGGGAGTAAAGGACAGCGTTGACCGAGGCACTCAGTTCTCTCGACCAGACCTCGGCGCTCGTCGACCCCGACGAGCGCCGAGGGGGGACCGGCACCACCCGGTTCGTTCTCTCCAAGATCGGCGGCGCGCTGGCGAGCCTCGCGCTCGTCGTCGTGCTCGGCTTCTTCCTGTTCCGGACACTGCCCGGCGATCCCGTGCGGTTCATGGTCCGCGACCGGCCGACCGACGCGAAGATGATCGCGGAGCTCCGTGAGCGGATGGGCGTGGACAAGCCGCTGCTCCAGCAGTTCTGGGACTACGTCGTCGCTCTGCTCCAGGGCGACATGGGCGGCTCGTACCTTCAGCAGCGCCCGGTCGCCGACATGATCGGCGAGCGGTTGTGGCCGACCATCCTGCTCGTCGGCAGCGCGACCGTGCTCGCGATCGCCCTCGGCCTGTGGCTCGGCATCCGGGCGGGCTGGCGCCGGGGGAGCAGGTTCGACAAGGTCCAAACAGGACTCGCGCTGACCCTGTGGTCGGTCCCGCAGTTCTGGCTCGGGCTCATCCTGCTGGTCTCCACCAACGGCCTGTTCCCGAGCCGGGGCATGCATTCCCCGGACGTGGAGCCGGGTTTCTTCAGCGAAGGGCTCGACGTCCTCCACCATCTCGTGCTGCCGTGCGTGACCTTGCTGGTGGTGTTCTACGCCCAGTACATGCTGGTCATGCGGTCGTCGCTGATCGGCGAGATGAATTCGGACTACCTCACCACCGCGCGGGCCAAGGGGCTCCGGGACGACCTGGTGCGCAAGCGGCACGCCGTCCCCAACGCCCTGCTCCCGACGGTGACGCTGGTCTTCATGCAGTTCGGCATGGTGGTCTCGGGCGCGGTCTCGGTCGAAGCCGTGTTCAGCTGGCCGGGCCTCGGGCAATTGCTCTACGAAGCGCTCCGCGGACCTGACCTGCCTGTCCTGCAGGGGATCTTCGTCGTCCTCGCCGGCGCGGTGGTGCTGATGAACCTGCTCGCGGAGTTGCTCTACCGCGTGCTCGACCCCAGGGTGCGGACGGCATGACCACAGCGGAAAAACCCGGCTCGATCGTCTGGCGCCGCCGTCGCGCGGCCGTGGCGAAGCACTGGCACGAGTTCACCACGAACAAGGCGGGCGTGTTCGGCCTGGCCTTCCTCGGCGTCATCACGGTGCTGGCCATCCTCGCCCCGGTGATCTCGGACGAGTCCGGGCTCGACGTCACCAAGGCCACCGGCGGTTCGCTGAACCCGCCCAGCGGGGAGTACTGGCTGGGCACCGAGATCGACGGCCGCTCGGTGCTGCTGATGACGTTCTGGGGCGCGCGGATCTCGCTGCTCACCGGGTTCTCGGCGGCGCTGCTCTCGGTACTGATCGGCACGGTCGTCGGGATCGCGGCCGCGCACTTCCGCGGCTGGTCGTCCGGGCTGTTGCTGCGGTTCACCGACTTCTTCCTGGTACTGCCGTCGCTCGTGCTCGCGGTGGCGCTGGCGTCGGTGCTGGACCAGGGCGCGATGACGGTGATCGTCGCCATCGGTGTCACCGCCTGGCCGAGCACGGCGCGGCTGGTCCGGGCACAGACCCTCACGATCGAGGGCCGTCCGTACATCGAGCGCGCGAAGGCGCTCGGCGGCGGTCACCTGCACATCATCGGCAAGCACGTCCTGCCCGGTGTCATGCCGCTCGTGCTGGCCAACACCACGCTCGTCGTCGGGAACGCGGTCATCGCGGACGCGACGCTGGCCTTCCTCGGCGTCGGCAATCCGAACACCATCTCCTGGGGCACCATGCTGCAGACGGCGTTGAACAACGGCGCGATCAGCAAGGGCGCCTGGTGGAACCTGCTGCCGCCGGGTATCGCGATCGTCGTGATCGTCCTCGCTTTCACTCTCGTCGGACGCGCGCTGGAAACCGTGCTGAACCCGCGCCTGAAGGGACAGCGCTCATGAGCCCCTTGCTGGAACTGAAGAACCTCGGCGTCACGTATGCCACCGGGAGCGGCGAGATCGCCGCCGTCCGTGGCGTCGACCTGGTACTCGAAGCAGGCGACACCCTCGGGGTGGCGGGGGAGTCGGGCTCGGGGAAGTCGACGGTCGCGATGAGCGTGCTGAGGCTGCTCCCGAACTCGGCGAAGGTCAGCGGCGAGATCCTGCTGGACGGCGAAGACGTCACGGCGATGAAGTGGGGGCGGCTGCGCGCGGTGCGCTGGGCCGAGGCGTCGGTGGTGTTCCAGGGCGCGATGCACGCGCTCAACCCGGTCCGCCGGATCGGGGAGCAGATCGCCGAGCCGATCCGCCTGCACCCGCCCGAGGGCAAGGCCCTGTCGGACGCCGCCGTCCAGGCCAAGGTCGCGGAACTGCTCGAACAGGTCGATCTGCCGCCCGGTCGCGCCGGGGCGTACCCGCACGAGCTGTCCGGCGGGCAGAAGCAGCGCGTCATGATCGCGATGGCGCTGGCCTGTTCGCCGCGGCTGATCATCGCGGACGAGCCGACCACCGCACTCGACGTCGTCGTCCAGGCCCAGGTGCTCGACCTGCTGGGCAGGCTGGTCGCCGAGCAGGGGATCGGGCTGATCATGATCAGCCACGACCTGTCGGTGCTCGCCGCGACCTGCCGCCGGATCGCGGTGATGTACGACGGCGAGATCGTCGAGGAACGGCCGAGCGCGGAGCTGATGAGCGCGCCGCGTCACGAGCACAGCAAGGCGCTCGCGGCCGCGTTCCCGACCGTCGGCGACCCGGTGTCCCGGTTCGCGCCCGCCACCAGCACCCCGTTACCGCCGGAACCGGACCGTTCCGTTGAGCAACCCGCGCTGCTGGAGGCCGAAGACCTGCGCGTCAGCTTCCGCGACCGCACCGGCAAGCGGATCAACGCCGTCGCCGGGGTGACCCTCCAGGTGCGGAAGGACGAGATCGTCGCGCTCGTCGGCCAGTCCGGCTCGGGTAAGACGACCCTTGCCAGGACGCTGCTCGGGTTGCAGAAACCCGATTCCGGCGCGGTGCGGTACGACGGCAAGCCGGTCCCGCTCGGCGGTGCCGGGCTCAAGGCGTACCGGCGGCAGGTCCAGCTGGTCCTGCAGGATCCGAGCAGCGCGCTGAACCCGAACCACACGGTGTACGAGGCCGTCGCGGAAGGCCCTCGCATCCACGGCATGGGCGCGAACGAGCACGAGATCGTCACCAAGGCGCTCGAAGCGGCAGAACTGCGGCCCGCGGAGAAGTTCCTCGACAGGCTCCCGCACGAACTGTCGGGCGGGCAGCGGCAGCGGGTCGTCATCGCGGGCGCGCTCGCGCTGGAGCCCGGCGTGGTCGTGGCCGACGAGCCGGTGGCGTCGCTCGACGCGTCGGTGCGGGGGGAGATCCTCGCGCTGCTGCTGCGCCTGCGACGTGAGCTGGGTCTCGCCGGGCTCGTGATCACCCACGACCTCGGGCTGGCCTGGAACATCGCCGACCGCGTCGCGGTGATGTACCGCGGTGAGCTGGTGGAGGTCGGTACCGTGGAAGAGGTCCTGCTGGACCCCAAGCACGACTACACGAAATCGCTGCTCGCCGCGCTTCCCGGTGGCACCGCCCAGCGTGCGGCGGCCGACCGCTGAGCGACGGAATTCCCGTGCCCGACGCGGAAGATACCCATTGCCGCGCACTCGCACAGGCGCGGTGTGTAACCTCCAATCTCGAAATGGCGACCACGACAGACACCCCGCAGACGCCCTCGGCCGGTTCGCTCGGCGAGCGGCTCCGGGTGCCATCCCGGTTCCCGTACCGCACGATCGCGATGGGAACCATCGGCAGCACGCTGCTGATGCTGGCCGCGCTCGGCGCCGGGGGCATCCTCATCCGTGACCCGGTCCTGGGCCACGGACCGTTGTCGTGGATCCGCTACGGCCACGGCCGCATGCTGGCCAACGCGATGCTCTACACGGGCTTCGCGCTGATCATCTGGGCCTGGGTCCGGCTGGGCCGCTACGCGCTCGCCGGCCGGATCGGCAGCCGTCCGATCGTGATCGCCGCCGCCTGCTGGATGGCACCGCTCCTGGTCTCGCCGCCGCTGTTCACCCGCGACGTCTTCTCGTATCTCGCGCAGGGCGCGCAGCTGCTCAACGGGCTCGACCCGTACGCCAACGGCCCGGCCGAACTGACCGTGCTGCCGGACGTCGTGCAGAACGTCCACCCGCTGTGGCAGACCACGCCCGCGCCGTACGGTCCGCTGTTCCTGCTGTTCGCCAAGTGGATCGTCGCGGTCACCGGCAACGACATGATCGCCGGCGTCATCGCGACCCGCCTGGTGCTGATGATCGGCCTGGTCGGGATGCTGTGGTCGCTGCCGCGGCTGGTCAAGCACCTCGGCGGCAAGCTGCCGATCACCCTGTGGCTCGCGATCGCCAGCCCGATGACGGTGATCCACCTCGTCGGCGGACCGCACAACGACCTGCTGATGCTCGGCTTCCTCACCGTCGGCGTGCTGGCCGCGCTGGAGCGCAAGCACGTCGTCGCGATCGTCCTGGTCACCATCGGCATGCTGATCAAGCCCACCGCGGCGTGGGCGCTGCCGTTCCTGGTCTGGGTCTGGGCGAACCACCTGCCCGGCGACCGGAAGGTGGTCAACTTCTTCCGCGCGGGCGCCGCGTCGGTCGGGATCTTCCTGCCGGTGTTCGTCGCGGGTACCTGGCTCTCGCTGGGCTCGGTCAACCTCGGCTGGCTGGGCGGCCTCAAGGCGCCGACGCTGATCGCGAACTGGATGAACTTCCCGACCGGGATCGGCGAGATCTTCTACTCGCTGGTGAACCTGGTGATCGACGTCGAGGTCTCGCCGTTCGTCACCGTGTTCCGGGCGATCGCGATGGTCGGCCTGTTCATCTTCGCCGGCCGTCAATGGTGGCTGGCCCGCAACGGCGGCAACCCGGCGATCCACCGGATGGCGATTGTCCTACTGGCCGGTGCGATCGTCCCGCCGCCCTCGCTGCCGTGGTACCTGACCTGGGGTTTCGTGGTCCTGTCCGCCTTCGAGTGGCGTCGGCGGAACCTCGCCGTCGTCGTCGCGGTCTCGGTGTTCGTGACGCTGGTGTACTACCCGACCGGCGAGCAGGCACTGTACGACTGGTGGTTCATGGCGGGTGTCGTCGTCGCGAGCGTGTACGCGGCCGCTTCGCTGCTGCGGCCGGATCCGCTGGGGATCATCGCCGCTTGGCGGGGGAAGCCGGTGGAGCAGTTCCTGCCCGCCGAGGCTCCGCGTTCCTGACTCTGAAAGTCCGTGAAGGCCCCCTTCCCTCGGCTCAGCCGAGGGAAGGGGGCCTTCACGCGGCATCGGCGTGGTTGGTGAGGGGAACTTTGAGGGACCCAGGGTCTCTCAAGGAGGCCTTCACGGACTCGCCAAACTGTATAACGACCTATACGCCCGGGCGATCAGCGTCGTGTTGCCGCAGAACGGCAACACGACAAAAACGTTAAGAGGCCCGCCACCCGCTCCAAGAGTGGACGAGTGTGCTCACCACGGCATGCGGAGGCGGCTGCGTCTCGTACTGCGGGTACTTCTCCCGCAGTAACCGCGCGGGCAGCGCTTGCTCGTCGGGATCGGTCAGCACCCGGGCGACCCCGTCGGCCCGCGCCCACCACAGTCCGGCCCAGTCCTCGTCGTAGTGGTCGGTCAGGAAGCTGACCGCGGGGTTCTCGGCGATGTTCTTCAGCCGCCGCAACGCCGTCGTGCTCTTCGGCTTGTGATCGATCGCGAAAGCGACCGAATCGCCCTCGACGACGAAGGTCACCGGCACCAGGTGGGGTACGCCGTCCGAACCCGTCGTCGCCAGCCGCGCGATCCGCTCGCCCTCGAACCGTGACCTGGCTTCCGTGGGCGTCAATCGCATGCGGACAACGGTACCTAGACCGAGCGCCGCACGCGGAGCACGTTGTCCGACCGCGTTCCCTCCTGGCCCTCGGGGCCAGGGAAATCGCGCGTCACCACTTCCTGCACCTCCACGGTCCACTCGCCGTCGGCCAGCGCCAGCGCTTCGAGGACCTCGGCGGGTGTCGGGAAGTGGAAGTCCTTGTGCGGCGGCTCTTCCAGCCACGTCGGCCAGCCCGCGTGACCGGCGACCACCAGTGTGCCGCCCGGCGCCACGGCCTCGGCGGCGCGGCGGAGTGCCTTGTCCCGTTCGTCGTCCACGGCGACGGGGGAGTGGAAGAACTGCGCGGAGACGAGGTCGAAGCGTCCCTCCGGGAACGACTTCGCCAGGTCGTGACGCTCCCAGACGATGCCGTCGACACCGGCTTCGGCCGCGTGCCCGGCGGCACGCTTCAGCGCGACGTCCGAGATGTCGACGGCGGTGACCCGCCATCCCTGTCGCGTGAGCCAGATCGCGTCGCCGCCCTCGCCGCAGCCGAGATCGAGTGCGGCTCTCGGCGCCAGCGCCGCGACCTCGCGCACGAGGAGCGGGTTCGCCTTACCGCTCCAGACCTGTTCCTTGTCCCGGTAGAAGTCTTCCCAGAACTGCTGTGTGGAATCCATGACCGAAAGATGCCTGCGAACCGGCCGGATCCGCCAGTTCCGTTGCCGTTATGGCAAAACCACGAGCGTTCCCGCGTCGGCGTCGAGGGTGGCCCGCGCGCCGAGAGGGATGGTCGGCGACGACGGGACGTGCCCGAAGCCGAAGTCCCAGATCGTCGGTACGCCGAGCGGTCCCAGCCGGTCGAGCATCAGGTCGCGGATCGCGCCGGGATCACCGCATGCGGCCCACGAGCCGAGCACGATCCCTTGGACGCCGTCGAACCAGCCCGAACGCAGCAGCTGGGTGAGCATGCGGTCGATCCGGTACGCGCTTTCGGTGACGTCCTCCAGCAGCACGATCGCGTCCTGCGCCGAGCCCTGTTCCGGAGCGCCGAGGCCCGAGGCCAGCAGGGCGAGGTTGCCGCCGATGAGCGTCCCGGTCGCGGTGCCCGGCACGAGCGGTGACCCCGTCGACGAGGTGATCGTCCGCACCTCGTCCGGTTCGAACAGCGACAGCCGCAGATGCTCGGCGGCCACGTCGTCGAACAGCGTGGTCGCGGGCAAGGGGGAGAACAGCGTCTCCAGTCCCAAGTGGACGTTCACGGCGCGGTGCAGCGCGGTCACGTCGCTCGACCCGGCGAACATCTTGGGCCCGGCCGCCCGCAACGCCGCCCAGTCGACCAGGTCGAGCATGCGCTGCGAGCCGTAGCCGCCGCGGGCGGCGAGGACACAGGTCACCCCCGGATCCAGCCAGGCCTCGGTGAACTCGGCGGCCCGCGCCTCGTCGGGTGCGGACAGGTAGCCGGTGGGCACCGCGCGGACACACTCGCCGACGCGGACCTCGACGCCCCAGCCGTGCAGGACGGGCAGCGTCTTCTCGACGAGCTCCGCCGGGACCGGGCCCGCCGGAGCGACCAGCGCGATCGTGTCGCCCGGCCGTGTCTTCGGCGGCTTCACCGGCTCAGCCGGAGCTTCGGCACGCCGGGCGTCTCGAAACCGAAGACCTGTCCGTAGAACGACAACTCCGCTTCGAGCGCGGCCACGATCGTCTCCGCTTTCCGGAAACCGTGCTGCTCGCCCTCGAACCTCAGGTAGGCGTGATCTATTCCCCGCCCTGCGAGCCCGGCCACGAACCGGTCCGCCTGCTCCGGCGGGCAGATCTCGTCCTCGAGGCCCTGTAGGAACAAGAGCGGGCCGGCAAGGGTGCCCGCGTTGTTGATCGGCGAGCGGTCCTTGTAGCGCTGTGCGGCCTCCGGCAGCGGGCCGACCAGCCCGTCGAGGTAGCGGGACTCGAAGTCGTGCGTCTCACCGCCGTCGCCGGTCCACTGATCGAGGTCGAGGATCGGATACATCACGGTGCCGGCGCGGTAGGTCGTCGTGGTGGTCAGCGAAGCTGCGGAGGTGTACCCACCCGCGCTGCCGCCGCGGATGGCCAGCCGGTCGCCGTCGACGGTGCCTTCGGCGGCCAGGGCTTCGGCGACGGTGACGCAGTCCGCGACGTCGACGACGCCCCACTGCTCCCGCAGCCGCTCACGGTAGGCGCGTCCATAGCCGGTGGAGCCGCCGTAGTTCACCGTGACGACCGCGATCCCGCGGCTGGTGAAGTAGGCGATCTCGTAGTCGAGCACCGCGCTGTCCCGGCCGGTGGGCCCGCCGTGCGGGTACACGAACAGAGGCGGCCGTTCCCCGTCCGGCGCGGTGAAGTCGGCGTTCGCGGGCAGGTAGACGAAGGCCGGGATCTGGTCGCCGTCGCCGGTTTTGAAGACCCGCTCCACGGGCCTCGACAGATAGGCGGACGACGGCGGTTCGGGCGCCGGCGCGAGTTCGGTCACCGTCCCGCGTTCGAGATCGACCTTCACCACGGCGCCTTCGCGTTCCGGGCCCGCCGCGACGCCGACGACGCCGCCTTCGTGGACGGCGAAACCGTTGGTGGACCACGCGGTCAGGTCGGCGGCCGCCGCGACCGGGGTGACCTCCCGCGTCGTTTCGTCCAGGACGGCGAGCTTGCCCGAGGCGATGACGGCGAACCGGCCGTCCCCGATCGGCGTGAACCAGCGTGCGCCGAGTTTCCACTGCGCGCCGCCGATCTCCTGCTCGGACGGCGCCAGGTTCGTGACGGTGCCGTCGAGCCCGACGCGGTGCAGGTTCCACCAGCCGTCCGGGTCGAGCAGGGCCAGCAGGCTTTCGGCCGACTCCCATTCGACCTGGCAGACGGAGACGTCGGCCGCACCCGCGAGAACGCGGTGGGGTCCGAACGTCCCGTCCTTGCGGATCTCGGCGACGCACAGTTCCGTGCCGTCCCAAGGCATCGCGGGGTGGTTCCAGCCGACCCAAGCCGCCCGCGCGCCATCGGGCGACAGCTGCGGGGCGGTGAGGAAGTGATGGCTGGCCGTCAGGATCCGTTCCGGACCGCCGTCGAGGGGGACCGCGATGAGGTCCCGGGCGATGTCGACGCGCCTGGGGCCGGTGCTGCGTTCGCGGACGAGCCACACTTCGCCGTCCGCGCCGGGCCGGAGATCGCTGTAGCGGATCCCGTGCCGGGCCGCCGGTTCCGGTGTGAGAGGGGTCGTGACGCCGGTGGTCAGGTCGCGGCGGTAGACGCGCTGATCCGCCCAGTGGGTGAAGACGAGGATGTCGCCGAGCACGAGCCAGGGACGGCCGCCGTACTCGTGGACGCGGTTCCGGACGTTCCACGGAGCGGGAAGGACGTCTTCGACAGTGCCGTCCGCGCGGGACCTCACGAGGGTGACGCGACCGCCTTCACCGGTTCTCGCTTCGGCCCACCAAACCTCGTCTCCCGCCGTTCCGAGCCATTGCGCGCTGACTCCCGAAGCCGCGACATCGGCGGCCGACAGGGGAGACGTCCAGGTGCCGTAAGGGGCGATCTCAACCACAGCTGAAGACTAGGATCGCGTCTTTGCCCGTGGTGGCCCGGGGCACACCTGGCCCAGGCGGAGTTTCGCCCTTGGCGGAACCGTGGGGCGGCGGATGCCGATCATGGGGTCGTGGCCTAGGGTCAAAGGTGCCATGTCTCGCGTAATCCACGTCTTCCGCCAGCCCGACCGGTTCGTCGCAGGAACCGTCGGTGAGCCCGGCGACCGCACGTTCTACCTCCAGGCGTCCGAGGACGTCCGCACGATCAGTGTGACGATCGAAAAACAGCAGGTCGTGGTCTTGGCCGAAAGGCTCGGCTCGCTGCTGGAAGAGGTCGCCAACCGGTTCGGCGCGGACGTACCGGACGACGCGCCCGACGAGCTCCTCGACGTCGACCCCCTCACCGTCCCGGTCGAGGAGGAGTTCCGCGTCGGCACGATGGGGCTCGGCTGGGACGCCGACAGCAGCGCCGTCGTCATCGAGCTGCTCGCGATGACCGAAGGCGAGGTGGACGAAACGGTCGTTCTGGACGACACCGAAGAGGGGCCGGACGCCGTCCGCGTCTTCCTGTCGCCGGGTGCGGCGCGCGCGTTCGCCGAACGTGCCGACAGGGTGGTCAACGCCGGCCGCAAACCGTGTCCGCTGTGCGCCGAGCCGCTCGACCCGGCGGGCCACATCTGCCCGCGGCAGAACGGGTACCGGCGCGACGTCGACGTCCTCGAGGACTGATCAGGTGGCCGAGAGCTCGCTGGAGCTGGTGACGCGCGGCAAGATCGACGTCGAAGGCAGGCTCGTCGACGCCTCCAACGTCACGCTCTTCTGCAAGATCGAACTCGACGGCGTGACCGGCGACGTCGTGTACAAACCGGTGTCGGGCGAGCGGCCGCTGTGGGATTTCCCGGACGGGACGCTCGCCGGCCGTGAGGTCGCGACGGCGATGGTCGCCGAAGCGTCCGGGCTCGGCGCGATCCCGCCGACGGTGCTGCGCGACGGGCCGTTCGGTCCCGGAATGGTGCAGCTGTGGATCGAGACCACCGAAGAGGAACTGGTCGACGTCCGATCCCCGGAGAGCCTGCCGGACGACTGGCGTGTCGTGCTGCACGCGCACGATCGCGACGGTGAGCCCGCGGTGCTCGCGCACGCGGATCGCCAGGGGATGCGAGAACTGGCCGTGCTCGACATCGTCGTCAACAACACCGACCGCAAGGGCGGGCATCTGCTCGCCGGCGTCGACGGCCGGATCTACGGCGTGGACCACGGGATCTGCCTGCACACCGACCCGAAACTGCGGACGGTGCTCTGGGGCTGGATCGGCGAGTCGCTCACCGAAGCCGAGGTCGGCAAGCTGCGCGGCCTGCGCGAGCAGCTGGACGGCGAGTTCGGTGAGGCGTTGAGCGAGCACCTCACCGGGTTCGAGATCGGTGCGCTCGCCGAGCGCACCGACGCTCTCCTGTCGGAAGGTGCCTTCCCCGCGCCGGGGGACGACTGGCGTGCCATCCCATGGCCGCTGTTCTGATCGACGATCAGGCCCGTGCACGCCTGATCACGCGCTTCGGTGAAGACGTCGCGGCCTGGTGCGACGCGCTGCCCGCACTCGTGGCGCGGCTGGCGGAGCAGTGGGGACTCACCGTCCTCGACGCGAAACCGGGCAACACCGGTCGCACGCTGATCTGCGCCGGGGACGACGGCGCCAAGAAGGTTCTCAAGCTGACCCCCGATCACACCATCGCCGAGTCCGAGGCTGCGGCGTTGCGGGCGTGGGACGGCTGCTCTCGCGTCGTTCAGGTGCTCGCCACCGAACTCGCCGACGGGGCGATCCTGATGGAAGGCATCGATCCGGGTACGGAGCTGCGAGAGTCGGGGGTGAAGGTCCCGTGGGCCGAGGTCGGCGAACTGCTGACCCAGATCCACGCGGTGGCCCCGCCCGCCGGTTTCTCGACGCTCGAAGACCGCGTCACATTCATGTACGGGCTCGCGGAGCGGGGGCTGCGCGGATCGGTGGCCGAAGCCACGCTGTCGCTGGAAACCCTCGATCGCGCCCGGCTGCGGGCGCTCGCCCTCGCGACCGATGGGGGCAGGAGGGCGATCGTGCACGGCGATCTGCACCCGGGCAACGTCCTCGACGGCGGGCCCGGCAGGGGAGCGGTCGCGATCGATCCGCGCCCCAGCGTCGGCGATCCGTCCTTCGATCTGGCCGACTGGGTCACGCTGCCGATGACAGCCGGTGGCACGCTCGAGGACGGCTTCGACGCCATCGCGCCGCACCTGCCGGGGTTCGACGCCGAGCGAGTCCGGGCGTGGTGTGTCGCGCTGTCGCCGCTGTTCGTGATGCGCCCGCTCGAACGCGGTGAACGGACCCCGTTCGTCGAAGCGATGCTCCGGATGACGGCCTGACCGGCGTGGCGGGGAGACGCTGACCCCGGGCACCGCTAGCGTCGTCCGCCGTGCGCTCTCATTCGTATGACGACGTGCTGTCCGGCCCGCGCAAGCGGAAGATCCCCGAGGTGCCCGCGGAACCGGGCCTCGTGGTCGAAGACCCGGCCAGCGGGTACTGCGGCGCCGTGGTGAAGATCGAGTACGGCAACGTCGTGCTGGAGGACCGGCACGGCAAGCATCGGGTGTTCCCGCTGAACCCGGCGGGTTTCCTGCTCGAAGGCAAACCGGTCACGCTGGTGCCGTCGAAGGCGGCCCCGAAGACCCCGGAACGGCGGATCTCCGCGTCCGGATCGGTCCACGTGGGAGGTCTCAAGGCCCGGGTCGCGCGCGATTCGCGCATCTGGGTGGAGGGCAAGCACGACGCCGAACTCGTCGAGCGGGTCTGGGGACACGACCTGCGGGTCGAAGGCGTCGTGGTGGAACCACTCGATGGGGTGGACGTGCTGGCCGACCGCATCGGTGACTTCGGCACCGGGCCCGGCCGCCGCCTCGGCGTGCTGGTCGACCACCTGGTCGCGGGCAGCAAGGAGTCCCGGATCGTCGACGGGATCCGCGACGAAAACGTGCTGATCACCGGTCACCCGTACATCGACATCTGGGAAGCGGTGAAGCCGTCGGTGGTCGGTATCCGCGCCTGGCCGAAGATCCCGCGCGGCACGGAGTGGAAACTGGGCGTCTGCGACGCGCTCGGCTGGGGCGAGCCGTGGGAGGGCTGGCAGCGGGTCCTGGCGGCGGTCGGCAGCTACCGGGATCTGGAAACGCCGCTGATCGGAGCGGTGGAACGGCTCATCGACTTCGTCTCCGACCCGGGCGAGGAGTCTGAATGACCGGTTTGCGCGAGGTCACTCAAGGTCACGCGTCGGTCACGTCGGTTTCGCTTCTTCGGTATGAATCGGCGCGATCTGGGAGCATGAACGCATGACAGGCGCTCTCATCTGGCTGATCGCCGGCATCCTCTTGGTCATCGCCGAGCTCCTCTCGGGTGACTTGTTCCTGCTCATGGTCGGTGTGGGAGCCCTGTTCGGGGCCGGCTCCGCCGCGCTGACCGGGAACCCGTTCATCGACGTGGCGGTGTTCGCCGTCGCCTCGGTCGGCATGCTCGCCCTCGTCCGCCCTACCCTCAAACGCCGGTTCCTCTCGGGGCCGGACATCAAGACCAACACCGACGCGCTGATCGGCGCGCGGGCGGTAGTAGTGTCCACTGTGGACGGCGAAAGTGGTCAGGTGAAGCTGGCGGGCGACGTCTGGTCGGCACGATGCATGATCGACGGCGAACCGATCGCCACGGGGACATCGGTGACGGTCGTCGAGATCTCGGGCGCCACGGCGGTCGTTTCGGCCGCGGTGTGAGCACGGCAAAGGGTTTCTACGTAAGGGGAAGGTAGTTGTCAGAGACAGTGGTGTTCATCGTCGTCGGGCTGCTCGCGTTGTTCGTGGTCGTCGTCGTGGTCAAGGCGATCATGGTGGTGCCACAGGCGCAGTCCGCTGTGATCGAACGGCTGGGCCGGTTCCGGACGGTGGCTTCTCCCGGCCTGACGTTTCTGGTGCCCTTCCTGGACAAGGTGCGGGCGCGGATCGACCTCCGCGAGCAGGTCGTCTCGTTCCCGCCCCAGCCGGTGATCACCGAGGACAACCTGACGGTGTCCATCGACACGGTCGTGTACTTCCAGGTCACCGACTCGCGGGCGGCGGTCTACGAGATCTCGAACTACATCGTCGGTGTGGAGCAGCTGACCACCACGACGCTGCGAAACGTCGTCGGTGGCATGAGCCTCGAGCAGACGCTGACCTCGCGTGACTCGATCAACAGCCAGCTGCGTGGCGTGCTCGACGAGGCCACCGGCCGCTGGGGCATCCGTGTCGCGCGAGTCGAGCTGAAGGCGATCGACCCGCCGCCCTCCATCCAGGACTCGATGGAGAAGCAGATGCGCGCCGACCGTGAGAAGCGCGCGATGATCCTGACCGCCGAAGGTCAGCGGGAATCGGCGATCAAGACCGCCGAAGGCCAGAAGCAGAGCCAGATCCTCGCGGCCGAAGGTGCCAAGCAGGCCGCGATCCTGAGCGCGGAGGCCGAACGGCAGTCGCGGATCCTGCGGGCGCAGGGTGAACGTGCTGCCCGGTACCTGCAGGCGCAGGGCCAGGCGAAGGCCATCGAGAAGGTCTTTGCGGCGATCAAGGCCGGGCGCCCGACACCCGAGGTCCTGGCGTACCAGTACCTGCAGACCCTGCCGCAGCTGGCGCAGGGTGACGCGAACAAGGTCTGGATGATCCCGAGCGACTACGGCAAGGCCCTCGAGGGCTTCGCCCGCGCACTCGGCGCCCCCGGCGACGACGGCGTGTTCCGCTACGAGCCGCCGAAGGAAGACCCGGTCGAGAAGCCGGACCTGGAGGACGAAGAAGTCCAGGGCTGGTTCGACACCTCCAGCGACCCGAAGGTCGCCGAGGCCGTCGCGGCCGCGGAAGCCGTGGCACGCAAGGAGGTTCCGGCGCTGGGTGTCGCGACGCCGCGGCAGGAGCCGCCCGCTCCGCGTCAGGTTCCTCAGGCCGCGCCTGCTCCCGAGCCGGAGGCCGCCCCGGAGCCCCCGCAGCAGCAGGCTCCGCCCTCGCAGCTGCCGCAGCCCCAACCGCCCGCTCCGCAGGGAGGCCCGTACCAGGGTCCTCCGGGACAGGCGCCGGGTGGCGGCAGTGGTCCGTTCCCGCGGCAGAGTCCGTTCGGCGGACCGCAGGGTGGACCGCCGCCGCAGCGCTGAGTACAGAACCGAAAGAGGGCCGTCCCGTCCGGGGCGGCCCTCTTTCGTGCTCGGTGCCTGAGCGTGAGCGAGAGGGTGCCCGGTGTGGGTGCCCGGTGTCCTGCGCCAGGCGCCGTGACCAGGACCTCGTGAGTGGTAAGGGCGGTTAGAACCGTCCTTACCACTCACGAGGATTCGTGGCGTTCGGCGGCGTTCCACAGGATGGCGATCGGGGTCCCGCCGGGTTTCTCCCGGCCGGCGAACTCGTCGAGGAGCGCGTCGACCCTGCTGTTCAGTTCCGCCTGGTCACCCGGGTTCAGTCGCAGAACGGCCCGCCGGGTGTGCTGCGGGATGGACGGATCGTTCTCGCTGATCTCCGCGCGGTGCGCGTCGAGGATCGCGAGGTCGACCTTGGCCGTGAGGTGACGATCGCCCTCCGGCTCGAGGTTGAGACGCCAGGTCTTCTTGGTCGCCCGGTAGGGATGTTCCCAGGCGCCCTTGGGCCCTCGTCGCGGCTCGTCGGCCTCGAGAAAACCGGTCGAGGTCAGTACTCGCAGCCTGCGCAGCAGCGTGGCGGGCGCGACGTCGAGGCGTTCGGCGAGTTGCTGGTTCGTCCAAGCCGTGTCCACGCACAACCGCAGGATGCGCCAGCTCAGCGGGTGGGAGAGCGCGCGCAGCTCTTCGGGCGTCGCGGCGGGATGTTCGGCCATTGACAGCACTGTAATCGATTTGCATACTCGAAATCAATTTCACTCGATGAAATCGATGAGGAGTCGACGTGGACTCGGTCAAGGAATACGTGCGGCGGCACCGGCCGCGGCACGAGCGGGAGCTCGCCGACTGGATCGCGGTGCCCAGCGTGAGCGCCACGGGCGAGGGCATGGAGCAGGCCTCGCCGTACGCGCTGGAGCTGCTGGAACGCAGCGGACTGGACGCGCGGATCGTCGACACCGGCGGCTGGCCGCTGGTCGTCGGGCACGCGGCGGGGCCGCCGGACAGCCCGCACGTAGTGATCTACGGGCACTACGACGTCCAGCCTGCGGGGCCGTCGGAGGAATGGCACAGTCCGCCGTTCGAGGCGAGTATCCGCGACGGCCGGATGTACGGACGGGGCACCGGCGACAACAAGGGACAGCACCTCGCGCAGCTCCTCGCGCTGCGGGCACTGCGCGACGTCGACGGGGGACTGCCGTGCTCGGTGACCGTCCTGCTCGACGGCGAGGAGGAGATCGGCAGCCCGAACCTGACTGCCACGCTCACCGCGATGCGCGAGGAACTGTCCGCCGATCTCGCGGTGTGGAGCGACGGGCCGGTGCATGACAGCTACGAGCCGACGGTCGCGCTCGGCGTGCGCGGGGCCGTGGCCTTCGAGATCACCGTGCGCGGCGCGAACAGCGCGCTGCATTCCGGCAACTGGGGCAACGTCGCGCCGAATCCGGCCTGGGAGCTGACCTGGCTGCTGTCCACCATGCGCGCACCCGACGGCCGGGTGACCGTCGACGGCTACGACGCGGGCGTCACGCCCTTGACCGACACCGAGCTCGACGCGCTGCGAGCACTGCCGATCGACCCTGCCGCGATGCTGGCGGGAGCGGGACTGGACCGGATGGACGCCGGCCACGGCCAGGACATCAACGAACGGCTCGCGACGCCCACGTTCACCATCAACTCGCTGACCTGCAGGGACAACGACGAGCACCGGACGGTCATCCCGTCGGTCGCGGTGGCGCGCTGCGATCTGAGGCTGGCCTGCGGGCAGCGATCGGCAACGGTCATCGACGCGCTCCGCGCTCACGTCGAGAAACACCTGCCGCACGCCGAGCTGCGATTCGGGGCGATCATGGAGGCGTCCCGCACCCTGCCGGACGCGCCGTATGCCGACCTCGTGCTGCGGGGAGTGACCGAGGCACACGGCAAGCAGGCGTTGGCCGTGCCGGCGCTGGGCGGGAGCCTGCCGATCGCGGCGCTCACCGACGGTCTCGCGCTGCCGTGTTACGGCATCGCGCTGGCGAACGTCGACGAGCGCAACCACGCGCCGAACGAGAACTTCGAACTACAGCGGTTCCATCAGGGCATCGTGACCGCGGCCAGTGTCCTGTCCAGCATCGGCCGTCGATGAACGCGACGGTGCGGATCGTCGCGGCGGCCTCGACGGGGAACATGCTGGAATGGCTGAGCTTCACCGCTTACGCCTTGGTCGCCGACGTCGTCGCGCGGCAGTTCTTCCCGTCGGCCGACCCGGTGACGTCGTTGATGCTGGCGCTGGGGACGGCCGTGGCCGCCTACCTGGCCCGGCCGATCGGCGCGGTGGTGCTGGGTGTCTACGCCGACCGAGCCGGGCGGCTGGCGGCGTTGACCGTGGCCATCCGGCTGATGACCCTCGGCTCGCTCCTGATCGTGCTCCTGCCCGACTATCAGAAGATCGGGGTGTTCGCCCCGATCGGGATGCTGATCGCCCTGCTGATCCAAGGATTCTCCGCGGGCGGTGAGTTCGGTTCCGCCACCGCACTGCTCGTCGAGAGTCACGCGGGGCGGCGAGGCTTCATGGGGAGCTGGCAGACCGCGAGCCAGGCGTTCGCGGTCCTGCTCGCGACGGGATTGCTCGCGACCACGAGCAGCTTCCTGAGTCCCGCGCAGTTCGACGCGTGGGGCTGGCGGATACCGTTCGTGGTCGCCCTGCTCCTCGGCCCGGCGGGCTACTACATCCGTACCCGGCTGCGGGACTCGCCCGAGTTCACCACCGCGCGTGCCACGGCCGACCCCGGTCCGGCCCGTCCGCTGGTCGACCTCTTCCGGAACGACAAGGCACGGGTGCTGCTGGTCATGGGCATGATCGCGGTATCGACGGGATTCTCCTACTTGATCACCTACATGCCGACGTTCGCCATCCGGCAGCTCGGCATGTCGCCCTCGACGAGTTTCACCGCGACGTTCGTGACCGGTGTCATCCTCACCGTGTTCACCCCCGTGGCCGGTCACCTCTCCGACCGGATCGGGAGAACCCGGATGCTCACCGTGGCCGCCGCCGTCATCGCGGTCATCAGCATCCCGTTGTTCCTGCTCATCCGCGCCGTACCGGAAATGGTCACGGTGGTGGTGGCCTTGGCGCTGATGGGCCTGGTCAAAGCCTGGTACGCGGGCCCTCTGCCCGCGTCTATGGCCGAAATGTTCACGGTCGGCAACCGGGGGACCGGGCTGTCGATCAGCTACAACATCGGCGTGATCCTTTTCGGTGGAGTCACCCCGCTGGCCATCACCCTGCTGATTTCGGCCACCGGATCCACCCTCGCGCCCAGTTACTGGATCACCGCGCTCGCCCTGCTCAGCGGTACCTGTGTGCTGCTCGCCCGGCGATACCGGAGCTGAAAAAGGGGGCTTTCGCCGCATGCCACGCGGCGAAAGCCCCCTTCACCTCCTGAGGAAGTCGAGCGTCCGGTACTCGTCGACCACCGCGGCGAGTTCGGCGATGCGGGCCTGCCCTGCGTCTATGAGGCGCTGCCCTGCTGCCGACCACCGCTCGAGGTCGGGGGACATCTGCGGGATCTCGGACAGGATCTCCGCGCTTTCGGCGAGGCTGAGACCGACCCGCTGGGCGGCGACCGCGAGCCGGATCCGGCAGACGGCGTCGATGGTGAACCGGCGTGCGTTGCCCGCGGTGCGCTCGGCGGTGATGACGCGGTAGCGCTCGTAGTAGCGGACGGCGTTGGCCGACACCCCGGCCCTGCTCGCGACGTCGCCGATGGTCAGCCGGGCGTCGATCGTGGTCTGAGTCGTCATACCGCGCTCCGTACCGTGGTCGGCTCCGCGATCGAGGCGGGCCGGGTCTTCAACCTGACCACCAGGGCGATCACCATGACCGCGAGGACACCGACGAGGGTGACACGGTACGCGGAGACGATCTCCGCGGTGAGCGTCGCGCTCGCCACAGGGTCGCTCAGCGCCGCGAGACCCCGCCCTCCCGTGGCCGTCGCGATCAACCCGGTGAACGTCGCGCTCACCGCCGCGGTGCCGACCGCGGTCGCGATGGTGGCGGCCAGGGGAAGGATCGCGGAACCGGACGCGAGGTCCGGGCCGTGCAGGTTCCGGCCGGCGCTCACGATGGTGGGCATCATGATCGCTCCGGTGCCCGCTCCCTGGAGCACTCCCAAAAGCGCTAGTACCAGGTACGGCGTATCGGGCGTGAGGACGAGCACGGTCAGTCCGGTCCCGGCGATCGCCAGGCTTAGTCCGATCCCGACGACGATCCGCGGACCGAAACGTTCCAGGACGCGGGCGGCGAGCTGGATGCTGAGGCCCATCCCGATCGTGCTCGGCACCATCATCAGCGCACTGACCATGGTCGAGTCACCGCGCATGATCTGGATGTAGGCGGGCATCAGCAACATCGAGCCGAAGTACGGCGCGGCGTACAGGAAGAGGACCCCTGCGTTGCGCCCGAATGTCCGGTCACGCAGCAGACGGACGTTCAGCAGCGGCGCGGAATGGTGCCACGACCGGCGGACGAACACGGCCACGAGCGCCAGTCCGGCGAGGACGATCGCCGCGCGGAGCCCCGTCGCGAGCGTCTCTTCGCTGAATCCGTAAGCCACCGCGACGACGCCGGGGACGAGCAGGAGGCCGCCCACGAGGTCGATCGGGACGCGTTCGGCCGACCGCGTTCCGGCGGGCACCCAGCGCAGCACACCCACGACGGCGAGCAGAGCGGGCGGCACGGTGATGAAGAACAGCGCCCGCCACGACAGGCTGTCCAGCAGGACGCCGCCGAGCAGCGGGCCGAGGATCGGCCCGATCAACAGGGGCAGCCCGGTGATCGTGGTCATCCGGCCCCGGCGTTCCGGTGCCACCGCGCCGAAACCGATGGTCATCCCCAAGGGATTGATCAGACCGCCGGCGAGGCCTTGGACGGTCCGCGCGGCGATCAGCCACCCCAGATCACCCGCCGCTCCGGCGGCCGCGGACGACGCCGCGAACACGAGCAGCGCCGCCAGATAAACCCGGCGGGCTCCCCAACGCCGGGCGAGGGTCGCCGCGAGCGGCATCGCCGCGACCATGCCGAGGGCGTAGGCGGTCGCGATCCACTGGATCGTCGTGAGCGACGCGGAGAAGGTCGTCATGAACTGCGGCAGCGCGACGGCGACGATCGTGGTGTCGAGAACGGCCATCAGCCCGCCGAGCGCGATCACCGCCGCGATGCGCAGTTCTTGTCCGGTCAGCCGGTTCATGCCGCACTCGCCTGGTCCGCGACGCGTCCGGCGCGCAGGGTGCGGGCCCACCAGCCGAGCTCGGTCATGGTCGCCGCCAGGGCGGCGCGCTCGCCCTCGGTGCTCTCGTAGCCGTCCGGGCCGAACCGGGTCCACGGAGCGTTCATCAGCACCGCGTCGCGGGTGGTGGTGGCCCGCAGTTCGGGGAAGATCAGCCGCAGCTGCTCGATGGCGCGGATACCGCCCGAACCGGCGCCGTAGCCGACGAACGCGACGGGTTTGTACGCCCATTCGGTGAAATGCCAGTCGATCGCGTTCTTCAGCGCGGCAGGGAAACTGTGGTTGTACTCCGGAGTGACGATCAGGTACGCGTCGGCCGCGTGCAGCCTGCCGCTGATCACCGTGTCGGTGCCACCGGGCCGCGTTCCCTGCAGCGGGAGATCGACGTCGGCGAGGTCGATCGCGTCGACCTCCAGGCCGTCGATCGTCGCGAGTTCGGTCAGCAGCCAGCCCGTGATGGCGTCGGCGAACCGCTCGTGCCGGACGCTGCCGATGATCACGGCGAGGCGAAGTGGGGACTGTGCGGTGGTTTCTGTGCTCATGCCGAAGACGCTAAAAGCTCGTCCATAGGTGAACTCAAGCCGTTTGCGGTCTTGCTCACGATCCCTGGACCTCTATGAAGGTCGAGGTTGTACGGTGCGGCCATGGAGCGACCGGGATTCGATGTGCGGGGGTTTTTGGATGAACGCGAACGTCCGGCCAGCGTCGCCACGACGACCCGTCGCGGCGCCACCGCGTTGGCGATGATGTGGTTCGTGGCCGAGGAAAACCGGTTCTGGTTCCACACTCCGGCCCCCGACGGCCGACCGGCGCCGTTCCTCGACGCCGCCCGCCTTCAACGTGAGGTCGCGGTCATGATCGCGACGTTCGCCCCACCGGACGACGTCCGCCAGGTACGCGTGACCGGACTCGCGAGACTCGAACCGAAGGATCTTCCGCGAATCCGCCGCATCTATGAGCGCTACGTTCCGGAATGGACCGAGGCCTGGGCGGCGCACGCGGCGTCCCCGGACGCGCTCCTGTGGTCGATGGCGCCGGAACGCGGGATGGCCGTGGCGTATCCGGATTTGGGGAACACGCCGGCTTTCCGCTGGGCCGACGTGGCCGATTACGCCCGGATCGCCACTTGAGGATCAGCCGCCGAAGGCCGCCGCCGTCGCGTGGACACGGAGGTCTTCGAGTTCGTCGATCTGGCGCCGGGCCCGGTCGAGCAGGTCGTCCAGCCGTCCGCCGTCGAGCCGGGGATCGGCATCGGCACGCACCCGCAGGGTCCGCCAGCCCGCCGCCTTGCCCTCGACGCCGAGGCCATCAGTTCGAGTTCCTCGACCGAGCTCAACGGTGACCGCGAGACGAGCCGCCCGTTCGGCTTGAGCCGTCCCAGCTTCTCGCCCGCCCAGGCCGCCACGGTCTTGTAGTGGCGGACCGGGACCTCCAGTGCGGACATACAGGTCAACAGGGCGGCCCGGTCGTCGGCGATCTCTTCGGCGAGCCTGCTCAACACCGCTTCCCCGCGCTGTCCGCGCTCGGCGGCGGCGAGCCGTTTGGCGAGTCCGGTGCCCGCTGTCGCGCCAGCCAGATGGTCGTTGAGGTAGATACCGAGCAAGGCGGTACCGGGGAGAGCGTCGGTCATGCCCGAGGCGTACCCGGTGCTCACCGATTGACACGTAGGTAATCTCCTACGTATGGTCGCGGCATGAACATCGACCGCATCCAGTTCCTCACCGTGCCGGTCTCCGACCAGGCCGAGGCGCGGGACTTCTACGTCGGCGAGCTCGGCTTCGACCTGCTCGTCGACGTCAGCGGTCCGCACGGCCCTTTCGTCATGGTCGGCCCCAAGGGAGCGGAGACCGGAATCGTCCTGGTCGATCGCGCCGTCGGCGGCCTCGATCACGGCACGCGTGTGCACTTCCAGCTGAGTACCAAGGATGTCGATGCCGACATCGCGGAGCTTCGCGCCCGCGGGATCGACGTCGAGGACGCGGAGGAGATGCCGTGGGGTCGCGTGACGTCGGTGAAGGATCCGGATGGCAACGCGATGGGCCTGCTCGAACCTTCGAGCTACGGGAACTGGCCGCGCTAATGCCGGTCAACGACGACGTCTTCGCCGCGCTCGCCAACCCCGCCCGCCGCGAGGTGCTGGGCATCCTCCTCGACGGTCCGCGCGCCGCGGGGGAAATCGCCGAACGTTTCGACATGCGGCGGCCGAGTCTGTCGGAGCACCTTCGGGTGCTGCGCGAAGCGGGGCTCGTCCGGGAAGAGCGAAAGGGGCGCAACCGCGTCTACTCGCTGGAAGCCGCTCCGCTGCAGGAAGTCTCCGACTGGCTTTCGCCGTACGAGCGGTACTGGCGCGGGAAGCTGGGCAACCTGCGTGACCTGCTGGACGAGGAGGACCTCTGAACGGCGAAGACCCGACGGCCATCCACGTCGACCAGTTCCTGGCGCATCCGCCGCGCAAGGTGTGGCGTGCACTGACCGAACCGGATCTGCTGGAACGCTGGCTGCGGATGCCGAACGACATCAAACCCGTTGTGGGTCACCGGTTCGAACTTCTTGCGGATCCCGTTCCCGCCGCCGGATTCGAGGGTGGCCCGGTCGCTTGCGAGGTGCTGGCCGTCGAGCAGGAGCGGTTGCTCAGCATCAGCTGGGGTCCGGAATGGACGGTCACTTGGCGCCTCGAGCCGGAGGGTCGGGGTACCCGGTTGTTCCTCAGTCACGAGGGCTTCGACCCCGACGACGAGTTCCAGCGGATGTCACGCCGGATCATGGGCGGTGGCTGGCGCACCGGGGTCCCGAAGGCGCTGGCGCGCGTCCTGGCCGACCTGCCGGACTAGGGAGTCCACCACTCACGACCCAGCCGCCGGACCGGCTCTCGACACCGGGTCTAGGATCCCCGCTTGTGACGGACGAAAAACCGCTCCGAGCCGATGCCCGCCGTAACCGGACAAGGGTGTTGGAGGCTGCGGAGCGCGTCTTCACGGCCAAGGGCACCAGTGCGCCGACCGAAGAAGTCGCCCGCGAAGCAGGCGTCGGAGTCGGCACGGTTTTCCGGCACTTTCCGACGAAGGAAGCCCTGCTGGAAGCCGTTCTCTACGCGCGCCTTCACCGCTTCGTCGATGAAGCGGAAGCCACGGTGGCCGCGAACTCACCCGATCCGGGTGCGGCGTTCTTCGGCTTCCTGACCGGCTGGATCGAGATGGCCGACGCCAAGAACGCCTACTTCGAAGCCCTGTCCGCGGCCGGAATCAGCGTTCCGACGACGGGATCGGTCATCGGCGTCCGGCTCAAGGAGGCGCTCGGCGTGCTTCTCAGCCGCGCGCAGGACACCGGCGACGTCCGCAAGGATCTCGGCGTCGACGAACTGATCCCGGTCATCATCGGGACGGCGAAGGCGGCGGAACACGCCGGGCCGCAGCTGCGGACCCGGACGATCTGCATTCTCTTCGACGGACTTCGTCCGCGTCAGGCGTAAGGATCCATCGTCGGCCGCTTCGGCGCGAGCTCGTCGCCGGAGGATTCGCCACGCAGCCTGCGCTTGATCCACGGCACCGCGTGCTCCTTGCCCCACTGGAGGTTTTCGGTGCGCCGTGCCTGCGGGCTCAGGAGCGGTCGCGGCCCCAGCTCGGCGGGCGTGAGCTTGTGCGGTTCGCCGATCCCGTCCAGGACGGCGATGGCGACCTCGTTGTGCCCCAACGAGTTCAGGTGCAGACGGTCCGGTGCCCACAGGCGCCGATCGCGCAGCTGGCGCATCGCCCACATGTCCACGAGCAACGCCCCGTGCCGTGCGGCGATACCGCGGACGTGCTCGTTGTAGATCGCGACGCGGCCCCGGATCCGGCGGAACAGTGCGTCCTCGACCCCGTCGACACCGGTGAAGAGGACGACGCGCGCTCCGCTGTCGACGATCTTGCCGACAGCGGCGTCGTAGTCGTCGAGGAGGGCGTCGATGTCGACCTTCGGCCGCATCAGATCGTTGCCGCCCGCGTACAGCGTCACGAGGTCCGGGTTCAGCGCGAGCCCCTGGTCGAGCTGCTCCGTGAGGACCTGCCCGAGGAGCTTGCCGCGGATCGCGAGGTTCGCGTAGCGGAAGTCCTGGTGGTTGCCCGCGAGCTGGCCGGCGACGCGGTCGGCCCAGCCACGGACGCCGTTGGGCGACGACGGGTCCTCGTCGCCGACACCCTCGGTGAAGGAGTCACCGAGACAAACTAAGCGGTCGGTCATAAAACGATGTTACCGAACTCGCCATTCGGGGGATCCGGCTGGGTTGACGGAGGCCGGACCGCAGGGCGGCCATCGATCGTCAGACAGCCGCCCTGGCGTACCCGTCCGACACTGCCGTGCAGCGTGGACAGTCGCTCGTCGTGGGCCAGATCCCGGATTCGGACGGTCGTGGCTCATTCTTCGGCGTCAGGCACGTTTTCCTTTCCTTCCGGCGTATAGAGCAAAAGGAACGCGAGAATCCCCGCGATTCCGGCGATGACGCAGACGTTGTCGGCGATATCGGTGCCGAACGCCGTCACGAGCGGTCCTGAGCCGACGATGATGCCGAGGGTTTGCCCGGCGACGACCACGCCGCCGCCGACGAGGAAGGCGAACAGGCAGACGCGGGTCGCGGCCAGCAGGATCCGGTACACGGTGATCACGCTCCAGGCAGCCACAGCACGCCGACGGCCATGAGCACGCCGAACAGCAGTGTGGGCAACAGGTAGTAGAGGACGACCGGGACGAAGATCCGTACCGGGTTGATCTCGGCGATGCCCGCCGCGACGTAGAGCGGTGCCGCGCCCGGCGGTGAGCATCCCTCCGACGACGCCCACACGAGGATGGCGGCGAAGGCGACGTGCGGAGGGATGCCGGCGGCGGTCAGCGCGGCGAACGCCACCGGGCCGACCGCGGCGACCGTGGACGTCGTGTTGAGCGGTCCCGCGACGAGCACGATGACGACGCCGACCACGATGGCTGCCACCAGCGGGGAGACTCCGGTGAGTCCTTCCAGGTAGGGCTTCAGCTGGTCGTCGAGGCCGAGCGTCTTGAGCACGTTCGACGCGGCGAACGCGGAGATCATCGTGACCCCGACCAGGCCGAGCTTGGGCCCGACCGCGCCGAACAGGTCCCACCACTGAGCCCGCCCCTTCGGCAGCAGTTTCCGTTCGACGAGCAGGCCGACCAGCAACATGACGATCGGCAGCCAGATGAGCAGCGGGATCGCGTCGGGAGCGTCGATGCCGATGCGGGCCGAGACGAAGTCCGCGGTCGGCGGAGCGGTGAGCAGGATCGGGACGGCGATCGAGCCGAGGACGACCAGGGACGGCCAGCCGACCTTGAACGACGCGCGCAGCGGATGGATGTCCTGCGGCTCCATCGCCTGGACGCCGCGGCGTTTGACGATGACGTAGGCCATGATCAGCCGCATCCCGACCATCCACGCGCCGGTGACGAAGATCGTCGCGACGATGTCGCCCGCGCCGAGCACCGGCATCACGGTCGGCGCGGCCAGGAGGATGAAGAACGCGCCGCTGAACGGGAAGGTGGCGCCGACACCGGCGTTCCCGGACAGTACGAGGGCCGCGGTCTCGCCGCTGGCCTTGGACCGCTTCATCCAGGGGATGGTGATCGACCCGACCGTGGCGACGATCGCGGCACCGTTGTGGGCGACCGCGCCGAACAGTCCGGAGGCGACGGTCGCCGCGTAGGCCGATCCACCCCGCCGTCGGCCCAGGAACGAGCTGAGGATGTCGACCATCCGCTGCACCAGCCCGGTCCTGGTGAGCAGTTCGCTGACGAAGACGAACGCCAGCGCGGCGAAGGTGATCTCGGATTTGAGCCCATCGACCAGGCTTTCCCAGGCGACGGTGAAGAAGTCCGTGCCCGCGAACGCGGCGGTGACGAGAAAGCCGACCACCATCGCTTCGCCGATGTTGCGTTTGAAGACCGCGTTCCACACGACGATGGCGGCGATGAACGCGATCAGCGCCAGGATCGCGTTCATCCGCGGGTCCGGGATGAGTGGTCGGTGACGAGACCGGCGTCGCGGTAGGCGGTCTTCGCCTCCGTTCCGGAGAGGAACCGCAGCAGGTCCGCGGCTTCGGGCGGGGCCGCGGGGCCGAGCGCGGCGGAGAGTTCGCTGTAGTGCTGAGCCCCGTCGGGGAGCGGGCCGATGATCCTCGCCTGCGGGACGAACTTCAGTTCGCTGATCTGCTGGACGGCGAGGTCGGCGCGGCCGTCGGTGACGGCGAGGGCGGTGAAGCCCTTCTCGACGATGGTGGCTCGCGCGTTCACCTCGTCGGCGACGCCCAGGTCCTGGATCAGCCGGGCGAAGTGGATGCCGCTCGCGCCGCTGCGTGAGTAGGCGACGGATCGCGCGGAGGTGAGGGCCGTGCGGAGCGCGTCCACCGTGCCGATGTCGGGACTGTCCAGTTCCGGTGCGGTGGCGATGCCGATCCCGCTCTTCGCCAGCACCACACGGGAATCGGCGGTGATCGCGCCCGCGGCCGCCAGTCCGGCGAAGGCGCTGGACACGGCGATCACGACGTCGGGCTGAGCGCCTTGGGTGATCTTCTCGACCAGGATGGTGGTGGGGTCGAACGTGACCTCGACCTCGACGCCGTGCTCCTTCGTGAACGCGTGCAGCAGCACGTCGTCGAGTGCCTTCTTGACGGAGAGGGCGCTGAACAGGGTGATCATGGGGTGTCCCTTCGAGCGGGTGGGGAGTGGAGGGCGTCGCGCCGGCGATCGGTCAGCGGACGGGTGGGGAGACCCTGCAGGAGCAGGAAGATCTCCGCGGTGTGCTCGAGTTCTTCGAGGGTGTCCAAGGCGGTGTCGAGGCTCGTCCCGGCGACCACCGGGCCGTGGTTGGCCAGCAGCAGCGCCGGATGGCCGACCGCGGCGCGGGCGATCGGCTCGCTGATGCCGGGGTCTCCTGGCGGGTGAAACGGGAGCAGGGGGAGGCGGCCGACCCGCATCGCGAAATACGCGGTCAGCGGCGGGATGGCGTCGTCCGGGTCGAGGCCGTCCAGGCACGAGACGGCGGCGGAATGTGTCGAGTGGGTGTGCACGACCGCGCTGTCGGACGGGCGTTGCCGCAGCACGATCGCGTGGAAGAAGGCTTCCTTCGACGGCGGTGGTCCGGCGAGGTGGTTTCCGTCGGCGTCGAGGAGCGACAGATCCCCCGGTCGCACGGTGCCGAGGCAGGCTCCGGTGGGCGTGACGAGGATCTGCTCGCCGTGGCGCACCGAAATGTTGCCCGTGCGGCCGTGGGTGAGCCCGCGGTCGTACAGCGATCGTGCCGCGGCGATGACGCGTTCGCGGTGGAGCCGGTCGGCGGTCACGAGGCGGACGCCGTCGCGAGGAGATCCGGAGCGCCGAAGTTGCCCGACTTGAGCAACAAGGCGGGATGTCGGTCGTCGACGGGGTGGATCCACGGCACACCCGGTGCGGCTTCCGACCCGATGACGCCGCCGCGGACGTCGAGTGCGGTGACGATCGCGCCGGAGGTCTCACCGCCGGCGGCCACGAGACGGCGCACACCGCGTCCGGCGAGGCCGAGGGCGATGAGCCCGGTCGCCTTCTCCAGTATCCCGGCCGACCGCTCGACGCCCAGTTCTTCTTGGGTGCGCCTGAGCTCCGCCGGACTCGACGACGAGTAGACGAGCGGTCCGGGTTCGGTCAAGGAGTCGTACCAGGCGAGTGCTTCCGCCGCGAGGGCGTCCGGATCCGGCGTCGCCACCGGGTCGAGCCGGTGTGCGGGACGGCCGAGCCGCAGCATGACGGCGACCTGCTCCAGCGTTCGCGCCGAGCAGCTTCCGGACAGCACCACGGCCGGACCCCCCGGTGCGTAGGTCTCCGTCGGCAGGGGAGTGGTGGAGGCACGCGCGGCGGCGAGGCCGGCCGCGAGACCCGCCGCGCCCGCGACGAGCGGCGCGTTCACCACGAGCCGGCCCAGGAGGCGGAGGTCGTCTTCGGTGAGCGCGTCGACGAGGACGTAGCCGCTCTTGCCGTCGATCGCTTCGCGCACGGCGGTTTCACCGCGCCGGACGACGTCGTGCGTGACGAGAGCGACCGGCGTGGTGGTCTGCGCCCGCAGCAGCCGAGGCAAGTGGGAGTCCGTCATCGGGGTCGCGGGATGGTCGCGCATGGGCGATTCGGCCAGCAGGGTGTCGCCGACGAAGAGGTGCCCCTGGTACTGCGTGCGCCCGTGCTCCGGCGAACTCGGCGTCATCACGGCACTGGCGGACGGCAGTGCCCGCGACAGTGCGTCGAGAACCGGGCCGATGTTGCCGTGTGGCGTCGAGTCGAAAGTGGAGCAGTACTTGAAGTAGATCTGCTCCGCGTTCCGGTTTCGCAGCCACCGCAACGCTTCCAAGGACGACGAGACCGCGTCCTCGGCAGGGATCGCGCGGCTCTTGAGCGCGATGACGATCGCGTCGTGTGGCGGAAGTACTTCGGTTTCGGGCGGGACACCGAAGAACAGCAGGGTGCGCAGTCCGCCACGGCGGAAGGCGACCGCGACGTCGGTCGCGCCGGTGAAGTCGTCGGCTATCGCGCCGAGGGTGCCGGTCATCCCCCGATCACCGCCTTCAGTCTCGCCGCCGCGCTGCGGGGCCCGGACACGACCGGCACGCCGAGTGCCGCGGCGAGTTCCTCCGCGGCCGGGGCGAGGGAGTATTGGGCGAGCAGGACGAGGTCCCAGCCGTCGGCCCGCGCTCGACAGGTTTCGACGAGGTTGTCCGGCGCGAGTACTCCGCCGACCTCGACGGTGTTTTCCTTGTCGCGTGCCGCCTGCTCGAAACGCGCGGTCGAGTCGCTCAGTGCCGAGGCCAGCGAGGCGACCACGAGGATCCTGCTGTGTCCGCTGGAAAGCGCGTTGTCGAAGGCCGCTTCGTCCGGGGCCAGGAGCGGGATCGGCGCGTCGACCTGCTTCGTGACTTCGCCGTAGAGCGAGCAGGTGAGCAGCACGCCGTCGGCGCCGCCGGTGACCGCGTAGTCGATGAGGCGGCGCATCCGGTCGTCCAGAGCCGGGGTCCGGCCGTCTTCGCCGACGTCGGCCAGCAGCCGGTCGTCGAGGATGTTCCAGGGCCGGGCCTGCGGGAATTCCGTCGCCAACGCGTCGACGGCGGGCGGGATCGCGGCCGGGGTGGCGCTGATCAGCGCGATGCGCGGGCTCATCGGAGTCGCTCCTTGATCCAGGCCAGTCCCGCTTCGGTGGTGGTGGCGGGCCCGTATTCGCAGCCGATCCACCCCGCGTAGCCCTCGGACTTCAAGGTGCCGAAGACGTCGGCCCAGGGGATGCCGCCGGTGCCGGGTTCGGCGCGGCCGGGCGAGTCGGCGATCTGCACGTGGGCGGTCCGGGGCAGGAACTCCCGCAGCGCCGAGACGACGTCTTCCTCGTCGATGGAGGCGTGGTAGACGTCGAAGAGCAGGTTCACGTGGTCTTGACCGATCGCGTCGGCCACCGCGGCCGCGTGTGCCTGGCCGTCGAGGACGAAACCCGGCGCGTCCTGTTTGTTCTGCGCCTCCAGCAGCAGCCGGACGCCGCTGCCGCGCGCCTGATCCGCCGCCCACGCGACGTTCGCGACGTACTGCGCGAAGGCACGGTCCCGGGAGACGCCGGCGGGCCGGATCCCCGCGGGCAGGTGCAGGAAGGAACTGCCCAGGGCCACCGCGTACTCCAGGCCGAGCTCCACTCCCGCGCGGAACTCGGCCGCGCGACCGGGCAGGCACGCGTAGCCGAGCCGCTCGGGGGAGCCGGGTTCGCCGGTGGGGGAGTTGACGAGGATCTGGGACAGGCCCGCGTCGGCGAGGCGCCGGACGAGTGTGGCGGCGGGGAAGGGATACGGCGAGGCGTACTCGACGGCGGTGAAACCTGCCGCCGCTGCCGCGTCGAAGCGCTGTTCGAAGGGGAGTTCCGTGAACAGCCACTTGAGGTTGGCGTCCAGGCGAAGTCCGTTGTGGAGGATCATCGGCGGTATCCGGGGTTGGCGAGGTTGCCGGGATCGCGGCCCTGGAGGACGTCGATCACCTGCTGGGCGGCCATCAGGCTGGACCGCGAACGGGCCTGTTCCGTGGCGGCTCCGATGTGTGCGGTGACCACGACGTTGTCGAGGCCGCGCAGCCTGCTGTCGAGTGGCAAGGGCTCCTCCGTGAGCACGTCCAGGGCCGCGCCCGCCAGCGCGCCGTTCTCCAGCGCGTCGGCGAGGGCCTCCTCGTCCACCACCTCTCCGCGCGCCGTGTTGATCAGGAAAGCCCCGGGCTTGACCTTCCGCAGCGCGGACGCGTCGATCAGGTGACGGGTGGAGTCGTCGAGGAAGATGTGCAGGCTGAGGAAGTCGGCCTCGGCCAGTACTTCGTCGAAGGTGCGGGCTTCGACGCCGGTCTCGGCCAGGAAGTCGTGGTCGGGGTAGGGATCGTGGGCGACGACCCGCATCCCGAGTGACAGCGCCAGCCGCGCGACGGTCTTGCCGATCGAACCCAGTCCGATCAGGCCGAGCACCGCGCCGTCGAGTTCCCGGCCGCTGCGCTGCTCCCATCGGCCGGCCTGGACGCTCGCGATGTTCTGCGGGATCAAGCGGGCGCAGTTGAGCATGAGGGCCAGGACGTGTTCGGCGACCGACCGGCGGTTGGCGCCGGGGGTGAACGTGACGGCCACGCCGGCGCGGGTCGCGGCGTCGAGGTCGATGTTGTCGTAGCCGACGCCGCAGCGGCCGAACACCTTCAGCCGGGTCGCGGCCTCGATGACGTCGGCGGTGAAGGCGTCGGTGCCCGCGACGATCCCGTCGGCGTCGCGGACGAGGTCGGCCAGGGGAGTGCCGGTGGCCTCGCGCTGCGCGGGGGTGGTGAAGGCGGTGTCGAAACCCGCATCCGAGAGCAGCTTGTCGACCTCGCCGCCGGGCTTCAGATACGAGGTCGTCACGAGTACGCGCATGGTCATCCGGTTCGTTTCTCCTGTTCGAAGCTGCCTGATGCAAATACTATAGGATCCATGTCAATAGTATAGTGAGGCAAGATCAAGGCCTCCGGACACGCGGGATATCGTGAGGCGACTAAGGAGGGACACATGGCTTCCCCGCGGAGGTCCGGACGGCAGCCGCTCGCCGACCGGATGTACGAGGTGCTGCTGGGCCAGTTCACCGACGGCCGATGGTCCGCGGGCGAGCCGGTCAACATCGGTGCGCTGTCACGGGAACTCGACGTCAGCCAGACGCCGCTCCGGGAGGCGCTGGCGCGGCTTGAGCACACCGGGCTCGTCCGCCGCGAGGCGCTCAAGGGCTACCGGGTCGCCCCGCTGCTCACCGAGTTCGAACTGATCAAGCTGATGGACGCCCGTCTGGTCCTCGAGCCCGCCCTCGCTTACGAAGCCGCCCGCCGGACGACGCCCGAGTTCCTGGGGGAGGTGCTGGAGAGCGTCGACGACCTCGCGCGCGCCGCCACTTCGCCGGACACCGCGGCCTTCAGCGCGTACTGGACGATCGACGAACGGTTCCACCTGCTCATCGCCGCGCAGGCGGACAACCCGTTCCTGGAGAAGGCCTACCGGTCGCTCGGTGGCCAGGTGCAGCGGTTCCGGTTCTTCGCGAAGCTCGGCTCGGCCAGGGGAGCGCCTGGGCTGGCGGCGGAGGAGCACCGCGCCGTCTACGAGGCGTTGGTGGCGGGGGAGGCGGACGAAGCGGCCGCCCGGATGCGGCGACACATCGAGAACGCGAAGCAGCGTGTCCTGGAGGACCGAAGGTCGGTCGAGGTCGCCGAACTGCCGTTGGGTCACTGAATCTTCTAAGTGTATAACGCCCTATACGTTGGGGCGACGTTCAAAAGCAGGAGTTGCCGACCCTGAAAAGATCTGCACTGACCGTGAATGCCTCCTTCCCTGCCTTGAGAGTAGGGAAGGAGGCATTCACGGACTTCAGTTGACGGGCTCGCCGAACCAGCGTGCGAGGTGGTCGTTCAGATCCTGCTGGTGCTCACCGATCCAGGCGATGTGTCCGTCGGGGCGGAGCAGAACAGCCGGAACCTCCAGTGCCGCGGTGGGATCCGCGAGGTGATCGACCCGGTCCGACCAGCCGCCGACGGCCAGGCGTTCGGTGCGGTCGAGCAACAGGCCTCGGCCGAGGTGGAGCCGATCGTACAGGCGGCCCTGCTTCACCTCGATGTCGCGCAGGCGGCGGCCGAGCAGGTCGGGGCCCTCGCCGAAGTCGTAGCGGATGCCGATCGCGGTGATCTTCTCGATCAGATGGCGGTTCACCTCGTCGAAGTCCATCAGCTCGGTGAGCAGCCTGCGCACGGCCTGCGGACCCGGTTCGATGGACGACAGTGCGATCTGGGCGCGGGTGTTGTCCAGTACGTCTTCGGCGACCGGGTGGCGTTCGGTCTGGTAGGTGTCCAGCAGGGTTTCCGGCGCCCAGCCGCGGATCTGCGCGGCCAGTTTCCAGCCGAGGTTGAACGCGTCCTGCACCCCCAGATTGAGGCCCTGACCGCCGGCGGGCGGGTGGATGTGCGCCGCGTCGCCCGCCAAGAGCACCCTCCCGACCCGATACTTCTCGGCCAGCCGGGTGGCATCGCCGAAGCGGGACAGCCAGCGCGGTGAGTGCACGCCGAAGTCGGTTCCGGCGATGGTGCGCAGCTCTCGTTTGAAATCGTCGAGGGTGGGTGGTTCCGCGCGATCCTCGCTGACTCCCGCAGCGGGGACGACGACGCGATAGACCCCTTCGCCGAAGGGGCCGAGGCTGAAAACCTTGTTGGTCTCACGGATTTCGGCCACCTTGGCCGCGATCTCCTCCTGCGGTACGCCGACGGCCATCTCGCCCATCAGTGTGTCGGTCCGCGAAGGCTCGCCGGGGAAGCCGACGCCGAGCAGTTTGCGCACCGTGCTCCGCCCGCCGTCACAGCCGACGAGGTACCGCGACCGCAGCCGCTCCCCGCCGGCCAGTTCGACGGTCACCCCGTCGTCGTCCTGCTCGAAACCGGTCAGCGCACAACCACGCCGGACCTGTGCGCCGAGTCCGATCGCGTGTTCTTCGAGCAGGTGATCGACGACCGGCTGCGGGATGCCCAGCAGGTAGGCGTGCGCGGAATCCAGGCCCTCGGGTTCGGGTTTGCCGATAGCGGCGAAGAAACCGGCGGCCGGACGCCTTCTCCCGCGTTCGAGGAAGCGCTCGAGCAGTCCGCGCATGGCCATCAGTTCGAGGCTGCGAATGTGCAGACCGACGATCCGGACGAACGACACGGGCTCGGTTTCCTTCTCCAGGACGAGTACCCGTACGTCGTGCAGCCGGAGTTCGGCGGCCAGCATCGCGCCGGTCGGCCCGCATCCGGCGATGATCACGTCGAATTCATCGGTCCCGGAGGCCGGTGACGGCTCGGGGGTGAACTGCTGAAGGTGCATAGGTGGCGCCTTTCGGGAGTGCCTGTTGTCGAGGCGCTCCCGGCGACACCTACGTCAATCGCCCGACCGTAACGCAAGAGGGAGCACCCACATCGATACTGCGTTCATGGGTCTCACCTCCTGGGGCGATGTCACGGTCGAGTGCAAGGTACAAGCCCGGGTTCGGCTCGTCCACCCCTTTTCTCCGGGCGCGTGACCATGGAATCTGCATGTCGCTGATAAAAATCGACATGGTGTAGACTTTGTACTCAGGAGATCGTTTCGAGTCCTCTGGAGGGGCGATGAGCAAGCAGAAGTGGCTGATCACCGGTGTCAGCACGGGCCTTGGGCGTGCCTTCGCTCAAGCCGCCTTGGCCGCCGGGCACACCGTCGTGGGAACGGTCCGGTCCCAGGAGGATCTGCGGGCCTTTGAAGAGCTCGAGCCCGGGGCCGCTCACGGCCGCATCTTGGACGTGACCGACGACGACGCCGTCTCGGCGGTGGTCGCCGAGGTCGAGCAGAGCGTCGGCCCGTTGGACGTTGTCATCGGCAACGCCGGCTACGGCGTGGAGGGCACTTTCGAGGAAACCCCGCTGGCCGAAGTGCGGCGGCAGTTCGAGGTGAACGTGTTCGGAGTGGTGGCCACCCTGCAGGCGGCGCTGCCTCACATGCGCGAGCGCCGCCGCGGGCATCTGATGGCCGTCACCTCGATGGGCGGGCTGATGGCGGTGCCCGGCATGTCCGCCTACTGCGGCAGCAAATTCGCGCTGGAAGGCATTCTCGAGGCGCTGGGCAAGGAGGTGGCGCAGTTCGGGATCCACGTGACGGCGATCGAGCCGGGTTCGTTCCGCACCGACTGGGCGGGGCGGTCCATGTCCCGTGCCACCCGGACGATCGACGACTACGACGAGCTGTTCACCCCCATCCGTGAAGCGCGGCAGAAGGCCAGTGGCAACCAGTTGGGCAATCCGGCGAAGGCCGGGGAGGCCCTCGTGCACATCACGTCGCTCGATCGGCCGCCGTCTCATCTGTTGCTGGGCTCGGACGCGCTGCGGCTGGTCACCGCCGCGCGCACGGCCGTGGACGAGGACATCCGGACGTGGGAGGCGCTCTCCCGGACGACCGACTTCGCCGAGGGTGCACAGCTCTGATGTCCAGGCGTACTGCCGAGCGCAAGGGCGATGTCCGGGAGCGGGCCATCCTGGACACCTGCGAAGTCCTGCTGGCACAAAAGGGTTATGAGGCGATGACCGTCGGGGATATCGCCCAGGGGGCCGGGATCACTCGTGGCGCCCTGTACTTCTACTTCGGCTCCAAGCAGGAAGTGGTCACCGCGCTGGTGGCCAGGACCGTCGAGCATCTGTGGGAACGGTCCCGCGTCGCCGCGGAGGCCGACGAGCCTGTCCAGGCCATCGCGGCGGCGATGCGGCGCACGGTCGAGCTGTGGAACGAGCATGGTCTTGTCATGCGGACCGCGATCGACCTGTCGTTGACCGTGCCGGAGATCGGCGAGCTGTGGAGCCGGACGGCCGACTTGTTCAGCGCGGCCATCACCGCTGTTCTGGAACGGGCCGGTGTCCGGGCCGGTGCCGAACCGGAACAGGCGTCGGCGATGGCGCGTGCCTTGTGCTGGATGATCGAGCGGACCTTCTATCACGCTTCGCAGGAGTCCCGCGAGAGCTTGCAGCGGGCGTCTTCGACCTGCGAGCACATCTGGATGGTCAGCGCGGGCCTGACAGCTTGAGGAAGAAGGCCCGGATGTCCTCGGCGAGCAGGTCCGGTACTTCCATCGCGGCGAAGTGGCCGCCGCGCTCGAATTCCGACCAGTGCCTGATGTCGTAGAGCCGCTCGGCCAGTGGCCGCACCGACTGCGTGATGTCGTGCGGGAACACCGCCACGCCGAGCGGTACGGGGCAAGGCGCGTTCCCTCGCTGGGTTTCGTGGTGCAGCCGTGCGGAGGAGGCGGCGGTGGCTGTCAGCCAGTACAGCGAGACGTCAGTGAGCATCCGGTCGTCGCTGACGGGGGAGTGAGGGTCCGTCCACTGTGCGAAGCGTTCGGCGATCCAGGCGAGTTGGCCGACAGGCGAGTCGGTCAGGGCGTAGCCGATGGTCTGCGGGGTGGCGGCCTGCAACGCCTGGTACGGCGGACGGTTCGCCATCAGGTGTTTGACCTTGTCCAGTCGCGCTTGGTCCACTTCGGACAGTTCGATGCCCGCGTCCGGGTCGGGCCGGGTCGGCAGGTAGTTGACGTGGACCCCGACGACGTGGTCCGGTGCCACCGTGCCGAGCGCGATCGAGATTCCCGAGCCGAAGTCGCCGCCCTGCGTGCCGTAGTGCTCGTATCCGAGGCGGTGCATCAGTTCGGCCCAGGCGCGGGCGATCCGGACGAGGTCCCAGCCGCGTTCCCGGGTCGGTCCGGAGAAGCCGTAGCCCGGGATGGACGGGATCACCAGGTGGAAGTCGCGTGACAGTGGCTCGATGACGTCGAGGAATTCCAGGAACGAACCGGGCCAGCCGTGGGTGAGGATCAGCGCGAGCGCGTCCGGGTTCGCGGACCGGACGTGGACGAAGTGGATGTTCTGGCCTTCGATCTCGGTGGTGAAGTGCGGAAGCTCGTTGAGCTCGGCTTCGTGGGCGCGCCAGTCGTAGCCGGTGCGCCAGTGGTCGGCGAGTTCTCTGAGTCGTGGCAGGGGGAAGCCGTAGTCCCAGCCCGCGTCGGCGATCTCGTTGGGCCAGCGGGTGCGGGCCAGCCGGTCGTTGAGGTCGTCGAGGTCGGCTTGGGGGATGTCGATGCGGAAGGGCTTGATCATGTCTCGGCTCCATAATGTTCGGGCACCAAACGTTTAGGTGACAAACGATAGCGCAATCGTTCGGTCGCCCAACGATTCGTTAGACTCGTCACATGGAGAACCCTTCGGAAGGGCCGGACGGCGGCTGGAAGAGCCTGCCCAGCTGGCTGCTCACGCAGACCGCGAACCACGCGCATCGCCTGGTGACCGATGGATTCTCCGCCGTCAACGCCCGGGGCTACCACTACCGCGTGCTGGCGACGTTGGAGGAGTCCGGTCCCGCCAGTCAGGCGACACTCGGCCGCCGGAGCGGGATCCACGTCAGCGAGATGGTCGCGACGATCAACGAGCTCGCCGAGCGTGAGCTGGTCGAACGCGCCCCGGATCCCGCCGACCGGCGGCGCAACGTCATCTCGCTGACCACCGCGGGTGAACAGCAGCTGCGGCTGCTGGAGAAACAGCTGGCCGAGCGTCAGGACGAACTGCTGGCACCGCTGTCGTCCGACGAGCGAGCGCGGTTCACCGAGCTGCTGTCGAGGCTGTTGGATCACCACGACCGGCGGAGCGGCGAGGACTGGACCGGGTAGCGAGGGAGGCTCGTGGGTGGCCCGCCTTGTGGCCTTCACCACGCCTTCCGTACTGCGAATCTTCGAGATCGAACGGCGAAATGACTTCACATTGTGGACACTCTGATCGTGCTCCGAGAAGTCGACGACCTTGATCAGCCCGCCGTTCCCGAAACGGCGCCCCGGCAGGGGCGCCCGGCGCGTGCGTTCGACAGAGTTCTCGACAGACTGGCCCGGTCGCCCTACCCGAAGGCGATCCTGCTGTATCTCGTGATCCGCACGGCCAGTGTCCAGCTGCTCGACCTGTTGGCTGACCGGCGTGGTGCGTCGCTGACCGATCGGCTGACCGCGTGGGACGGGCAGTGGTATCTGCGCCTGGCGGTGCACGGGTACGCCGATCTGCCGGGGACGCTGGACGCGGCGAGGCAGCCGTATTCGGACGCGCCGATGGCGTTCTTCCCGCTGTATCCGAAGTTGGTCGAGGCGGTGATGTGGCTCGGGCCCGACGTCGTCACCGCGGCGCTGACGGTCTCGGTGCTGGCCGGTCTGGTGCTGGCGTGCGGGTTGATCCGCATCGGACGGGCGGTGTCGCCGGAACGCGGCGACCGGACCGGGCTGCTGCTGGTGGCCTTGTGGGCCGGGGCGCCGATGGCGATCGTGTTCTCGATGGCCTACACGGAGGCGGTGTTCTGCGCGTTCGCGGTGTGGGCGCTGGTGGGAGTGCTGGAACGGCGATGGGTGCTGGCCGGGTTGTGCGCCTTCGGGGCGGGGCTGTCGAGGTCGACGGCGGTGGTGCTGGTCGCGGTGGTCGTCGTCGCGGCGTTGATCGCGGTCTTCCGGCGGGCCGAGGAGCGGCGGTGGGCGCTGGTGGGTGCGGTGATCGCGCCGCTGGGAGTGGTGGGGTACCTGGGGTTCGTCGCGTACCGGACGGGTAGCTGGACCGGTTGGCAGGACATCGAACTGCGGGGCTGGAACACCGAGTTCGATTTCGGGGTGGAGACCGCGGAGTCGGTGCTGGCCCGGTTGACCGGGGACGAGTCGGTGTTCAGCACGCTGACGGTGTTGTTCCTGCTGGGCGCGGTGGCGTTGGCGGTGGTGGCGGCGTGCATCCGGGTGCCGTGGCCGTT
Organism: Amycolatopsis sp. NPDC031561; assembly: GCF_055580625.1. NCBI lineage: Bacteria > Bacillati > Actinomycetota > Actinomycetes > Pseudonocardiales > Pseudonocardiaceae > Amycolatopsis > Amycolatopsis sp. NPDC031561. Next base: position 86,221 of record NZ_JBVILA010000028.1, on the reverse strand, counting down.
GACGCTGTACGGCGCCGGGGTGCTGATGCTGGCGATCGGGACGCGGGGGCTGCCGGACGCGAAGATCCGGTTCATCCTGCCCGCGTTCCCGGTGCTGATCCCGATCGCGATCGGGTTGGCGAAGCGGCGGACGGTCACGGCGGTCGCGGCCGCGGTGGCGTGGGTGGTTCTGGGCGCCTGGTTCTCGGCGCATGCCTTGACGGCGTGGCGGTACGCGATCTAGGCGCTGTCCTGTGAGTCTGCTCGATGGGCTTCGTGATCCAGGTGGTTCCTGGCGGTGCGGGCGGTTTTGCAGCGGCCGTTCGCGCCGCGGAGTGCGTCAACGCTCGGGCGCTCCGCTTCAGCCGGCGGGGGTGCCGATCCTGTCGTGTTCGAGCGCGATCAGGAGTTGCCGCAGTGCCTGCGCGGCGTCGTGCAGTTGCGCGGGGTCGAGGGCCGCGTGGATGAGCGTGCCGATGGCCGCGAACGTCTCATCCGCTTCGTGGACGAGTTGCGTGGCGGTGTCGGTGAGCTCCAGCAGTGAGGAGCGGCGGTCGGCGGGATCGGGAACGCGCCTGACCAAGCCGCGCCCTTCGAGGCGGTCGATTCCCTTGCTGGTCGCTCCGACGCCGATGGAGAAGAAGCCCGCGAGGTCCCCGACGCGTGCGTCCGGGCGGTCGCGCAGGTAGCGCAGGAACTCGTACTGCGAGGCCGTGATCCCGTGGCGGCGGCGCAGCCGGTCGTTGAGCGCGTTGTACAGGCGGGTCTCGCACCGCACCAGATCGCTGAAGAACGTCGCCGTCGCCGCCCTGTCACCCGTTTTGTATGCCTGGGCATATGTATTATCTTCCACGGCATGCAATTTACCCGCAGTGCGCCGAGGAGAAGATTTCAGTGAGCAAGGAACAGCGCGAAGCCATCGCCGCCCTGCTGGAGCAGGGCCCGCAGGGGTTCGATCCGCAGCCCGTCGAGCAGATGCGGGAGAACTTCGCCCGCATGATGGCCCAGTTCACCGTCCCGCAGGTGCGCACCACCGGCACCGAGCTGGGCGGGCGGCCCGCGGTCCTGGTCGAGCCGGAAGGCGAGCAGCGCCCGGGCACCATCCTGTACTTCCACGGCGGGTCGTTCTCCCTCGGCTCCCCGCAGACGGCGATGGGCCTGACCGCCGGCCTCGTCACCCGCACCGGGTACAGGGCCCTGTCGCTGGACTACCGGCTCGCGCCGGAACACCCTTTCCCCGCCGCGATCGAGGACTGCCTCGCCGCCTACCAGGTGCTACTGGACGACGGGGTCAGCGCGCAGTCCATCGCGTTCGCCGGCGACTCGGCCGGCGGCGGCCTGACCGTGACGACCACCCTCGCCGCGCGGAAGGCCGGACTGCCGGTGCCCGGCGCCATCGTCGCCTTCTCGCCCGGCCTGGACCACACCCGCACCGGCGCCACCATGACGACGAAGGCCGGGATCGACCCCTTCTTCACCCCCGAAGGCATGGCCCGCACCGGCGAGATGTACCTCGCCGGCCAGAACCCCCACCAGGAACTGCTCGCCCCGGCCGTCTTGGCCGATCTGACCGGCTTCCCTCCGCTGCTGCTGCAGGTCGGGACGAACGAACTGCTGCTGGACGACTCGGTGCGCCTGGCCCAACGTGCCCGCGACGCCGAGGTCGACGTCATCCTGGACGTCACGGCCGGCGTGCCACACGTCTTCCAGTCCTTCACCGGCCAGCTCGACGAATCCGACCAGGCCCTCGACCGCGCCACCCTCTTCCTCACCCAGCACCTCGACGCCTGAACCAGCGGGCCGACCCCGGCAGCGTCTAGGGCGTGTTTCATAAGTCTGTTCGATGGGCTTCGTGATCCAGGTGGTTCCTGACGGTGCGGGCGGATCGGCCTCGTACCGGGTCGTACTCGGCCGCATCCGCCCGTGCCGTCAGGGGCCGCCTGGGCGCGAAGACCGCGAACATGGCTTATGAAACACGCCCTAGCTCGCTTGCCGGGTGCGGTGGTCGGCGACGTGGACCCTGGTGGCGCAGCGGGTCGAGCAGAACCGGCGGCGTCCGTTGCGGGAGACGTCGACGTAGACCGTTTCGCAGCCTTCGCGTGAGCAGACGCCGAAGCGGTCCGGGGCGTCGCAGACGAGGTGCGCGAGCCCGCCCGCGGTGTAGGCCCGGACCCGGGAGGCGGTGCCGGCGTGCGCGTCGACGTAGTGCAGGTGGGGTGCTTTGCCGTCGTGGGTCGAGATGTACGGCTTGGACGCGGAATCGTGCAGCAGCGCGTTGACCAGGTCGACCCGCGCGTCCGGATCCGCTTCGAAGACGTTCCGGAGCCTGGCGGTCCAGGCGATGATCTCGGTCGATTCGGGTTCCCGGACGGCGGGGACGGTCATGCGGTCTTTGAAGATCGCGGTCAGCGTGGCCGGGCCGGCGGCCTCGCCCAGGTTGACCAGATCCGCGGCGATCTGCGCGGCCGCCCCGCCGTAAGGGTTGAAGTGCATTGACCCATTACAGCACGATCGGGGCATGGAATCGAACCTGTGCCCGCGGTGTGGGTGGCCGCTGGCGGAACTGCCCGGAAGCGCGACGAAGTCCCAGCGGGTCTCCCAAGGGAGGCTCGAGTACGTCCGGTGCCTGTGCGGGAGCTGGCTGGCGCGAATCGACGGTGTCGTGATCGGGGCGACGAAGTCCCAGCTGGGACAGGCTCAGCTTTGACGGTGGCGTGCGTCGGCGAGCAGTTGCGCGAGCGCGTGCACGGGGGAGGTCTCCAGCTTGTGCCGGTGGGCGTCGTAGCGGTCGCGGGTGGTGCGGATGTCGGCGTGGCCCAGCAGGTCCTGGACCTTCTGGACCGGGACGTCGTTGGCCAGCAACAGGGTTCCGGTGGTCCGCCGCGCCGTGTGCGGGGAGATGGTGTTCGCTTCGGTGAGTCCGGCTGCCTTGGCCTGTGCCCGTAGGAGGAACCAGACATCGCGTTGCGCCAACGGTCTTCCGCCGGTTTTGGTGCTGTCGTAGCGGTGGGGCATGGTCGCGAGCAACGGTCCGGTCAGTTCGTCGGGGCGGACGCCGGTGCGGGCCGCCCTCAGGTCGAGGTAGCGGCGCAGCGGGTGCAGGGCGGCGGGGACGAGCGGGACGAAGTCTCGGTGGCCGCCTTTGGCTGTGTAGCGCAGGATCGTGTGCCCGGCGTCGGTGTCGAGGTCGCGCACGGTGGCGGTGGTCAGGCCGGAGACGCGCAGGCCGGTGTAGAACAGGATCGCGACGACGGCGGCGTCGCGCCAGGACGCTTCGGTATCGTTGGCGCGGGCCCGGTTCTCCATGTGGTTCAGCAGTTTCGCCGTCGACTCGCCGCCGAGCGCGGGCAGCGGCGGGGTCTTGCCGGTCTTGGGCCGGTTGACCGCGGAGACCGGGTTGCGGTCGGCGATGTCGTTGGACTGCAGGTACCGGTACCAGCTGGAGATGCCGGCGAGGGTGCGCGCGACGGTGGAGTCGGCGGCGGGCCGGGGCAGGCCGTCCCTGCCGGTGACGGTGAGGGTGTTCTTCCAGGCGTCGACGTCGGCGCGCCGTGCCGTCAGCGGGTCGAGTCCCGTGCGGTCGCACCAGCCGAGCCAGGCGGCGAGGTCGGCGTAGTAGGCGCGGCGAGTGTGGTCGGTCTTGTCGGTTTCCAGCCAGAGCGTGGTGATGTGCCTGATGGCGTACCGGTCGAGCGGGTCGGCCGGGGGGAGCGCGGGCAGCAACGCGACGGCTTCGGCGAGGACCTGTCGCCGGTTCTCGGCCTTGGTCTCCGGCAGTTTCGGGGCTGCGGGCACGAGTTCGGCGGACATCACGATCATCCTAACGCAACGCGGCCCTTCACGACGGTGAAACTCGGCTTGTCCGGTCCTCGTCTTGTTCCGCTATTGACAAGTTCGTAATGGGCCCCATATTTTTCTGCTCGTCACGTTGATGACGCACTGGGGATTGGGGGTTGACACAATGAAGGCTGTTCGTTTCTTCACGCGTTCGATGCTGCGTAGCATGCGCAGCAAGGAATCGGGCTGGGTGATCTACTACATGGATTACTGATCCTGAAGTGTTTTCCGGTTGCGGCGGCGATCTCGGGATCGCCGCCGCAACCGTCGCGTTCTGGGGGAATTGTGCACACAGTCGTCGAGGGCGTCACGGGTGGCCTGATGGCCGATCCCCTGCGCCCCCTTTTGTCGTGGGACCGGGCGAACACTCCGCCGGTGGTCCTGTTCGAACCGGGCCGGTATCTGGTGACGGACGCGGAGATCGCCCGGACGGTGCTCGCGAGCACGACAGAACCGTTCGAGGCCCGCGCGGCCACGCTGGGCGCTGTCGCGGACTGGATCCCGGGCTCGGAGAAGAGCCGTCCGGTGAACGCCGCCATCGCGCGGGAGCTGGACACCGTGCTGCGGTCGCTGCCGCAGGAGCGGATCGCGGAGGAACTCCGGGGCGCGATGGACGGCGACGCCTGGCCCTCGGCGGTGTCGGACCTGTACCTGCGGTTGTTCGGCGATCGGCTGCTGCCCGATCTCTCCCCGTCCGCGAGGAAGGCCCTGCACCGGGCGTTGTCGCTGTCGAACCGGCGTGACCGGGACCGATCCGCGACAATCGCGTTCCGCCGCCGGATCGCGCACAGCCGGGCGGAGGCCGCGCTCCACCGCTGGGCGTCCGGCCGAGACGGGGACGTCGGCTTCCAGAAGGCCGTCCACGACGCTGTCGGGTCGATGGACGATGTCGCCCTGGTGCTGCACGGCCTGATCGGGGCACTGTGCCGGGCGACCGCGATGGTGCTCGCCTGGTGCGTGCTGCTCGACAGCGGGTGGCGCGTCGGGATGCCCGCCGGTGCCACGCTCACCAGGGGCGAACCGGCCGATCCGGTGGAGAACCGGGTGCGTGAGGCGTTGCGGCTGTGGCCGACGGCCTGGCTGATGTCCCGGAAGGTCACGACCCCGATCGAAGTGGGCGGGGTGGCGCTGTCACCGGGCGAAAGGCTCTTTCTGTGCAGTTTCCTCCTGCACCGTGATCCACAAGTATGGAATGACGCCGACGAGTACCTGCCGAAACGCTGGGAGAATCCGCCGCAGGGCTACAAGTCCGTCTATCTCCCTTACGGTTTCGGGGCGGCCGCCTGTGTCGGATCGCGTTTCGTGAACCAGGCGACCGCCAAGGTCCTGGAATGCTGGGATGAATTACCCGCCCGGAAAATCGAACTGCTGAAGGAAAATCCGGTGATGGGGCCGATTCTGGCCCCACCGGAATTCCGATTCGCCGGTTCTCAGGTGTAGTACCCGGCAACCGGGACACGGGCCTCGTCGAACAACGCCGGCCCTTCCAGCCGCACGGCCGGCGCGGTGGACGGCGGCTTGAGCGCGGTGACCTGCTCGCCCGACAGGGCGAACACGACCCGTCCCAGGCCGGAGCGTTCGATGGCGCCCTGGCACATCCCGCAGGGCTGGCAGCTGGTGTACATCGTCGTCTCCGCGGCGACGGCAGGGTCCAGTTCGCGCGCGGCCCATACGGCGAGCTTCAGTTCCGGGTGCAGGCTGATGTCCGACTGCGACACCGACGTGTTGTGGTCTTCGGCCAGCACCGTGCCGTCGGGGCCGACGAGAAGCGAGCCGAAGGGCGGGTCACCGTCCTTACGGGACTTCGCGGCCAGCTCGATGGCGTGGCGGAGGAACTTCTCGTCTTCGTCGGTCATGATCGCTCCCGTTCCGGCCGGTATCGGCCCAGTTCCCAGTGTGCTGCCACGGTCGCCAAAGCCTGCCAGGCGGCTTCCGGGCGGAGTGTTTCCTCGGGGTCGCCGGAGAACGGGTCGAGCACGACCGTCTCGGCGCCGAGGTGGCGAAGCCGGTCGAGGTCGTCGACGATCTGCTCGATCGTGCCTTCCCCGGCGAGGCGTTCGGGTCCGGTGATCGGACGGTCGGTGACGTTCAGCAGGATCCGCGGGGTGAACGCGGGGACGGGCCGTTCTTGGGCATCGGCGATCGTCTTGACCCTGGTGAGCGCTTCGGTGAGCCAGGGGAGCGAGGTCCGCAGCGGATGCCAGGCGTCGCCGACGCGGACGGCGCGGCGGATCCCGGCGTCGCTGTTACCGCCGACCCAGATCGGGATGTCGCCCGCGCGGTAGTCGGCGTCGTTCGCCCACGCCTTCCGCACGGCGTCGAGGTGGTCGTCGGTCAGCCGTCCTCGTTTCCCGAACGGGACATCGAGCGCTTCGAACTCCTGCCGGGCCCATCCGGACGCGACACCGAGCACGAGCCGTCCGCCGCTGAGCTGGTTCAGGTTCGCGGCCATGCGGGCGATCAGCAGCGGATGGCGGTACGGGACGATGAGCACGGTGGTGCCCAGCCGGATTCTGGTCGTCACGCCTGCCAGCCACGACAGCGTCGTGAACGGCTCGTAGAACGGCGCCGGGTACTGCTCGGCGACGTCGGGGGTGATGGCGACGTGATCGGACACCATGAGCAGGTCGTAGCCGAGGCCTTCGACCGTGGTGGCCCAGCCGCGGAGGATCCCGGGGTCGGTCCCCGGTCCGAAATTCGGGACATTGACACCTATTCGCACAGGTCAAGGCTATCCGTGCGACGGCGACCCGGGAAGAGATCTTTCCCGGTGTGCGGGCGTTCCCGCCGTGGATCTGCCGGTATTCTGGCCGGATGGCCGAGACTCTCGACGCGACGGACTGGGCGATCCTGATCGAGCTCCAGAAGGACGGGCGCCTCCCGCTCACCGAGCTGGGGAAACGGGTCAGCCTGAGCGCGTCGGCGACGACCGAACGGGTCAAGCGGCTGGAGTCGGCAGGGGTGATCACCGGCTACCGCGCCGACATCGACCTCGAAAAAGCCGGGTACGTGGTGCTCGCGGTGGTGCGGCTGAAGTACCCGGGCAGCAAGCACACGCCGCTGTACAAGCTCCTTGCGGAGCGGACCGAGATCCTCGAATGCCTCCGGACGACCGGCGACGACTGCTATTCGCTGAAGATCGCCGCGCCGTCGATGGGGCGCCTGGAGGAGATCGTCAACGAGCTCGCGCTGTTCGGGAGCACGAACACCAACATCGTCTACAACCAGACGCTGCCCTACCGGGGACCGCAGGGCCCGTGACCGGTCCGGTCACGGGCCCCGGGGTGTCAGCCTTGTCCCGCCGACTCCCGGACTTCGCCCTCTCCGAACCACCGGCGCAGCGCGGCGTCCAACCCTTCCTGGTCTTCGCCCGCCCACGCCACATGACCGTCCGGCCGCAGCAGGACCGCCGGTACGTCCAGTTCTTCGCTGACGTCGACGACGTGGTCGACCCGTTCTCCCCAGCTCCCGACCGAAAACCGTCCGGTCTGGTCGAGCAGCAGGCCGCGGCCGGCGTGGGTGAGGTCGTACAGGCGGCCGTCCTTCAGCGCCACGTCCCGCATCCGCCGTCCGAGCAGGGCGTGGCCGTCGCCGAAGTCGTAGCGGATCCCGATCGCGACGATCTTCTCGACCAGATACCGGTGGACCTCCTCGAAGTCCATCAGCTCCGACAGCAGCCGCCGCACGGCCTGGGCGCCGGGTTCGGTGGACATCAGTTCGGCCTGCGCCCGGGTGTTGTCCAGGACCTCGGCGGCCACCGGGTGCCGTTCGGCGTGGTAGCTGTCGAGCAGGCCTTCCGGTGCCCAGCCCGCGATCTCGGCGGCCAGTTTCCAGCCGAGGTTGAACGCGTCCTGGATGCCGAGGTTGAGCCCCTGCCCGCCCAGCGGCGGGTGGACGTGCGCGGCGTCGCCCGCCAGCAGTACCCGGCCGGCACGGTAGCGCTCGGCCTGCCGGGTCGCGTCGCCGAACCGGGACAGCCAGCGCGGCGAGTGCACACCGAAATCGGTGCCCGCGTAGTGCCGCAGCCGTTGCTTGAACTCCTCCAGTGTCGGCTCGACAGTGCGGTCCTCCCGCACACTCTCGGCCGGGACGACGACGCGGTACACGCCCTCGCCGGACGGGCCGAGGCCGAAGAACTTCTCGGTCTTGCGGATCTCGGTCACCACCGCGGTGATCTCCTCCGCCGTCGCGGTCACCTCCATCTCGCCCAGCAGGTTCTCGTTCTTGGCCGGGTCACCGGGGAAACCGACACCGAGCAGCTTGCGCACCGTGCTGCGCCCGCCGTCGCAGCCGACGAGGTAGCGAGACCGCAGCCGGGTGCCGTCGGCCAGCTCGACTTCTACGCCCTCGTCGTCCTGGCTCAGCCCGACGACCTCGGCGCCGCGCCGGATCTCAGCCCCCGCTTCGACGGCGTGCTCGGTCAGCAGCCGCTCGGTGGCGGGCTGCGGGATACCGAGGACGTAGGCGTGCGCGGAGTCCAGCCGCGGCGCGCTCGGTTTGACGATGGCGGCGAAGTGGCCGTTGAGTTCGTACTGCTTGCCGGTCTCGTGGAACCGCTCCAGGAGACCGCGCTGGGCCATCACCTCGATGCTGCGCACGTGGATGCCGAGCGACCGGACGTGATCGGTCGGCTCGGTCAGCCGTTCCAGCACGACGACGCGCACGCCGTGCAGCCGCAGTTCGGCGGCCAGCATCATGCCGGTCGGTCCGCCGCCGGCGATGATGACGTCGATCATGAGTCCCCCCGATTGATCAAGCTCATGGTTCATGAATCCCCTGATTTCCGCAGGTTGAGGCCCTACGGCGAGTGATTGTGAAGCACGATGGGGGGCTTGCCGCAAGCCCCAGGGTGCGCTATACCTTGAAGGGGAGGGGGAGAACCCCTCCTTTTTCGTCCGCTCTGGACAGTCTGTTTTCCCGAAATCCTCGTTGCTTTCACTGTGATCTGTGACGAACATGTTCGCTACGAACTGGTTCGTCACGAACATGTTCGCTATCGTGGACGTATGGCACCAGAGAAGAGTCGCCGGGAGCGTCCGGCCAAACCCGCACTGAGCCGCGACGGCATCGTGGCCGCGGCCGTCGGGATCCTGCGGGAAGAAGGCCTGCGGAAGGTCACGATGCGCCGCCTGGCGCAGGAACTCGACACCGGCGCGGCCTCGCTCTACGTCTACGTCCGCAGCACCGCCGAGCTGCACGCGGCGATCCTGGACGAACTCCTCGGCACGATCGCCCCGCCGCCGTCCGAGGGCGACTGGCGTGACCGGCTCGAGCGGCTGCTCACGGCCTACACCGCGATGCTGCTCGAATACCCCGGTCTCGCCCTGTCCGCGCTGGTGGCCCGCCCGAGCGGGGAGAACTACCTCGGCCTGGTCGAAAACCTGCTCGTCCTGCTCGCCGAGGGCGACGTGCCTCCCGAACGGCGCGCCTGGGGGATCGACCTCCTCCTGCAGTACGCGACGACGACCGCGGCCGAGCACGCCGACGAGGAATCGCACGGCGACTGGGACGCGCTTGCCCTCGCCGTACGGGACGCCGACGAGACGACCCACCCGCAGCTCGCCGCCCACGCGGCCGATCTGCTCACCGGACGGCCCGAGCAGCGGATGTCGTGGGGCTTGCAGGTGCTGATCACCGGGATCACGCACACCGCCCTACCACCCGAAAGGAACCCGACATGACCACACATCACCCCATCGCGATCATCGGCGCCGGCCTCGGCGGCCTCACCCTGGCCCGCGTCCTGCACGTCAACGGCATCGAAGCAGCGGTCTTCGACCTCGACGCGTCGAGGTCGGCCCGGACGCAGGGCGGGATGCTCGACATCCACGACGAATCCGGCCAGGAAGCACTCCGGGCCGCCGGCCTCCACGACGAATTCCGCGCGCTCGTGCACCCCGGCGGGGAGGCCATGCGCATCCTCGACCGCCACGGCGTCGTCCACCGCGAAGAAGCCGACGACGGCGACGGAGGCCGCCCCGAAGTCGCCCGTGGCGACCTCCGGGACCTTCTGCTCGGCTCACTGCCCGAAGGCACCGTGCGCTGGGGCGCCAAGATCACCGGCGCCCGCCCGCTCGGCGGCGGCACACACGAAGTGACCCTCGCCGAGGGCACCACGTTCACCACGGACCTGCTGATCGGCGCCGACGGCGCGTGGTCCAAAGTCCGTCCCCTGGTCTCCGACGCCCAACCGGCCTACGAGGGGCTCTCGTTCGTCGAAGTCCACCTGCACGACGCCGTGACCCGTCATCCCGTGAGCACCGCACTGATCGGCGGGGGCATGTTCTTCGCGCTCGGCGCGGGCAAAGGATTCCTGGCGCACCACGACTCGGCAGGCAGCCTGCACGTCTACATCGCGTTGAAGACCGCCGAAGACTGGATCTCCACCATCGACTTCACCGACACCACCACCGCGAAGGCCGCGATGCTGGAGCACTTCGACGACTGGGACGCCGGCCTTCGGGCACTGATCACCGACGCGGACGGAGCCCTGACCCCGCGGCCGATCCACGCGCTGCCGATCGGACACCGGTGGGACCGCGTGCCCGGAGTCACCCTTCTCGGCGACGCCGCCCACCTGATGTCTCCGTTCGCCGGAGAGGGCGCCAACCTCGCGATGATCGACGGTGCCGAACTCGGTCTGGCCCTCGCCGCTCACCCCGGCGACGTCGACACCGCTTTGGCCGCATACGAGAAGGCGTTGTTCCCGCGCAGCGAAGCCTCGGCTGCCGAATCCGCCGAAAGCCTCGTGCTCTGCTTCGCCGAAGACTCCCCGAAGCCCTTGCTGGAACGATTCGCGTCCTACCGCTGAGGCAACCACCGCGCGGCGCCGGGCGTAGATCCATCAGGCGCGCGAGGGGGAACGATGGCGAACGCGATGACGGGCTGGCCCGGCGAACCAGGGTTCGACGAGATCACGGCGACCAGGCAATGGCTGGGCAAACGCGGAATCGAGGTGGAGGAGCCGTCAAGGCTGCTCGCCGCCCGGGTCGGCGCCCGCTTGAGCCGGCGCTCACCCGGCCGTTTCCGCTGGCTCGCCGGAGCGGCGGCGTTGAGCATCCTGCTGAGCATCGCCTTCGGATCCGTGGGACTCGACAGCAACAAGGTCCTCCTCTGCCTCATCTGTGCCTCCATGGAAGTCGCACTCTGGCTGTCGTACCAGCACCGCGAGCGGGCACTGGGACCGTTGCCGGTGATGGACCGGCGCTCCGGGCGGCCTTCGGCCTTCGCGATCCTCGGCGGCTGGTACGTGGCCTCGTTCGTGATCACTTTCGGCGGTGGAGCCGCTCTCGTGGCGGCCATCCACCTCACCACCCCGGCGAAGGCGTACGCGTGGGGGCTGGCCGCCATGCTCGGCTGGGCCGCGCTCTGCTGCGCGGTGATCCTCATCGGCACCCTGCGCCGGCCGGTGTACGCCGAGGACACCGCTTCGGCGGCCGTCGACACCGAACTGCGCGTCCTGGACAGCCAAGCCGCGATACCCGGTCTCTACCCGGTGATCGTCTTGTTCGCCAGGGTCGTCGGCGACCAGGCGCCCGCCGAGTTCACCGGCTGGCTGATCGCCTATGCCGTCCTCGCGCTCGGGACGACGGCGATCGGCGTGTGGAAGCACCACCGCCGTCCCGCGTTGCCACCCGGCGACTACGGCACCCCCGTGCAGGTCCCTCGTGAGTGGTAAAGACGGTTAGAGCGGACCGGTATTTGCCTACCTACGTGTGACCAGGGCGAAGGTGAGGTGCGGTAGTCGAGGGGGTCGCTCCGGTCTCGGGGCTCGATGACACCGGAATCTCACCGCGGCAGGGTTCGAGCGTGGAGGATTCGGGACGCTCAACGTCCTAAATCCTCCACACTCGGTTCACGCGGCCACTGACCACTACGGGATGGCGGCTCACGCGTGTCCCGGGTGTTGACGATGAAGGAATTGGGACGTTGAGTGTCCCGATTCCTTCATCGTCGAGGGCAGGGCCGGTCTCGGAGCTTGATCAACGGAGGATCGGGGACACTCAACGTCCCCGATCCTCCGTCGATCAAGCTCATGCAACCCCGCGGACGGCAGCCGAGCGGGGAAGATTTGAGACGGTCAACGTCCCAAATCCTCCCCACTCACCCACATCACCATCCAGAACAACCTCACCGAGACGACATGAGGATCCAGTGGGTAGACAAATACGAGTCCACCAGAACCGTCTTTACCACTCACGAGTTCAGACCGGCTCGTGCTGGGAGCGCCGGGCGTAGGCTCGGGCGGCGCGGGCCCGGTCACCGCAGCGCACGGAGCACCACTGGCGGCGTCCGTTGCGCAGGAAGAACCGGGTGCACGGAGCCGATCCGCAGGCGGCGATCCGCTCGGCGTCCGGGCCGGTGAGCAGGTCCGCGGCGTTGGCGGCGAGCGTCGCCAACGCGTGCTCGACGATCTGGGTGACCGGATGCGGCGCGATGCGATGCAGGCCGTGGACCGGATCCCAGCGCAGCAGCTCCGCCGTCGGGGCCTTGCTCAGCGCGTCGTTGACGGCGTTGAGCGCGCTCTGCGGGGCCGGATCCGAGCAGGACTTCGAGGCGAGCAGGACACGCACCTGTTCGCGCAGCGAGCGGACCAGTCCCGCGCACATCTCCTGCAGACCGGCGTCGACCGGGGCCAGTCCGTGTTCGACGAGCCAATCCGTCGCGAGGGCCGGGTTGCCGAGAAGATCGGTGAACTGGCCGCCAGGCAGCGCGATCGCGGTGTTGGCGAGCGCCAGCGCGACGTACTGCTCGGCGCCCGGCGCGGGCGGCAGGGCAGCGGCGTCGAGATCGGTACCGGCGTTGTCGTGCACGTCCTCATGGTAGGCGCCGGGTTCAACCATGAGAAAGCCTCACGGAAATGGTTGCACTCTTCCGTGAGAACGAGATAACGTTCCTCACGGAAAGAAGAATACATATCCGTGAGGTGGATGATGGCAGCCGGCACGAACCAGATCAGCGACCAGCTCTCCGTCCAGGTCTTCGGCGGGCCGACCGCCTTGATCGACTACGGCGGCCTGCGGTTCCTGACCGATCCGACCTTCGACGAGCCCGGCCACTACGGGAGGCCCGACGGGCGACCCGGCCTGACCAAGACGGCACCGCCGTCGGTGAGCCCGGCGGATCTCGGCCGCGTCGACGCCGTCCTGCTGTCCCACGACGAGCACCCCGACAACCTCGACAACTCCGGCCGGGAACTGCTGGCAGGCGTACCGCTGACGCTCACCACACCCAGTGGCGCGGGCAGGCTGGGCGGCACCGCGAAGGGTCTGGAGACCTGGGAGACGGTCGAGCTGACCCGCCCGGGCGGAGGAACGGTGACCGTGACCGCCGCACCCGCGCTCCACGGTCCGGAGGGCGCGGAGAAGGTGACCGGCGACGTCGTCGGCTTCGTGCTCACCGCCCAGGATCTTCCGACGGTCTACGTCAGCGGCGACAACGCCTCGCTCGACGCCGTCCGTCAGGTCGCCGACCGGTTCGACCCGGTCGACGCCGCCGTGCTCTTCGTCGGGGCCCCGCGACTGAAGCCGGTCCTCGACGGCGCGCTGCTCGTCCTCGACAGCGCCCTGGCCGCCGAAGCGACGCGGATCCTCGGCGTCCGCGTCGTCGTCCCCGTCCACATCGACAGCTGGGAGCACTTCACCGAAGGCCGTGACGACCTGGTGGCCGCGTTCACCGCGGCGGGCTTGGTGGACCGACTCCATCCCGGAGGGCTGTGAACAGCCGCTCGAGGCGCGCGGTGGTCTTTCACCACGGTTGCCTCGACCGGCACGGCGCCTGATCGGATCCGGCCTACGGGTGCCGGGTCGCGCGCACGACGACGTCATGAAGCGGGGCGTCTCGTCCAGGAAGGACGCGTTGGCCCTCCTCGGCGGTGACGATCTCCCATGCCTCCTCGTCCAGCCGCGCCGTGATGGCCGCGGCGGTGGCTGACGCCTCGGCGGGCGGATGGTGACCGTGGCCCTCGTGAGTGTGGATGTGCCCGACGATCAGTAGCGTCCCGCCGGGCGCGACCCATTCCGCGACGCGGTCGTAGAACTCCAGCTGCGGCATCGCCGGATGCGCGTAGTGCGTGGTGACCAGGTCGAATCTCACGCCCGGATCCCAGGTGCTCAGATCCGCCTCGACCCACCGCAGCAGCTCGGGCGTGCCACGTTCGGCGGCGCGGGCCAGCACCGCCGACGAGATGTCAGCGGCGGTCACCTCCCACCCCCGCGAAGCGAGCCAGATCGCTTCGGCGCCCTCACCACAGCCCGCGTCCAACGCCGTACCAGGCGCCAGCTCGCCGACCTCACGGACGAGATGCGGATTCGGTGGGCTGCCTGCGCCGTCCCGCTGCCAGTGCTCTTCCCAGTACTCCTTGTCGAACCCGTGCGTCATCGGTCGATCCTCTCCGGTCGTCTCCGGTAATGGTGACGACCGTGAAGGCAAGCTGGCAAATTTTGTTGCCGAATGGCAAAATGGACGGATGGCCGAGGCGCTGGATCGCACGCTCGACGCCGTCGGGACGAGGTTGAAGCACCTACGTCAGCGCCACGACATCACCCTCGCCGACCTCGCCGGGGAAACGGGCATCTCGGTCAGCACTCTGTCGCGGCTGGAGGCCGGACTGCGGCGCCCCACCCTGGAGCAGCTCCTGCCGCTCGCCCACGCCTACGGCCTGACCCTCGACGAGCTCGTCGACGCGCCGCCGACCGGCAACCCCCGGATCAACCTGCGCCCGATCGCCTGCGGTGACGGATCCACCATCCTGCCGCTGACCCGACGGCCGGGCGGCATCCAGGCCTACAAGTTCGTCCTTCCCCGGGGCGACGACGACACCGAGCCGGACCTGCGCACCCACGAGGGATACGACTGGGTCTACGTCCTCGACGGCACGCTACGACTGGTCCTCGGCGAGCACGACCTCCTCCTCGAACCCGGGGAAGCCGCGGAGTTCGACACCCGCACCCCGCACTGGTTCGGCGCCACCGGCGCCGGTCCCGTCGAGTACCTGAGTCTCATCGGACGGCAAGGCGAACGCGCGCACATCCGCGTCGGCCCGAAGGCTCCGTTGTCCGAGTAGCAAGAAAGGAAGCACCGCCATTCCCACCATCACAGCGCAGATCCCCACCCCGGACGGCCAGGCAGACGCCTTCGCAGCCTTCCCCGACGGCGGTCCGCACCCGGCCGTCCTGCTCTACCCGGACGCCTTCGGACCACGTCCCGTCCTCTGGAAGATGGCTCGCGAGCTGGCCGACAACGGGTACTACGTCCTCGTCCCCAACGTCTTCTACCGGCACCGCCCGGCACCGGTCTTCGACCTTCCCGAGCACATCACCGCCGAAGACCGGCCTGCGCTCTTCGGCGAGATCATGCCTCTCGTCCAGGCGCACACCGCCGAACGCACCCTGCTCGACGCCGAAGCCTTCCTCGGCTTTCTCGGCGACCAGCCCGAGGTCCGTCCCGGACCGGTCGCCGTGATCGGTTACTGCATGGGCGCCGTCCTCGCGATGCGCACCGCGACCGCCCATCCCGGCAAGGTGGCCGCCGTCGCCGGATTCCACCCTGGCGCCCTGGTCACCGACGCACCCGACAGCCCGCACCGGCAGATCCCGAGCCTCACCGCCCAGGTCCACCTCGGTCTCGCCGAGAACGACATGACACCCGAGGCCATCACCGAGATCAGCCAGGCGTTCGACGCCGCCGGAGTCGGCTACTCCTGCGAGATCTACCCGGGCACCGTCCACGGCTTCACCATGGCCGACACCGACGCCTTCGACCCCGCCGGATCACAACGCCACTGGGAGCGGCTGCTCGCCCTCCTCGGCAGCACCCTGACCTAATGACGGGTGTTCCCAATGTCGCATTTGAGACAATGAGCGTCTCAAATGCGACATTGGGAGCCCAGGGACACGGTGAGCAGGGCGACGGGGCAGTCGGTGGAGAGTCTTCCGATTAATGCGATTGACGTCCGTCGACGACATTGGCAATGATGGTCGCATACCGGAATTCAAAGGAGCAGCCATGATGAACACGCGACAGCAGGGGACGTCCACTCTCGTGCTTTCGTCGTGCGACCAAGGCCTTCTGGCCTGTTCAGGCTCCCCGCCGTGACCGAAAACGTCATGCCAGGGAGCCGCCCATCGGAAAACCGATCAGGGCGGCTTTTTCTATTCCACTGTTCGTCGACGCAGTTCTTTTCGCGGTTCTAGCCCAATTGGCAGAGGCACCTGGTCGAGGGCCAGGACAGTCGGGGTTCGAATCCCCGGAACCGCACTCCCGGCGCCACGGCGCCGACGCCCCTGTAGCCCAACGGAAGAGGCAACGCGCTCAGAACGCGTCCAGTCCAGGTTCGAATCCTGGTGGGGGCACCACACCCGATCCCGGTTGGTGTAGCGGCAGCACGACGGACTTTGACTCCGTCAGGCCAGGTTCGAACCCTGGACCGGGAGCAAGCCGGTTGTGCCAT
This sequence comes from Amycolatopsis sp. NPDC031561, assembly GCF_055580625.1. Classification (NCBI taxonomy): domain Bacteria; kingdom Bacillati; phylum Actinomycetota; class Actinomycetes; order Pseudonocardiales; family Pseudonocardiaceae; genus Amycolatopsis; species Amycolatopsis sp. NPDC031561. The sequence continues at coordinate 69,954 of NZ_JBVILA010000028.1, read as the reverse complement.
ATTGGGCCATATGCCTGTCACTTCCGAGAGTCACGCGGAGAACGACTACGACGCCTTCGCCGAGGCGTATGCGGCCGAGAACGAGACCAGTCTCATCAACGCCTACTACACGCGGCCCGCGATCCTGGATCTCGCCGGGGACGTGTCCGGCAGTCGGATCCTCGACGCGGGCTGCGGGGCGGGCCCGCTGTTCGAAGCTCTGCGTGATCGGGGCGCCGACATGACCGGCTTCGACCTCAGCGCCAAGATGGTGGAACTGGCCAGGAAGCGGCTCGGCGACGACGCGGCCTTGCGAGTGGCCGACATCGGCAAGCCATTGCCGTTTCCTGACGACGAGTTCGATGATGTTGTCGCGGCACTCGTCCTGCACTACCTGGAGGACTGGGACGCGCCGCTGGCCGAGCTCCGGCGCGTGCTGAAACCCGGCGGCCGGCTGATCCTGGCCGTCAATCACCCGCTCAGCTTCAAGCTGCTCTATCCCGAGGCCGACTACTTCGCGACCGTCAAGTGGTCCGACGAGTACAGCTTCAACGGCCAGACAGCCGAGCTGACCTACTGGCACCGGCCCCTGCACGCGATGACCGACGCTTTCACCGCGGCCGGTTTCCGAACTGCCGTCGTCAGCGAGCCCCACCCTGCGCCGGGTGCGCGCGAGCGGTTCCCGGAGGAGCTTGCGGGCAAGACGGCCTTCCTGTGCTTCTTGTTCTTCGTCCTCGAGGCTGCCTAGCTTCGACTGGCTTCCTGAGCCGGTTCAGCGACCGGCCTCGCGCAGTTCGTCCGCGGCCTGGGTGATGAGCTGGGAGAGTGAGACGGCCGGTTCGGCCAGCCAGCGGGACACGGCGCGACGGTGGATCGCCAGCACCACGTCGATGATGAAGCGGGCCTTGCCAGGCTCGACACCGCGGTGCTCGAGTGCCCGTGCCAGTGCGTCGGCGATGTCGGCGAGCTTGATCAGATCACGTTCGGCCAATGCGGGGTTGGCGGCGATCACTCTGACGCGGCGCAGCAGGAACTCGCGTGGGCGAAAGATCTCCTCGGCGGTTCTCAGCGCGGTCAGTACCGCCTCGAACGGCGTGAGGCCCGGGTCGGTCGCCTCGACCTGGGCGACGAGGCGGGTCTCGAGCTCGTTGCCGGCGAAGAGGACTTCCCGTTTGTCGGGGAAGTAGCGGTAGAAGGAGCGTTCCTTCAGTCCGGCGGCATCAGCGATCTGCGCGACCGAGGTGCGCTCGAACCCTTGGTTCTCGAACAGTTCGAGCGCAGCGCGCTCGAGTCGGCCCTGTGCGTCGGATTCCCATCGCGGCATACCCGCCAGAGTACGACAACAGCATCTGTCGTCATGCTGGTACGGTCGATGACAACAGATGCTGTCATCACCTAGGAGATCGTCATGAAGGCTCTTCAGTTCGACCGGTTCGGTTCCCCCGACGTGATCGTGCTCCGCGATGTCCCGCAGCCGGAGCCCGGACCTGGTCAGATTCGGATCGCCGTGCGGGCATGCGGCCTGACACCGGCCGACTGGCACGTCGTCGACGGTCTCCTCGCCGACCATCTGCCGCCACTGCCGCGCGGGCTCGGCTTCGAGATCGCGGGCACCGTCGACGCGCTCGGGGAGGGCGTCGAGGGCGTCCGGATCGGCGACCGTGTCTTCGGTCCGGCCACCTTCGACGGCCCGACGGCCGGCGCCGCCGAGTACGCACTGATGCCGGCCTGGGCACCCATCCCCGACGGCGTCACCGCCGAGCAGGCCGCCGCGTTGCCGATGGCGGCCGAGACAGCGTGGCGCGCGCTCGACGATCTCGGCGTCCAGCCGGGTGAGCTCCTGCTCGTTCACGGCGCGGGTACCACCGTGGGTGAGGCGGCGGTGCGCTTCGCGCTACACCGGGATATTCGGGTGATCGCCACCGCCGGGCCCACTCGGGCCGCCGCCCTGGAAGAGATCGGCGCCCAGGTGACCACCTACGGCGAGGGCATGGCCGAACGCGTCAGCGCGCTGGCCGGGGGCCGCGTCGACCGCGCCCTGGACGCGACACCGACCGGAGGACGGATCGACCGCGCCGATCAGCCCAGCCCGGCCGGCGGTTCGCTGCCGATTCTGATCGAGCTGACCGGCGACCCCGACCGCGTCCTCACTGCCTCGGACTTCGCCGCGGCGGCCGACCTGGGCGTCCGGATCACCACTGAGATCCGCTACGACCAGATGGGAGAGTTCGCCAGGCTCGCCGGCGAGGGCATCCTGGTCGTACCGGTCGCCCGCACCTACACGCTCGACCAGATCCAGGAAGCGGCCGAGCTCAGCCAGTCCCGCCGCCCTGGCGGCAAGCTCATGCTCGTCCTGTGATCGCCCGGCCTGGCTCACCGGCCGCAAATAACAAGCCTCTGACCAGGCAAAACGCTCTCAGATCGCCGCTGAGCGCCGAAATCCGCCCTCCGGGTGTGATCCACCCCAGCGATTTCCGATTCTCGCGAGCGGCCTTCGCGATCGACGTGCCCAGTTTTCGCGCCGCACTTCTGAGCGGGCGCAGCGGCCGATCGAGCCTCAGCACGCTGTCTTCCCGGATGCTCAGTCATAAGGGGCATTATCACTGTGCATACTTGCGACCCCGGTTACGCGTTGCAAAGACGCGTAACCGGTTTAACGTATCGCGTATTGCCTTCAAAAAGGGAGTTTGACGAGGAGAACCGACCGGATTTCGCCGGTGGCGATACCGGCACCCCGCGGGCGATCGCCGCCCTACGGTGGCCGTATGAACTCACCGATCACGGGCACCGCCGCCGGAGTGCCGTTCACCGCGTTACCACCGGACGGCGACGAGAACGCGCCGCTGATCGTCACCTGGCACATGCTCGACGCGCCAAGGTCCGACGCCGCCTTCGCCGCGGCGCTGCCGATGCACGGCCTGCCCGCGTGGCGGGTGCACCTCGGGATGCCGATGTGCGGGGCGCGCATGGTCGACGGCACCATGGACGCGGGCTTGGCGCTGGTGCGCGAGGACGTCCTGATGTCCTTCCTGCACCCGTTCGTCCAGCAGGCGACCGACGAATTCCCGGATGCGCTGGCCTCGATCCGGGCACAGCTGCCGGTCGGTGACGGTCCGATCGGAGTGCTCGGCGGCTCGCTGGGCGGGGCCGTCGCACTGCGGGTTCTCGCCGACACCGAGATCCCGGTCTTCGCCGGCGCCGTCGTCAACGCCGCGATCAAGATGCGATCCGTCGTGGACCTGTTCCCCGGTGAGTACCCGTATGACACCGAGTCGGAGAAGGCCGTCGACAGTCTGGACTTTCTTCCCCGGGCGGACGTCATCGCCGAGCGGGCGCCGCTGCTGGTCGTCAGCGGCGAGCAGGACCACCCGGATCTCCGCGCCGACGCGATCCGGCTCGCCGAAGCGCTGGGGGACCGGTCCGAACTGCTGTCGATCCCCGGGCTGGAACATCCGCTGGCCGAGGAGCCCGGCATCGAACCCGCACCGCAACTGCCGTCGGCTCGCGAGGTAGACGCCGGTCTCGTCGCCTGGTTCCGGCGCCACCTCACGCGAACGGGCTAGCTCACCATGCCGCCGTCCACCCGCAGGACCGTTCCGGTGACGTAGGAGGCGCGGTCGCTCAGCAGCCACGCGGCGGCCTGGGCGATCTCCTCCGGCTCGGCCACGCGTCCCAACGGGGTCTGGGCGTTGAGCTGTTCGAGGATGCCCGGAGAGCTCTCCATCCATTCGCCGAACATCTCGGTCATCGTCGTACCGGGAGCGACGGCGTTGACGCGGATCCCCTCCGGCCCGTAGGTGGCGGCGGCCGATGCGGTGAGGCTGTTGACGCCTCGTTTCATCGCGCCGTACGCGGGGAGTTCCGGATTGGCCATGAGGCTGCCGACGCTGGTGTTGTTGACGATGGCCCCGGTCCCCGCGGTGGCCCGGATCGCCTCGATCTCGGCGACCATCGACAGCCAAGGGCCCTTGAGGTTCACTGCGTAGATGTGGTCGAAATCGGCCTCGGTCACCAGATCCATCGGCCCGGGCGGCACGTTCGTCGCCCCGTTGTTGAAGGCGACGTCGAGCCTGCCGTGCAACTCCACGGCACGGCCGACGGCCGCGCGGATGCTCGCCGCGTCGCCGAGGTCGCACACCACGTGGTCCGCGACGCCGCCCGCCGCGCGGATCTCCTCGGCGACGGTCTTCAGCTGGGTCTCGGTGCGGGCGGCGAGCACGACGCGGGCACCTTCCCTGGCGAACAGCCGCGCGGCGGCGGCGCCGATGCCGCGGCCGGCGCCGGTGACGAAGGCGACCTTGCCGTCCAGCAGGCCCGAAACAGTCGTTGTGGTGGTCATGGCACCGAGACTTCACCCGCGTCCGGTGCCTATCCAGGCATCGGCGGTACCTGGCTGGCGTGCCGCCATCGTCCACACTGGAGGGGTGGACAGACGACAACTGGCGGACTTCCTGCGCAGCAGGCGCGAGCGGATCACCCCCGCCGACGTGGGGCTGCCCGCCGGGCCGAGGCGCCGGACCCCTGGGCTGCGCCGCGAGGAGGTGGCGCAGCTGGCGTTCATCTCGACCGAGTACTACACGCGGCTGGAGCAGGCCCGCGGTCCCCGGCCTTCGCGTGAGGTGCTGGCGGGGCTGAGCAGGGCGCTGCGGCTGTCGGACGCGGAACGCGATCACCTGCACCATCTCGCCGGCGCCCCACCGGGACCGCCGCCCGGCCCCTCCCGTGAAGTCCGGCCGAGCATTCTCGCGTTGCTACAACGGCTTCCGCAGGCCGCGGCGATCGTGCTGTCCGCGACCTACGAGGTGCTCGCCTGGAACGACCTCGCCGCGGCCTTGATGGAGGACTTCTCCGCCTTGCCCCGTCGCGACCGCAACCTCGTCCGGCGCGCGTTCCTCGGATCGCCGAGCCGCCGGATGTACGGGGTGTCCGACGTCGAGGAGTTCTCCGCGAGCGCCGTCCGGAACCTGCGTGCCACCGCCGCCCGCTACCCCGACGATCCCGAGATCACCGGCCTGATCAGCGAACTCCTCGTGGGCAGCGAGGAATTCGCCCGGCTGTGGGCCGCGCACGACGTCTCCGCCGCGCCCACCCTGTGCAAGACGTTCCAGCATCCGGCGGTCGGCCCGGTCAACGTGAACTGCGACGTCCTCGACATCAGCGACCGGGACCAGCAGGTCGTCATCTACACCGCCGAGCCCGGAAGTCCGTCGGAGAACGCGTTGCGGCTGCTATCGGTCGTCGGGACGCAGCGGATGGACGTCCCGCTCTGAGTGCTTTGTAGGTTCCCTCGATACCAGTGGATCGATCCTCAGCGCGATGGCCAAGGCGAACCGGCCGGCTGGATCGTCGATCGTGCCGCCGAAGAGCGTCCGCAACTGCCGGATCCGGTATCGGACGGTCTGCACGTGGACGTGCAGTTCGACGCCGATCGCCTGGGGCTGGTCCGGCCGCGCGAGCCACGCCGCGAGAGTCGCGGTCAGCCGTTGCCTCGCCGGTTCCGGCAGACCCGCCAGCGGCGCGAGGACGTCCTTCGAGAACTCGGCGGCGAGTTCGGGATCGGTGGTCAGGAGCAGGTCGATGCGGTGGTCCGTGGTGTGGACGAGGGCGCTGTCGCCGAGGGCGCCGGTGCGGGTCAGCCGCCACAGCGCACTCGCCCGGCGGGCACTGAGCGCGGCCGAGTGAAGCGGCACCACCGGGCCGACCCCGGCCTGATGGTGGCCGAGCAGGTCCCGTAACCGGCCGAGATACCACTCGATGCGGTCGGCGGGCATGACCACGGCCGTGAGGTCGTGGTGGCGGCCGATCAGCACCCGCCCCGGCATCCGGTCCAGCAGCTGCGGCGCGACATCGGCGCTGGTGACGGCGACGACGAGACGGCCGGGCAGTACCCACGCGGCCTGGCTCGCGGCGTCGTCGAGCACTTCCCGGGCGGCCGCCGGTTCGGTGAGCAGGAGGCCGAGAAGCCGGTCCCGCCGTGCTTGCCCGGCCCGCGCCGCCTGTGACCGCGCCTCAGCGTACCCGTCGGCGGCAGCGGCCGAAAGTTCGGCGATGAAGGCGAAAAGCGCCTCACCGAGTTCGACGATCGCCTGGGTCGGCAGTTCCACGGCGGGCGCCGCCGAGGTGAGCTGCCGCCAGACCCCCAGTGCGGCCGACTGATAAAAGCCGAGCATCTCCTCCAGGCTGCGCCCGGCGGTGTGCTGGGCCCGGCCCTGCGCGCGGTAGACCTCGCGATCGGTGGTGACGTCGGGATGACCGATCTCGCTGAAGAAGGCGTCCAGGGCGACGTCGAGGGTGAGGTGGAGGTTCGCGGCCGTCCGGTCGTCCAGCGGGGTCCGAAGCCCGGCACGGACCTGGTCCATCGCGGCGGACGCGATTGCGGCGATGTCCGGCTCCAGCCGGGTCAGCACCGAGGCGTCGAGCCGTCGCCAGGGCTGTCCCGACGGCATGGTCATAGAGGCAACCTACAAAACTCCGATCAAGTACGCGCGCCTCCGTTCTAGTGGTTCACGCGCTCCCGGCGGACGCTGACCAGAGCATTCGACGACGCATGCAGGAGGCGGCAGTGACACGTTCTCGCTGGGGAAGACTCGCTCGGATCGCCGCGGTGGCGGGCACCGCACTCACCCTCGTCGGAATCGGGACACCGGCCCTCGCCGCGGCGGAGCGCCAGGTGTACGTCGCGATGGGCGACTCGTTCTCGGCGGGCTCCGTGGTCCTGCCGCAGTCGGATCTGTTCACCTGTGCCCGTTCCTCGATCAACTACGCGGGGCTGCTGGCGAAGCAGCTCAAGGTCGACGAACTGCGCGACGTCACCTGCGGTGGCGCGACCACGGCTCATTTCACCAATCCGCAGAAGGGCATCATCTCCGGCACCAACCCGCCGCAGTTCGACGCGCTCTCGGCCGACACGACCTTGGTGACGGTCGGTATGGGCGGCAACGACATCGGGCTGGTCGGGCTCGCCACGTCGTGCGTGAACCTGCTTCCGGTGGGCGCGTCGTGCAAGGCGGCCAACACCGCGGGCGGGGTGGACAAGTACGCCGTCAAGATCGACGCGTTCGCCGCGACCTACGGCACGGCCATCGAGCAGATCCGTCAGCGCGCCCCGCGGGCCACGATCGTCATGGTCGGCTACCCGACCGGGATCAAACCCGGCGGCTGCTGGCCGCTCGTCCCGGTGCTGCCGCAGGACGCCGACTACATCCAGGGCAACATCGACCGGCTCAACGCGCGGATGGCCGAGCAGTCCGCCGCGCACGGCGCGAAGTACGTCGACATCCGGACGCCGAGCATCGGTCACGACGCCTGTCAGCCGATCGGCGTCAAATGGATCGAAGGGCTGATCCCGTCGGTGGTGAACAACAGCTTCGCGCCACTGCACCCGAACGCCGCCGGACTCGCGGCCGTGGTGCCGAGCATCCGCAAGGTGCTGTAGCTGAGTGTCATGAAAGGGGCTTTCAGGACGTTTTTCGTCCTGAAAGCCCCTTTCATGACATGTACGGGAACGCGATCAGGCGGTCGGCGCCCAGTACAGGAGCCGGTTCGGGGAACCGGAGCCCGGGTTGGTCACCTTGTTCGGGGTGGCCGCGTTGATGAGCGCGGTGGCCACCTGCGCCGGTGTGGCGGTCTTGTTGTTCTGCAGGAAGCGGGCGGCGACGCCGACCACGTGCGGGGTCGCCATCGAGGTGCCGCTGATGGTGTTCGTCGCGGTGTCGCTGGTGTTCCACGACGACGTGATGCTCGTGCCCGGCGCGAAGATGTCCACCAGGTTGCCGTAGTTGGAGAAGCTGGACCGCGCGTCGGTGTTGGTGGTCGAGCCGACGGTGATCGCCTGGGTCACGCGGGCGGGGGAGAAGCCGGACGCGTTCTGGTTGGAATTCCCGGCGGCCACGCCGTAGGTGACGCCCGCGGCGATCGACCGGCGGACGGCGTCGTCGAGGGTGGTGGAGGCACCGCCGCCGAGGCTCATGTTGGCCGCGGCGGGCTTGACGTGGTTCTTGGTGACCCAGTCGATGCCGCCGATGACGCCGGCGGTGGTGCCGCTGCCCGAGTTGTTCAGGACGCGGACGCCGTAGATCGTGGCGCCCTTGGCGATGCCGTACTGCGAACCGGCGATGGTGCCCGCGACGTGGGTGCCGTGGCCGTTGCCGTCCTGGGCGACGGCGTCGTTGTCGACGAAGTCGTAGCCGTTGCGGGCGCGGCCGCCGAAGGTCTGGTGGCTGATCCGCACACCGGTGTCGATGACGTAGACGTTCACGCCGGCGCCGGTGGAGGTGTAGCTGTAGCTCTTGTCGAGCGGGAGGTTGCGCTGGTCGACGCGGTCGAGACCCCAGGACGGCGGGTTGACCTGCGTCGCGTCCGCGTGGACGACCTGGTTCTGCTCGACGGACGCCACCGTCGGGTCGGCGGCCAGCCGCTTGGCCTGCCTCTCCGACAGCGTCGCGGAGAAGCCCTTGAGCGAGCTGCTGTAGACGCGCTCCACCTTCGCGCCGAAGCGGCTGGCCAGCGCGTCCACGACGCCGGAGTCCTTCAGCGTGACGATGTAGCTGTTCGGGATCGCTTCGGGGGATCCCGCGGCGAGGATCTGTCCCTCGGCGGCTTGCGCGGGAGCGGCGGTCACGCTGATCGCCACCGCGACGGCGCTCGCCATTCCGGCACGCGACAGCCAACGCGCTTGTCTCATCTCTCGCATGTGTTCGTCCTGTCGTTCGCAGGGGACCGGCCGGTCAAGACCACAGCGGCGGAAAGCGGTCCAGCTCGACCGCATGGGACGGCACCTGCCGAATCCCACGAAGATCGAGGTTATTGAGCGTTTGACATGTCCGATACCGACTGAATGGGGCAGGACCCGACCTTCGTCTGGCGGCCATTGGCGGCGGGTGCCCTGCACGGAATGTGCACGTCGGCCCCTCCGTACCCTGTGGGTGGAACACCTCTCGAGCATCTGGAGTCCGAACCACCGTGCCAGCCCCTTCGAGCCTGCGAGCCGACTGCGAAAACTGCTTCGGCCTGTGCTGTGTCGTCCCGGCCTTCGCGGCGTCGGCCGATTTCGCGATCACCAAACCGGCGGGCCAAGCGTGCCCGAATCTGGGAGAGGACTCCCGGTGCGGCATCCACGACAAGCTCCGCACGAAGGGTTTCACCGGCTGCACGGTCTATGACTGCTTCGGCGCGGGTCAGAAGGTCTCCCAGATCACCTTCGGCGGCGAGGACTGGCGGAAGGCGCCGAAGACGGCGAGGTCGATGTTCGCGGTCTTCCCGGTCATGCGGGATCTGCAGGAACTGCTCTACTACCTCACCGAAGCGGCCGCGCTCCCGTCGTCGGCGCCGATCCGCGCCGACCTGGCCGAGATGGTCGACCAGACCGAGCGGATGACCCTGGAGAAACCCGGCGTGCTGCGGGAACTGGACGTCCACGCGCACCGGGGCTCGGTGAACGGGCTGCTGCTGCGCGCGAGCGAGCTCGCGCGTGCCGAAGTGCCGGGCAAGAAGAAGGACCGGCGCGGTGCCGACCTCATCGGCGCGAAGCTCAAGGGGTCGAACCTGCGCGGCGCGCTTCTGCGCGGGGCTTACCTGATCGGCGCGGATCTGCGGGGCGCCGATCTGCGGCAGGCCGACGTCATCGGGGCGGACCTGCGTGACGCCGACGTCCGTGGAGCCGATCTCCGGGACGCTCTCTTCCTCATCCAGTCACAGCTGGACGCCGCGAAGGGTGACGCGACGACGAAGCTGCCGGAGTCGCTTTCACACCCCGCTCACTGGTAGTCCTGTGTGGACGATTTCCTGCTCCCACTCGTTCCGCGGCTGGGTGTGCAGCCGCCAGTAGTGCTCGGCGATGTCGTCGGGGTCGAACGGGGTCCCCTTGGCGACGGCCCCGGCGACGGTCACCGTCGCCACGTGCACCCCTGACGGGCCGAATTCCGTGTCCAGCAACGAAACCAGCGCCCGCACACCGGCTTTCCCGAGCGAGAGACTCGTGTAGGCCGGTACGGCTTCGGGCATCCCGCCGGTGACGATGATCGTGCCCGAACCGCGCTCGGCCATCCCGGGTGCGACGTGGGCGGCGGTCGTGATCGCTCCGACGACGTTGACCGACCACGCCGCGAGATGCCGTTCGACGGACAGCTCGCCGGGGGTGTCGGCCTGGATGATCGCGGCGTTGTAGACCACGACGTCGGGCTCACCGTGCTCGCGTACCACGGTGTCGAGAGCGGTCTTGAGGGACTTCTCGTCGGTGACGTCGGCGGCGAGCGCCAGCGCGGTCCCGATCTCGGCGGCCAGCGGATCCAGCGTCGCCGCGCTGCGGGCCACCAGGGTGATCGGCGACCCTTCCCTGGCGAACCGGAGTGCGACCGAGCGGCCGATGCCCGGTCCCGCGCCGATGATCACTGTGCCTGCCATGTCTGCTCCTTCGAGGTCGGTTGCGGCCGACCCTAAAGCCTGACATCAGTGTGAGGGTCAAGCGCGTTTCGTCCTCGGAACGCGGGCAAAGTGCGCATCGGATGAGCGGTTTGGCTGCCAGACTGAGGCGCATGCGTGCCGATCGCCTGGTGGCCACCCTCCTGCTGATGCAGGCCCGTGGCCGCGTCACGGCTTCCGAACTGGCGGACGAACTCGAGATCTCCATCGCCACGGCCCGGCGCGACCTCGAGGCGCTCTCGGCGGCGGGAGTACCGGTGTACCCGCAGCCGGGACGAGGCGGCGGCTGGTCCCTGATCGGCGGCGCGCGCACCGACCTCAGTGGACTGTCCGCATCGGAGGCTCAGGCGCTGTTCCTGCTCGCCGGGCCGGCGGCGTCGGTCTCTCCCGAGGTCAAGTCGGCGCTGCGGAAACTGGTCCGTGCCTTGCCGGACACCTTCCGGGCCGACGCGCAGGCCGCCGCGGACGCGGTCGTCATCGACCCGTCGCGGTGGGGTGAACGGGAAAAGGAACGCCCCGAAATGCTCACCGTGCTGCAGGCCGGGATCGTCCGCCGCCGCAAGATCCGCTTCGGTTACGCGAAGAAGGGCGCCGAACCGGTCGAGCGGGTCGTGGATCCGTGGGGGCTCGTGGACAAGGACGACGTCTGGTACCTCATCGCGGGCACCGACAAGGGCCAGCGCACCTTCCGCGTCGATCGCATGTCCGACGCCGAGGTGAGCGACCTGCCCGCCGGGCGCCCGGACGACTTCGAGTTGTCGCGGGCATGGGAGCAGGTGGTCGACCAGGTCGAGCAGCGCCGTTCGGGACTGGACGCGACCGTGCTCATCGCCGAGCGGCATCTGCCGATCCTGCAGGACCACTTCGGACGGCAGTCCGTCGTCGAGGAGACGCTCGACGACGGGCGCGTGCGGGTGACGGTGTCGGCGCCGGTGGCGTGGATGATCGCCCAGCAGCTCGCGGGCTGGGGCTCGATGATCGAGGTGCTGGGCCCGCCCTCGGTCCAGGACGAGCTCGCGCGGATCGGCGCCGAACTGGTCGAGCGCTACGCGACGCCGGTGCGGTAACCCTGCGGGCTGACGCCGTGCTCGCGTTTGAACGCGGTGCTGAGCGCGAACGAACTGCCGTAGCCGACCTGCCGGGCGACAGCGCCGATCGTGACGTCGGGATGCTGGCGCAGAAGGTCCGCGGCGAGCGCGATGCGCCAGCCGGCGAGGTAGGCCATCGGCGGTTCGCCCACCGCGGCGGTGAACCGCCGGGCGAACGCGGCCCGGGAGACTCCGGTGTCGGCCGCGAGGCTCGCCACCGTCCACGGCTCGGAAGGCTTGTGCTGCAACAGTTTCAGCGCCCGCCCGACGACGGGGTCGCTATGCGCGCGGTACCAGGCCGGTGCCGCGGCGCCGGGCCGATCGAACCAGGTCCGCAGCGCGGCGACCAGGAGCAGGTCGAGCACGCGGTCCAGGACGGCTTCCTGGCCCGGCGAGTCCTTGACGATCTCCCCGGCGAGCAGCGGCACGAGCGGGTTCTCCCAGTCCTCGTCCCGGACGACCAGCAGCGACGGTAGCGCGTTGAGGAGCCGTTTGCTGATCTCGCCTTCCAGCGGGTACGTGCCGGTGAGCAGGACGACGGGGCCGTCCGGGTCGCTGCCCCAGGTGCGGACGCCGAGGTCGGACAGTTCGGTGAGGTGCTGTCCGTCCGGTGTCAGGCATTCCTGTCCCGGCAGGATCATCGCCTGCGGCGGGGTGGCCGGGTCGTCCGCGACGAGATACGGGTCCGGTCCGCGGGCGATGGCGATGTCGCCGGTGCCGAGACGGACGGCGTCCCCGCGATCGGGAACGACCCAGGATTCGCCGCGGACCTGTGCCATCACCGTCAGCGGCGCCTCGTCCTCGACGCGCAGCGACCACGGCGGGGTCATGACCGACTTGAGCAGGAAGGCACCGCGGGCGCGGGGTCCGTCGAGCAGACCGGCGAGGGGATCCATACTCACGAAGTGTAGACGATGAAACATGGAACAGAGCCTTTGAACTATGTTCCGTCTCATTCTGAGGCGCTTGACTAGTGCCATGACAAACACGAAGAACACCGAAACGGTCCTGGTCCTCGGAGCGACGGGCAAGACCGGGCGCCGGGTCGCGCAGCAGCTGACCGAGCGGGGGATCGAGGTGCGGAAGGCCTCGCGGCCCGCGTTCGACTGGGACGACCGCTCGACCTGGACCGCCGCGGTCACCGGCGTCGGCGCGGCCTACCTGACCTACTACCCCGACCTCGCCTTCCCCGGCGCGGCCGAAGCGATCCGCGACTTCTCGAAACTGGCCGTGGAACACGGTGTCCGGCGGCTGGTGCTGCTGTCCGGCCGCGGCGAGGAGGAAGCCGTGGTCAGCGAGCAGGGCGTCCGTGACTCCGGTGCCGAGTGGACGGTCGTGCGGGCCAGCTGGTTCGCCCAGAACTTCAGCGAGCACTTCCTGCTGGAGCCGGTGCTCGCCGGCGAGATCGTGCTTCCGGCGGGGCAGGTGACCGAGCCGTTCATCGACGTCGAGGACATCGTCGACGTCGTGGTGACGGCACTGACCACCGACGGGCACGACGGCCGGGTGTACGAGCTGACCGGTCCCCGGTTGCTGGGTTTCGCGGACGTGGCGGCGGAAATCGGCAAGGCTTCGGGGCGGGATGTCCGGTACGTTCCGGTTTCCGCGGCGGAGTTCGCCGCGGGCGCGGCCGAACAGGGCGTGCCGGAGGAAGAGATCGAGGGCCTGACCGACCTGTTCACGCGGATCCTCGACGGCCGGAACTCCTCGCTCACCGGTGACGTCGAGAAGGTGCTGGGCAAGCCCGCGAGGGACTTCTCCGACTACGCCGCGAAGGCCGCGGCCACCGGGGTCTGGAATCGATGAAACGAACGGGAATCGGAAGGGAGGCGACGGGAATGTCCACGCTCAGCGAGATCGTCCTGATCGCGGCCGTCATCGCGGCGGGGTTGATCGCGGGCTTGTTCTACGCCTACACGTGCTCGGTCATGCCGGGACTGGCGCGGGCGGACGCACGGACGTACGTGACGGGGATGCGGGAGATCAACATCGCGATCCTCAACGGCTGGTTCGCGCTGAGCTTCGGCGGCGCGCCCCTGCTCGCCGCGGCGGCGGCGGCACTGCACTTCCGATCGGAGCTGCGGTCGGCGCTGCCGTGGATCATCGCGGGTTTCGTGCTGCTGCTGGTGATGCTGATCGTGACCATGGCGATCAACGTGCCGCTGAACAACGCGCTCGAAGCCGGCTTCGACGGCGCCAACACCGACTTCGAAGCGTTGCGGGCGAAGTTCGAGGGTGTCTGGGAACGGTGGAACCTGGTCCGCACCTTGGCCGCGATCGGCGGCTTCGGCGCTCTGGTGGGCGGGCTGATCGTGCACGCCCGCGCCTGATCCGCTCCGCGAGTGTCATGAAAGGGGCTTTCAGGACGAAAAACGTCTTGAAAGCCCCTTTCATGACATCGGGAGTCAGGCGCTCAGAGCCTCCCGAAGCAGCGAGGCGAAAGCAGCAGCCTCCCCGGCGAAACCGCCATGGTCACCCGGGAAGTGGGTCGGCTTCACCCCGAGAAGACCGGCGGCGAGGACGGCGGCCTCGTGCGCGGGCTGCCCGGCCGGGGCGGCGGGCGACGAGGTCGAATGCCTGCAGGCAGCCGGCGCTCGACGCGAAGACCGCCGCGGGCTCGTCGGTGACGCTGTCGAGCAGGCGCAGCGTGTCGTCGCCCACCCGACGAACGGCGTCACCGGTGACCGACATCCCGGCGTCAGGAGATTTCGGCGAGTTTCCCCGTCAGGTAGGCACGCTCGGCCTCGGTACCGGTGAGCGTCAGCGCTTCGCGGTAGGCCTCCGCCGCCTCCTCGAACCGGCCGAGACGCCGGAGCAGGTCCGCGCGGGTCGCGGCAAGCAGGTGGTAGCCGGGGAGACTTCCGTCCGCGGTGAGCTTGTCCACCAGTCCGAGTCCGGCCTCGGGGCCTTCGGCCATCGCCACGGCGACCGCGCGGTTCAACTCGACGACCGGCGAGGGCACGAAACGCAGCAGTTCCCCGTAGAGGGCGGAGATCTGGGCCCAGTCGGTGTCGGAAGCGCGGGCCGCGGTCGCGTGGCAGGCGGCGATGGCGGCCTGGATCTGGTACGGCCCCGGCACTCCCCGGTGGAGCGCGGTCTCCAGCAGTTCGGTGCCCTCGGTGATCTCGGCGGTGTTCCAGCCGCCGCGATCCTGGTCTTCGAGCGAGACGAGGGTGCCCTCGCCGTCGACCCGGGTGGCCCGGCGGGCGTCGTGCAGGAGCAGCAGGGCCAGCAGGCCGAGGACCTCGGGTTCGCCCGGCATCAGTCCGGCGAGGATCCTGGCGAGGCGGATGGCCTCCGCGGACAGGTCGGTCCGCAGCAGATCGGTGCCCGCGCTGGCCGAGTAGCCCTCGTTGAACAGCAGGTACAGCATCCCCAGCACGGCGGCCGTGCGTTCGGGCAGCAGATCCGACGGCGGCACGCGGTACGGGATGCCCGCGGTGCGGATCTTCCGTTTCACCCGGACCAGGCGCTGCGACATCGTCGCCTCGGAGACGAGGAAGGCACGGGCGATCTCGGCGGTGGTGAGCCCGGCCAGCGTCCGCAGTGCGAGCGCGACCTGGCCTTCCATCGGCAGGGCGGGGTGGCAGCAGGTGAAGATCAGCCGGAGCCTGTCGTCGTGGAGGCCGCTCTCGTCCCATTCCGGCTCGGCGGGCGCGATCAGTTCGGCGGCTTCCCGCAGTTTCTCCGCGCCGACGGCTTCCCGCCGGATCCGGTCGGTGGCACGGTTGCGCGCGGTCGTGGTCAGCCAGGCACCGGGTTTCGCCGGGACGCCGTCGCGGGGCCAGGTGCGCAGCGCGAGCGCGAACGCCTCCTGGACGCATTCCTCGGCCAGGTCCCAGTC
The DNA here is from genome assembly GCF_055580625.1 of Amycolatopsis sp. NPDC031561. Taxonomy (NCBI): domain Bacteria; kingdom Bacillati; phylum Actinomycetota; class Actinomycetes; order Pseudonocardiales; family Pseudonocardiaceae; genus Amycolatopsis; species Amycolatopsis sp. NPDC031561. The sequence continues at coordinate 54,624 of NZ_JBVILA010000028.1, read as the reverse complement.
GCCGGTGACCCGGATCAGCGTCGCGAACACCTGACCGGACTCCTCTCGGAACGCCCGGGTGATCGCGGTGTCGAGCTCGGTGGTCACCCGAGCAACCCCTCGAGCAGCGGAACGGTCTTCTCCGGCGGCGGGTACGCGGTGACCTCGTCCCGTAGCCGCTCGGCCACGTCCCGATAGGACGGTTCCCGCAGCGCGGAGGTCACGGCGTCACGGATGTCCTCGGGTGTCGCGTGGATGACGTCGAGGACGGTGCCGAGCCCCAGCTCGGTGACGCGGTCGCCGTTGTGGGGCTGGTCGGCGCCCATCGGCAGCAGGACCATCGGCAGTCCGTGCGCGAGCGCGCCGAGCAGACTGCCCGAGCCGCCGTGGCTGATGACCGCGTCGCAGTACGGGAGGACGTCGTCCTGCGGCAGGTACTTCGCGAGGTGAATGTGGTCCGGCTGCGGGCCGAACTCCGCGGGGTCGAGGAGGTTCCCGACAGTCACCACGCAGGCCGCCTCGACCTCCCGCAGGCCTGCCAGCACCCGGGTGAACAGATCGCCGGACTCGGTGTTGAAGATCGTGCCGAGGGTGAAGTAGAGCGTCGGCTGTCCTTCGACGTGCCACTCCGGCGCCGGTCCACGGCAGGGGACGGGTTCGTGGAAGGGCTGCGCGGTCGGCGGCAGTGGGAAGCGGGGATCGCGGAAGCTCATGGGGAACGGGGAGAGTACGAGATGGCGGTAGGCCATCTCCAGGTCCCGTTGCGGGGGCAGCCCGTGGGCGGCGCGGACCTCGTTGAGCGCGTCGTCGACCAGATCGGGGCGGATGAGGGCACCGGCGGCGGTGACCAGGACGGTCGCGTGAGGGAGACCGAGCCGTTCGGCGACGATCATCGCGCCGTGATCGGCTTCGTCGCAGACGAGTAGATCGGGTGCCCATTCCGCGCACAGGGCCGAGACGTCCTTTGCGCGCAGGGGTGTGGTGCGGCGGACGAAACCGTCACGGAGGTCGGCGTCTTCGCGGTCCCGGTCGACGGGGAGCAACGGGTGCCGTTCACCCTTGCTGCCGAGGTTGGGGCCTGACGGGAACGCGGGGAAACCGGCGGTCTCGACGATCGGGACCATCATCGGCTCGCCGGTGAACGCGACGATGTGGCCCGCCTCGACGAGCGCGCGGGCGATCGGGAGAAGTGGTCGGAAGTGACCGTTGCCGCCGGCGAAAGTGAAGAGAACACGCACGAAGTCGACCCTATCGGCGGGTCCGACGGTTTTCCCGGCGTTGCCCCGCTTCGCACCCCACGGGGCAGCGCTACCCTGCTGCGGTGATCGATACGGACGCCGACGAGGTCCGGCTGTGCGCGCTGGAAGGCTGCGAGAGCCCCTTGCCCCCGCCCGCGGTGGACGCCGAGGGAAGACGCAAGGGCGGGCGGCCGTCGGCCTACTGCAGTAAGACGCACGCCGACGCCGCGTCGCGGGCCCGCCGTGCCGCCGCGGTGGCGAGCGTGGCCGATCCCTTGCTCGAGGTCCGCCGCATCGCCGACGAGTTCACCCCGGCGGCCGCGTCGCTCGTGGAACTGCTGGACGCGATGCGCTCGCGGTTCGACGACGCCGCCGAGGCGGCGCTGGGCCGGGTCACCGAAGCCGAGACCGAGGCTGCCGCGGCCAAGCGCGAGGCCGAGGACGCCCAGCAGGCGGCGGCGAAGGCCGACACGGCGCGCGCGACCGCGCTGGCCGCGTCCCGGGACGACAAGATGGCCAAGGCCAAGGCGGAACGTACCGCCGAGCAGGCTTTGAAGGACGCCGAGGAGACCCGTCAGCGTTCGTGGACCGAGATCGCCGCCCATGAACGGGCCCGAGGCGCCGCGGAAGCCGCGACCGTGGCGGCCGAACGCGCCCGCGACGCGCTGGTCTCCGATCTCCGGACCCTGCGTGAGGACTTCGCGGCCGTCCGGGAGGAAAAGACCCAGCTGACAGCGGATCTGGGTGAGCGGGACACGGCGCTGGCCCGCGCGGTGGCCGAACTCGAAGCCTTGCTGGACCGGCTCGACGAGGCGAAGGCCCGGGTGACGGTGTCCGAAAAGGACTGTGTCGCCGCACGGGCGGAATCCGCCGTCCTGCGCGGAGATCTGGACCGCGTCCGGGCGTCACTCGCGGAAGAACACACGGCCAGGAGCCTCGCCGAGGCGCGAGCGACAGCGCTGGGCGAGGAACTGGAGCGGGCGCAGGCTCGCGCGGTCGCCGATCAGGCGCGGTACGACGACGTCGTCCGGCAGCTGGCCGAACTCGCCCGTCCGCCGGTGGTGGAGGAAGCGCCCGCTCTCTCGCCCGAATCGGGTGTGGAGGCCTCGGAGCTCAAGTAGAGTCCGCTGACCTATCCAGGGTTGGGGGTCGCGGGCGGTGAGCGGGTACGAGGTCGAGATCGGTCAGCTGCGGAACGCGGCCAAGGCCGCGGGATCCGCCGCGGACCAGGCCAGGGGCGTGGAACCCGGTACAGGCTTGGACGCGATAGCGACGGCGTTGCCGGGTGGGGACGCGGCGAAGAGCGCGCCCACTCTGGCCTCGACGTTCAACGAGCGCGCGAAGGGGCGGGCCGACGAGATCGACCGGTGGAGTGAATCGATCACGGCGGCCGCGAAGGCGTACTCCGAAAACGAGCGCTCCGCGGAAGAGGCTTTCGGGGAATGACGGTCGGCTACGACGACGTCCGCAAATGGGACGCTGAGGCGCTCAACGCGTCGGCCACCAACCTGAGTGGGCGGCGGGACAAACTGATCGGGCTGCAGGACGAACTCGACGACGCCAGGAAGCTGCCCGATTGGCACGGCCCCGCCGGTGAGCGCGCCCGCGGTTCGCTGGGAGACACGCGGGACAAGGCCGAGATCCTGATCGCGGAGTTGTCCGCTGTCGAACGCGGCCTGCAGAACGCGTCGGACGACGTATCCGCTCTGAAGACCCGGGTCGCCAACAACGACTCCCTCGCCGACACCTACCAGTTCCGCATCGCCGCGGACGGCGCGATCGTGGACGGCAAGCCCGCCGACCCTCCGCCGAAGTCGCGGTTCGAGGCCGAAGACCGCGCCGAGACCGCGCGGCACCGCGAAACCATCAGGAAGCAGCTGGAGCAGGAAACCAAGGCGATCCTCACGACGGCGAACAACATCGACGCCGCCCTCGCCAGGGTGATGCGGCTGGCGCAGGACGGCAAGATCAGCGACCACGGAGCGACCACCCTGGCCGGCGCCAAGAAGGGCGGCGAGATCGACGCCCAGGTGGTCGAGATGGAACAGGCGTTGCGCGACGCCGGGCTGCTGAGCGGGCCGCCCGCGTCCGGCCACTACCGGCAGTGGCTCGAGAACGCCGTCCTCCGGGGTGTTCCGATCGACACGATCAAGAAGATCGCCGACGAACACGACATCACGCCGGAGGACTTCGAGATCCTCGACGGGATGGAAGAGGTCCGCGAGGACGAGGACGGCGACGGGACCTTCAAGTCGTACTTCCTGATGCCGACCGACATCAGCGGGGACGACGCCGCCAAGGCGGTGCGGATGACCTACGTCATGAACGCGGGCACCGACTACGGCACCGAAGGCGAAAAGACCGACTTCGCGCCGACCCCGTACGGATCCGAGGAACTGCGGCGGATCACCGAGCGGCAACGGGAGAACTCCTGGAGCTACGACGACGACGTCGGCTTCGTGCACGACAACGGCGGGCGGCTGGTGACCACCCCGAACGGCATGATGATGGGGCTGGGCGGGAACCTCGTCCAGGATCAGTTCAGCCAGCGCGGCGGGACGACCTGGGGCGACACGTTCATGCTGAACATCGACGACTCGAAGGACCCGGCACAACAGCTTCGCGAGGTCGCGAAGTCGGGCCACGCCTGGTACGAGGACGACAACGGCGCGTCCCAGGGGTCGCTCGACATGGACCGGCTGCTGCACCACGAAGAGCGCCACTCCCAGCAATGGGGGCGCGAAGGTTATACGGGTTTCCTCGCCTCCTACGCGTGGGAGCAGGTCACCGGCGGCAACGAGACCGAGGAAGACGCTGGACTGTCCGATGGCGGATACCATTAAGTGGCCGCGCGCCGCCTGCGCCGCCTTGCTCGTGGTGGCGGTGGCCGCGTGCGACACCAAGGCGCAGTTCGCGCCGTCGCTGCCGCCCGCGGCCGGGTTCCGCGTCGACGGCGGCATCCTGAAACTGTGGACCGGCACCCCGTGCGAGGGCGTCACCGGTCTGAGACTGACCTTCGACTCCGGCACCCAGCAGAGCACGGAACAGGTGTGGACCGCGCCGCGGCCGGGGGTGCAGGTGGAACGCCTGGACCTGCTGAGAACCGGCGGGGGATCGTCGCCGGACGGGCCTCTCCAGGTGCGGACACCGTTGCCCACTGGCTACGACTGGACCAAGGCGGGCTCGGTCGCCGTCGCCGTCGACGGTCCTAAAGCGAACGGTGCCAAGGCCGACGTCGCCCAGGTGCTGCGCGAGTCGGCCCAGCACCCGTCCGGAAGCTACCTGTTCGGTGAGCGCGGCTGGATGGACGGCACGGACGTCCAGCGCGAGAACCGGAAGTCGTTCCTGACCGTCTGCACTCCCGACCTGGAGTGATGTTCTATGGACAGGCCAGTTATCCGGCGCGTCGTGCTCGGCGCGTTCGTCTGCGTCGCCGCGGTGATCGTGCTGCTGGTCGGCACGGCGGTGCTCAGCGCCACCGGTGTGTCCTCCGATCCGCACGGCTACGGAATGTTCGCGGGAATCCTGTTCGCGGCGGTCCTGACACCGGTCGCGCTGGCACTGTGGCTGCTGTACCGCTGGCTGCTACGACGCCGCGAGCGTCCTTATTGAGGGGAAGGCCACTGTGGCGGGCGGCGGGATAAAGGCGTCTTTCACAACATCGCCGGTGCCGCGCAAGAAGAATCCGGCGCCTCGTGAGTGGTAAGGACGGTTCTAACCGTCCTTACCACTCACGAGGGCAGCTCCCGTTCCGAGCCTTGCGCCTCCCCGGTCACCAGCTGCTCGACCCCGTCCAGGATCCGCGCCAGCCCGAACCGGAAGGTGTGCAGCGGCGCGCTCGCCGCGCCGTGCGCCTCCCCGGCCGCCTGGCCGATCCGCGCCGCCAGCGGGAACAGGCCCGCGTCGGCTTCCGGGATCTCCGCGAGCACCGGGGCACTGGCCGTCCACCACTCCAGGTCTGTCAGCCCGGACCGCCGCACGAGACTCGCCGATTCGACCGAACCCCGCGCGATGCCCTGGACGAAGCCGTTGACCATCGCGACCACGGCGTCCATCTCCAGATCGGTGAGCCCGATGGCGTCGACGGCGCCCAGTTCGCGTTCGTGCTTGGTGAAGGTGTGCGGGCCGAGGGGGAGACGGCTGGTGGTGAGCTGGAGCATCCACGGGTGCCGGTGGTACATCGCCCAGGCGTCCTCGGCGAGGATCGTCATCGTGGCCCGCCAGTCGTGACTCGGCTGCGGGTCGGTCAGCTCGCCGTGCACCCGGTCCATCATCAGGTCGAGCAGTTCCGCGCGGCTGGGGATGTAGGTGTAGATGGACATGGGGGAGACGCCGAGTCTCTCCGCGCCCCGGCGCACCGACAGCGCGGTGATCCCCTCGGCGTCGGCGAGTTCGATCGCGGCGGTGACGATCTCCTCGACCGTGAGCTTCGGCTTGGGGCCGCGGCGAGGTTTCTCCCGCACGCCCCAGAGCAGCTCGATGGTTCGTCGTGGATCGCCCGTGCCGGTGTGGTCCGCGTCCGTCATCCTGCTTCTCTCTACGGTGTACAGAGTTGTGCTATCCTGAACTGTACACCGTACAGAGATTGGGGTTGAGTGACGTCTCACGACGGTTTCGACAGTGTCGCGTTCGAACCGAAGATTCCGGCCCGGACCAGCGGATTCGTCTTCTGGAACGCCGAGGGGGGCACGCCGGGAACCGGGGAGGTGACAGTAGCCCTCCCCGAGGTCGCCACAGTCCCCTGTGTCCGGCTCCCGATGTCCGAAGCGCTCCCCGCCCTCCTGCGACTGCGCACGAGTGACGACTCCTCGGCGCGCTTCTGGAGCACGGCCGCCGCGGCGGCGTTGAAGCTCGCCGAGGCGGGCAGGCTACTTCCCGGGGTCACGGAGTCCGATGTGGACGCCTGGCGCGCGGGTCCTTTGGAGCCCGCCGATGCGGCCTGGTTGCGTGAACTGTCCGAGGCGATGCCGGCGCGGGCACGGGCGATCCCGGGCGACGGGAACCTGCTGCCCGCCCGGTATCCGCTGCTGCGCGCGTTCCTCGACGCCGTCGCCGACACCCTTCCTCGCACGCCCGCGGCCGCGCAGGCGGCAGGCGTCAAAGCCTTCGCCGCCGCGCCCTCGCATCGTGTCCCGCCGCTGCGGGACTGGGCTGCCGAGGTCGCGGCCGGGCTGGACTCCGGGGTCCGGGTCTCGGTGCGGATCGAGGCACCCGGCGACGATTTCACCAGCGGCCGCTTCACCGGGGTCGTCCAGGTGCACAGCCTCGCCGATCCGGGCGTCCTGATCGACGCCGCCGCGCTCTGGTCCGGCGACGACCGCTTCGGCCCGAGAGCCCGCATCGACGTGATGCTGGCCCTGCGCCGCGCGGCCCAGCTGTGGCCGCCGCTGGAACCTCTGCTCGGCGCGGCGGTCCCCGACGAGGTCGGGCTCCGCGACACCGACATCACCGAGCTGCTCACCACGGCCGCTCCCGTGCTGGCCACGGCGGGCATCGACGTGCACTGGCCCGCCGATCTCGCCCGTGACCTGAGCGCGAAAGCCGTCGTCGGCGGTGGTGACGCACCGCCGGACGACCTCCCGTCCTTCTTCGCAGGCGGCACCCTGCTGCAGTTCGACTGGCAGCTGGCCCTCGGCGGCGCACCGCTCACCGCGGCCGAGATGGACGCGCTGGCCGAGGCCCACCGGCCCGTCGTGCGGTTGCGCGACCAGTGGGTCCTCGTCGACCCGGCACTGGCGGCCAAGGCCCGCGATCGCGCCCTGAAACCACTGACCCCGATCGACGCGCTCGGCGCCGCCTTGAGCGGGACGGCCGAGGTCGACGGCGAACGCGTCGACGTCCTCACCGACGGGTGGCTCGCCGCCTTGCGGGAACGGCTGCTCGCGCCGCCGGAACCGCAGGCCCCGCCCCGGGGATTGGCCGCGACCCTGCGCGACTACCAGTTGCGCGGGCTGCAGTGGCTCACCGCCATGACGTCGATCGGGCTCGGCGGCTGCCTCGCCGACGACATGGGTCTCGGCAAGACGATCACGCTGATCTCGCTGCACCTGCACCGCGCGCAAGGCCCGACGCTGGTCGTCTGCCCGGCGTCGCTGCTGGGGAACTGGGAACGGGAGATCACCCGGTTCGCCCCCGGTGTCCCGGTGCGACGGTTCCACGGCACCGAGCGCTCGCTCGACGAACTCGGCGACGGATTCGTGCTCACGACCTACGGCACCCTGCGCGTCGACCCGGGACCGCTGGGAGGCGTCCACTGGGGACTCCTGGTCGCCGACGAGGCCCAGCACGTCAAGAATCACCGCTCCGGCACGGCGAAGGCGTTGCGGACGCTGACGTCGTCGGCCCGGGTGGCGTTGACGGGCACCCCGGTGGAGAACAATCTCTCCGAGCTGTGGGCGATCCTCGACTGGACCACGCCCGGGCTGCTGGGCACCATGGCCGACTTCCGCCGTGTGTGGGCGAAACCGGTCGAGTCCGGAAAGGACCCCGAGGCCGCGGAACGGCTGTCCCGGCTGGTGCGGCCCTTCCTTTTGCGCCGCCGTAAATCCGATCCGGGGATCGCACCGGAACTGCCCGCCAAGACCGAAACCGACCGGCCGGTGACGCTCACCGCCGAACAGGCCGCCCTGTACGAGGCGACGGTGCGCGAACTGATGGCCGAGATCGCCGACAGTGAGGGCATCGCGCGGCGCGGCCGGATCGTCAAGCTCCTCACCGGGCTCAAGCAGATCTGCAACCACCCCGCGCAGTACCTCAAGGAACCGTCGGACGCGGTGCTGGACGGCCGGTCGGGCAAGCTCGAACTGCTCGACGAGCTCCTGGGCACGATCCTCGCCGAGGACGGCGCGGTCCTGGTGTTCACGCAGTACGTCGCCATGGCACGGCTGCTGGAACGACATCTCGCGCAGCGCGGCATCGCCACCCAACTGCTGCACGGCGGCACTCCGGTGCCCAAACGCGAAGAACTCGTGCGCCGGTTCCAGGCCGGTGAGGTCCCGGTGTTCCTGCTGTCGCTCAAGGCAGCCGGGACCGGGCTCAACCTCACCCACGCCGACCACGTCGTGCACTACGACCGCTGGTGGAACCCCGCCGTGGAGGACCAGGCGACCGACCGCGCGTACCGGATCGGGCAGACCAGGCCAGTGCAGGTGCACCGGCTCATCGCCGAGGGCACGGTCGAAGACCGGATCGCGGCGATGCTGCGGGAGAAGCGCGCGCTCGCCGACGCGGTGCTCGCCGGCGGCGAGGCCGCCCTGACCGAACTGACCGACGCGGAACTGGCCGACCTGGTCGAGTTGAGGAGTCGCCGATGAGCACGCCCGACGATCGCGTCCGCGGCTTCCCCGCCTTCGGGGCCCAGGGCGGACACGGCCAGTTCGCCCGCTCGTGGTGGGGCCGCGCGTGGATCAACGCGATGGAGGACACCGCGCTGGACCTGCGGCAGCTCAAACAGGGCCGTAAGTACGCCGCCGGGGGCCGGGTCGGCCCGATCACCGTCAGCCCCGGGCGGATCGGCGCCGTGGTCGACGACCAGGAAGGCCAGTACCGCACCGAGGTCCGCCTCGCGGAACTGACCGACACCGAATGGGACCGCTTCCTCGACAGGGTCGCTTCCCGTGCCGGGCATCTCGCGGCGTTGCTGGACCGGGACATGCCGCACGACCTCGTCGAAGCGGCCGACGACGCCGGGGTGCATCTGCTGCCCGGGATCGGCGACCTCGACCCGGACTGCGACTGTCCCGGCTGGGAACTGCCGTGCCGTCACGCCGCGGCGCTGTCGTTCCAGGCCTCGTGGCTGCTCGACGCGGATCCGTTCGTGTTGCTGTTGATGCGTGGCAAGGGGGAGCGGGAGCTCCTCGACGAACTGCAGTGGCGCAACGCGCCTCGGTTCGTGCGCACCGGGGACGACGACACACCTGCGGAGCGGGCCTACGCCGACGAGCCCGGCCCGTTGCCGGACCTCGCCGGGTTCGCGCCCGCCGGAGGACCGACCGTGCCCGGGGCGCCCGGCATCCCCGCGGAGACCTTCGCCCTGCTGGCCGCCAACGCGAGCCAGGCGGCGGGCGCGCTGCTGACGTCGCAGCCGAAGCTCACCCGCAAACAGGACGCCGTCCGTCTCGCCGCGACCCGTCCGGAGACCGCCGATCGGCTGCGCCCGGCCGAGAACGGTGCGGAGTTCGACCGCGCGGTGCTCGCCTGGCGGCACGGCGGCCGGGCCGGTCTCGACGTCCTGGAGACCGCGTGGACACCGCCGCCGCAGGCGATGGGCCGCGCACGGGCCGCCTTCACCGAAGTGGTCGACGATCCCGGCGAGGGCCTGGACGTCGAACGCAACCAGTGCACCGTCCACGGGACGGGGGTGCAGGTGCGGCTGGGCAAGGACGGACTCTGGTACCCGTACCGGGATCAGTGGCCCGCCGGGCCGCCCGAAACCGATCCCGGCGCGCTGTTCGCCGCACTGCTCGGCTGATCCCACTGCCGTCCTCGCCGCAGCTCGTCCAGCTGCGGCGAGGACAGGTGGAGGATCCGGTACCGGACCTCGTCCGACTCCGGCGCCTGGTCACGCCACAGGCTGTAGCGCACCACTTGCCAGGTCCGCGGATCGACGGCCAGCGCCCCCGAATGCGCGCCGTCCTGTCGCAGGTGCTCGCGAAGCCCGTCGAGAGCCTCGCCCAGGAAGGCGACCGGGTCGGTCTCGGCGGGGATGGGCACGACGTGCTTTCCCGCCGCCACGGGGGGAATGCCGAATGCCGGTCCCTCCTCGAACCCGAGCACGGTCCAGTGCTGCACCTCGGGACGCCCGAACGAGTCGACGATGCCGCTGAACGGGCCGCCGAACAGGAAGGCGTTCATCCCGGCTTCGTCGTGCCACAGATAGAAGGGCGAGTACTGGTTCAGCGTCGAGCCGTCGACGCCACGCTCGCGGATCCCGTACACCTTCAGCCCCAGGCCGCCGAAGTCGTCGAGCAGATGCCCGCGAGTGGCGACGCGCTCGCGGATGATGCCCATGTCGTAGTCGGCGGGGAGGGTGATCTCGTACTGCATCGCATGCATGCCGTACATACTAGTAGGTACAGAGCTACCTTCGCCGTAGTCCGGTCTGGTAGCGACCCGGGGTTTCCCCGACGACGGCGACGAAGGCCTCGATGAAGCTGGTGGGGTTCGCCCAGCCCAGCCGCGCCGACACCGTGGTCACCGCGTGCCCGTCCCCGAGGAGGACGAGGACGTAGCCGGGCTGAACTGATCCCGCTACTTCTTGCTGAGCCGGATGATCCCGTCACCGTCCCGCACCGCGACGACGACGATCACCTGCCGGTTGATCTGATGGACCATCCCCGGCGGACCGGACACCGCCTCGCCCATCCCGCCGGAAGCGGGCGCGAGACCCACCTTCCCGGCCTGGATCGTCACCGAGAGCGGCCCGGCTCCGCCGTCGTTGGGGATCTGATCGCCGGTCCGCACCAGCACTTCGCACTCCCCGTCACCGCAGGCCTTCAAGTCCCGTCCGTCCGCCGCGACGAACGGCGTGCCGGACGGGGCCGCCGCCTCCATCATCGGCACACTCTCGGTCGAAGGCCTCGGACTCGCCGCGGCGAAGATCGGCGTCGGCTCGGCCGACCCGCAACCGGCGGCGAACAGCGCGAGGGGAACCAGGGCCAGGCATCTTCGGCGATCGACCATGACCGACGAACGTAGCCGACTCACACGGCCCTGGATGCACCCGAATTCCGCAATCCTGCGGCTGTTTGCAGTGCTCGGAGCCGGTCCGGCCGGGGTAATCGGCACCACGTGGTCGTGCGGACACTGAGCGTCTATCAGACCTCGGCACGGGCGATGATCGCCCGGGTGTCCACACCGGACGGCAGCGTCCCGAACGCGACACCCCAATCGCCACCCAGCCGCGACGCGCAGAACGCGTCGGCCACCGCCGGCGCCCCGTGCCGCACCAGCAACGAACCCTGCAACACCAGCGCCATCGACTCGACCAGCCGCCGCGCCCGGTACTCGATGTCCGACAGATCGGACAGTTCCTTGCGCAGCCTGCCCACCGCGTCGTCCAGCCGCGCGTCGGCACCGGCCGCCTGCTCGACCTCCGTGAAGTACGCCGCCACCGACTCCGGCTGCTTCGCCATCGCCCGCAACGCGTCCAGCGCCGCGACGTTGCCCGAGCCCTCCCAGATCGACATCAGCGGAGCCTCGCGATAGAGCCGCGGCATCCCCGACTCCTCGACGTACCCGTTGCCGCCCAGGCACTCCAGCGCCTCCACCGCATGCGAAGGACCGCGCTTGCACACCCAGTACTTCGTCACCGCCAGCCCCAACCGACGGAACGCCTGCTCCTGCTCGTCACCCGGCCGGTCGGTGGCCGCCGCCAGTCGCATCCCGACCGTCGTCGCCGCCTCGGACTCCACGACGAGGTCCGCCAGCACGTTGCCCATCAACGGCTGATCCAGCAGGTTCGCCCCGAACGCACGACGATGCCGCGCGTGGTGCACCGCCCGCACCGCGCCGTACCGCATCCCCGACGCGCTCCCGACCGCGCAGTCCAGCCTGGTGTTGTTCACCATCTCGATGATGGTGCGCACCCCGCGACCTTCCTCGCCGACCAGCCATCCGATCGCGTCGTCGTACTCGATCTCCGACGACGCGTTGGACCGGTTACCCAGCTTGTCCTTCAGCCGCTGCAACCGGATCCCGTTGCGCGAGCCGTCCGGCAGGACGCGGGGGAGAAGGAAACACGACAGCCCACCCGGCGCCTGGGCCAGCGTCAGGAACATGTCCGACATCGGCGCCGAGGTGAACCACTTGTGCCCGACGATCACATAGCTGCCGTCGGCGAGCGGCCGCGCCGTCGTCGTGTTCGCCCGGACGTCGGAACCACCCTGCTTCTCCGTCATCGACATCCCGGCGATCAGCCCGCGCTTGGAACTCGGCTCACGCAGCCCGAAGTCGTACTCCGTCGACGCCAGCAGCGGCTCGTACCGCTCGGAAAGCTCAGGATTGAACCGCAACGCCGGAACGGCCGCGTACGTCATCGAAATCGGGCACGTATGCCCCGCGTCGACCTGACCCCAGACGTACATCTTCGCCGCCCGCGCCGCGTGCGCACCCGGCCGGGCATCCCGCCACGGCGTCGCGTGCAGCCCGTGGGACACCGCGACGTCCATCAACTCGTGCCAGTACGGGTGGAACTCGACCTCGTCGATCCGGTTCCCGACCCGGTCGTGCGTCCGCAGCACCGGCTCGTTCTCGTTGACCAGCCTGCCCCACTCCTGGGCCTGCTCGCTCCCGGCCAGCCTGCCGAGGGCGTGCACCTCCGCCACCGCCCAGCCCGCACCCGCCCGCTCCAGCCCCTCCAGCAGAGCCGGATCAGCGGCGGCGTCGTACTCCGCCAGCGGCGGCACCTGGTTGGTGACCTCATGAGTGACCGGCATCGGAACCTCCCAAAGAACGCAGGACAAAGGTGCGCAGCCCGGACACCTCGTCCGCACTGCCGGTGGTCAACGGGCCGATCAGCACCTCGGCCGCCGCCCCCACGAGCGCCGCCGCGGTGACGTCGGCGTCCTGAGCGGGGAACACCCCGGACCGGACACCGTCGGCCACGTGCTGGGCCACGACATCGCGGAACGCACGCCGGAACACCAGGCGCTCGGCCTCGATCGGCGCGTCGACGGGCTCGGCCAGCAGCGCGTACGCCATCCGCGGCGTCTTCAGCGCACGGCTCGCGAAGGTGTCGAAGACCGCCACGACCCGCTCCGCCGGCGTGCCGGGCCGCTCCGACACCGCGCGCACCGCCTCGACCTCACGCGTGACGACCTTCCGGAACAGCTCCACGACCAGCGCGGCCTTGGTGGGGAAGTGGCGGTACACACTTCCGACCGCCACCCCGGCCCGCTCCGCGACCGCCGACACCGAACAACCCGCGTACCCGCGCTCGGCCAGCTGCTCCATGGCAGCGGCGAGGACGGCGTCGCGCTGGGCGTCCAGGCGCTCCTGGACCTTCGGTGTACGGCGATACGGCACTCAAGAAGTGAAGCACTGATTCACACCTTCAGTCAACGCGTGCGAACCAGCTCCTCGATCGCCTTCGCGATGCCCTTCCTGTCATAGGCAGCGGTGGGCAAGGTCGCCCCGTGCGCATGGCGGACCACCCCGTCCCGCCCGATCAGCACGCTCCCGGACTGCTGCAGGGCACCGAACACCTTCTTCGCCAACCCGACGGCCTCGTGCGGCGTACCGCTACGACCGGTCACCACCTGGAGCGACAGCCCACGCTTCGCCCGCCAAGCCGCCGCCTCGGCCCGCCCCTCCGGAACGACGAACAGCACACGCACATCGGCGAGCTTCGCGAGGTCCTTCACATGGCCATTGCATACCGGGCACGTGGTCGAGCGCATGAAGTAGAGCAGCACATCGTCCGTACCGCGGAAATCCGACAGCCGGACAACCTTCCCGGCGGTGTCCTCCAGAGCGAGATCAGGCGCCATGGATCCGATTTCGAGCATGAAGACTCCTCAAGAGATAGAGCAGGAAAAGAGAAAAGAGGTCAGCGAACCTGCAACAGCGCCCGGACCGTCGCCCGCGCCCGATGCAGCCGGGACTTCATCGCGGGAGCGCTCAACCCGAGCGCGTCGGCGACCGCCCGGCCCGAATACCCCTGGACGTCACGCATGATCAAGACGCGACGCTGATCGGCAGGCAACTCCGCGATCGCCGCGGCCACCCGCCGCGCCTCCAACCGCTGCAGAGCGTCCTCCTCCGCCGAGACCACCGCATCGGCACCCATCAGCTCGTCACCACGCCACGCCCGCCGAGCCCGGCGAAGACACTCGTTCCGCACGATCCGAAACATCCACGACGCCAGCGCCCCGGAAGCACGCAAAGTGCCGATCTTCCGGTACAGGACGATCAGCGCCTCCTGCGCGGAATCCTCCGCGTCCTCCGGCGAAGCGCACAGCGAACGCGCGAACCGCTGCACATGCGGATGGGAACCCGAGACCAGAGCGGCGATAGCGAACTCGTCCCCGCCCTGCGCGGCCACGATCAAAGACTCCCTCGGCCACTCGGCCCCCACCACAACCCCTCCTCCCACGCCGAGCTCGTCCCGGCCCCTACAAGAGCCGCCACCCCGGCGAAAGGATTCAGCCCGCCTCACGTGACCTCGCTCACGCCCCCGACGCGCGGCTCACCACAAACCCCTTGTCACCCGATGGCATGATCGCCGCTATGACATGGACCGCCCCCGAGGTGACCCGTCCGTCCGGCGACACCGCCGCCGACGAACGCATCCTCCTGCCCTCCCTGCTGGCGTGGCACCGCAGCACCTTCCTCGGCAAATGCGCCGGCCTCACCGGAGAACAGCTCGCCCAGGCGTCGGTCCCGCCCTCGAACCTCACCCTCCTCGGCCTCATCCGCCACCTGGCCAAGGTCGAACGCATCTGGTTCCGCCTCCGCTACACCGCACAGGACATCGAACCCCTCTACGACCCCACCCTCGGCAAGGACCACGACTTCGAAGTCCTCGACGCCACCAAAGCCGAAGAGGCCTACAACACCCTCCTCGAAGAAATCCGCCTGGCCGACGAAGCCGCCGCCGACGGATCCCTCGACGACACCTTCGACCTCCGCGGCGACCCCTTCTCGCTCCGCATGCTCTACGTCCACATGATCGGCGAATACGCCCGCCACAACGGCCACGCCGACCTCATCCGCGAACGCATCGACGGCGACACCGGCGCCTGAGCAGGAGTGACCATGGACTACGGATTCATCGGCGCGGGCGAGATCACCGCCGCCATCGTCGAAGGCCTCAGCAAGGACATCGCCGAGCCGCCCTCGATCTTCCTCTCACCGCGCAGCCGCAGCGTCGGACAAGAACTCTCGGCACGCTTCGCCAACGTCGCGGTCTGCGACAACAACCAAGCCGTCGTCGACAGCGCCACGACCATCATCCTCGCCGTCCGCACGCCGATCGCCGAGGAAGTCCTCCGCGACCTGACCTTCCAGCCCGGCCACGTCCTGATCAGCGCCCTCGCCGGCGTCCGCCTCGAGCAACTGCGCGAGTGGGCCGCACCGGCAGGCGAAGTCGTCCGAAGCATCCCGCTGCCCCCGGCATCCCGCCGCCAAAGCCTCACCGCCATGTACCCCGACAACGCCGAAGCACGCGCCCTCTTCGACAGCATCGGCGGCAGCGTCGTCCCCGACGCCGAAAAAGACCTCGAAATCTTCAGCGCCGCCACGGCCACCTTCGCCGCCCACCTCGACTACCTCGGCACCATCGCCGCCTGGATGGCCGACCAAGGCATCGAAGACACCACCGCCACCGCCTTCACCAGCCACATCTTCGGCCAACTCGGCCAATCCCTGCTCCAGCAGAACGGCTCCCTCGAAACCCTCGTCGGCAAGCACATGACCCCCGGCGGACTCAACGAACACTTCCTCACCGACCTGCGCACCAACGGCGTCCCCGACACCGTCCGGCAGGCCCTCGACGGCATCCTCACCAGGCTGCGGGACAAGTGACGATCATCGACCGGCTGCGGGCGGCCGGGTGCGTCTTCGCCGAAGACGAAGCCCGGCTCCTCGCCACCGAAGCCCGCACACCCGCGGAACTCGACACCATGATCGAACGCCGCGTCGCGGGCGAACCCCTCGAAGTCATCCTCGGCTGGGCGGAATTCCACGGACTCCGCATCGTCGTCGAACCCGGCGTCTTCGTGCCACGCCAACGATCCGAACTCCTCGTCCGACACGCAGTCACCCTCGCCCGACCAGGAGCGGTCGTCCTCGACCTCTGCTGCGGCACCGGCGCGCTCGGCGCCGCCATCGCCGCCGAACTCGGCGAAATCCGGCTCTACGCGGCCGACATCGAGCCCGCCGCCGTCCGCTGCGCCCGCGCCAACGTCGCCGACGCCGGGGGAGAGGTGTTCGAAGGCGACCTCTACGCACCCCTACCCGCGTCGCTGCGAGGCCACGTCGACCTCCTCGTCGTCAACGCGCCCTACGTCCCGACGGACGCCATCGCGATGATGCCGCCCGAGGCCCGCGACCACGAACCCCGCATCGCACTCGACGGCGGGCAGGACGGCGTCGATGTCCACCGGCGTGTCGCCGCGGAAGCTTCGCACTGGCTCGCGCCGGGCGGGCACCTCCTGATCGAAACAGGGGAGAGCCAGGCCGCGAGCACAGCGGAAGCCATGGCACACAACGGATTGACGCCCGAAGTGATCACCGACGACGAGCTGTACGCGACGATTGTTGTCGGTGCCGGGGGATAGGGTCCCCGCCGTGACCGACTACCTCCAAGTGACCCGAACCGCCTACGACATCGTCGCGGCCGACTACGCCGAACTCCTCCGCGACCACCTCGCCGGCTCCACCTGGGATCGAGCCATGCTCGGCGCCTACGCGGAACTCGTCCAAGCCGCCGGCGGCGGCCGCGTCGCCGAAATCGGTTGCGGTCCCGGCCGGATCACCAACTATCTGCACGGCCTGGGGCTCGACATCCGCGGCGTCGACCTCTCGCCGGAGATGATCGCCGTCGCCCGGAAGTGGTACCCGCACCTGGACTTCGAAATCGGGGAGATGCCCGGTTTGTCCATTGAGGACGGAGCGCTGGCGGGCGTCGTCGCGTGGTACTCGATCATCCACACGCCACGGGAGCGGCTGCCGGAGATCTTCGCCGACTTCCACCGGATCCTCGCCCCAGGCGGACATCTGCTGGTGGCGTTCCAAGTCGGCGACGAAGTGCGCCACATCGAGCACGCCTACGGGCACGACATCTCCTGCGACGCGTACCGGCTCGCGCCGGAGAAGATCGCCGAGCAACTGGGGGAGGCGGGGTTCGGCGTGCTTTCCCAGCTCGTCCGGGAGCCGTCCGAAGAATTCGAGAGCAGCCCGCAGGCCTATCTGATCGTCCGCAAGAAGTAGCTCAAGGACGCCGGGCCTCGATGAGCCAGGCCGCCGAGCCGTAGAAGACGCCTCGGTCGGTCTGGTGTTCGGCGAGGTCGGCGCGCAAGGTCTCGACGGCCTTGGCGCGCGTGGTCTCGTCCAGGTCGCTCAGCCGTCCGCCGTGCTGCTCGACGATGAACTCCGCCGCGTCGTCGACGTCCTGACCGAAGTACATCGGCTTGTCCACCGCGGTCGACCGGACGTCGGTGTAGCCGGCGGAGCTCAGTAGTTCTTCGGTTTCGAGCGGATCGCTGAGCGCGAGATTCGAGGTCGGCACCTCACGGCCCGCGGCGAAGATCGTCCGGAAAGTGGTGATCCATTCGTTGAGCCGCAACGGTTGCCACGTCAACAGGACCAGACGGCCGCCAGGCCGCGTCGCACGGGCCAGGTTGGCGAACGCGGCCAGGGGAGTACCGAAGAACATCGACCCGTGCCTGCTGATCACCACATCGAAGCCGCCCTCGGGGAACGGATGGACCTGAGCGTCCACCTGTTCGAACGAGACGTTGGGAACACGTTCCTGTTCGGCGAGCCGACGGGCGACACTCAGCATCTCGCTGGAGAGGTCCACGCCGAGCGCGGAACCGGCAGTGGCTTGCCCCGCGGCGTCCCGTGTTGTCTGGCCGGCGCCACAGCCGACGTCGAGGACGTTGTCGGTCGGCTGGATGTCGGCCGCAGAGAAGAAGGTGTCGCGGTACGCGGCGACGCCGTCGTTGAAGCGTTGTGCACGCTTCGCCCAGAGCGCGCCGTCGTTGCCGTCCCAAGCCTGCAGCATCCGCTCGTTGGACGGGTCGACGCGCACAGCGGTGTTCTCGGACATTTCGTCTAACCCCCAAGTTGGATCCGGGGAAGACCCTAGCGCGAGGTCCTCACAGAACGCTCCTGGCCTGCAGGGGAGTAGCGGTTTCTACGAGGTCCAGTAGGCCAGCCAAGCATCCAGCGCCGGTCCGGGCGGGTTGAGCCGAGTAGCTCGGTCGACGTTTTCCTCGTCGCCAGGAACGACCTCGACCAGGGCCAGTACGTCCGCCCGAGCCTCGCCGACACCGAACAGCCCTTCATCAGCCAGCCTGCGCAGCGCTGTCTCCATCGCACGCAGCCGAAGAGCGAACTCCGCGTCGGACGCGTCGTCATCGGCGATGTCGAACACCGCCGGCCGGGCGGCGAACAGCTCGCGGACAGGCTTCAGATACTGCTCACCCTGGATCGAAAACGGCGAATCGGCGTAGGAGTAGCGGATGTCGTCAGCATCCGATCGCTGTGCCAGCGCCTCGCGCGACCACGCCGACAGCGCCGGACCGAACGCCTCGCCGGGCGTGGTCAGCGTGACGTAGTAGAAGGTTTGGCCGGGGTTGCCGCGGAACAGATCCGAGACAGCGGCACGAGCGGCCGTGGTCAACGCGTCCGTGAGGTCCGCTTCGGTCGGAATCACCAGGGCATCGAACCACACGTCCGCGTGGCCAACGCGGGCTCGATCAGGCCGAGCGAGTCAGGGGCCGGTTAGGTCACCTTCTCAGCCTTACTTGACATAATGTACATTATCGGCACTTTGGCTGACCTGGATAACGAAGCCCGAGAGGGGTTTCTGACGTGAGCTGAAGGGGCCTTTCGTCGCATGTCACGCAGGGAAAGCTCCCTTCGTCGCGTGCCATGCGGGCATGGACCCCTATCAGCCCTCCCTAAACCCAGCCACCCCTTGGTCTCCTGAAGCGGTCAGGGCACCCCCGGCGACTCGAAACGGATGACCGATCACCCAAGCCCATTACGTCACTGTGACGAATCAATCCAGGCGTCTCGGTCGTTGATGATCAACGGAGGCGTCCAGCGACAGCTCGCCACACATGACCCGCCCGATCCAGGCCGCCTAGAGCTCGAGGTCTCCCGGGTGGCTCAGGTGTCATGAAAGGGTCGTTCAGGACAAAAAGCGTCAGGAACGACCCTTTCATGACGTTCGGAGGGCAACGAGCGGACCAGGATCCCCCGCGGGAGGCTTTCGGACCCGTCACTCCGTTTCATGCATAATCACTATTATGCATGAAAAAGAATATAACCCAGTGTAAGACTGTCGGTGTCATGCGGTACAAGGTTCTCATGAGGGTCTCCGAGGCACAGCAAGCCTTTTTCGCCGCACGTCGTCCCCGTAAGGATTCTCCTCACACCACCGACGCCTACCGCCGCGACCTCGCCGGCATCACGGAGCTTCTGCTCCGCGAGTCGAACCGCTCCCCTGACGAACTTACCGTCGAGATGCTCACCGCTCAGGCACTCCGGAACGCCTTCGGTGCCTTCGCGGACACGCACGCCAAGAGCTCGGTCCTGCGCGCGTGGTCGACCTGGAACCAGTTCCTCACCTTCTGTGTGTCCGACGGTCTGCTCGCGGGCAACCCGATGGGCGCGGTCGCCCGGCCGAAGGCTCCGCCGTTGACGCCGAAACCGTTGCGGGGCGAGGAAACTCCGGAGCAGCTGCTCGCGGCCGCCGCCGATGGTTCCCGCCGGACGCGGGATCCGTGGCCGGAGCGGGACGTCCTGGTGATCGCGCTCGGCCTGGTCGCCGGACTGCGTGCCGCGGAGATGCGAGCCCTGACCACGCGGTCGCTGGTCGGCCGCCAGGGTGAGATGCGGCTGCACGTTCACGGCAAGGGAAGCCGCGACCGGTCGATCCCGGTCCAGCCGATCATGGAGAAGATCATCGAGGAGTATCTGGCTTCCTGTCGCCGTCGCTTCGCGCAGCAGCGGTTCGGGCCCTCCACTCCCCTCCTCCGGGATCGTGCCGGCGAGCCGATCGGCCGCGGCGCACTGGAGTACCTTGTCAAATCCTGCTACCGGTGGGCGGGGCTGCACGACCGCGTGCCGGTCGGGGCGAACCTGCACGCGTTGCGGCACACGTTCGCGACGCGGCTGGCCGAGGACGGTGCGACGGCGTCGGAGATCATGGCGCTGCTGGGGCACGCGAGCTTGGCGACCAGTCAGAACTACATCGAGGCGACAGGGCGGGAACAGCGGGCGGCGGCCGCGAGCAACCGGACGTATCGGGCGCTGGACGGGATCTTGTAGGTCAGCGGAGCTGCTCGAGGTCCTTGGCCGCCTGGGCGATTTCGTCGGCGAGGCCGCGAAGTTCGGCCAAGGACGCTCCGTCGTCGGCCGCGGTGACGACGTCCTCGGCCGCGCAGCGGAGTTGGAAGAGCCTGTCCTGCAGAGCGGCGATCTCGGTGTCGGAGAGGACGACGGCGTCCTCGGGGAGGCCGCTGCGCTGGAGGGCGGTCCGGCGCTCGTAGGCCCGCTGGCGACAGGATTGCCCACAGTAACGGCGGCGCCTGCCGACGTTGCCGCCCTGTTCGAGTCGCCTGCCGCACCATCCGCAGTGCTTGGGTGCCCCCGCGCGACGTAACTCGGACACCTCTTCGGCGGACGTCTTCGGGTGCTCGGCCACTTCCCTCACGGGTCAGACCCTAGCTGGCCATCGGACGCTCACGCCGGGGCCACGACCGAAGTGCACACTAGTGGGGTGTCGACACTGTTTCCGTACCTCGCCGATCCGCTCCCGCGTGCCTTCGCCCATCGGGGCTGGCATCTCGGTGACCTGGAAGGGCTGGAGAACTCGCTCCCCGCCTTCCGACAGGCGGTGACGGAGGGTTATCGCTATCTCGAGACGGACGTGCACGCGACCTCGGATGGCGTGGTGGTCGTGCACCACGACGCTTCGCTGGACCGGACGACCGATGGTGCGGGGTTGATCTCCCGGCAGACGTGGGCGCAGCTGCGGAACGTCAAGATCGGGGGCCGGGTGCCGTTGTCGCGGCTGGAGGACGTCCTCGAGGAGTTGCCGGAGGCGCGGTTCAACATCGATGTGAAGTCGAACGAGGCTGTCGCGCCTTTCGTGCGGACGATCGAGCGGACCGGGGCACACGACCGGGTCGCGGCGGCGTCGTTCTCCGACGCGCGGCTGGCGCGGATCCGGAAGCTGGCGGGGCCGAAGCTGGTGACGGCGATGGGACCGCGTTCGGTGGCGGTGATGTGGGCGAACGGGTTCCTGCCACTGATCTCGCTGCGGGCGTTGTCGCGGGGTGCGATGGCGCAGGTGCCGGTGCGGCAGGGGCGGTTGAAGGTGGTGGACCGGTCGTTCCTGCGGCTGGCGACGCGGACGGGTTTCGAGGTGCACACGTGGACGGTGGACGATCCGGCGGAGATGCGGTCGCTGCTGGATCTGGGGGTACACGGGATCGTGACGGATCGGCCGGATCTGCTGCGTGAGGTGCTTCAGGAGCGGGGCGCTTGGCCTTCGTGACTCGCCTGCCGCTCCGCTCGCGCTATGAAAGGCGCGTTACTTGCAAATTTTGCAAGTAACGGGCCTTTCATAGCATTGGGCGGAAGGGTTACCGCGGTGGTTTGCCGCTCCAGGCCGCGTCCCAGGTCTTGGGTCCGAGACGGCCTGAGTCGTTGATGCCGTTGGCTCGCTGGAGGGCGAGGACGGCTTCGCGGGTCTTCTCGTAGTAGCAGCCGGTTCCGGTGAAGCCGTAGCCATAGGCGTTCATCCGCAGTTGGAACAGCTTGAGCGGTGCCGCGCAGTCGCCGTAGGCGTAGACGACGCCGGGCCAGGCCGGTTTTGGGCCGCCGGGCGGTGCTGGCGGGGTGGGCTTCGGCTTGGGCGGGGGCGGCGGGGCGGGTTGTCCTCCCCCGCCGATGTAGGCGGAGTCGTCGTAGGACGGGACGCGTTTGCTGCGGCCGTCGCCGTCGTTGCGGAAGCCGAGTTTGCCGGCGCATTCCCAGGGTTGCCAGCCGCGCATGCGGTAGAGGTAGAGGGCCCGGTAGTCCTGTTCGCGGGGGCTGGCCTGGTCGGGTCGTCCCTGGCCGCCGACGCTGCGCCAGGTGGGCAGGTCGAACTGGTAGGCGCCGTAGTAGCCGTTGCCGGTGTTGATGTTGTAGCGCCCGCTCGATTCACACATGCGGAGCTTGGCCCAGTGGGAGCCGTGGGGATCCGCGGCGGCGGATCCGGTGGTGGCGATCTGCAGGCCCGTCACGGCGAGGGCGAGCAGGAGCGTTCTCGCCACTACGCGGTGTGCTGTGCGAAGGCGATGGGTCCTCATGAGCGGAACAGTAAATACCGGACACTTGCTTCACAAGAGTCACAACACAACCACCAGCCTCACACGAAACACACGTCGACCGTGGCAGCGACACGCCGACGATGGTCGGGAAGGTGGCCGGGAAGAGTTCGTCTCGCGTCGAAACGAACACGGTCCGGACTCGTGCCGGACAGGGGGCCGCGATCACCAGTAGTCTCCCGCTGACCTCGACGTTCTCGACTTCAGGAGCAGTACATGACGGTGGCCGTGACCCGTGAACGCAAGCGGGTATGGCGGGCTTGGTACCTCTACGACTGGGCCAATTCGCCGTTCTATTCGTCGGTCATCACGGTGTTCGGAGCGCTCTATTTGAGCGATATCGCGTCCTCGGATGCCAAGGCGAATTTCACCCTTAACGGGGACAGGCCGTGCACCGATTCGAGTGGTGCTTCGAGCACTCTTCAAAGCTGTGACGTGTCGTTGTTCGGGTTGAATTTCCCGGCGGGGTCGCTCTGGGGGTATCTGCTGTCCATCGCGACGGTGACGCAGGTGCTGGTGTTGCCGATCGCCGGTGCGATCGCGGACCGGAGCAGGCACAAGCGGCGGATCCTCGGCGGGTTCGCGTTCCTGGGCGCGGTGGCGTCGGCGCTGATGTTCTTCATCGCGGGGACGAACTGGCAGGTCGGCGTCTGGACGTTCATCCTCGCCAACATCGGGTACGGCGGCGCGCTTGTCGTCTACTACTCGTTTCTGGTGGACATCGCGGAGCCGGACGAGCGGGACTCGGTGTCGTCGAGGGGGTGGGCGTTCGGGTATCTCGGCGGCGGCCTGGCGCTGGCGTTGCAGCTCGGGTTCTTCATGGGTCATGAGGCGTTCGGGGTGAGCGAACATCTCGCGATCCGGATCTGCTTCCTGACGTCGGGGATCTGGTGGGCGGTGTTCACGCTCCCGGCGGTGCGGGCACTCCCCCAGACTCATGTGCCGAAGTCGGCCGAGCGTGGCCTGTCGGTGCTGACGGCGGGGTTCAAGGAGCTGAAGCGGACGATCAAGGACGCGAGGGCCTATCCGCTGACGCTGGCGTTCCTCGGGAGCTATCTGGTCTTCACCGACGGGATCACGACGGTGGTGGCGGTGTCGGCGCAGTACGGCAAGGACGAGTTGAAGTACAGCACCACGGTGCTGATCGTGACGATCCTGGTGATCCAGTTCCTCGCGTACGCCGGGGCGATGATCCACGGTGCGATCGCGGCCCGGATCGGGGCGAAGAAGACGATCTTGGGCAGCCTGGTGGCCTGGACGGTCGTGCTGTGCTTCGCGTTCTTCATCCAGGCTGGGCAGCCGTTGCAGTTCTACGTGGTGGCGGTCGGGATCGGGCTGGTGCTCGGTGGAACGAACGCGTTGTCGCGATCGTTGTTCGGGCAGATGATCCCCGAGGGGAAGGACGCGCAGTACTTCTCGCTCTACGTGGTCGGTGAGCGGGGGACGTCGTGGCTCGGTCCCCTGTTGTTCGCCGCGGTCGGGCAGATCACCGGTTCGTTCCGGTACGCGATCATCGCGTTGGTGATCTTCTTCGTGCTCGGTTTCGTGTTCGTGTGGCTGGTCCCGGTGCGGCGGGCGATCGAGGCGGCGGGTAACCGACCACCGGCGGTGCTGTGAGCCGGGAGCGTGCCGATAGGGTCGGGCGTCGTGACCGTACTGAAGGAAAGTGGACCGGACCCCACGGACGCGTTGTCGTCGGTGCCGGTGGCGGGTTCACGGCGGGGTGTGCCGGTCGTCGGGAAGTTGAAGTTCTGTTACGGGCCGATGGACTGCGGGAAGTCGACGCTGGCGTTGCAGATCGACCACAACCACGCGCGGCAGGGTCGTCGCGGGATGGTGCTGGTGCGGCACGATCGCTCCGGTGAGCCGCAGATCACCAGCCGGATCGGGCTGACGCGCAAGGCGACCGAGGTCGGGAACGAGACCGATCTGCGGTTGCTGGTGCGTGAGCAGTGGGCGGCGGGACGGCACGTGGACTACTTGATCGTCGACGAAGCTCAGTTTTTGTCACCTGTTCAGGTGGATCAGCTGGCTGAACTGGCCGATGACGTCCAAATCGACGTGTACTGCTTCGGTATCGCGACAGACTTCCGGAGCATGTTGTTCCCGGGTGCGGCGCGGTTGTTCGAACTGGCGGACGAGTTGCAGCCGGTTCAGGTCGAGGTGTTGTGCTGGTGTGGGCAGACGGGACGGTTCAACGCGAGGGTGTCCGACGGTGAGGTGCTGAGAGCCGGGGACACCGTTGTGGTGGCGGATACCGAGCAACCGCTAGTTGAAACTTCATTGACATCACGTTCTGAGGGTGAATTGAACACTGTCCGTTATCAGGTATTGTGCCGTCGGCACTTTCGACTGGGCGACCTGGGGCCTACCTCGGCCCAACACGGTCAGTTACGGTTGACATGACAGGCGTACTACTAGCCCATCTGGGGGATATCCGCACCAAGATGGCCGTATTGACGTCACGCCAGAGCGCGAAACCACTCCTACTAGGAGAAGCTGTTGCCACCGGGTGACACAGCTCATCGTGAGCAAGGACATGGTGTCCAGGGAATCCTCTGGCCCTCCCCGTCGTTGCATAGGGTGAGCATCACCCTGGCTCCACCCGGAGCTGACTGAAAGGACCCCCATCATGGCCGACCGTGTTCTCCGTGGAAGCCGGCTGGGAGCGGTCAGCTACGAGACCGACCGCAACCACGATCTCGCTCCTCGGCGCACCGTGCGCTACGCCTGCCCCAAGAACCACGAGTTCGAGGTGCCCTTCTCCGACGACGCCGAGATCCCCTCGGTGTGGGAGTGCAGGCTGCACGGCAGCGAGTCCGAGATCGTGGACGGCGGACAGCCGGAGCAGAAGAAGGTCAAGCCCCCGAGGACGCACTGGGACATGCTCCTGGAGCGCCGCTCGATTCCGGAGCTCGAAGATCTGCTCAACGAACGTCTCGCCGAGCTGAAGGGACGCAGGACCACCCGGTCCGCCTGACGCAACGGCCAAGTAGCTAGCCCCACCACGAACACGGCGAAGCCCCCGCGACCTCCCTCCGCGGGGGCTTCGTCATGTCCGGGGTCAAGCCGGGACCAGTCCGGCGACCAGCGGCGCCAGGGTGTCGGTCAGCCGCCGCAGGTGTTCGGGCGGCGATTCGAGCAGCGGCAGCCGGACCGTCGCGTGCGGGATGATGCCGAGTTCGGCCAGCGCCGCCTTCGCCATGATCGCCCCCTGTGATGTGCGCATGATCGCCTCGGTCAAGGGGTGCAGTGCCGCGTTGAGTACCCGCGCGGTGTCGAGGTCTCCCCCGCGTACCGCGCTGATGAGCTGGGCGTTGCGGTCGGCGAAGGCGTTGCCGACGACGCTGATCAGACCGGTGGCACCGGCGGCGAGGTAGGGCAGGTTGAGTTCGTCGATACCGCAGTAATACGCCAGCGGAGAGCCTGCCATGACGGACATCGCCTCGAACAGGTCCCCCTTGGCGTCCTTCACGGCCCGGATCCTGGGGTGGCGGGCGAGTTCGAGCAGGGTGGCCGCTTCCATGGCCGTTCCGGTACGGGCGGGGACGTCGTAGAGCATCACGGGTAGTTCGGTGGCGTCGGCCACCGCCAGGCAGTGCGCCACGATCCCGGCTTGTGTCGGCCTGGAGTAGTAAGGACAGACCAGCAGGAGCGCGTCCGCCCCGGCCGCTTGAGCTTCGTGAGCCCGCCGGATGCAGGCGGTGGTGTCATAGGTGCCGACGCCGGCGATCACGCGGGCCCGGTTCCCGGTTCGCGTCGCCACGGTGCGGACGAGCAGGGTGGCTTCGGTGTCGGTGAGGGTGGGTGACTCGCCGGTGGTTCCGCCGACGACGATGCCGTCGCATCCGGTGGTCAGGAGATGGTCGACCAGGAGGGCGAGGCCGGGTTCGCTGAGTGCGCCGCCGGGTTCCATCGGGGTGACCATGGCGACGAGGTTGGAGCCGAAGAGCGTTTCGGTCATGCGCTCGATCCTGTCGGCGCCGATACCTGCGGTCCAGCGATGCTTTTTGGCCGATATTGCGTAGCCTTGCTTCATGATCGAGGTCGGGGCTTTACGGGCGTTGCGGTCGGTGGCCGCGCTCGGGACGCTCGCGCGGGCGGCGGACGAGCTGGGGTTTACGGCCTCCGCGGTGTCGCAGCAGCTCAAACGGCTGGAGCGGCAGATCGGGACGCCCGTGCTCGCTCCGGCGGGTCGCGGAGTAGTGCTCACGCCGGCGGGGCAGGCGGTCGTCGACTCTTCGCTGGAGGTGTTCCAGGCGCTCGAGCGTTGTGCCGAGGCCGCCCAGTCGGTCGCGGAGGGTGCGCCCCGTGGTGTCCTGCGCGTGGCCGCGTTCTCGACCGCCATCCGTGGGTTGCTCGCGCCCGTTCATCCGCGGCTGCTGAAGAGCTACCCCGACCTGCGCCTGCACATCAGCGAGCAGGACCCGGGCCAGGCCTTGCACGCCGTCGACGCCGGAACCGCCGACCTCGCGCTCCTGCATGACGCCGACGGTTTGCCCGTCCCGCTGTCGCCCGCGCTGTCCCGGCGCCTGGTGCATACCGATCTCGGCGACGTCGTCATGGCCGAGACCCATCCGCTGGCGCGAGCCGAGCCGCCGCTCGAAAGTACGGACCTGGCCGGGTACGCGTGGGTGACCAGCCCGCCCGGCACGGTCTGTCACCAGTGGTTCCGCCGCCTGTTCGCCGGTCTGCCCGAGGAGCCCGACGTGCGGCATCTGGTGGACGACTTCTCCACGCAGCTGTCGCTGGTCGCCTCGGGTGAGGTCCTGGCGCTGATCCCGAGACTGGCGCGTCCGCCGCTGGCCGAAGGGCTCGTCGCCCGTCCGCTGCGACGCCCGCCGACGCGCGAGGTGCACGCGGCGTGGCGCCGCAGCGCCGAGGCGAGCCCGGCGATCCAGGCGGTGCTGGCGGAACTTTAGGCGCGGTACCCGGGGATGTCCTCGACGCGGTGGTACACCGCCAGGCCACGGGACAGTGCGATCGCGACGTCCTGGTCGGCGCCGGTGGACTCCCCCGGCAGGCGCAGGACGGCGTCGCAGTGGTGCAGCAGCCGGTCGGCCGTGGGGTACATGACCTCCTTCGCGACCGGGTCGGCCACGGTCTTCCCGCCCGCGCCGCGCAGCACCGGGAGCGCGACCCACTCGCCGATCATCGGCACGTGCCCGCTGCGGAAGATCGGCCAGGCGGCCTCTTCGAGCCGGGCGAGGTTGCGGGCGAGCAGTTCGGGGTCGTCACCGGTGCCGGAACGGTACGGGCCGGCGATGAGGATCATCAGAGGTTTGGTCATGAACCGGAGCATAATGTGCAACAATCGGCAAGAACAAGGAGGATCGTGCAGATGCTTGCTGCGCAACGTCGAGACCTGCTGCTGGAACGACTGAAGACCGAGGGCCGGATCGTGGCCAAGGATCTCGCCGCCGAACTCGGCGTGTCCGAGGACAGTATTCGCCGTGACCTGCGAGAACTCGCGGAAGCCGGGCTCTGTCAGCGGGTTTACGGCGGAGCCTTGCCGGTTTCCCCCGCCACCGCGGACTACGCGACGCGGATGGCGGTCAGCATCGCGGGCAAGAAGCGCATCGCGAAACGTGCAGCAGCGTTGATCCGGTTGGGGTCGACCGTCATCCTCGACGGCGGGACGACCGCGCTCGCGCTGGCGAAGGCGCTCCCCGTCGATCTCGAGGCGACGATCGTCACCCACAGCCCCACGGTCGCGGCCGCGCTCGTCCCCCATCCGAAGGTCGAGGTCTTCCTGATCGGCGGACGGCTCTTCAAGCACTCCGCCGTCACTTGCGGCGCGGCCGCTGCGGAGGCCGCCGATGGGATCAACGCCGATCTGTTCTTCCTCGGCGTCACCGG
Source organism: Amycolatopsis sp. NPDC031561 (assembly GCF_055580625.1). NCBI lineage: Bacteria > Bacillati > Actinomycetota > Actinomycetes > Pseudonocardiales > Pseudonocardiaceae > Amycolatopsis > Amycolatopsis sp. NPDC031561. The sequence continues at coordinate 26,498 of NZ_JBVILA010000028.1, read as the reverse complement.
CGTGCACCCCGAGACCGGGCTCACCACCGGGGACTCGGACGAGGCCGCGATGAAACGCACGCTCGCCAAACGCGCCGCCGACACCTACGTGCTGGCCAGCTCGGAGAAGATCGGCGCGGCCTCGCCGTTCACCGTGCTCCCCCTGTCCGACGTCGCGGGTGTGATCACCGACGCGGCGCCGGACGAACCGACGGTGAAGGAACTGGGGAAGCTCGGCGTGAGCGTGCTGGGGGTCAGCCCTTCTTGACCAGCCCGCGAAGCTGCTGCCAGCGACGCTTGATCCCCCACATGCCGACCATGACGATCGCCTCGCGCACGACCGAACCGCTCATCTTCGACTGACCGATCTCACGTTCGGTGAAGGTGATCGGCACTTCGACCACCTCGAACCCGGCGAGCTTCGTCCGGAACGCCAGGTCGATCTGGAAGCAGTAGCCGCGCGAGGCGATCTCGTCGAGCGCGAGCTTCTCCAACACCGAACGACGGTACGCGCGGAAGCCGGCGGTGATGTCGTTGATCTTCATGCCGAGCGCGACCTTCGCGTAGAAGTTCGCCACCCAGGACAGCGCCTTGCGCTGGAACGGCCAGTTCACCGTGCTGCCGCCGGGAACGTAGCGGGAGCCGATGGACAGGTCCGCGTCCTCGAGCGCCGCCAGCACCCGGGGCAGATCCTCCGGCGCGTGCGAGCCGTCGGCGTCCATCTCGACGATCGTGGCGTAGTCACGGGCGAGACCCCAGCGGAACCCCGCGACGTACGCGGCGCCCAGGCCGGCCTTCTCGGTCCGGTGCATGACCTGGATCCGCTCGTCGGCCTTCGCGAGCTCGTCGGCGATGTCGCCGGTCCCGTCCGGGCTGCCGTCGTCGACGACGAGGGCGTTCACGTCCGGGAGTGCCTTGAGCAGGCGTTCCAGGATCGGCCCGATGTTGTCCCGCTCGTTGTACGTCGGGACCACCACCAGCACCGGCTCGATTCCCTGGTCCCCCCGTGGCGCCTGCGCCATCCGCTTTTCCTCCGTGTTCCGGCGGGTCAGCCCGCCGCTTCCCTCGTTGCCTTGGCGGCGCTCGCGCGCCGGGTGCGGAAACGCAGCACGTACCCGCCGGTAACCCCGGCGATCGCCAGGGCGAGCAGCCCGTACTCCGTCGTCACACCGAGTAGATCCGACAGCGTAGTCTGCTGCCTCAGCGGTACGCGCCCCACCAGGGAATCTGCGGTGAACAGGCTGGTAGAGGCCGTGATCGAACCGTCGGGCGCGACGATCGCGCTGACCCCGCTGGTGGCGGAGACGATCACAGCGCGGCCATGTTCGACCGCTCGCAGCCGCGACATCGCCAGCTGCTGGTAACTCATCTCCCCCGGCCCGTACCAAGCGTTGTTGGTCGGCACGACGAGCAGTTCCGCGCCGTTGGCGACGGACTCGCGGGCCGGGTAGTCGAACGCGGTCTCGTAGCAGATGAAGACCCCGACCTTGGTCCCCGCGACCGACAGCGCGGAGTTGCCGCCGTCACCCGGGGTCATGTTCGCGACGCTGTCGACGAACGGGGTCACCAGCTTCGCGAGCTCGCGGGCGGGGACGTACTCGCCGAACGGGACGAGCTGCTGTTTGGCGTAGCGCTGGCCGGGACCGGTGACGGGGTCCCAGACGAGCGCGGAGTTCTGCGCCGAACCGTCCGGTAGCCGGACCAGCGCGCCGATGATCGCTTGGACGCCGTAGTCGCGGACCATCTGGTCGACGCCCGCGTCACCGGTCCGCATCGCCATCGCGGTCTCCGGCCAGACCAGCAGATCGACCTTGGTGTTGTCCGCCTTGAGTTTCTCGAGCAGCCGGGCGCTCTCGGCGAGGTGGTTGTTCCGGAGTTCGTCACGACGGCCTTCCAGCGCCAGCCCGATGTCGGGGGCGTTGCCTTGGACGGTGGCGACGGTGAGTTCGCCGTCCTGGGCTTCGGTGCCGATCGTGGGCCACACCGCGAGGCCCGCCACCACCGGCACGAGGGTGACGGCGGCCGCGGCCAACACGGAGCGCCGCGGATCGGCGGCCTTGAGCCGCAGGCACAGCGCCGCGAGACCGAAACCGGTCAGCACGACGGCGAGACCGACCAGCGGGGCGCCACCGATCGAGGCCAGTGAGACGAAGGCGCCTTCGGGCTGGCTGAACGCCACGCGGCCCCACGGGAACCCACCGAAGGGGAACCAGGTGCGTGGGGTCTCCATCGCGATGATCACCAGCGCCGCCCACAGCGGCCCGAGCGGCAGCCTCCACACCACGGTGGCGAATGCCCCGCCGAAGCCGAGATACACCGACAGCGCCATCGCCAGCCCGAGCCACGGCCAGGGCCCGAAGCCCGGCCCGAGGAAGTCCAGCAACCAGGTCAGCAACGGCAGGAAGAACCCCAGCCCGAACACGAACCCGTAGCCGAAGGCGCCGCGGAACCGGCGTCCGTGCACCACCAGTGCGAAGCCGGTGAACGCCAGCGGAGCGAGCCACCACAACGGGCGCGGCGCGAAACTCAGGTACAGCGTGAAACCCGACGCCGCGGCGACGAGGAAACGCAGGAGCCAGGCGCGGGAGAACCGCTTTCGCCTGTCTGCTTCGGGAGCCGGATTCGCCACGGTCGAGGACACCCCTGAACCCTAGGCCGTCCGGGTGAACGCGTCGTGGATGACCTGCCCGTCGCGGACCGTGCGCAGACAGCGGGGCAAGGTGGCTCCCTCTTCCAGGTTCGGCAGCGGGGGTACGCCCGCCCGCGGATCGGTCGACCAGCGCTGCACCCGCGAGTCCGGTGTCGCGACGACCAGGTCGGTGGCGTCCCAGACCGCGTAGTGCGCGGGAGCGCCGGGGACCAGGCTGCCGGTGGCGCCGTCGTTGACCCCGGCGGCGCGGTGCCCCGCGCGGGTGTGGGCGGTGAAGGAGGCGCGAGCGGACAGTCCCGATCCCGGGGTGCGGTGATAGGTCCCGGCGCGGACGGTGGCCCACGGGTCGACCGGTGTGACCGGGGCGTCGGAGCCGAAGGCGAGCAGGAGCCCTTCGGCGGCCATGGCGGCGAAGGGGTTGAGTTTCACAGCCCGTTCGCTGCCGAGGCGGTCGGTGTACATCCCTTGCGTGCCACCCCATTCCGCGTCGAACTGCGGCTGGACCGACGCGACCACACCCCAGCCCGCGAGCGCCCGCGCCTGCTCGACGTCGATCATCTCGACGTGTTCGAGCCGGTGGTGACAGGCAGCCAACGCACGACGGCCGACAGTCTTCTCCGCGAGCCGGAAGCCTTCGACGACCTCGGCGACGGCGGCGTCGCCGATGACGTGGAATCCGGCCTGCAACCCGGCCTCGGTGCAGGCGCCGACGTGTTCGGCGATGGCGGGGGCGTCGAGGTAGAGCGTCCCGGAGGTGTCGTGGGCGTCGGCGTACGGCTGGTGCAGCGCGGCGGTACGGGAACCGAGGGCACCGTCGACGAACAGGTCGCCCGCGACTCCCCTGGCACCCAGCGCGCGGGCGGTGTCGACTCCCCCGCGTTCGCCCCAGTAGCCGACGACCTCGGGCAGTCCCGGTTCCGCGGCGAGCGCGAGCAGATCGGTGAGGTCGTCGGCGCCGGAGATGTCCGGGCCGGCGCATTCGTGGACGCTGACGACCCCGCGCGCGGCGGCCTCGGCGAGGAACGCTCGCTGGGCCTCGCGGCGCTGCCGCGGGGTGATCGCCTCGCGCATCGCGGCACGGACGCGGTGGTGGGCGTCGCGGGTCAGCGGTCCGTCGGCGGACCAGCCCGGCGCGTCGTGTACGCCGTGCGCCAAAGCGACGAGCGCGCTGGAGACGAGCGCGGAGTGGACGTCGACCCGGCTCAAGTACACCGGGGTGCCGCTCGCGGCCTCGTCGATCTCCGCGCGGCTGGGCAGCCTGCCGTCGGACCAGCGGGACTCGTCCCAGCCGTGCGCGACCAGCACCTGGCCGGGCCGGACCGCGTCGCGGACCGCAGCCAGCAGCTCGCCGGCGCTTCGGATGTTCGCGAGGTTCAGCCCGGTGAGGTGCAGGCCGGTCGCGGTGGCGTGGACGTGCGCGTCGACGAAGGCGGGGGCGACGAAGGCGCCGTCGAGGTCGACCACCTCGGCGTCGGGATGCAGTGCTTTGGCCGGGCCGTCCTGCCCCACCCAGACGACGGTGCCGTCCGTGATCGCCATGGCGGTGGCGTCAGGGGCGGTGGGGCTGTAGATGCGCCCGCCGAGCAGGAGCGTGGTTCGCGCGTTCGTCACCCTTCCGAGTTTGCAGCGTGCGGATGATCACCACGTGGTTAGGGTCGATGAAATGAGCTGGGGAGCTGAAAACATGAAGACGGAAGCAGGTCGCGCCGTCGTCGGGACCACTGTGTCGGCGGCTTTGGGGCTCGGGGTGGTGGTCGTTTTCGCCGCGGTCCGCGACACCTCGATCCTGCGGCCGTTGATCGCGCTGGCGGCGCCACGGGGCTGACCGTCCGATCTGGTGCTGGTGTCCCCGGTGCCGCTGACCGCGGTGCTCGCCGCCGTGTTCCTGACGCGATGGTGGCCGTGGCTGCTGGTGGCGGGGGTCGCCCTGTCCCTGCCGACCGCTCTCGTGCGCCTGTTCCCGGACCTGGGCGGGCATCCGTCGCTGACGATCGTCGCGCTGGCCGGGCCGCCGGTGGTGCTGCTGGCGGTACTCGCCGCGGCACAGGAACTCCTGCGGCGAGGCGCCCGGGCGGCCGGGCTCGTGCTCATCGGGCTCACCGTGGGAACGCAGTTGTTCGCCGCGAGCCTGGCGGGAGCGTCGTGGCTCATGCTCGCTACAGGCGGCCTGGTCTGGCATCTGGTCCTCACCGCGCTGAGCGTGGCCGGAGCCGTGCTGGCCGTCGTCACGCGCGGTTCCCGCACGCAGGATCCGGAATGGCCCGAGCCGCGTCCGCTGCCTGCCCGGTTCGCGGCCGCCACGATCCTGGCCGTGCTGCTTTCCCTGGCCGCGGGCGCGGTGGACGTCCTGAAGGTCAGCGAAATCCTCGAACTGCCTGTCGCGTCGATCGGCAGGCACGCGGTGGCCATCGGCGGGGTCGTCGCGTGCGCGATCGCCGGATCGCGGGCCTCCTTCGCCGCGGCGACGTCGGCGAGTGTGCAGGTGGGCGCGATGGCGCCGCTGCTGCTGGCGGTGTACTCCGTCGCGTTCCAGCCGGTGCTGAGCTGGCTGGCGGCCGCGGTGGGGGTCGCCGCCGGATGTCTCGTGGGCGCGTCGCGCTGGAGGGTGCAGTTCGCCGTCGGCGGGGCCGTGGTGTCCGCGCTCGTGCTGTTCATCGTGGATCTGGGGACCGGCGGGGTGCCGGAGAAGTTGATCGACCACGACGCGGTGATCCCGGGAGCGCTGCTGCTGGCGCTGCTGTGCGCGACCGTCGTCTCCGTGGTCGTCACGACCGGTCCTCGGCTCGCGGAAGACGGTGTCGTCGTGCCCGTGCTCGGGCCGCTGGCCTCGATGCTGGTCTTCGGCGGCACCGGGGCGATGACCGCGGTCGGTATCCGCGACCAGAACGCGCCATCGACCCGGCTTGAATTGGTTCACCACCTCGGCTACTCGGCCGGTCTACTGGTCTTCGCCGCCGCGCTGGTCGCCGGAATCGCTGCTGTCGATCACCTTCGCACCCGCTCAAAGCCGGAGGCAGTGTCCGTCTGACACACCGAGCACGACAGGAATATTTACGTCGTCCGAACGATGTGACAGGATATTTTCACGCGTTTCCGACGACGAGGAGTACAAGTGACTGCGATCCAGCAACCGACCTCGCCGGTGGCCGCCTACGATCAGCCCTACGACTACACCCGAGTCGAGCTGATCGAACCCGACTGGCGCCGCTTCCCCGGCTGGCACGACGTGACCGAGGCAGAGTGGCGCGACGCGCAGTGGCAGCGAGTGCACTGCATCCGCAACGCCAAGCAACTGCGCGCTCTGATGGGCGACCAGCTCGAGGAGCGCTTTTACGAGGACATGCTCGCCGACCAGCGCGAGATGGCCACGATGTCGATGCTGCTGCCGCCGCAGATGATCAACACGATGGCGCCCAATGCCGGTACGGACCCGGCGAAGGTGACCGAGGCCTGGTACGCCGACCCCATCCGCCGCTACATGCTCCCGGTGCGCAGCGACCGCGACACCGAATGGCCGAGCCACCCGCACTCCGAACGGGACTCGCTGCACGAGGCGGAGATGTGGGTCGTGGAGGGGCTGACCCACCGCTACCCCACCAAGGTCCTCGCCGAGATGATCTCGACCTGCCCCCAGTACTGCGGGCACTGCACCCGGATGGACCTGGTCGGGAACTCGACCGAGCAGATCGAGAAGCACAAGCTCTCGCTCAAGCCGGTCGACCGCCAGGACGCGATGATCGAGTACCTGAAGAAAACCCCCGGCGTCCGCGACGTGGTGGTTTCCGGCGGCGACGTCGCGAACGTGCCGTGGCCGCAGCTGGAGTCGTTCCTCATGCGGCTGATGGACATCGACACCGTCCGCGACATCCGGCTCGCGACCAAGGCGCTCGCCGCCCTGCCGCAGCACTGGATCCAGCCGAAGGTCGTCGAAGGCCTCGAGCGCGTCGCCGGCACCGCCCAGCGCCGCGGCGTCAACCTCGCGATCCACACCCACGTCAACCACGCGCAGTCGGTCACCCCGCTGGTCGCGGAAGCCGCCCGGACCGCACTCGACGTCGGCGTCCGCGACGTCCGCAACCAGGGCGTGCTGATGAAGGGCGTCAACGCGACCCCGGCCGAGCTGCTGGACCTGTGCTTCGCGCTGCAGGGCGAAGCGAGCATCCTGCCGTACTACTTCTACATGTGCGACATGATCCCGAACGCAGAACACTGGCGGGTAGCAGTCTGGGAAGCCCAAGAATTGCAGCACGCGATCATGGGATATCTGCCCGGTTACGCGACTCCACGGATCGTCTGCGACGTCCCGTACGTGGGCAAGCGCTGGGTCCACCAGCTCGCAGAATATGACCGTGAGCTGGGGATCTCCTACTGGACCAAGAACTACCGCACCGGGATCGAACACGAAGACCCCGAAGCCTTGCAGCGCCGCTACCCCTACTACGACCCGATCTCCACACTGCCCGAAGCCGGCCAGAAATGGTGGGCCAACCAGCCCCGTTAACTTCTATATGTACCCAGATGAAACCGGTGGCCCCAAACGCTGTTTGGGGCCACCGACAACGGTTGGCAGCAGACCCATCGGACAGCGTCTCGAGCGTTGAAAAACCGACGGACCTAGGCAGGAAAGCCCGGCCTGCACGGTGGCTGAGTGGATCGACTTGAGCCACATCTCACACTGAACCAAGAACTCTGACCAGCACAGACATCGCCAGCACGCGCTGACGTCGACGCCCAACCGGTCGCAGGGGCCCCGTCGGACAGGTGTAAGGAAGGCCATCGAGGGACATCCAGGCTCATACACCTGACGCGGACGTCGCCGCTGCCGAGTCTCCACTTTCGACCACCCAGAGCAGGTAGGCATCGCGTGCGGCCGATCACGAAAGGCCCAGGTGCAGGCGGAGAACTCCACAGTGGACGGTCCCACAGCTAGACGCCAGACAACTATTCTATAGGTCGAATGAATCCCTCGAGAACCATACGCGTTCTATTTATGCCGCTATTTACCGAGACATTCTGGTTTACGTAGAAGTTCAGGGTGTCTCTTCTTCGCTTGCGATTTCGTGGTCCAATGGTGCACGGCTTCGTGTGTACTTCGACGTGTGCGGCACATCGAATACCCCGCGTAACCGTTCGCGGGTGGGGTCTGTCCCAGTCACGATGCCTACTAGGCGTGTCCTGCGGATCTTCATCTGAGGTGGAGGATGATTTCAGCGCGGTGGTAGGCGGCCCGTTTGGCGAACCGTGTTGCCAGGCCTCGGAATTGTTTGAGCCGGTTGAAGCAGCGTTCGACCATGTTGCGGAGTTTGTAGAGCTCGGATCGAAGGCCGGTGGCCTGCCACCGGCCGAACCTTTGGCTTTGCGGCGGGCGATCTGGTCGGCGCGTTCGGGGATGGTGGCCTTGATCCGTCCTTCCCGTAACGCCTGGCGGGTGCTCGGGTGGGTGTAGGCCTTGTCGGCCAGCACTCTCCCGACCCGCACCCGCTGGCCATTCATGTCGAGGTCCCGGATGTCGTCCAGCAGCGGCAGGAGTTGCGGGTTGTCCCCGGCCTGCCCTGGGGTGAAGATCATCGCCAACGGCAGGCCCACGCTGTCGACGGCCAAGTGGATCTTCTTGGTTAGTCCGCCTCGGGAGCGTCCGAGGCATTCCCCGTCGATCGCGAGGTCTTCGATCCAGTCCGCGCAGCCCCTTTTTTCCGGGCACCTGCGGCGTGCTGGTGGGCCCGGACGCTCGTGGAATCGACACTGATCACGAACTCGACATTGTCTTCCAGTGTCCCGAGTAAGGCGTCTTTGACGATGACGTGCTCCAGGTTCCGATCCCACGTCCCGTCCGCGGTCCACTTCCGCAACCGCTCATGCGCGGTCTTCCACGACCCCTACCGCTCAGGCAGATCACGCCACGGCACACCCGTCCGCTCATGCCACAGATCAGCTACTGGCCAGAACCCGTTGTGTCGGCATCGTCCCGGCACTGCGCTTCCGAGCGTTGTGGCGTCGGCAGTGCCGCGCTATGCGGTAGCCGGGGGTTTCGGTCGGGACACGACGCCCGAGGTGCTGACGCAGGCTGGCGAGGCTGGCGGTGGCCCTCTGCTTCCACCAATGGTCCCCGACTTCCTGGGTGAGGTTGCCGGCCTGACGGTAGTAGTTGACGGCCTCGTCGGCGGCGTTTGCGTCAGTCAGGATCATGCCGAGTCCGGTCAGTGCCATGGACTCGGCCCACCGGTCACCGGTCCCGCGGGTAAGCCGCAGGGCGTGTTCCAGGTGTTGCCGACCGTGGGGCGGTGGGCTGGTGAAGCCCAGGCCGATCGAGGCCAGGCCTTCGCCCAGCGGTCGCCCACCTCGCGTGCGAGATGGAGTGCCTGCCGGAATTGGGCGGCTCCTGCGCCGCCGCGACCTGCGTGGTAGTGCAGGAGCCGAGTCCGACCAGCGCCCGTGCCATGCCGCAGCGGTCACCGGTCTCCTCATACAGTTCGGCTGCCCGCTGGTGGTGTTCAAGCGCTGTGATGTGGTCGCCCTCGCGGGCGTGAATGAACCCGAGATGGTTGTGAGTCTTGGCCGCACCCCAGGTGTCGTCGTTGGCTCGGTCCACTTCCAGGGCGTGGTGATGTTCGTTGATCGCGTCCTGCGCGCCAGTAGCCAAGGCCGAGGCTTTGCGGATCTCCACCCCAGCCTCGGTGTCACCCAGCGCCTGGGTACTGGCCAGCGCGATACGGTGGGTGTCGATGAGCAGGTGCAGGTGCCCCGTGTGGATGGCGGGATATCTCGCGAAGGCGCACCTCGGTCACATGTCAGCCACGGCGACGACCGCCTGGACGACCGCGTCCGTGACTCGGTCGGGTTGAGTGAGCATCGCCAGATGATCGGCATTCTCGCGGTGCACCCACCAGCCTCGGCGTACTGCCTCATCCGCCGACCGGTCATAGGCCTCACTCAGCCGTACATAGGCGCAGCGAACCGCGGGCCAGCCGTGCGTGACCGGCGCCGACTCCTCGAAGTAGGTCACCGGTAGCCGCGGAAGCTCGGCGACGAACCGCTCTCGCATGTCCTCGTCGGGCAGCAAGGTGTCGAACGCCTCAGCCGGAAACCATTCGTTCCACGGAGGGAGCCACCCAGCCTGGGCCAGGCCAGCCAGGTGGTCGCGCAGTTGCGGGGTGCGGTATCGAACCAACTGCCGCCCGGGTGCGGAAGGATCGCATCCACGAAGACAGCGCCGTGAACACTGTCTCCCACGGCGTCGGCGATCGACGGCAGCAGCGCTCCGGTGCCGCTGTGACCGACCAGCACCGCCGGACGGTCGCCTTCGGTGGCGACAACAGCGCGGGCCGCGGCCTCGGCGAACCCGCGGTAGTACGGGGCACCGTCATCCACGACTCCGTCGAGCGAAGACACCACAACGGGATAGCCCTTACGCCGGAAACATTCCGCCGCCGACTCCCAGGTCGATGGCCCCACCAGCGGACTGTGTACGAGAACGAGTGTTGGCAGTTCGACCATGAACCCATTTTGCACCTCGACGATCTCCCCCATGTCTCGCTTACCGACACGACCCCGGCCCCCGAGACCGCCGGCCGCGATGAGCCGATTCAGGGATTGCTCGGTTGGCGGCTCCGCCCGGATTTCCACGATGAACCGACGCGGTAGCGGCCACGGGCGCGACGGCATCAAACATCCGGTCATGCCGAGTTGCGGACGTAGTGGGTCGCCGCCGCCGTCGGCGAAGGGGTGTCGACACCGACCTTGGTGTGTCTGGCAGGCGAAAGGCGGCTACCTGTTCAAGGCCCTGGGCGTGTCCGTGGAACGGATTGGTCCTTGCTCATGCGCAGGATCAACGCGACCGCGTCCTCCGAATGGCCTGCTGGAGTCAGCACCTCCTGCAAGAGCAGGCCACGGATCGCGGCAACGGTGACGGTGGCCAAAGTCAGAGCTTCCTCGGTGTCGAGCCCTTCGCGTTCGGCGAGCGAGGCCAGCATCTTGGTCAGGTCGGCGAGCGAGTCGATGAACTCACGGAAGTCCCCCGGGCCGTACGCGGCGAGCCCTACGACGTGGAAGAAGCCGCGGATCCGCGACAGTTGCTCCGGGCGCGTGTAGGCCCGCCAGATCGCCACGACGAGGTCGTCGAAGGTGCCTTGCCGGGCGGTCTCGAGCAGTGCCTCGTTGTCGCGAGATCGCTGTGTCTCGAGCATGGCCGCCAAGACGCCCGGGAGTGACCCGAAGTGGTAGCGCAAGAGGGCGTGGCTGGTCTCGACCCTGGCGGCGATCTCGCGGAGCGACACCTCCGGTGCGGGTAGGGCATCACCGAAGGCGTCGAGCAGCCGGGCCAAGAGCCGCTCGCGGGCGTCGCCTTTGCGTTCCGAGCTTGACAGGGTCACCCTCACAGTTTATCCATTGGAAAAGAGAGATGGCAACTGCGGAGGGACGACTCGTGGGACGGTGGCAGGTGGTCGGCGCGACGGTTGTCGACGGGTCGGGTCGCGACCCGGTCGACGTTGACCTCACCATCGAAGACGGGCGTATCACCCAGGTCGGGGCCTCCGGCGCCCACGGCGAGCGCCTCGACGCCGGAGGCTTGACGATGACGCCCGGCCTGATCGACGCTCACGTCCACTTGGGCTTGTCGAGCCCGATCCAGCCGCAGTTCTCGTTCCGGATCAGCGCCGCCGAGCTCGCGGCGGACATCTTCGCCACGGCCGGCGCGACGCTCGATGCCGGCTTCACCACCGTCCGGGACACAGGCGGGGTCGACGGCGGCCTCGTCACCACGATCGCGAAGGGCAAGGTCAGGGGGCCGCGCGTCCTGTCATGCGGACCGGTTCAGTGCCAGATCGGTGGACACGGCTACTACGGAGCCGACTGGGAACCCACCGAGCTGTGGAGCAGCCATCACCTACCCGGCCTGTGTGCGCTGTCCATGATGTCCGGCAACGCGGACGAGTTGCGGCGCAACGTGCGCGAGGCGTTCCGTCGCGGAGCCTCCTTCCTGAAGCTCTGCGTGACAGGCGGAGTGGTCGGCGCGCACGACCGGCTGACCGACACCCAGTTCACGATCGAGGAGATCGCCGTCGCTGTCCAGGAAGCCGCGGCGCGGGGCACCTACGTGACGGTGCACGCCCACAACAACGACGGCATCCGCAACGCGATCGAGGCCGGGACGCGCTGCATCGAGCACGGCACCGATCTCGACGAAGCCACGGCCACCCTGATGGCCGGTCGCGAGGTCGCCCTCGTGCCCACGTTCGCCGTTGTCGAGCAACTGCTGCACGACACCGCCGGAGCGGGCCTCGACGAATCGACCCGCGACCGGGTGCTGGGTGTTCGTGAGCGGATGACCGAGGCGCTCGCTGTCGCCAAGGAGGCCGGAGTACGGATCGGGCTGGGTTCCGATCTCATCGGCCCGGCTCAGCACCGTCGAGGCGAGGAGCTCAGGCTGCGCGCCAAGCTCGAAACACCGATGGACGCTCTCGTGGCGGCCACCAAGACCAACGCCGAGATCCTCGGCCTCTCCGGCCAGGTCGGTGTCATCGCTCCCGGCGCGCAGGCCGACCTCGTGTTGTGGAACGGCAACCCGGTCGAAGACCCCGAGCTGTTCGCTGATCCCGCCAATGCCGTCCTCGTTCTCCAGGCCGGCCGAGTTGTAAAGGACCTTCGATGAGCATCATGTGGCAGGGCTGCCTCGCCGACACCGACTATTTCGAGCTGCGTTCCAGCGGCGGGCACGACTACGGCGTCTGGGTCACCACGCCACCGGGCTACAACCCAGCCACGACGCACGCGCCTGCCGTGTACGTGCTCGACGGCAACTGGGCCGTGGGCATGACGGCTCCGCTCATCGTCACCCAGAAAGACCCCATGCACCAGATCCAGCCCTACATCCAAGTCAGCGTCGGCTACGCAGGCGAGGACGCACAGCACTGGGCACGGCTGCGCAACAGAGACCTCGTGCCACCCGGCGAGCCCATCGCCCAGGAGTTCATCGACGCCGTGGAGACGGGAATCCGAAGAGGCTCGATGACCCGCGCGGAAGCCGACGCCTACCTCGCCGAATTGCACGACACCCAGGCCGATGCGTTCCTGAGCTTCCTCACCGCGGAACTGCACCCGCGGATCGAACGCGACTACGGCACCACCGCGAGCGGCCACGGCCTCTTCGGCTACTCCTACGGCGGACTCTTCAGCCTCTACACCTGGCTCACCGGCAGCACGCTCTTCGAGAGCATCGGAGCGGGCAGCCCCGGTGTCGTCGGTGAAGACAGTCAGGTCTTCGCGATGCTCGAAGAACTGGGCGACCGCCTGCCTGCCGCCAAGCTTCACGTCACCCTCAACGAACAAGAGCTTCTCGGAGACCTGGCCGTGTACCAGAACCTCGCGCAGAACACGGCCACCGTCCTGCACCCCCTCACTTCACGCGGCGGAGCAGTCACCAGCGCGGTCCTACGCGAAACGCACCTGACCGGCCTGCAGGCCTCGTTCCTCAGCTACCTCAGGACCTGCCGTGCCCTGTAAGCGCGATCACCGGATGTGCCTCAGGAGAGAGGGCGACGTATGAGTGCCGACGTGGTCGTGATCGGGGCAGGGGTGATCGGTTCGTCGATCGCCCTTGAGCTTGCCCGGGCAGGGCACCGGGTGATCGTGCTCGATCGGGCCCCAGGAGCTGGCCAGGGATCGACCTCGGCATCGAGTGCGATCGTCCGGTTCAACTTTTCTACCACCGCCGGGGTGACGACGGCGTGGGAGGCACATTTCGGCTGGCTCGACTGGGCCGGCCACCTCGGGCACGACGTCGGCGACCTCGCGATGTTCCGCAAGAGCGGGTTGGTCATGCTGGACGTTGAGGCGGCTCCGCGTACGTCATGGCTTCCGCTGTTCGATGAGATCGGTGTTCCCTACGAGGAATGGGACAGCGCGACCTTGGCCGAGCGCGTTCCGGGTATCGACGCCGGCCGCTATTGGCCGCCGAAGCGGCTCGACGAGGACGAATTCTGGGAGAACGCAAAGCACTCGCTCGGTGGCGTGTACACGCCGGACGCCGGTTACGTCTCGGACCCGAGCCTCGCCGCCGTGAACCTCGCCGCCGCTGCCTCGGCGTCCGGGGCGGAGTTTCGCTTTCGCAGCACGGTGACAGCAGTGGAGAAGGCCGGCGGGCGCGTGACGTCGGTGCGGCTGTCGGACGGCACCCGGATTCCCTGTGCCGTCGTGGTCAACGTGGCCGGTCCGTGGTCGGGCGCGGTGAATCGGCTGGCCGGCGTGGGTTCCGACTTCACGGCCGGGGTGCGCCCGATGAGGCAGGAAGTGGCGCACGTGCCGGTCCCGGAGGGCTACGGCGGGCCCGTGGTGGCGGACATGGACCTGGGCACCTATTTCCGCAGTGAAGCAGGAGGGGGCCTGCTCGTCGGCGGAACGGAACCGGAGTGTGACCCGTTGCAGTGGACCGACGACCCGGACACTGTCGACATCCACCCGACGGCCGCAGTCTTCGAGGCTCAGGTGACGCGGGCCGCGCGGCGGTTGCCCGATCTGGCGGTGCCCAACCGGGCGCGCGGCGTGGTGGGCGTTTACGACGTCACCGACGATTGGACGCCGATCTACGACCGCACCGAACTCGAGGGCTTCTACGTCGCGATCGGAACGAGCGGCAACCAGTTCAAGAACGCGCCGGTCGTGGGGCAGCTGATGACGGAGCTGATCAACCAGGTGGAGAACGGCGTCGACCACGACGCGTCGCCCGTCCGGTTCCGGGCCCCGCGCACCGGCCTGGAGATCGACCTGTGTGCGTTCTCTCGTAAGCGCAGCCGAAACACCGCGAACTCGGGCACGGTGCTGGGCTGAGCCGGAACCGGCTTCGCCGCATCCTGGGCGACAATCACCCCGAAACCCTGCACACAACCTCATCGAAGTCGACGAGCACTCGGCCAACGCGGCCAAGCCGATGCTCTGCAACTCTGCATCGACACGCCGTCAAGCTCTGACCAAGCAATGGGGTTTCGCCTGCATGACGTGCCTATCGCTTGCTCGGGCCGGTGACCTCCGGGGGCCGCGACGCGAGCACTTGCCGACGATCAGACGGACTGACCGAATTCGGACGTACCACTCAGGAATCCGACTGCGGGCGATCTTCGACAACCACTTTCTCGGCGCCGCGCTTGGCAAACGCCGCCCACAGGCTGAAGCCCACGACACCCACCGCGACGGCCAGCCAGAGCCAGATGAACGGCTCGCGCAGCGGGAACCGCACCAGATCGAAGATGATCATCGCGACGCCGACAACCGCGCCAAACACGGCGTAGGGCTTGGACGGGGTACGTTACCGCCGACAGGTCCACGATCACCGCGTCGTCCGTATGCAGGGCCGGTCCGAGCAGGTCCCGTCGCTTTCGCGCCAGCCACCGTTATCGCATCCGTGCCGGGTACATCCTGGTTGTGCCGAGCATCCATGCGGAAGAATTCGGGGGGTGAGTACGTCCAACGAACCGGCCGACCTGCAGGCCGCGATCGATCACCTCCACACCGCGCTGGCCTCGCAGCCGGTGATCGAGCAGGCCAAAGGGATGATCATGATGCTCCGGGACTTGAACGCCGACCAGGCGTTCGCCGCGTTACGCGAGGTCTCTCAGCACGCCAACGTCAAGCTCCATGACGTCGCGGCCGTGGTCGTCGCCTCCGGCACCAGGGCCGAGTCCTCCGGCGTCACCGGGAACGTCGCGCGGCGGGTGCGGCACGAAGTCCAGCGGCGGAACCTCGGAGCCGGGTTCGGCGACTAGCAGTCCCGGCCGGGCGCCAGGAAGGCTGGGCGCCCCGCCAGCCCGCTGCTGGACTGACGGGCCCGGACCGCTCACCCCCAGCGACAAACGATCCGCGCTCCCGAATTCCACCCCTCGGCTCCGCGCAAACCCCCAGCGCTCGGGTGCAGGTGATCATGAGTGGCGGGCCACGGCACCTCGGCTACCGTCAACGGTTGTCACAAGCGGCAGCGGGCTGGGTGTCCCGCAGAGGAGGTCGAGATGAGCACGGAAGAACATCGCGAGGTGGCCGCACGGACCGCCGCGGCCGGCGGGAACGCGTTCGAGGTGAGCGTGACCCCACTCGGCGACGGGCGCGTGGTCGTCGACGTCGCCGGCGAGCTGGACATGGCGACCACGCCACGCTTGACGAACGCAGTGGCGGCGGAGCCCGGGCCGGACACCACCTCTCTAGTCGTGGACCTGTCCGGGGTCACGTTCCTCGCCACAGCCGGGATCACCGAGCTGGTCGCGCTCCACACCCGGGCGAGCGAGGCGAACGTGCAGCTGCTTCTGGTCCCCGGCCCGCGGATCGTGCGGCGGCCGCTGGAACTGATGGGCCTGCTGAACCTGTTCACCGTGCATCCCGACCAGACCGCCGCCCTCAACGCCGCGGCCATCACCCCTCCCCGCTGAACAGGGCACGCCCTCGGCGACGGAAGGGGAAGGTGTGCCCGACGGTCCGGCTTCACGGGGCGAGGTCCAGGCCGGGGGCAGCGGACCGGGTACACATCTGCCCGGTTCGTACCGGCGAGAGCCGACCGGGCGCTGTTCGGACGGCCACCAAACGGGGTATCCGGGGTGTCAGTGACGTCGTGTGGAAGGAGCACCACGGTGGAGGGCGACATCGAAACCTACTTCGAGGGCGGCCAGTGGAAGAACAAGGTCGAGGGCAGCACCCGTGCGGCCAGTACTCATGAAACGAAGATTGAGGCGGTCGAGAAGGGCCGGGAGATGGCGCGGGAACGGAGGCCGAGCACTTCATCAAGAACAAGGACGGCCAGATCGGCCAACGCAACACCTACGGCCACGACCCCAGCGACATCCCCGGCTGACCACTCCGCGTTCGCATGACGGTTGGAATTATCCCCGTGAGGCTGCGGAACCCCGGAGGTGAACCGTCGGAGCAGCACGCGATGGTTCGTCGTCCTGCCGGTTCAGCAGCGAGCCGGCGGGACGCCGAGCATCAGCGGGGCCGGGGTACGCGGGGGCGTCCGGGGCCGAAACCCGCGCCCAGAACGTGGAGGCGGACTTCGTACAGCACCAGTTGCGTGACTACGTGGTCCACGTCTGAGGATTCAGCGGTGGTGCCGGCGGCCACAACCACGGCCGCGACGTCGTGCAGCTTGACGTTGGCGTGCTGGGAGACATGCCGCAGCGCGGCGAACGCCTGATCGGCACTCCAGTTCCGCAACAACATGATCATGCCCTTGGCCTGCTCGATCACCGGCTGCGACGCCAATGCAGCGCGGCAATCCCGATCGCGGCGGCGCGCCTCGGTCCGCCGAACGGCAGGGTCGCCGCAGCGGCCGCCGCGCCGACCGTGATGGATCGTCGCGCGTGCCGGTCCGCGGCACTCTCCGGCAGCGGCCACGGTCGTTCCCCCTCCACAGGCTCCGCGCCGGCGTGCTCGCGCTGCCGGACCAGCCGTGTCTCCGCCGCGCACCAAGCCCGCTGGTGCGCCTTGGCTTCCCGCCACTGCGTACTGCGGACCACGATGCCCAGCACGGTTCCCTCAGTTCCCGCCGCCAGGCCGTGGATCACTGCCGTCCCGATCGAGGTAGCCGAGTCCGCCCGCTCGCGCCCGTGCAGTTTCCGATCCGCCAGCGCACGGAGTCGTGGATGCAGATCCACGAGCGACAACAGCGCGGCGGCCTCCGAGGGCAGCGGCGCCCACGGCATGAGTTTCGACGCCATCGACAGCGCCAGGCCCGCGACGTCGGCAGCCAGCGTGGACGGCAGCCGGGTCGCCGTTACCCCGTCGGCCGGGTGGTGGAGTTCGTCTTCCTCGGTCCGCGTGGTCTCGCAGGACGGTCGTGCCTCGGCTCGTTCGACGGCCCGGATCAGCTCCAGCCGGCGTGGTGCCAAATCTGCCACCGCGATGACCACTCGTGATGTCGGCGCGTTCACCTGGGCCCATCGCACGCCGGGAATGCTCGCCACCGCTCGTTCCACACGCTGGGCGACCCGGGCACCGTCCGGGCCCTGCACACCGTGTGTCTCGATGTAGAGCTTTCCCGGGCACGACCAAACCGCACGCCGGGCTCCCCTGGCGCGAATGCCGTCCCACGGCACGAGCGCGAGCCCCGCCAGTCCCCTGGCGACACGCCCCAGCGCCCGCGACGGCGCGGGAAACGCGACGCCCAGCACGTCCACGCTCTTCGGATCCTTCTGCCGCATATGGCCCTCTTGGGTTCAGCGCGTTGTGGATCTTCGCGGGTGCCCGCACACCGGAAAGGTGAACCGCGTGCACGCCTAAATGACACCAATGAGGGTCACTCGGTGCGGCATCAGGGACAAGCGGCGTCACGCTGGCGCCGAGAGCTTCGTCGGTGAACTGCCACGCGCCTGGGCACCGGTTAGCCTGCTCGCGGGTTCCCCGGCCTTTACGTGACACCCAGATTCGACACCGGAAACAGGCTGCTCACCCGGGGCCTGGAAATGATTGAGTCGGCATTGACCGACACGACAGCAGTGTCGCGTGACAAAGCTACCGGGGACGAAGCTGTGCGCGAGAAACGCGACCAGGGCACATACCCACAACTCTCGCTCGCGCTCGTCCGGCCCGTGCCAATCGGCCATCCTGTTCTGGAGCGATGGCAGAAGGAATGACGCGACACGTGCTTGCTTGTCGCGACGCAGCGAGCCAGTCTTCCTTCTCACTCGATAGAGTCCAATCTTCGGTTGAGCTTCTGAAGGCCACGACTGGACTGACGTCTCTCGGCAACACCAAGATGGGCCAGTTTTCCCTTTCCTACCAGGCTTCTGAAGTACAGACAGCGTCGGCCATCGTGTTGTGCGCCCGCGAAAGACAGGGTCCAGGAACTCCTGAAACCAGCCGATGGTGTCAACATGACGTTGCTCAGCCACAAGGTGCGTGATTCTTGAGTTAAAATATCCGCCCGCTGCATGGCCTGGATAGTTGATGTTGTCTTCAGGAGCGTGACACCCCCTGCGCGACGGGAATGTTCATGAGGCATCATGTTCGGCAGCAAGTCTCTATCGCTGCCATTCAGGGACATGCCCTCTTAACCCCTTTGCATTACCGTCCAGATGTCCGCCCGCTCTCCCCATCGTGAACATCGAGCCCTGTCCCGCCTGTGATCGCTTCGCCGTGCCGCGCACTTTCGCCAGAGTTGATTCGATGGCGTGAAAACATCATCCGTACTCGTTGATCACGAACAGAAATTCGCCGTGAATGATGCAGGCGGTGCAACGACTCGAGGTAGCCACGTTCGGTGTGCTATTGACGTCGGCTCGGTGGCACCGGGCACGCTCGAGCGGTTCGCTGGCCTTGGTCCCGAATAGGAGTATGACCACGTGGATGTGACGAATGGTGTCACGCTGTTGCTCGTCGAGAAGTTCGGTGTCCCGCGATCCGCCGTCGAGCCGGAGGCCCCTTTGCATGACCTGGGCTTGGACTCTCTTGCCCTGGAGGAATTGCGGCTGCTCATCGAGGAACGGTGGCTGATCGATCTCGAGGATGTTCAGCTGACGTCGCGGGAGACGGTGAACCAGTTGACCAAGGCCGTGCAGAGCAAGGTGGCGGAGTGATGGGGCGGTTATCGGGTCGGCTCACTGCGGCCGTGACCGGCCTGGGTCTGGTCACAGCGGCCGGAGTCGGCGTCGATGCCACTTGGCGTGGCGTGACGACAGCGGAGGCCGCTCCGGCCGTGCGCCGCCGGAACGAACTCGCCGGGTTGTCCTGCGATTTCATGTACACGATCGGCGGGCTGGACACCCAGGCGCTCTTGGGTCTGCCCGCCTTGCGCATGATGGACCGTTTCTCTCAACTGGCAGTGATCGCGGCCCGTGAAGCGGTGGCCGATGCCAGTCTGGACGCGTCAGCCTGGGACGCCGGCCGGGTGGCCGTGGTCATCGGCTCAGCGCACGGCGGTCTTCCCTTCTACGACGAGCAGGCCGCGGTGCTCGCGGAGAAGGGCGCGCGTCGCGTCTCGCCGAAGCTCGCTCCGATGACCACGTTGAACAGCGCCGCCAGCAGTGTCTGCCTGGACCTCGGTGTTCGAGGACCGAGCCTCGCGGTGGCGACAGCGTGTTCGTCCGGCACCGTGGCGATCGGGACGGCCCTGCAGCTGCTTCGCTCCGGTGCGTGCGATATCGCGATCGCTGGCGGCGCGGAGTCGGTGTGTTCGCGGCTGCTGATCGCCAGTGCCTGTCAGTTGAGGGCGGTGTCGACCCGCCGGGACGACCCGGCGACCGCCTGTCGTCCGTTTGACGCGGACCGTGACGGTTTCGTTGTCGGGGAGGGAGCCGGTCTTCTGGTTCTCGAGCGAGAGGACCATGCCAGGGCCCGCGGCGCTCGTGTGCGGGCGGGGATCGCCGGGTATGGGGCATCGAGCGACGCGTACTCGGCGGTCGCGCCCTCCCCCGACGGCGCGGGCATCGAAGATGCCTTGCGGGCAGCGCTGGCGGACGCGGACATCGACCCGGCCGAGATCGGGCACGTCAACGCCCATGGCACGTCGACCGTGATCAATGACCTGACCGAAGGCACCGTTCTGCACCGTGTGCTCGGCGACCGACCGCTGGTGACCTCCACCAAGGCGATGACCGGCCACACCCTGGGGGCGGCAGGCGGGATCGAAACCGCCCTGACCGCGCTCGCCCTGCAACACCAGCTGGTGCCTCCCACCGGCAATCTCCAGACGCGTGACCTCCGCATCCCGATCGACGTGATCGCCAAAGAAGCCCGTCCGGCGTCGTTCGACTGCGCGGTAAAGACGTCGATGGGCTTCGGCGGGCACAACGCCGCACTCGTGCTGACCCGCACCTGCTGACGCGGCGCGCTGCTTCCCGAAGGAGACGGATCATGCCTGAGGAGATCATCCGCCGGCTGTCGGTTGACCACGTGCAGTTCGCCTACCGCCTGCTCCGGCACCCCGCCCCGGAGACCGAACCGGTCATCGTGATCGGCGGTGGCCTGCAGGGCATGTTCGGTTGGCCCAGCATGGACGATCGGATCGCGCCGGCGGCGTCGGTGATCACCGCGGACCTGCCCGGCATGGGCGATGCCGATCCACTACCCGCCGAGCGGGGCACCGACCTGCTGTGCACAGCTATCGACCGGATACTCGACGACCTCGGCGAACCACGGGTCAACTTGTTTGGCTTTTCCTACGGCGCAGAGATGGTCTTCCGGTGCGCGCAACGCAGGCCACAGCTCGTCGCCCGGCTGGCCCTCGGTGGTGCTGTGCCGCACACCACCGCGGCGCAGCGTGACCGGGTACGCCGGGCGGCCGAGCATCTTGCCGCCGGTCGCATTGCCGAGTTCGCCACTGCGGCCACCGAAGCACAGCTCTGCCTCGACCAAGAGCGTTACATCCCGCGGCGGGACCTGGTATACCGGTATGTCAGGCGGTCGATGCTGCACGCCGCGACGACCACCCCGAACCTGATGGACTATCTACGCCGCGCTCTGCTTAGCGACCACTCGTTCTCCGGGGGTCTCACCGGCGTGCCGACGCTCGTGTTCACCGGCGAACACGACACCATCAGCTCACCCGCCCGCCAACGCGCTTTCGCCGCGACCATTCCCGGCAGCCACTTCCGCACAATCAAGGACGCCGACCACTGGGTCGTGCTCGAACGCGCCGGCGACGTCGCCGACCTGGCACGGCGTTTCTTCACCGACCGGCCCTTGGATACCGCTGGCTACCTCACCGTGCCGCGCACCAGCCACGTCACTACGGCGCCCGGACCGTGAGTTCATTGCCCGTGACGCCATGTCCGCCAAACCCTCCCCCAGCCCGGATCAGCGACCTCATCACCCGCAAATGGGGCGAGAGCCGCCGCGCGCGGACAACGTGATCTCCTACCCCGCGAGGCTGCGCAGGTCGGGCTGGCAGGCCTCGTATTCGGTGCCACGCAGGCGTCGATGGTCACGGTCAACAACGCCTTCCTGCAGGCGACGGTGGCCCTTTCGCTGCGGTCTCGGGCGGTGGCGCTGTACATCGTCGTGCTCTACGGCGCTCAGACGATCGGTGCTGTCACCGCGGGTGCCCTGTCCACGTGGTGGGGCGTGGGCCCGACGGCGTGGATAATCGCGGCGCTGCTCGCCGCATGCGCACTGCCGAGCAGAGTCACCTGAGACTGTCGGGGCAGCGCGAACCCGAAGAGGCCCGAGTTCCTGCTTCGGCTTTCGCTGCCGAAGCGGGAAGTCGCCTGTGGCAGGTTATCGGCTCGCCCTGCCCGCCGACAGCGTGGACGCGCACCGGTTCGAGGTCCTGGCCGCGCACGGCAGGCGTGAGCTTCTGGCGGACGAGCCCGAACGTGCCACCGCCACGCTCGGTGACGCGCTCGCGTTGTGGCACGGCGACGCGTTCGCGGACGTGCTTGCCGCTCCGTTCGCCGGGATCACCGGTAAATACTTCGACAGGCGGCGCGGCGATCGGAGATGCTTCGCACGATGACCAGAATCGACGACACACCGCCTGCGTGGGACGAACGCACCCAGCTCATCACGTTTCGACTACGCACGTGACACGGCTCGCGCCAAATGCGCTGGCGTCTCAAAGGAGAACGCGCGCAAGGCGCTTCTGCCGGGCTCGCCGCTGATGACCATGAGCGGACTGATCAATCACCTCCGCTGGGTCGAGTACTACTGGTTCCGAGTGGTCTTCCTCGGCGAGGAAGACCGGGGCCCCTGGACCGACGAGGACCCCGACCGCGAGATGCGTATCGCCGTCGACTCCCCGCTCACGCAGGTGCTCGACGACTACGCCGAACAGAGCGCCCACCACCGCGAACTGGTCGCAGGGAACAGCCTGGACAAGCAGGCCCAGCGAGCCGTCCGCAACGGCCTCCACGTCGACCTGCGCTGGATCCTCCTCCACCTCACTGAGGAGACGGCCCGCCACAACGGCCATCTGGACATTCTGCGCGAGATGCTCGACGGCACAACCGGCAGCTAGCACCGCATCAGGCAAGAGTTCGCCCTGTCGACGACGGCGCGCAGGCGCCGGTCGTCGGACGTGGCGGGCTTACCTGAGTTCGAGGGCGAGCGCGTCCCTTGACCTAGCGCGAACCGCGACCACGACACGAGCGCAGGCAACACCCCACGCTCGACCACCGGGCTGAGATCGAGGACGGGGACGCCATCGTCTACGCCGCACAGTTCTACGCCGCCGTCGCCAACGGGCAGTCCATTAAGTCCGCCCATCTTTCGGGGCAAGCCGCCTTAGAACTCGCAGGGCTGTCCGGAACGGAGTTACCGACCTTGGCCTGGGCCCACGACGTCGACCCAGCGACCACAGTGCTCGTCAGAGGGGCATGAGAGCTGTAGCTCATCTGCAGCTCGCTGACAAGTAGCGTCAGGGCTTGGCGCTGCCGCTGTCGTCATTTGTCTCCCCCAGGAGCCCGGCTGTCGATTGCCCCGGCGTTCCTTGAAAAGCCGCACCTCCAAGCCGCATCGCCCATACAGGCCCCGTACGGCTCGCATCCCCAGCCCGAGAACTGCCTCATTAGACCACGCTGCAGGCCGACTGAAACTCGATTGGTCAGGCGGAAGCGCTCGGTGACGATGCTCGCCACGCCTCGACCGCTCCATCCGGACTGGGCTGGTCGGTGGTGAAGCCTGCGGACCGGAGGATCCGCAGGGCGGCGTGGTTGGACGCACGAGTCGACGCACTAAGCGTCTCCACACCGGCCGCCGACGCCTCATCGATCAGCAGACGCACCACCTCAGCGCCGATGCCCCGGCCCCGAGTCGATCGTGTAAGCCAGATCCCCAGTTCCGCGGCCGCATCTCCGCTCGGGCCAACGGCGAGGCGCACCGCTCCCACGATCATTCCTTCAGCACGAACCGCCCAGGTACGTTCCCGGCAGAGCCCGGCCAGACCGGCTCGACGGTCCCGATGATAGGCGCGCAGCCAGGCGATCCGCTCGTCGCTCCACGCGCCGTCCGCAGTCAGCGGCGGCGTCACGTCGTCGGCCGAGGCATCCTCGACCGCCACCCTGACCAGATCATCAAGCACGACATCGTCCACCGCGACAAGTTCCACCGAGTCGAAACGAGTCACCGTCATGGAAATGCTCCTCGTGGTCCTGGCTTGCTCAGGGACAGCAACACGCGTGGGTCAAGTGGCGACGAGGGCGGCCTCGGCACGGCACCGACCATAACGCGGTACGGCAAGACGGTCGAACGCATACTCGCTCACCGGAGAAGCCCCTACACCGGACGGCCCGGTGGAGCGTTTCACCCGGCTCTTCGCTCGAGTCTCGGTCAGCACACGGCACGGCTGGAGGTCGTCCCCGAGTCCGCCCGCGACGCCCTGATGAGCTGGTCGGTCTCGGTGTAGACGACCAGGTCACCCCGCAGAGCTTCCGCCACCCCAGTGGGACCGGTTCGGCCTCCCATCCCGCCAGGTCACCCTCGCCCTGCGCGCCCTGCTCGTTATCACGACAGCGCTGTTCGCCGCCGACAGCGACGCCATACCGGCAGCTCAGGGGTCCTTTCGGTTCCGGCGCAGGAACACGACCCAGTAGTAACCACTGCCCAGCACCAACATCGTGCCGAGGCCGACGTTGACCCAATTCCTCCAGTCCATCGGCCCCACATCGGTTACTCCCAAAATGAGCCAGGCAGCTCCGAAGAGATCCCACGTCACCGCCATGCGACGCGCCGACTTCGCATCCATGGTCGTCCTACCCAGACGCCGTTTCGCCACAGCCATACACCCCACCCTCACCGCCGAACTTCCCACAGGTCGCTCCTCGGCTACCCGGTTCTCTCGTACGACCAAACACTTTCCGTCGGCTCAGCGAGGTCGTAAATCCTGACGTCCTCGTCCGCCACGGTCAGCGACCCGCGGTCACCGCGATCATGTTCACCACCACGACGCTGTCCTCCCCCGGTCGCTTGACCTACCTCGACGACTGGGTGGGCAGGCTTCACCACTGCCGCTGTCGCGGGACACGTCCCGGTCGTCGCCGAAGCGGTTGGCACAGAGCGCTACGCGGACCGAATCCGGGCGGATCGGCTCTCCGCCGGCACCAGGAGCGGGGCGAGCCGCGACATGACGTCCACGGTCAGGTGTGGTAGGCGAGGATTTCGGGGATGTTCGCTGTGCCGTCCGCTACCGCGCGGGCCAGGTCGGAGAGACGTTGGTTGTGGGCACGGGCGTAGCCGCGTAGTGCGGTGAATGCCGCGTCCATGTCCAGGTTGTCGCTGTGGACCGAGAGCACTCCCTTGGCTTGTTCGATGATGATTCGGCTGTTGAGAGCTGTCTGCAGTTGTTCGGTGAGCAGGTCGGCGTTACCGATGGCCTGCTGTTGCAGCATGCCGATCGTGGCGACGTCGGCCAGGGCTTGCCCCAGCCGGATGCTGGCGTCGTGAACGCCGTTGCTGTCAGCCTTGAGCAGGGTCAGCACTCCGATGACCTGACGGCGGAGCCGCATCGGCACCGCGTGCACGGCGTGGAACCCGCACTCGTGGGCAGCGGCGGCGAAACGCGGCCATCGCGCGGCGTCAGCGGCGATGTCCGCGCTAGCACTCGGCGCTCCGGTGCGGACGCAGTCGATACAGGGGCCGTCCTCGGTTTGCACGGCGAACACTTCCAGCAGTTCGGCCCGTTCGGAGGATGCGGCTGCCATGCGGAGTCCGCCGCGCTCGTCGACCAGGATCACTCCGGCCGCGGACACCTCGAGCAGTTCGACGCACTGGCCGCACAGCATGTGCAGGAACTCCAGGACGTCGAAGTCGTCGACCAGGGTGTCGGCCAGCGCGACGAAGGTGTCGGCCACCCGCTGCTCCCGGCCCGTGACCGCCGCGGTGGCCCGCGTCGGGGAAGTGATCTGGGGTTGTTCTGACATGCTGTCAGTCTCCTGTCTCGAGGTAGAGGTGGCGGCCGACGATTTGCCGGGACACCTCGTCGAGGGGGGTCTGGTGAGCGTAGGCGTGGGCTCGGATGCGCAGCAACGCGTCGTGCATGGAGACGTTCAGCTGGACCGTGACGACACCGGTGGCTTGGTGCACCACGGCATGGACGTCGGACAGCCAGCCGACGTCCATGGGGTCCGGGCTGCCGAGATCGTCGAGCACCGTGTGGGTGGCGATGTCGGCCAGCGCCAGCGCGTCCCTCAGTTCCGCCCGGCCGAGGGAACCCTCGCTGCCGCGGTAGAGGTCGAGCGTGCCTATCCGGATCGCGCCGACATGCAGCGGGAACGAGAACATCGCCGCCACACCGGAGGCCTGCGCCGCGGGGGTGAAGGCGGGCCAGCGGGTACCCGCGGTCGACAGGTCGGCGACCAGCACCGGGCCACCCAGGGTGTGCGCCGCCGTCCTGGGGCCTTCGCCGACGGTGCGCTGGAGCTCGTCGATGACAAGGATGACCGGATCGGTCGCGCAGGCGAGGGCTTGCGCAGTGCCGTCACCATCACCGTGGACGACTATCGCGGCGCCGGACACCGCGCACACCTCGACGCACAGTTCACACACTCGTCGCAGCAGCACGGCCGGATCACCGCTCTCAGCGTCGAGCATGCTCAGCAACTCGACATACCGTTGAGCAGTCACGCCGATCCTTCGTCCTCAGGGGGTCTATCCCGTGATCGGTGTTTCCGGCGTTGTTGATCAGTAGGTTTCGGCTCCCAGCCAGCGGTCACCGAACGTGATGGCAAACGCGTTGATCACTGGCTTCCAGCGCATCGTCCATCGAGCGCGGCCCGTCCCGGTGGGGTCCAGGCTGCGGGTCACAAGGTACAGGCACTTCATCGCGGCCTGCTCGGTCGGGAAATGCCCGCGCGCGGATCGCCCGCCGATAACGGGCGTTCAGCGACTCGATCGCGTTCGTGGAGCAGATCATCGTCCGGATCTCGACGTCGTAGTCGAGGAACGGCGTGAACTCATCCCAGGCATT
>NZ_JBVILA010000027.1:0-134221 GCF_055580625.1 Amycolatopsis sp. NPDC031561 | reverse complement strand
ACGCTACATAGCCCGCGAAATCCACCAAGCACTCATCACAGACCTCACCAACCTCAACCACACCCCTTGACATCAATAGGAGCATCTTTCGGGACAGCAGACGTCGCGAAAGTGGCTTTCGCGACACTCGGGCTGGCTGGCGCGGCCCCGCGGTACATGAAGGCCCCCTTCCTTGCGCCTGGCGCAAGGAAGGGGGCCTTCATGTACTCGGGGAAGGTGTGAAGGTCACGTTTCCTCGGCTGAGCCGAGGGAAGGAGCCCTTCACGCGCCGCCGCCCCCTTGACTGCTGGGGCTGGCGGTGTCGCTGAGGCTGCGGAGAGCGACCGCGTAGTCCAACTCCAGCCACAAGCAGTAGGTACTTACGACCCCTTTGGCTCTAACCCGAAAAGCCACTCACGACCCCCTGGACCGGCTACGCGCCGATGGTCGCCGCGTCGATGACGAACCGGTAGCGGACGTCGCTGTTCTCGACCCGGTCGTAGGCCACGTTCACCTGGTCGGCCGAGATCGTCTCGATCTCCGCGCCGATCTTGTGCTCGGCGCAGAAGTCGAGCATCTCCTGCGTCTCGGCGATCCCGCCGATCATCGAACCGGCGAGCACCTTGTTCCCGCCGAGCAGCGAGAAAGCGTTGTAGGACAGCGGTTCGCCGGGCGCGCCGACGTTCACCATCGCCCCGCCGACCCGCAGCATGCCGAGGTAGGAGTCGATCGGCAGCGTCGCCGAAACGGTGTTGAGGATCAGGTCGAAGCGGCCGCGCAACGTCTGGAACGTCGACGCGTCACCGGTCGCGAAGTAATCCTTCGCGCCGAGCTTCATGCCGTCTTCCTGCTTCTTCAGGCTTTGGCTGAGCACGGTGACGTCGGCGCCCATGGCGACCGCGATCTTGACCGCCATGTGGCCGAGCCCGCCGAGGCCGACGACGGCGACCTTCTTGCCCGGTCCGGCACCCCAGCGGTTCAGCGGGGAGTAGGTGGTGATGCCGGCGCACAGCAGCGGGGCGGCGACGTCGAGGCCGATCCCCTCCGGGATCCGGCAGACGAAGGAGTCCTTCACGACGACCTGACGGCTGTAGCCGCCGTAGGTGTTCTCGCCGTCGAAACCGACTCCGTTGTAGGTCTGGACGTTGCCCTTGACGCAAAACTGCTCGGTGCCCGCGAGGCAGTACTCGCACTCGCCACAGGAGTCGACCATGCAGCCGACGCCGACACGGTCCCCGACCTGGTACTTCGTCACGCCGGAGCCGACCGCGGCGACGACGCCGGCGATCTCGTGGCCGGGCACCATCGGGAAGATCGCGCTGCCCCAGTCCTCCTTCACCTGATGGATGTCGCTGTGGCAGATCCCCGCGTACGCGATGTCGATCAGCACGTCGTCCGGACGCAGGTCGCGACGCTCGATCGTCGTCGGTGACAGCGCGGCACCCGGGGACGGCGCGGCGATGGCGTGCGTGGTCGTCGTCATGAAACCCTCCGTGAAAACAGTGAGACCATGTAAGAGGTCACTTACAACTAGCGTAAGAGGGCTCTTACATATTCCGCGACCGGAACGGTGTGATCCACGACATGGGCGGCAAGTACCACCACGGCGACCTTCGCGCCGAACTCGTGCGGGTCTCGCTCGACCTGATCGCCGAGCAGGGATTAGGCGCGTTCTCCGTCGCCGAAGTCGCCAGACGCGCGAAGGTCAGCCCCGGCGCGCCCTACCGGCATTTCCCGGGCAAGGAGAGTCTGCTGGCCGCGATCGCGGGCGAAGTCGCCTGCCAGCTGGCCGACAGGGTGCACGAGGCCATCGAGGCCGAGAGCGAGCCAGTGGCCGCGCTCGCGGCGGCCGCCGGCGCGTACACGGAGTACCTCATCGAGCGCCGCGCCGGGATGAACATCATCTACTCGGACGGCCTGCAGGGACCGGAGCACGCCGCGCTGCACGAGCAGACCCGCCGCCTGACCGACCAGTTCGTCATGCTCTGCCTCACCGTCGCCGACCGGCCCCAGGCCGGTCTCGAACTGATGGAGCAGCTGTTCACCCAGGCGCACGGATACGGCACGTTCTACCTCGACGGCGTCTTCAAGAAACAGGGATATTCCACCGAAGTCGTCGTCCGGAAGTCGATCGAGGCCGCTCGCGCCGCCATCGAGGGCCGCGCGAAAATGTGACCGCCGCGATCGCCACGATCCTGACGATGACGACCGCGGTCGCCGCCATCGCCGCCCTCGGCGTCGTTACGGTGCGACGACGGTGAACTCGATCTCGCCGGGGATCAGCGTCCCCTTGCATTTCAGGGTGGCCGTATAGGTTCCGGGCGTGGTGACGACGGTGGTCGTTCCGCTGAACCGGCCGAAGTTGCCACCCCGGGTCCATTCCAGGGGCGCCGCGAACCCCGGCGAGGTCGCGGGCCCCTCGGGTCCGCCAGGGCAGCCGTAGATCCGGTCCGAGCCGCCGGAGATCTCGCCGCCGGGCGCCACTTCGCTCGGGCCCAGCCCCCACGAGGGCGGCGCGTACTCGAGCACGGTGAACTGCGTGGTCAGCGTCTTTCCGTCGCAGATGGCCGTCGCGGTGTAAGTGCCGGGAACGCTGGAAGCGTCCCCGTTGCCCCACAGGTGTTCCCTGTCGCCGCCGACCGCGACCAGGTCCACCGGCCCGGTGAATCCGGGCGAAGTCACTGCGGAATAGCTGTCACAGCCTCCACTGATGCCCGTGCCGAAGATCTCGCTGGGCCGCACTTCGAGGGGATAAACCCTCAGCGACGGCTCACTTTCCGCCGAAGCCGCCGGTGCGACGCCCACTCCCAGCACCGCCACCGCCAACGCCACCGCGATTCTCGTTCCCCGCATTTCCGGTCCCTCCCCTGGATTTCACTGTCTCGGTCCAGGACGACCTTGGCAGCGTGGGGCAGGGGACGTCTGCGTCATCTGACACAGTTCAAAGACGACGGCGGTCTCGCGGGGCCCGCGCGTGGACCGGGCACTCCCCATCGCAGCGGATATGCGCCCAGACGAGCTTCCCGCCGCGGAGCCGCTCACGCCGGACGCCCCACTGCACCGCCACCCCGTCCACGACGAGCAGCCCGCGGCCGCGGGGATCCTCGATCTGCGAGCGGCGCGCCCGAGGTTGTTCGACGCTGATGTCCGCGACCTCGATGCGGACCGCGCACGGTGAGACGCCCCGCCACAGCTGGATGTGGCGTGCGCCACCACCGTGCACGTACGCGTTGGCGACGAGTTCCGTGGCCGCCAGCAGGACGTCGTCACGATGACCCTCGCCGAGATCGGGAAGGCATCTGACCACCCAGGCGCGCATGTCCGGTAACGCCCGTGGCGTCGTGGCCCGCAGGTCGAGCACCCAGGTTCCCGGCACCGGATGCTCCGCGATACTGATCATGGAGCCACCCTTCCCATCGCGCGGCCTCGCTGCTGAAGTCGCACGTTCGGGTTACCCAGAACGCCGGCCGATCAACCACGGCGGTCAGGCCGCGATGCCCCGGAAGCCTCGCAAGCGCAGGCTGTTGAACACCACGAAGACCGAGCTGAAGGCCATCGCGGCACCGGCGATCATCGGGTTGAGCAGGCCTGCCGCCGCCAGGGGAAGCGCGCCGACGTTGTAGGCGAACGCCCAGAACAGGTTTCCCTTGATGGTGCGCAGGGTCCGCCGCGAAAGCCGGATCGCGTCCACCGCCGACCGCAGGTCACCGCGGACCAGGGTCAGGTCCCCCGCCTCGATCGCGACGTCGGTGCCGGTGCCCATCGCCAGGCCGAGATCGGCCTGGGCCAGCGCGGCCGCGTCGTTGACGCCGTCACCGACCATGGCGACGACCTTGCCCTCGCCTTGGAGCCGCTTGACGACGTCGACCTTGTCCTTCGGCAGCACCTCGGCGATCACCGTGTCGATCCCGACCTCCGCGGCCACCGCGTGGGCGACGGCCTCGTTGTCGCCGGTCAGCAGGACCGGGGTGAGCCCCAGTTCGCGCAGCCGGGAGATCGCCTCGGCGGACGACGGTTTCACGGTGTCCGCGACGACCAGGACTGCCCTGGCTTCGCCGTCCCAGCCGACCACGACCGCGGTGCGGCCGAGTTTCTCTTCCGCGGCCTTGGCTTCCGCCAGTTCGGCGGTCAGATGGTGACTCCACTGCTCCAGCAACGCGCTCCGGCCGACCAGGACCGCCGAACCGTCGACGATCCCTTGCACACCAAGGCCTTCGAGGCTGGTGAACTCCTCGGCGGCCGGGAGTTCCCCGGTGCGTTCCCTCGCCGCGCGGGCGATGGCCTGCGCGATCGGGTGCTCCGACGCGTTCTCCAGCGCTCCGGCCAGCCGCAACGTCTTCTCCGTGTCGACGCCTTCGGCGACGTGCACCGCCACCAGCGACATCTGCCCCGTGGTCACGGTGCCGGTCTTGTCGAGGACGACCGTGTCGACCGCGCGGGTCGATTCCAGCACTTCCGGGCCCTTGATCAGGATGCCGAGCTGCGCGCCCCGGCCGGTGCCCACGAGGAGCGCGGTCGGCGTCGCCAGGCCCAGCGCGCACGGGCAGGCGATGATCAGCACGGCGACCGCCGCGGTGAACGCCGCCGCGACCGAACCGCCGGTGCCGAGCCAGAACATCAGCGTGCCGACGGCGAGCGCGATCACGATCGGCACGAAGACCGCCGAAACCCGGTCAGCCAGCCGTTGGACCTGCGCTTTCCCGGTCTGTGCCGCCTCGACGAGCTTCGCCATCTGCGCCAGCTGGGTGTCGGCGCCGACCCGGGTCGCGCGGACGACGAGCCTGCCGCCCGCGTTGACCGTCGCCCCCGCCACCGTGTCGCCGGGGACGACCTCCACCGGAACACTCTCGCCGGTGAGCATGCTCGCGTCGACCGCCGACGCGCCTTCGGTGATCACCCCGTCGGTCGCGATCTTCTCCCCGGGCCGCACCACGAACTCCTGGCCCGCCTCGAGTTCGCCGATCGGGACACGGACTTCCTCGCCGTCGCGGAGCACCGCGACGTCCTTCGCGCCGAGTTCGAGCAGGGCACGCAAGGCCGCGCCCGCACGCCTCTTGGACCGCGCTTCGAAATAGCGCCCGGCGAGGATGAACGTCGTGACACCGGCCGCGACTTCGAGGTAGATGTTGCCGTCACCGGCCATCCGCTGCACGGTGAACTCGAAGGGGTGCGTCATCCCCGGCGTTCCGGCGGTGCCGAACAGCAAGGCGTACAACGACCACAGGAACGCCGCGAGCGTGCCCATCGAGATCAAGGTGTCCATGGTGGCCGCGCCGTGCCGCAGATTCGCCCACGCCGCCTTGTGGAACGGCCACGCCGCCCACACCAGCACCGGCGCGGCCAGCGTCAGCGAGATCCACTGCCAGTAGGTGAACTGCCACGCGGGCACCATCGCGAGCAGGATCACCGGCACCGACAGCACGGCCGAGCCGATCAGCCGCTGCCGCAACGGGGCGGTGGGATCGGCGGCTTCTTCGGACGGCTCTTCCTTTTCCTGGGCAGGCAAAGCGGCCGAATACCCGGCCGCCTCGACCTGCTCGATCAGCAGCCGCGGCTCGATGCCTTCCGGGTAGCTGACCTTCGCCTTCTCCGTGGCGTAGTTGACCGTGGCGGTGACGCCGTCGAGCTTGTTCAGCTTCCGCTCGATGCGCATGGCGCACGAAGCGCAGGTCATCCCGGTGATCGCGAGTTCGACTTCGGCGGTGGAAGTCTCGGTCTGCGTGCTCATCGGTGACTCCCTTCCCCTGTGGTGACGGTGAATTCGGCGGTGCGGACCTTGTCCTCGTGCCGGAAGTCCAGGAACAGCCGGTAAACGCCGTCCGTCGGGACCTCGGCGAAGAACGTGATCGCGGGGCCCGGCGCGGTCCGGCCGTCACCGGGTTCGCCGTCCGGATGGACGTGCAGGTACGCGAGGTCACCACTTCGCAATGCGACCAGATGCCCGTAAGCACCGAGGTAGGGCTGCAGATCGGTGACGGCGCTGCCGTTCTTGGTGACGGTGAGCGTCACTTTCGACGAGGTGCCCGGCGCGAGTTCGCCGTCGAGCCGGACCTGGTAGCCGTCGACCTCGGCGACGTGCGAGGGCCGGAACTCGGCGGGCCTGAAGTCGCCACCGGCGAAGACGTCGGCGCCCAGGGTCGTCGCCTCTCCGCCGCTGGGCTTGAAGTCGGCGAAGACGCGGTAGACCCCCGCCTCGCCCACGGTCAGCGGCACGGACCACGTGCCGTCCTCGCCGAGTTCGGGGTGGATGTGCTGGAAACCCGCGGTGTCGCGGCGGACGACGATCAGGTGCATCCGCTTTTCGTGTTCGACGTCGTAGGCGGTCACCGGCGCGCCGTCGGCGCCGAGGATCCGGAAGATGAAGGGACGGGTCGTGCCCGGAACGAGCGTCGTGGTGGTGGGCGTGAGGGTGTAGCCGCCCCTGGACGACGCGAGCCCGGCGGGCTCATGGTCCTGTTCGACCTGCGCCGCTTCCGCGACAGTGCCGCTGTGGGTGTCCGAGTGCCCGGCGTCCTCGCCACCGGGCACGCCGGCGGCGCCGGCGAACGGACCGACAGCCGTGCCCGCAGCCCAGCCGCCACCGGCGACCAGGGCGAGCGCCACACCGTAAGCGGAGAGCTTCGCTGCTGTGTTCATCTGCAGTCCTTAGTGCGGGTGTCAGTCCCAGCGGCTCGGGTGCCGCTCTGGAACTCACCGTACATACCCTAGGGGGGTACCGCAACGGCCTGAAGGTACCCCTGGGAGGTATTACCGAGCGATGCTCGTCACATACCCCTGAGGGGTAGCCTCGCGACCAGCCGCGCGCCGGTCTCACCGTCCTCGGCCCGCAGCGATCCGCCGTGCCGGACAGCGATGTCACGCGCGAGTGTGAGACCGAGCCCCGTACCTCCCGCGTCCCGCGCACGGGCGTCGTCGAGCCGGGCGAATCGGTCGAAGACGCGCTCGCGGTCCTCGGCGGGGATGCCGGGCCCGTCGTCGATCACTTCGAGGACGGCCTCCCCCGGCTCTCGCCGGAGCCGCACGGTGACGGACGCCCGCGCGTGCCGCATGGCGTTGTCGAGCAGATTGCGCAACAACCGTTCCAGCTGGACGGGTTCGCCCGCGACCTCGGCTTGTCCGTCCACATCGGACACGACGGCGGGCCCGGGTTCGAGGGCGCGTTCGGCGACCTGCTCCCCCACCACGTCGGCGAGGTCGACGATGCCTTCCGGCGCCGGGAGTTCGGCCGGGTCCACGGCCAGCTGAAGGAGATCCGCGGTGATGCGCTGGAGCCGCTGGATGTCGAGCAGCGACCGGCGGGCGACGGCGGGCCAATCCGCGCGGTCGGCGTGGGTAAGCGCGACCTCCAGCCCGGTCCGGAGGTTCGCGAGCGGGCTGCGCAGCTCGTGACTGGCGTCGGCGACGAACCGTTCCTGCTGGTCGTGCGCCTGCTGCAGCCTGTCGAGGGTGGCGTTCGTGGTGGTCGCGAGCCTGGCGACCTCGTCACGGGACGGGGGCACCGGAACCCGCCGGTCGAGCCTGCTGCCGCTGACCTCGGCCAGTTCACGGCGGATCGCCTCCACCGGCCGCAGTGCCCGCCCCGCCGCGAACCACGCGACCAGCGCGGTGATCAGCACCGCGAGCGGGACGAAGAAGGCCAGAGTGTCGTCGAAGGTTCCCAGCGTCCGGAGTGTGTCCCACGGCATTACGAACAGGTAGAGCGTGAGCCGCTGCCCGCCGCTCTCGATCACCTTGCCCACCACCGTGTACTCGCGATACTCACGCCACTGTGGATGGTCGCCGGGCCGCAAGGTCGCCTTGGTGGTGACCGACCAGTCCGAGGGTGCCCCGGCGGGCGCGGGCGGCAGCGGCGTCCACGCGGGATCCCAGCGGCGCAGGTTCTCGCTGCTCGCCACCGGCCGTCCGGCGTCGTCGACCACCTCGAACAGGGAGTCACCGGCGGCCGGCACCGGTTGCCCGGCCCGGAAGGTCTCGGCCAGCCCGTCCAACTGGGCACGCGTCGCGCTGACGGCGCTGCCCGACAGCTGTCCGCTCAGCAGTTCGCGGGTGCCCAGCCAGCCGAGGGTGAACACGACCGCGCAGAGCAGCGCGGCCGAGAGCGCGGTGCTCCGCCGCACCGACGTGGGCCACCGGCCGGTCATCCGGTCACGAGCCGGTAGCCGGCGCCGCGCACGGTCGCGATGGTGCGCCGTCCGAACGGCGTGTCCAGTTTGCGCCGCAACGCGCTCACGTAGACCTCGACGATGTTGGGGTCGCCCCGGTACGCCAGATCCCAGACCTGGTCGAGGATCTCCCGTTTCGTCACCAGCTGCTCGCCGTGCCGCAGCAGGCATTCGAGGACGGCGAACTCCTTGGTGGTCAACGACACCGGCTTCCCGGCGCGGCGGCAGGTCCGCTTCGCCGGATCCAGCACGAGGTCGCCGAACTCCAGCACCCCCGCCGACCCCGCCGCGCCCCGGCGGGTGAGGGCCCGCAGCCGGGCGGTGAGCACCACGTACGAGAACGGCTTGCTCAGGTAGTCGTCGGCGCCGGTGTCGAGCGCCTCGGCTTCGTCGTACTCGCCGTTCTTCGCCGTCAGCATGAGGATCGGGGTGGTCACCCCGCGCTCCCGCAGTGCCGCGCAGACGCGGTAGCCGTTGAGCTTCGGGAGCATGATGTCCAGCACGATCACCTGGTACGGGTACAGCTGCGCGAGCTCGAGCCCTTCGAGACCGTCGTGGGCGAGGTCGACCGCGTAGCCGTCGGCCTCAAGTCCCCATTGGAGGGTCTCGGCCAACCGCATTTCGTCTTCCACCACGAGCACGCGCATGTCCTGATCTTCGCAGATCGCCGCCGTCCATCCTGAAGCGTTCTTCAGGTTGTTTCAGGAACCGTTCAGGTGGTTCCCGCCATGATCGCGGCATGAACACAATGGACGGTCCCGCCGCGGGCGCGATCGATGTCTCGAAGGTCTACGGCCGGGGCGACACGGCGGTCCGGGCGCTCGACCACGTGTCGCTGGACTTCCCCCGCGGCCGGTTCACCGCGATCATGGGTCCCTCCGGTTCGGGCAAATCGACCCTCATGCACTGCCTCGCCGGACTGGACACCGTCGACAGTGGACGAGTCCACATCGGACGGACCGAGCTCACCGGCCTGTCCGACGCCGAGCTCACCAGGCTGCGCCGGGACCGCGTCGGGTTCGTGTTCCAGTCGTTCAACCTCCTGCCGACGATGAACGCCGAGGAGAACATCCTGCTCGGGCTCCGGCTCGCGGGCCGCCGCCCGGACCCGGCGTGGTTCGGCACCGTCGTGGACACCCTAGGCCTCCGGCGGCGCCTGCGGCACAAACCCGGTGAACTCTCCGGCGGCCAGCAGCAGCGGGTGGCGTGCGCCCGCGCGCTCGTCGGCAGGCCGGACGTCGTGTTCGCCGACGAACCCACCGGCAGCCTCGATTCGCGTTCCGGCGCCGAGGTGCTGGACTTCCTGCGCACTTCGGTCCGCGAACTCGGCCAGACGGTGGTGATGGTGACCCACGACCCGGTGGCCGCCTCGTACACCGATCACGGGGTCCTGCTGGCCGACGGCCGGATCGCCGCGCGGATCCCCCGTCCGACCGCCGACGCCGTACACGGCGCGTTCACCGGTCTGGGGGCGTGATGCTGCGAACCGTGCTCGCCGGGCTCAAAGCGCGGCCGCTGCGGCTGCTGCTGTCCGCCGTCGCCGTCACCCTCGGCGTGACCTTCGTGGCCGGGTCCTTCGTGCTCACCGACGCCGTCGGCGCGGGACTGCGGGAAGCGGTCGCCTTCGAAACACGCGGCGTGGACGCGTCCATCGACGCCACCCGCCGTGTCACGCTCGACGATTCCGTGCTCTCGAAGGTCCGTCAGGTGCCCGGCGTCGCCGCCGCGGACGGCCGCGCCACCGTCAGCGCACCGATCCTCGGCCCCGACGGACGCCCGCGAGACGCCGCCACGACCGCGCTGGGCACCGAAGGCTTGCGCCCGTACGACCTCGCGGACGGCCGTTTTCCGCAGGACGCGGGAGAAATCGCGATCGAACGGCACAGCGCCGAGGGCTTCTCGCTGGGTCAGCCCGTGACCGTGCTGGACGAGACCGGCGGCCGGATCGTGCTGACCCTGGTCGGTACCTTCAGCCGCCCGGCCGACGCGGGTCTGGGCGGCGCGACCCTGGTGGTACCGAGGGAAACGCTGCGGCGGCTGAGCCCCGCCGCGACCTTCGGCGAGATCGTCGTCCACGCGTCACCGGGCGTCGGCCAGGCACAACTCGCCGCGGATCTGAAGAAGGCCTTGGGCATCCCGGTGGCCACCGGGAAAGAGGCCGCCGCCCAGTTGCTCCGGGAGACCGCGCCGAACACGGCGGGTCTGGCGAAGTTCTTCACCGCCTTCGCGGTCCTCGCCATGGTGGTGGCCGCGATGGTGATCACCAACTCCTTCACCATCCTCGTCGCGCAACGATCGCGCGAACTGGCGTTGCTGCGCTGCGTCGGGGCCGGTAAACGGCAGGTCTTCGGCAGTGTGCTCGCCGAAGCGGCCGTCGTCGGCGCGGTCGCGTCCGCGGCCGGGCTGTTCGGCGGGCTGGGCGTCGCCGCCGCGTTGCAGGCGATCGCGGGTCAGGAAACCGTGTACGTCCCGCTGACCGCCCGGACCGTGGCCGCCGCGGTGGCGATCGGAATCCTGGTGACCGCGCTCGCGGCGGCGATCCCGGCGTGGTCCGCGACCAGGGTCGCGCCTGTCGAGGCGCTCCGGACCCCCGTCGAGTCCGCGCACACCGGGCGGCCCCGCGCGATCGTCGCGGTGATCCTGCTCGCCGCCGGTATCGGCGCGGGCGTACTGGCCCTTCGGTCCACAGTGGAGGATGGCGCCGCCCTCGCCGTGGTGGCGATGGTCGCACTGCTCGGCGCGACCTTGGCCGCCGGACCGCTGGTGGCGGGACCGGTCGTCCGGGCGCTCGGCTCGCTCGTCCCGGGGCAGCCCGCGAAACTGGCCGCGCTCAACGCCGGCCGCAACCCCAAACGCACCGCCGCCAGCGCCGCCGCGCTCACCATCGGCCTCGCCGTCGTCGCACTCGCGACCACCGTGGCGGCGGGCGTCGAAGCGGGCCGGAGCCACGGCATCGGTGAACAACTCGCGGCCGACTTCACCGTCACTTCGGTGCTCCCGGCCCGGCCACTGCCCGCCACCCTCGCCGACACTCTCGCGACCGTGCCCGGCGTGACCGCCACCGCGACCCGACACTCGTTCTCGGGCGACCTCGGCGAGTACGGCACGTATCAGCTCACCGCCGTCAGCGGCGATCTCTTGCACCCGGCGGTGCTCTCCGGACGACTCGACCGGCTCAACCCCGGCGAGATCGCCATCAGCAAGGACCTCGCCGAACAGTCCGGGCTCGCCGTCGGCGACACCGTGCGATCCCTGCGCGTGGTGGCGGTTTACGACAGTGTCGACGCGCCCGGGATCGATCTGGGGTTCGCGCTGGTCGATCTCTCGGAGCAGCGGAAGATCGCCCTGAACGAGGAAACCTACGACGGGAGCGTGCTGGTCAAGGTCGCCGACCCCGATCAGGCCCGGCCGTCACTGGAGCGGGAGTTGTCCGGCATCGCGCTCGCGAAACTGAGCAGCGTCGAGGAAATCAAGGAAGCCGCGGCCGCGCCGCTGAGGGAGACCCTGAACCTCATGTGGGCACTGACCGCACTGGCCGTGCTGATCGCCTTCGCCGGGATCGCGAACACACTTTCGCTGTCCGTCCTGGAACGGACGCGGGAGTCTGCGCTGCTGCGCGCGCTCGGCCTCACGCGTGGCGGGCTCGGCGCCGCGCTGACCGCGGAGTCGGTGTTCGTCGCGGTCCTCGGGGCGGCGTGCGGCCTGCTGGTCGGGATCGGGTCGGCCTGGCTGATCACGGAGGTGGCGTCGGGCGGTGGCGAGGCGATCGTGTTCGCGCCGCCTTGGGGCCGGTTGGGGGTGCTGGTGGGCGCGGCTCTCGTCGCGGCTCCCTTGGCGGCCTTGGTTCCTGCTCGGCGGGCGGGACGGGTTTCGCTGACCGGTTCTCGGGAGTAAGGCAACTCCGGCCGGGTCGCGAACGTACCTCCAGTATGGGGAGTCAACCGACCGCGATCGAAGTAGCCGACGCCAGTGCGTGGCTGAGCAAACGCGGCATCCGGGTGAGAACACCGTCCAGGCCGCTCACGGTCAGGATCGCCGCGCGGCAGACGAGCGGATCCACGACCAGGATCCTCTGGCTGATGAGCGCCGGGGGCCTCGGCTTCGCACTCATGATCACCTACAGCTACCTGCAGAACCTTCCCGGAGTGCGGGGCGTGGAAATGCCCGAAAGCCGATACTTCTATTTCATCATCGCCACACTCACGCTCGGGCAATGGGCGTCGATCCTCCACCGGGAAACGGCAACTGGGCGGCCTTCCGGCGCCGACCCGGCGCCCGTCCGCCGCGGGGGTCCTCGGCGGCTGGTACCTGGCCTCGTTCCTGATCACCTTCGTCGGTGGCGCGGCGCTGGCCGTGGCCATGTACCTCACGACCTCGTCGCGCACCTTCGCCTGGACATGGCTGGTCGCCCTCGGCTGGGCAGCGCTCTGCTGCACGACGATCCTCGTCTGGGCCGTGAGGCGCCGGGTCCGCGGCGAAGACGCCGCGTCGATCGCCGTCGACGCGGAGCTGCGCTACCAGGACAGGCGACTCTCGGCGCCCGCGGCCTTCGCGGTCGTGAGCCTGATCGACCCGTTGTTCAGCCACCGGTCGCCGCCGGCCTTCACCTGGTGGATGGTGGGCTACGCCGCCCTCGCGGTCGCCACAGCAGCCCTCGCGTACCGACGGGACGCGCGGCGGCCCGCCCTGCCGCCCGGCGATTACGGAACCGAGGCATGACCAGCAGCGAGATCGAGCTACTCGTTCGTCAGCTCGACGCGCACAGCACCGGCGATGCCGAAGACGCACAGGCACTGCTGACCCACCGCGGACGGGAGACCGACGTGATCACGCCGCTCCTGCGGGCCCTGCCGACACTGAACAGTTTCGGCCAGCTGTGCGCCATCGAGATCCTTCAAGAACTCGGCGACGCCCGCGCCGGGCAGCCCTTGATCGACCTGTTGGCCAGCGAGCACGACACCGTCCGCGAGTGGTCCGCCCGCGCCTTGGGCCAGCTGCGCGTCGTTGATGCCCTACCTGCGCTCTGGCGCGCCTATCAAGCATGCAAGGAACGCGGTGACCGACCCGACTGGCTGGAGCCGAACAGTATTCGACTCGCTTTGACCGAGCTGGGCGCCCGGCACCCCGTCGTCCCGTCGCTGACCGCGAGCCTCCGGATCACTACGTCCTATGGGCACGAAGCATGGCCGTCGACACGACTGACCGATGTCCTCGACGACCTCGCCGCCCATGGTCAGGCCACGCTCTCCTTTCAGCTCTGGCGAGTCGAACCCGACGGCCGGATGTACTGGATACAAGCCCCGCACGACGACACCGAACTCGACTATTCCCAGCCTTGGGCCACGCTCGCCCGACAGGCCCACAGCCGAGCCATGACCGCCGCCGTCCGAGCCGCCGTCGGTGCGGACGTTGTCGCCACGATCGAGTGGATCGATCGTGGCGACCTCTGAATGCCATTATCGAGAGACGCAACTTTCGCCGGGATGG
Source organism: Amycolatopsis sp. NPDC031561 (assembly GCF_055580625.1). Taxonomy (NCBI): domain Bacteria; kingdom Bacillati; phylum Actinomycetota; class Actinomycetes; order Pseudonocardiales; family Pseudonocardiaceae; genus Amycolatopsis; species Amycolatopsis sp. NPDC031561. The sequence goes on along the minus strand of NZ_JBVILA010000027.1, from coordinate 120,593 downwards.
GACGACAGCCTGTCAACGATTCTGGCTCAACGAGAGGCATTGAGGCTGCGGTCGCCGTGGTTCTCTGGACTGTTCCCATCTCACCGTGGTTGTCGTGAAGCTCATGGGTGCCAACAAGCGCCGAGAGATATCGAATGTCCCTGTCATCACAGCTCGCTGACCATTTGAAATCGAGCTGTGTCACATGAATATGTAATAGCACAGGTGTTCGATTCAGCGTATAGTTGATGTCGTGTCCAGCGACGATGCATCCCGGACGACACCCACTGAGTGGTGGCGTGTCGATACTGCGACGCTGCATGCCCGCAAACAGGAACTCGAAGTTCTTAAGCGTCAATTGGATGCGGAACAAAACGCGATTCTCGCGGAAATCAATACTCGCGGTGTTCGTGGGTGCAGTGGTCATGGGACGTTGTCGGCGATGATTTTCGAGGACTTCCACGTTACGAACAAGGAAGCCGATGCGCGTGCTGATCGCGTCCTCGCCTTGCACGCCGGTGTGGCGGTGGGCGGTGATCGGGTGCCGCCACTGGCCCCGTTGACCGCTGACGCCGCCTGTGAGGGTGCGATCGGTGGCTCGCAGATCGACGCGATCATCCGCACACTCGCCCGTATCCCGTCTTTCGTCCCGGAAGAGGACGTGCGGGGTGGGGAGAAGATCCTTGTGGATCTGGCCCGGCACGCCGGGCCTCGCACGATCGCCCAAGCCGGACGGAGACTCCTGGACAAGCTCGATCCCGACGGGAAAGAACCCCGCGACGAGAACCCCAAAGACACCCGACCGGAGTTACGGTTCGTCAAGCACCGCAACGGCACCCTCGGCCTGAAGGGCACGCTCGATCTGGAGACCTACGCACGGTTGAAGTCCGACTTGGACCCGATGGCCAAACCCCACAAGGCCATCGACGGAGTCCGCGACTCCCGCACCCAGGACGAACGCTACGGCGACGCGTTCACCGACTACGTCCGGTTGAAGACCACCAGCCGAAACCTTCCCGGCCAGGCAGGCGAAGCCACCCACATTCTGGTCACCATGTCGTATGAAGACTTGATCAGCGACTTGGGTGAAGCACACCTGGACCTGGTCGGGCCGATCAGCGCCACCGACGCCCGCATCCTCGCCTGCGACGCCCGCGTCCGGCCCGGAGTCCTCGGCACCGCAGGCGAACCCCTCGACATCGGCCGCTCCAAACGCACCGTGTCACTCGCCCAGAAATACGCACTCACTATCCGCGACGGAGGATGCGCCTTCCCGGGCTGCGACATGCCCGTGCCTCGCTGTACGGCACATCACATAGTTTTCTGGCGACACCACGGCGAAACGAAGATCGACAATCTCGTCCTGCTGTGTACCAAGCACCATCGGTTGATCCACCACAGCCAATGGAAAGTCCAGATCGCACAGGACGGCCTCCCGGAATTCACCGCACCCGCCTACCTCGACCCCACCGGAGAACCGAGGCGCAACACCATGCATCTGCGGACATAGGCCGTTGCGCCTGGCTCAGGACATCTGGGATGGACGTCAAAGTACCGCCACCTAGCGACGGGGTGGAGGGCTTGCCGCGTCTGATTCGGCGATTCGACGTGGAGCTAGGGCGTGTTTCATAAGTCTGTTCGATGGGCTTCGTGATCCAGGTGGTTCCTGACGGTGCGGGCGGATCGGCCTCGTACCGGGTCGTACTCGGCCGCGTCCTCCCGTGCCGTCAGGGGCCACCTGGGCGCGAAGACCGCGAACATGGCTTATGAAACACGCCCTAGTCCCCACCTTGACCTCGTCCTCGACGTGGCGAACGCGCTTGCCGTTGCCCAGGAAACGTTCGCGACCCTGAAAGCAGGTCGGCCCATTCCTGATCGCCCACCTGAACCGCCGAGCCCCCGAGCGCCACTCACGACCGGCTCAAGCCAGCCGCAGTTCCCGCCCCGGAAGCGACCGCCGCCGATCCGTCACCAGGATCATCGCCAGCGTCCCGATTCCCAGCCACACCACCGACTGCACGATCCCCGACGTCAGCCCGTCCGTCCCGGTCAGCAGCGAGCGCAGCGCGACCAGTGCGCCGTTGGTCGGCAGGATTCCCAGCACGGTCCCGAAGAAGCCGGGCACGGTCGAGACCAGCGAAGCGCCGACGGTCAGCACCAGGATCGCCAACGCGGCGAAACGTCCGGGGCGCTTGAAGATCGCCACCAGTGCTTGGTTGACCACGGTGAACGTTCCGGCCGCGAGGACCAGCACCACGAGCAGCGTCACCGCCTTGCCGAAACTCAGGCCGAGGAACACCCAGAACACCCCGGTCAGGATCAGGGCGGTCAGCACCGCCAGTGTCGCGCCCGGGACGGCCGCGGCGAGGATGATCCGCCAGCTCGGCTCGCGGGTGGTGAGCACGCTCGGTGGCACGGCCTGGATCACCTGGTACGTCGCCAGCGCGCAGCCCCACAGCGCCAGCACGAGGATCAGTGCCACCGCGCCTTCGCCGAACGATCCCGAGCCCGCGGGGTCGGCGATGGCGGGGGTGGCGGCGACCTGTTTGAGGTGGTCGCGTTCGGTCTGGGTGTAGTCGGGGACCTTGCCTCGGCCGTCGTTGAGGCCCTTGGCCAGTTCCGAAGCGCCGGATTCGGCGCGCTGGGCGCCGTCTGCGGCGGTGCGGGCACCGGTGGCGAGGTCGCCCGCGCCGGTGGACAGGGTGGTCGCGCCGCCTGCCAGTTGCCCGGCGCCACCGGCGAGCTGCCGCGCGCCGGAATCGGCGGCCTTGACCCCGGCGTCGAGTTTCCGCGCGCCGTCGGCCGCCGAGCCGATGCCGCCCGCCAGTTCCTTCGACTTGTCCGCGAGTTGCTTGTTCCCGTCGGCGACCTTCTCGGAGCCCGCCGAGAGGTCCTGCACCGCCTTCTTCGCCCGCACGGCGGCGTCGCGGATCTCGGCGCGTTTGCCGTCGAGGATCCCGGCGTCGGCTGTGAGCTTTTCCGAAGCGGCCTTCAAATCTGCGCAGAACTTGTTGTCACCACTGCACTTCTGCGCCAGTTCGGCGAACTTCCGGGCCGAATCGCCCGCCGTGGGCAGGGCGTCGATGATCTGGACGACCTTCTCCGCCAAGGGCGAGATCTTGTCGGCCAGCTGTTTGTTGCCGTTCGCGACCTGCTGCGCCCCGTCGGCCAGTTCCCTGGTCAGCCGGGGCAGCCGGGCGGTGTCCTTCTCGGCCTGGGTCAGCCCCGACGAGAGCTTCCCGGAACCGGCGGCGAGCTGCCCGGTCCCGGTCGCCAACCGCCGAGCGCCGTCCGCCAGCTGCCCGGCCGCACCGCTGAGCTTGCCCGCCCCACCGGCGAGTTCCCCGGCGCCGGAGGCCAGCTTTCCCGTCCCGTCGGCCAGTCCGCGCAGCCCGACGACGAGCTGGTCGCTGCCGTCGGCCGCGGTCACCAGCTGCTGGTGGATCGAGGAGAACCCGACGTACAGATTGTCCACATAGGTCTCGACGATCTGCCGGTTGAGCGCGGTGAGCGTCGCGTTCGCGACCTCCCGGCTCGCCACCGGATCGACGAGACCGGTGCGCTGCGACGTCTCGACGCGCATGATCGCCTGCCGCGCGTCGAGTGGCTTGCCCGAGGTCGACGTGGCCTGCGCGGAGAAGTTCGGCGGGATGGTCACGACCGCCGAGTACGTCCCGTCGGAGATGCCTTCCTTCGCGTCCTCGGCGTCGGTGAGCACCCAGGTGTACGCGGAATCCTCGCCGTGCACGAGGTTTCCGGCCAGTTCGCGGCCGAGCGGGATCAGCTGACCGTTCACGGTCACCGGTTCGTCGGTGTTGACGACGGCGGCCTTGGCCGCGCCGTGGTTGTCGCCGGGCGACCAGAACGCCCACGCCAGCCCGAGCGCGACGATCACCGGGACGAGCACGATCCCGAGCCAGGTCTTCCAGGTCAGCGGGCCGATGGCGGTCGCGCGGACGGAGCCGGTGAAGAAGCGGGACATCAGCGGACCTCGGCGGGGACGGGCGCGGGCGTCATGGCGAGGCCCGCGACGGCGGTGGTGGGCAGCAGATCCCGCACGATGGCGAGGCTCTGGCAGGACACGGCGAACGTCGCGGCCCTGCTCGCGAAAGCCTCTCTCAGCCCGGCGCGCTGAGCGGTGGCGACGACCGTGTCCAGATCGTCGAGGAAGACGAGACCGACGCCTTCCCCGAGCGCGCGGCGGACCTCGCCTGCGGGATCGTCGGTCTCCTTGCAGGCGATGAACGCGACGTTCCGGCGGACCGCGTGCGCGTGCTGCGGCAGCACCCGGCCGAGGACCTTGAGATCGCCGCGGACGTTCGGGACCCGGCCGGCGAGTGCGTAGAGCAGGGCGCTCTTGCCCGCCGGGCCGGAACCGTGCACGGCGAGGATCTCCCCCGGCCCGAGATGCAGTTCGACGTCGAGGAAGAGGGTGCGGCCGCGATCGTCGTCGACGCGGAGATCGGCGGCGCTGAGCACCTCGGACGAGCCGGGCTCGGGCCAGTCGGCGAGCCGGAGTTCGTGGACTAGGCCGTCGCCCTCGGCGTCGAACACGGGGAGTTTGCGGTCCAGCCACGGCGGCAGGCCCCAGGCGCGCGGCCCCAGCAGTGCGAGGATCGCCGGAACCAGGGTCATCCGCACCAGGAAGGCGTCCACGAACACGCCGACCGCCAGGCTGAACGCGATCGGTTTGATCGTGGCGCTGCCGTCGGGCACGAACGCGGCGAACACACCCAGCATGATCACCGCCGCCGCGGTCACGACCCTCGACGCGGACACGAAACCCGTCTCGATCGCCTTATGAGCGTCGCCGTGATGGACGTAGTCCTCCCGGATCCGGGAGACGAGGAACACCTCGTAGTCCATGGCGAGTCCGAAAAGGACACCCATCAGGATGATCGGCAGGAAGCTGATCACGCTGCCGGTGCGGGTCACGCCCAGCGCCTCGGCCAGATGCCCCTGCCCGAACACGAACGACGTGGCACCGAACGCGGCGCCGATCGAGAGCAGATAGCCGAAGGTGGCCTTGAGCGGCACCAGCACCGAGCGGAACACCATCGCCAGCAGTACCAGCGAAAGCCCGACGACCAGGATGCCGAACGGCAGCAGCGCGCTGCCGAGCTGCGTGGACACGTCAATGCCGACGGCGGTGAACCCGGTGACCGCGGTCTGGACGCCGTACCGGTCCTGGAACCGCCCTTCCATCGACCGCAACCGCTCGACGAGCTCGCCGGTCGCCTCGTCCGAGGCACCGGTCGTGGGCACGACCTGGATGATCGCGGTGTCGCCCTTGGGGTTCGGCGTGGCGAGCGGGACGACGGCGACGCCGGGCACCCGGCGGATGTCGTCGGCGATGCCGTTCGTGATCCCGACCGGATCGGTGGTCGACAGGATGTCCGCGGTGACGATCAGCGGGCCGTTGAACCCTGGCCCGAAATGCTCGGCGACGACGTCGTACGCGACGCGGGCCGGGGTGCCGTCCTCGTCGGTTCCGTTGTCCGGCAAGGCGAGCCGGAGATCCAGCGCGGGCACCGAGGCCACCGCGAGCACGCCGACGATCAGCGCGATCGTCAACCACGGCGACTTGGTGGCGAGCCGGACCCACCGCAGGCTGAAACGGGCCTTCTTCTTGCGCTTGCACTTCTTCGGCTTCTTGGGCCGTAGCCGCTCACCGGCGAAACCCAGCAGCGCGGGGATGAGGGTGATGGCCACGATCACCGCGACGGCGACCCCGCCCGCCGCCGCGACGCCCATCGTGGTCAGGAACGGGATCCTGGCGACGAACAGACCCAGCAGGGCGATCACCACGGTGAGGCCGGCGAAGATGACGGCGGATCCCGCGGTCGCGGTCGCCCTGGCGATGGACTCCTCGACTTCGAGTCCCTCGGCGAGCTGATCGCGGTGCCGGGAAAGCAGGAAGAGCGCGTAGTCGATGCCGACGGCCAGCCCGAGCATGACCGCGAGCATCGGTGCCGTGGAGGACACGGTCGCCACCGAGGTCGCCGCGTAGACCAGCGCCACCGACACACCGACGCCGAGGATGGCCGTCAGCAACGGCATTCCCGCCGCGATGAACGAACCGAACACCATCAGCAGCACCACGAGCGCGATGACGAGGCCGATCCCCTCGGTGGGGCTGAGCTTCGGCACCTTGTCCGAGAACGCGTCGCCGCCGGTGAGTACCTCGGTGCCCTGGCCGATCCGGTTCTCCAGATCCTGCGCGACCCCGGCGAGCGCGGTCCGCGTCGACGGCTCGATGTCGGCCAGCCCGACGTCGAGTTGCACGGTGACCAAGGCGGCGCGACCGTCCTTCGACACCGCGTCGTGCACGTTGGCGTCGAAAGGATTCACCACCGTCGAGACCTGCGGCGCCTTGGTCAGCCCGGGCACCACGGCGCCGACCGCGTCGCGAACGGCGGCGGCGTCGGCCCGCTGTCCTTCGGGGACGAGCACGACCAGTTGTGCCGAAGTCCCGCTCACCTGCGGGAAAACCCGGCCGAGATGGTCGAGCGCCTCCTGGGATTCGGAGCCGGGGATCGCGAACGTGTCGTCGGTGCCCTGGCCGAACAGCAGCGCCGCCCCGCCCGCGACGCACAGCACCACCAGCCACAACGCGGTGACGAGCACGCGTCCACGGGCGGCCAGCCTGCCGAGGCGGTAGAGGAATGACGACACGATCGGCTCCCGGCACTCGTTGGATACAGGGCGTATCGTAATACACTCTGTATCCGATTCACGATGTATCCTGTCCCACAGCCGGGTGAACCGGGCGCATACGGGAGAATGGCGAGATGACCGAGGAGCGGGGCGTCACCATGACCAGGCGCCGGGCGGACACCCGCCGACGGCTGATCGACGCGGCGTACGAGGCCTTCTCCGAACGCGGCATCCGGGACACCCCGGTCGAACTGATCTGCGAGCGCGCCGGCTTCACCCGCGGCGCCTTCTACTCGAACTTCAGCTCGAAGGAGGATCTCTTCCTGACCCTGTTCCAGGAGGAGACCGCGGTCCGGCTCGAGCGTTTCCACGACGCCACGGAAAGCGTGCTCGGCGAGACCGTCGTCGACGCGCACGACGATCTCTCCCCCGCGCTCGGGCGGATCGCCGAACTGTTCATGGTCGCGCTCAGCGCGGACAAGAACTGGTACCTGCTGTGCGCGGAATTCCGCACCCAGGGCCTGCGGCAGCCGGAGATCCGCGATCGGATCGGCGCCGCGTTCCGGTACTTCCACACCGAACTGGCCAAGGTACTGGTCGGCGCGCTCGACCGGATCGAGCGGAAACTGACGATCTCACCGGACGACGCGGTACTCGTCCTGGTCGCGCTTTACGAGCAAGGGCTGCAGAACTACCTGCTGGAAGGCACCGAACTGCCCGGCGACGGGCGGTTCGTGAGCGAACTGATCCCGAAGGTGATGGCTTCCCTCATCGTCCCGGCGACCTGAGTCGTCAGCACGGCGGCGGGAGCCAGCCGGGCGTGGTGACGACCTGCTCGGGCGCCACGGTCATCTGCGAAGTCTTGGTCCCGAAGCTGAACCCGACGAGCCCGCCCGCGCAGACCCGGACAGCGCCGGGCCCGCCCTGCGTCCGGGATTCCCGCCAGGCGACGGGATCCAGCCCGACCCGCCACACCTTCCAGAACGGCGCGCCGTCCCGATGACCGGTACAGGGATCGTTGGCGGGCAAGCCTTCGACGCGGCAGACGTAACGGGAATCCCCGTACGGCCCGGTTCCGCTCCCCAAGTGCACGGCGAGCCCGGAGCGCTCGAGCGCGGTCCGCACGTCGCCGGGTGAGCCGGGCACGCAGCGCACGAGCACCCCGGCCTCCATGCCCACCGCGACGGTCACCCCCTCCGTTCCGGCGCACGCGCCGGTTCGCGGAACCGGGTCCACGGCGGGAAAGAGGGCCACCAGACTGAGGAGCACGGACAAGATCGGCACGCCCGGATACTACGGGTGCCCTCCCGGCTGCGCACAGTGAATCTTTCGCGGAGGTCCGGCACAAATCACGCTCCCTTTCGCACGAAAGGAGGGAATATGTCGGAAATTGCCCTACTCAGGGGACTTGCACATTTTTCGGCACAGGAAAAAGATGTGTTCTTCTCGCGCGCACCACTCATGAGGTGCGGCCGGCTTTTGTCCGGATGATCACAGTTCATCCGGACCACGAAAGGTTCAAGCGTGACACGCAGGCGCCTTGTCGCATTCGTCGTTCCCGTCGCCCTCGCCGGATTCCTGCTCACCGCGGGCGGCACCGCCCAGTCGCGGCAGCCTGCACAGAGCCCGGTCGACATCTCACCCGGCGCGATCCGGTTCGACCCCGCGTCGCCGAGACTGAACGTCTTCTACGGCCATTCGGATCTGGACCTGGAATACGTCCGAAAGGACGCGTCGGACACCAACGGATGCAGTACGAGAAATCACGAAGAAACCGAGGAGGCCGTGGTCAGGCCCGGCACCGGGCACGTCACGCTCGCCGGGGTCCGCTACGAGCTCGAACAGTTCCATTTCCACACCCCGTCCGAGCACCGCTTCCAGGGCAGGACGGATCCGCTGGAAATGCATTTCGTGCACCGCAGCGCCGCCGGGAAGCTGCTGGTGATCGGCGTGCCCCTGCGCGCGGGCGCCGCGTCGCCGATGGACCGTGTCCTGGCGAAGCTCGCGCCGGAGTGCGGCGAAACGGTGGCGCTGGCGGACTTCGACCTCGACACGCTCTTGCCCCGCAACCGCGGCACGCTCCGGTACGAGGGCTCGCTCACCACGGCCCCGTTCACCGAAGGCGTGCAGTGGTTCCTGATGTCCGAGCGGACCGTCTCCCCGGCGACGATCGCGCGGTTCCAGGGCCTGTTCGGTGACGGCAACGCCCGCGCGCCCCAGCCGCTCAACGGACGGCACCTGACCGCGGTACCGCACATTTAGGCCGACACAAGCGTTTCATCCGGATTTCATGGCGCCGCCTTACGGTTCCGAGCACGGATCCGCACCGGCGGACCGGAGGTCCTCGAGGAGACGTGCATGAGCCCGGCGAGCCGGACCCCGTACAACATGGTGATGCCCCGGGACGACCGGCCGAGTCCCGGGGAACGGGATGGGGTCTTCGGACCGGGCTGGAGCTGGGCGGCGTTCTTCACCCCGTGGGCCGACGGCCGCCCGTCGCCCCGGTACCGGTGGACGCTGTTCGAGACCGCCGCCCAGGCCGTCGACGACCTCGGCCGCTGTCTCGACGACGGCAACGTCGGAAGGCGCGGCGCCCTGTGCTCGTCCGTGCTCCGGAAGCGCGGGGCGCCGCGGGAACTGGTGCTGTGCGACGCCGCGGACTGGGCGTGCGTCGTCCACGAGGTCCGTGCCGGGAGCCACGTGACCGATGCCGCTGACGCCTACTTCACCCGGTGGCGGACGAGTATGGCGGGACACCGCTTCACGATCGTCAACGCCGGTGTACCGACTGTCTGGTGAGGTCCAGACCTTCCAGGGCGAGCGCCCGTTGCTCGGAATCACCGTCGGGTCCGATGGTGGTCAGCACCCATTCGAAATACTCGCGGGCGGCCGCCGGATCGCCCGCGGCGAGATGGGTGCGGCCGAGCCGGTTGCGGATCTCGGACTCCATCCCGACGATGGTCTCCTCGGTGACCGCCGCCAGCGCCCGCCGCTGCAGTTCGAACGCCTCGCCGAGATTCCCGAGTTCCAGTTCCGCCGCGCCGAGGCGCGCCAGGCTGGTCGCGATCAGCAGGCCGTCCGTCGTCTCCTCGGCGAGCTCGACCGAACGCCGGAGATCCAGCACGGCTTCGGCGAACCTGCCGGTTTCGAGCCGGACGGTGCCGCTGTGGCACAGCACCCTCGCCAGCATCCCAGGGCTGCCGATCTCCTCGCTCAGGTCACGGGCGCGGCCGAGGTGGACGAGCGCTTCTTCGTGCTCCCCCTGCAGGTAGGCGAGATAGCCGAGCGCGGACAATGTCCGTTCGGCCAGCCAGTCGTCCCCCACTTCCTCGGCCAAGATCATCACCCGCCGCATGCCGGGGATCGCGAGATCGTGCCGCCCCGCGATCAGATCCGCCATGGTGAGCCCGCCCAGTGCCCGCGCCTCCACCCCGCGGTCGCCGGAGGTCTGGCCCGCCCGCAGCGCGTCGTCGAACCAGCCGCGCGCCCGGTCGAGCTGCCCCTGCATGGCGTACGCGTAGCCGAGGCAGAACCGCAGCGACGAGACCAGGCGCCCGTCCTCCGCGCGTTCGGCCAAGGGCAGCGCGATCTGCAGTGCCGTCCGGGATTCGTGGTACCGCTGCTGGCGCGCGAGATAGTCGACCAGCCCCTCGGCGATCGAGCACGCGAGGCCGTCCAGCCCGGCCTCCGCCGCTTGGGTGACCACTTCGGGCAGGTCGCCGGCGGCGTCCAGCCAGGCGGAGGCGTCGCGTTGCCCGGTGAACGGTCCGCCGCCGGATTCGACCGGGAATCGTGCGACACCCCATTCGCTCGCCCGGCGGGCGGCGCCGAGGTACAGGCCGTACACCCGTTTCCGGGCTTCTTCGACGACGTCGCCGGGCAGTCCCCCGGCGAGCCGCCGTGCGTAGACGGCCACCAGATCGTGCAACCGGTAGCGGCCGCTCGCCGGTTCCTGCAGGAGGCTCGCGTCGACGAGACTTTCCAGCCGCCGCTCGGCTTCCGCCGGTGAGCAGTCCAGCAGGGCGGCGACCGAAAGCCGGTCGAATTCGGGGGTCGGGGTCAGGCCGAGCACGCCGAACGCGCGTTGCTCGACGGGCCGCAGTTGTTCGTACGACAGGCGCAGTGCCACCTCGACGCTGCGGTCTTCCGCGGTCAGCTCGCCGAGCCGCCGCTCGTCGTCCGACATCCGGTCCACCAGGTCCTTGAACGTCCACATCGGACGGTTCTGCAGCCGGGCGCCCGCGATCCGCAACGCGAGCGGCAGCCGCCCGCACAGTCCGGCGAGCGCGCGCACGGCGAACCGCTCGCCCTCGGCCCTCGGCGCTCCCACGATGCGGCCGAGCAGCCGTTCCGCGGCTTCGAGGCCCAGCGCGCCGAGGGAGACGCGGCGGTCCGCGTCCAAACCGGACAGACGACGGCGGCTGGTCACCAGCACCCGGCTGCCCGGACCGGACGGCAGCAACGGCCGCACCTGCCCTGCGGACTCGGCGTTGTCGAGTACCAGCAGCAACCGCAGTTGCGCTGTCGCCGCCCGCCACGACGCGGCCAGTTCGTCGAGATCGTCCGGCATGACGCGGTCTTCGACACCGACGGCGCGCAGCAACCGCCGCAGGGCGCGCTCCGGCGTCACCGGCTCGCGACCTTCGGTGTACCCGTGCAGATCCACGAACAACGCACCGTCCGGATAGGACTCGCGAAGCCGGTGTGCCGCGCACACCGCGAGCGTGGTCTTCCCCGCGCCTGGGACGCCGTCGACGGCGTCGACCGAGACGGACTCCGGGTCGCCGTCTTCGACGAGCAGCGCGAGTTCCCGGTCCCTGCCGACGAGTTCCCCGTTGGTGGCGGGCAGCTCGTTGCGGATCCGGCGCGGCGTCTCGCGGCGCTGAGAGACCCCGAGCAGCGCGTCGTCCCCGCGCAGCACCGCCTCTTGCACCTGCCGCAGTTCCTCGCCCGGCTCGACGCCGAGTTGCTCCACCAGCCGCTCGCGGACGTCGGTGAACACCTCCAGCGCCTCCGCCTGGCGCCCGCCGCCGTAGAGCGCGCGCATCAGCAGCGCGGCCAGCGGCTCGCTCGGCGGGTCAGCGGACACCAGCGCCGACAGCTCGCCGATCACCTCTTCGAATCGGCCGAGTTTCAGCTGTGCCCGCAGTTTCCGGCGCAGCAACAGGAGCCTGCGTTCCTCCAGCCGTCGCCGCTCGCCCTGGACGAACGCGCCGGGCAGTCCCGTCAACGGCTCGCCATGGAACAGCCGGAGCGCTTCGGCGAAGGTGTCCACCGCGGTGATGAAGTCGCCGGTCTCCTCGGCCGCGGCCGCGACGACCGCGATCTCCTCCAGCCTCGTCACGTCCAGCCGCACCCCGCCGCTGGCGAACCGGTAGCCGCCGCGGTCGGACACGATCACCGAGTCCCGAGGCTTCTGCCCGGAGGTGTCCAGGCATTGCCGCAGCCGCCGGACGTACACCGGCAGCACGTTCGACTCCGGCGGCCGTTCCCAGAGCCCGTCGGTGAGTTCGTAATGGCTGACGGTCACGTCCGGGCGCAGCAGCAGCGCGGCCAGCACGGCCTGCTGCCGGACCGGACCGAGGTCCAGCCGTGTCTCCCCCTGCCAGGCCCGCAACGGGCCGAGCACCTCGAACCGAAGCCGCGAGTCCTGCATGTTCCCCCCTTCGTTTCGCATGGCTAGCCCGGCACCACGATCCCGTGGTCGAACGCGTAGACGATCGCGGCCGCCCGGTCCCGCAGCTGCAGCTTGGTGAAGATCCGGCCGATGTGGCTTTTCACGGTCACCTCCGAAATCACGAGTGTCGCGGCGATCTCCGCGTTGGTCAGCCCGCGGCCGATCGCCCGGAGCACGTCTTGTTCCCTCGGGGTCAGCAGTTCGGGCGAACGTCCGCCGCTGCCGTTCCCGGCGGCCTGCCGGTAGGCGGCGAGCACGCGGCCGGTGACCCCGGGGTCGAGCCAGGCGTCGCCCGCGGCGACCGCGCGCACGGCCCGGATCAGGTCTTCGGCGGGGGAATCCTTGAGGACGTAACCCGCGGCACCGGCCCGCAGCGCGTCCGCCAGGAGGTTGTCGTCGTCGAAGGTGGTCAGCGCGAGCACCGGCGGATGACCACCGGACCGCCGCAGCCTGCTGGTCGCCTCGACCCCGCCGACGTTCTTCATCCGCAGGTCCATCACGATGGCGTCGACCTCGTTCGCGGCCAGCGCCGCCGGCACTTCCGAGCCGTCTCCGCACTCCCCCGCTATGACGAACCCGTCGCGGCGCCGCAGGATGCGCCGCAGCCCGGAGCGGACCAGCTCCTGGTCGTCGACCAGCAGCACCCGGATCTCGGCGGCGGTCACGGCTTGGCTCCCGGCACGGTGACCTCCACGACCCACTGCCTGCCATTGGGCCCGGCACTGAGCTTGGCGCCGAGCTGGGCCGCGCGGACGGCCATCCCCGCCAGTCCCGAACCGTCCTCGGACGTGCGCCGGGCGGCGGCGGGGAGAGGGTTGCTGACGACGAGCTTCGCGCCCGACCGGCCGGCGTTCAGCCGGACCTCCGCGGTCGCGCCGGGGGCGTGTTTGACAACGTTGACGAGTGATTCCTGCACGATCCGGTAGAGGCCCAATCCTTCCGAGGCGCCTACCCGGCCGAGGTCGCCTTCCTGTGTATAGCGCACCGCCAGTCCGGCGACCCGGGTGCGTTCCACCAGCGTCGCGATGTCCTCCACCCCAGGCAGCGGGGTGGAGCCCGACGGGGTGTCGGCGAGCAGGCCGACCGTGCGGCGGATGTCGGCCATCGCGGCCCGTCCCACCTGCTCGGCTTCGGTGAGCGCCTCGATCGCCTCGTCGACGTCACGGTCCTGCTGCAGCGCGCGCCGGGCCCCGGTCAGGTGAAGGAGCGTGATGCTGAGCGAATGGCCGACGACGTCGTGCACCTCGCGTGCGATCCGCTGCCGTTCGGCCAGCAAGGCCTTGTCACGGGAAGCATCCCGGTTGACGCGTTCGGCGTCCAGCACCCTGGTGTACCAGCGGACCATGAGCCCGCCGCTGAGGCCCAGCAGGATCGCGACCATGTACACCGGCCCGCCGACCAGCCCGCCCCAGATCCCCGCCACGACGAGAACCGTCTCGCCCGCGACGGTGACGAGGGCGATTCCCCAGGTCGTCCGCAGGACACTGCCCGCCTCGGTGGCCGCGACCAGCAGCAGCAACGGCGCGAAATCCGGGAGTACCGGCTGGAGGAGCAGAATCGAGGCCGCGACGATCAGCGCGGTCATCCGCACCCACGGCATGATCCAGTCGGTGATCGTCCAGATCACCGACGGCGCGATCACGATCAGTCCGGCCAGCGCGATCGGCTGCGGCGGCAGGAGAGCGTCCCGTTGCACCAGCGCGACCGTCGTGAACACGAAGCTCACCGCGCTCGCGCACAACGCCCCCCACCAGGGCAGGCTCAGTCCGGCACGGGTGAGACTGACCTGCACCCGTGCCCGGAACCGATCCACCAAGATCTCCAGCACGGGCATCAGCCTAGGAAGTACCGGGAAGCGCGTCATCGTGCGGCGGGCGGCACCCGTCTCCGCCCACGGTAGGAGGCCGGGGTGGCACGGGCCGATGAAATCCGGATGAAACCCTGGCGCTCACTCCTGGCTGAGCGCGACCCACTTCAGCTTCTCCTGTTCCCGCTTCGGCAGACCCGCGACCACGAGGTCGTAGGAGTCCTCGACCATCTCCCGGACGAAGCCGTCGGTCAGCGAACCGTCCAGCTCGACGGTGTTCCAGTGCTGTTTGTTCAGGTGGTAGCCGGGGATGATCGCCGGATGTTCGGCGCGCAACCGGACGGCCAGGTCGGGCTCGCATTTGAGGCTGACGCGCAGTGGCTTCGCCTTGAGCGCGCTGAGCGCGAACATCTTGCCCGCGACCTTGAACACGCTCGAATGCTCGTCGAACGGGAACTCCGCGCGGGCACCGGGGAAGCCGAGACAGAGCTTCTCGAGAGCGGCAGGCGTCATACGGGAACACTAGGGCGTGTTCATGAGGCTGTTCGATGGGCTTCGTGATCCAGGTGGTTCCTGACGGTGCGGGCGGATCGGCCTCGTACCGGGTCGTACTCGGCCGCATCCGCCTGTGCCGTCAGGGGCCACCTGGGCGCGGAGACCGCGAACAGCCTCATGAAACACGCCCTAGCCCGGCCCACCGACAGAAACCTGTCCTCTCCGGCGCATTGACCGGCTGTCGGTGATTCCCTGACGATGAAGGGAGTCGACTGGGTGGAGGCGTGACCGACATGCGACTGGACCGCGGAAGAAACCTGCTGGTGGCGGCGATTCTGCTGCTGGGTGTGGTACCGGGAGCCGCCGCGGCGGCTCCCGCCGTCCCGGTGGAAAGCGGGGTAAGCACCGCCACGAGCGGCTGGGTGGGCACCTGGGCGGCCGCACCCGCGGCCGGGGTGGCGGGCACCGACAACGGCTACCCGAACTTCTCGATCCGCAACATCGTGCACACCAGCGCCGGCGGGCGCGAGGTGCGCGTACGGCTGTCCAACGCCTTCGGCCGGACGCCGGTGCTGTTCGGCCGGGTGACCGTCGCGGTCGCCGCCGGCCCGGACACGCCGCAGGCGGTCCCCGGCACGATGCGCACGCTGACCTTCGGCGGCGACGGCGAGGTCACCGTGCCGCCGGGCGCCGACATCGTCAGCGACGGCGCGGCGCTGACCGTGCCGAGGGACGGCGACCTCCTGGTGACCACGTACACCCCGACCCCGTCCGGTCCGGTCACCTACCACCCGCTGGCCATGCAGAACTCCTACTTCACCCGGAACGGCGACAAGGCCGCCGACGAGTCGGCCGCGGCGTTCCCGGAGAAGACCGCGGTCTGGCATTACGTGTCCGGAGTGGATGTCCGGGGTCCCGGTCTGCGGGGCAGTGTCGTGGCGATCGGCGACTCGATCACCGACGGGGCGAACTCGACGTGGGGCGCGAACCTGCGCTGGCCCGATCAGCTCGCCGACAAGATCAGCCGGGATACCGGCGTGCTCAACGCCGGGATCAGCGGGAACCGGCTCCTGCTCGACGGCGGCAACTACGGCGTCAACGCGCTGGCCCGGCTGGACCGGGACGTGCTGGCCCAGTCCGGCGCGCGGACGGCGATCGTGTTCGAGGGCATCAACGACATCCAGCAGACGCCGCACCAGGCCGATCCGAACAAGATCATCTCGGCGCTGAAGCAGATCGCGACGAGGGCGCACGACCGCGGCCTGCGGGTGCTCGGCGCGACGATCACGCCATGGAAGGGCTGGGGCTCGTACACGCCACAACTGGAGGAGACCCGGCAGGCGGTCAACCGGTTCATCCGGACCAGCAGGCTCTTCGACGGCCACATCGACTTCGACGCGGTGATCCGCGATCCGGCCGACCCGCAGCGGATGAAACCCGAGTACGACTCCGGCGATCACCTCCACCCCGGGGACAAGGGCTTCACCGCCATGGCGGACGCGGTCCCGCTGTCTCGGCTGAGGTAGCGAAATAAGAGCTGCGCCGCGCGGTTCCGTGGGGCACGATGAGCTGATGGCGATCAGGAATGGCTAGCGGCGACGGCGGAACCCGAGCGACGGCCCGCCTGGTCCGGTTCGCCGAGCACGAAGCGCGCGCCGAAGCGCTCCGCGCTCAGCTGGCGGGCCTGCACGGCACGATCCGGCTGGCGAAGCGGACATCGAACCTGTTCCGGGCGCGGACGGCGACCAGCACCCCGGGACTGGACGTCTCCGGGTTCACGCACGTCCTCGACGTCGATCCCTTGGCTCGCACGGCCGACGTCGAGGGCATGGTCACCTACGAGCAGCTGGTGGACGCGACCCTGCCCCACGGGCTGATGCCGCTGGTCGTGCCGCAGCTCAAGACGATCACGCTCGGCGGCGCGGTCACCGGCCTCGGCATCGAGTCCTCTTCGTTCCGCAACGGACTCGTGCACGAGTCGGTGCTGGAGCTGGAGTTGCTCACCGGCGACGGCCGGATCGTCGTCGCGCGGGCCGACAACGAGCACAGCGAACTGTTCCACGGCTTCCCGAACTCGTACGGCACGCTCGGTTACGCGCTGCGGTTGAAGATCGAGCTGGAGCCGGTCAAACCGTACGTGCGGCTCGACCATGTCCGGTACGACGACACCGAGGAGTACTTCGCGGCGCTGGGCGAGGCCTGCCGCAGCGGGTCCGCCGACTTCGTGGACGGGACCGTCTTCGGCCCGGGCGAGCAGTACGTGACGCTGGGCACGTTCACCACCTCGGCGCCCGCGACCAGCGACTACACCTGGCTCGACATCTACTACAAGTCGATCCGCGAACGCGAGACCGACCACCTGAGCGTCCGGGACTACCTGTGGCGCTGGGACACGGACTGGTTCTGGTGTTCCCGCGCGTTCGGTGTCCAGAGCAGGCTCCCCCGGCTGCTGCTGGGCAGGAAACTGCTGCGATCATCGGTCTACTGGAAGCTGGTGGCGCTCGACCGCCGGTTCGGGATCGCCGCGAAACTCCTCAAGCTGCGACGGCTTCCCCCGGAGGAGACCGTCGTCCAGGACATCGAGGTGCCGCTGTCGCGGGCCGCGGAGTTCCTGGACTTCTTCCGCCGCGAGATCCCGATCAGCCCGGTGTGGATCTGCCCGCTGAAGCAGCGGCCGGGCGGCGTGAACTCGCCGCTGTACGAAATGGACCCCGAAACGCTGTACGTCAACTTCGGCTTCTGGTCCGCGGTCCCGCTGGACCCCGGCGAGGGGCCGGATACGCACAATCGGCTGATCGAGGCCGAAGTGACGCGACTCGGCGGGCGGAAATCGCTGTACTCCGACAGTTTCTATACCGAAGACGAGTTTTGGCGGCTGTACAACGGCGACGCCTACCGGAAACTGAAGACGACCTACGACCCGGACGGCCGCCTCCTCGACCTGTACGCGAAATGCGTGCGGCGGCGGTGACCCGGGACGGGAAGAAGAGAGACGAACATGGCTGAGACGACGACCGTCGGCAAGATCTTCGAGCGGTTGCTCGGCCCGAGCGCCGCGGTGTCCATCACCGGCTACGACGGCAGCGCGAGCGGCCCGGCGGACGCACCGGTGTCGATCCACGTGCGGTCACCGCTGGCGCTGACGTATCTGATGTCGTCCCCGGGAGACCTCGGGCTCGCGCGCGCCTATGTCGCGGGCGCGCTCGATGTGGACGGTGACCTCTACACGGCACTGCGCGCGCTCGTGGCCCAGGTCGACCAGCTCAGCCCCGCCGACCGGGTGTGGCTGCTGCGCAAACTCGGCCCCACGCATCTGCGCCGCGTCGCCCCGCCCGCCGAGGAACTGCCGAGCAGGCTCAAGCGCGGCCTCGACGGGTTGCGGCACTCCAAGACGCGCGACAGCAACGCGATCTCGAACCACTACGACGTCTCGAACCGGTTCTACGAACTGGTGCTGGGTCCGTCGATGGCCTACACCTGCGCCGCGTATCCGTCCGTCGAATCCTCGCTGGAAGAGGCGCAGGCGCACAAATTCGACCTGGTGTGCCGGAAACTCGGCCTCCGGCCGGGGATGCGGCTGCTGGACGTCGGCTGCGGCTGGGGCGGGATGGTCGAACACGCCGTCGAGCACTACGGCGTCGAGGCGCTCGGCGTCACCCTTTCGCGCGAGCAGGCGCAGTGGGCGCAGAAGGACATCGTGACCAAGGGGCTCGCGGACCGGGCCGAGGTCCGGCACCTCGACTACCGCGACGTCACCGAAACGGGCTTCGACGCGGTGTCGTCGATCGGGCTCACCGAACACATCGGCGCGCGGAACCTCCCGTCGTACTTCCGTTTCCTCGCCGGGAAGCTGAAGCCGCAAGGCCGCCTGCTGAACCACTGCATCACCAATCCGGACACCTCCGTCGCGCACAGTTCGCGCGGCTTCATCGACCGGTACGTCTTCCCCGACGGCGAGCTGGAGTCCGTCGGGGAGATCGCCACCGCCATGCACGACAGCGGGCTCGAGGTGCGGCACTCGGAGAACCTGCGCGAGCACTACGCCACCACCCTCGGCGCGTGGTGCGCCAACCTCGACGCGAACTGGGACGAGGCCGTCGCCGAAGCGGGCGCCGGGCGGAGCCGGGTCTGGGCGCTGTACATGGCCGCGTGCCGCCTCGCCTTCGAGCGGCGGGAGATCGAACTGCACCAGGTGCTCGGGGTGAAGGTCGGTCCGGACGGGGACTCGGGAATGCCCCTGCGGCCGGACTGGGGCGTTTAGCGTTCAGTGGCGGAAGGCTTCGGCCAGCCACCACGAGCCGCCGTCGTCGGCGATCTTGGCGTCGATGACGAGCGGCGCGTCCCGTGGCCCGCCGAGCCAGTCCGTGACGGCGGCCAGATCCCCGGCCGACCGCACGGTGACGCCGTCGCAGCCGAAGCCCCGGCCGATCGCCGCGATGTCGGTGTCGGGGAACCGGACCGTGGTCATGTCCGCGGCGCCGAAGTGGTGGATCTCGGCGCCGTACGCGGCGTCGTTGTAGACGATGACCACGAGCGGGATCCGCAGCCGTACCGCGGTTTCCAGTTCGGAAATGGCCATGTGGAACCCACCGTCGCCGACACCGAGCACCGGGAGCCTGTCCGGCCTCGCCAATGCCGCGCCGATCGCCGTCCCCAGGCCGAGCCCGACGCACTGGAACGCTTGGGTGAAACAGAAACCGTTCTCGTCGGGAACGGACAGGTACGCGCTCGGGTAGCCCATGAAGTTGCCGGAGTCGATGGAGACCACGCGTTCTTCCGGGACGATCTCGTCGAGACGGCGGCTGAGGGTGCGCGGATCGATCCTCCCGTTGCCGGATAGGTCGTTATACGGCACGTCGGTCCAGCTCGTCGCGGGGATTCGCGATCTCTCGGCGCCATGGCCACGCGTGCCGAGTTCCGCGTGGACGTCGGCGGCGGTGCTGGTGACGTCGCCGACCACACCGAGGTCGATCGGCCGGTGCGCGCCGAGCGCGGCCTGGTCGACGTCGACCTGGACCAGTCGCGCGTCCGGGCCGAGGAGCGTGCCGTGCCGCGTGGTCCACATGTTCAGCGCGCACCCCCAGCCGATCACGAGGTCCGCGTTTCCGATGAGCTCCGCCGCCGCGGGCGACGAAAAGCCGCCCGAGATCCCGACGGAGAAGGGATCACCCTGGAAAAGGCCGTGTGCCACCGCCGAAGTCGCCAGCAGCGCGCCGGAGACTTCCGCGAGTTCGCGGAGCGGCGCCGAACTCTCCCGTGCGCCGCGGCCGGCGATGAACACCGGCCGCCGCGCCCCGGCGAGGAGGTCGGCCAGTTTCGCGACCGCCTGCCGGTCCGGCCGGATCGGCGCCGGGCCGGGGATTTCCGGAACCGGGACGGCTTCGGGCGCTTCGTGGGCTTGGACGTCGAGCGGGAGGTTGAGCAGGACGGTCCGGCGTTGCTGCCAGGCCGTCCGGTAGGCGCGGACGGTGTCGGCGATCGCGGTCGCCGAGCCGTGGACGCGTTCCGGCACGGCGCCGACGGCGGTCGCGAGCGCGTCCTGGTCGATCCGGAAGTTCGACAGCACCGCCGACGCCGCGGTGTCGGCGGCCAGGACGATCATCGGGGTCCGGCTCTTGGCCGCCTCGGTGATCCCGGTGAGCGCGTTGGTCAGCCCGACACCCTGATGGAGACTCAGCACCGACACACGGCCGCTCATCCGCGCGTACGCGTCGGCCATGCTCGCCGCGCCGCCCTCGTGCCGCGCGGCGACGAACCGCACCCCGCCCGCCCGCAATCCGTTGGTGGCCTCGAAGTTGCCGCTGCCGACGACCCCGAACGCGGTCCCCACCCCGAGCTCCGCGAGGGTGCGGCCGACCAGCTCCGCGACCTTCATGCCCGCTCGACCAGCGCGTAGACCCGGGCGGGGCTGCCGGAGCCGCCGACGATCGGGAGCGGGCTGACGACCAGCAGGGCTCCGGTGGATGGCAGGCTCGCCAGGTTCCGCAGCTGGGTCAGGCCGTGCTTTCCCGCGCCCAGAAGGAGTTCGTGGCAGGGGAAGGCCGGTTCGAGGGCCATCGCCTGTCCCGCGTCGGTGCCGACGGTCTCCACGCCGAACCCGGTGATCGGCGCCTCCTCCGCGAGCCAGCGAGCGCACTCCGCCGAGATTCCCGGCGTATGCGGGCCGTTCTCGTCGTTGTTGAGGAAGGTCTCCTGGTCGTGCGACCGGGCGTCCCACCCCGTGCGGTAAAGCAGCCAGCCGCCGTCGGGCAGGGGCCCGTTCTCGCGCTCCCACGCGCGAATGTCGTCGATGGAGAGCAGGAAGTCCGGATCCTCCGCCGCGCGGGCGGAGGCGTCGAGCACCACCGCCGGGGCGACCAGCGAGCGCAACGGCACCTCGGAGACGTCGTGACCGTCCTTGCCCGACAGCCAGTGCACCGGGACGTCGAGATGGGTCCCGGTGTGCTCGCCGGTGTGGATGTTGTTCCAGTACCAGCGCGGCCCGCGTTCGTCGTACCGGCTGATCTCCTCCAGCCCGAACGGGATCGTGTTCGCGAACGGCTCCGGCAGCCGCAGGATCGGCGTGCTCGCGCTCAACGGGGCGGTGAGGTCGACGACCTCGATCGCGCCCTTGGTGAGGGCGGTGGTCAACTGGGCCAACAACGACATGCGTGCCTCCCGGACGTGACTGCGGCGTCCGGATCACCTTAAGCCGGGAGCGAGAGTGGCGGGTCCCGCATTCAGTCGACTAAATGCGGGACCCAGGATCAGTCCACGATCGCCAGGTCCAGGCCCTGCAGCCGGTCCCGGTCCGCGATGACGTCGATCTCGGCGATCTTCCCGTCCTTGAACGTGAACGCGAGCACCACCGAAGGACGTCCTTCGTCGGCCATCACGAGTCCGATGCCGCCGTTCACCAGCGCGAGCTGAGTGACAGCCGCCCGCACCGAAGCGGCCGCGGCACCACGTGCCACCACACCGGCGCCTTGCAGGAAGATCGGCGCGCGCGAGGGGCCCGCGGCCTTGTCGGCACGGAGGACGACGTCGGGGTGGAGCAGTTCGAGGAGCGCTTCGAAGTCCCCGCCGCGGGCGGCGGCCAGGTAGGCGTCGACGACTTGGCGCCGTCGCGCGAGGTCCGGTTCCGCGGCGGCGGGACGGCCCTGGACGCGGCGCCGGGCGCGGCTCGCGAGTTGCCTCGCGGCGGCCGGGGTGCGATCGATCAGCGGGGCGATCTCGTCGAAGGGCACCGCGAACATGTCGTGCAGGACGAACGCGAGCCGCTCGGCGGGTGCCAGCGTGTCCAGGACCACCAGCATCGCCAGCCCGATCGAGTCGGCGAGCACCGCGTCGGCGGCGGGATCGACCGAGGAATCGGCGGGCTCGGAGTACGCGGCGTCCAGCGGATCTTCGCGCCGGTGGTCGCGTGAGCGCAACACGTTCAGGCACACCCGCGCCACCACGGTGGTCAGCCAGCCGCCGAGGTTCTCGATCTCCCCGGCGTCGGTCCGGGCGAGCCGCAGCCACGTGTCCTGGACGGCGTCTTCGGCCTCGCTGGCGGAGCCCAGCATCCGGTATGCCACGGCCCGCAACCTGGTCCGATGCTCCTCGAACCGTTCCGTCAGCCGATCACGCTCGTCCACCGCACTCCTCGTTCCCGCAGAACCCCGAGCCTATTTAACAACCCCCGAGATCGTCGGCGAACCGCACACCCGAAGACCGGTACGAAGCGGCGCGTCCGGCGGCCACGGCCGGCGTCACGACCTCGTTCTTCGCGTAGTAGACCCAATCCACCTGTTCGAGGTAGGTGCTCGTGCCGCCGGTGTGCTGGGTGAGGTCGATGAACCACTGGTTGAAGTTCAGCGACATGTTCTGCCGCGGATAGACGTCGAACGGCCCGCCGCGGTCGTGGTCGGCCACCAGGGCGCCGTCGATGTAGTACCGCACATGGCCGCCGGACACGGTCGCGGCCACGGAGTGCCAGCCGTCGATGCTGCGGCGCTGGCTGTCGCTCTTGTTCTCGGCGTACCACGGGTCCGGCGTGTAGGTGTGCCAGCTGGTCTGGAAATCGACCGGCCCCGCCTCGCCCCAGCCGCCGTTCGGCAGGTACTCCGAGAAGTCCAGTTCGCTGTAGATCGGGTCGTTGTCGTAGCGCAGCGGGCTGATCGTGAAGAACGTCTGGTTGATCCGGTCGCCGTCGGGGCCGGACGACGGCGCGTCGGAGAAGCGGATCCGTGCCGCGTAGGTCCCTTCGAAGAACCGCCGGTCGGACTGCATGATCTCGGTCTGCGTCGTACCCGCGGACGTGCCGTCGGTGGTGGAGGCGAGTTGCAGCACCTTGTCGCCGCCCGACGTCGGGAACGTGATGCCTTCCGGTGCCCACCGCGCGCCAGGGACACCGGGGCCACCGCCGCCGGAGCGCACTTGCCAGCCGTGCTGGGAAAGCAGACCGTCGGTGTGCGAGACGTAGTGGAAGTCGTCGAACAGCGCCCCGCACGCGGCCGAGCCGCTCGCTGTCCCCGGCGCCAGCCCGAGCGTGGCGACCGACAACGCGGCCAAAGCGGCGAAACGGAACTTCTTCGAGTTCGACATCGCTCTCTCCTTTACCACTGGTCAGCTTCTTTCAAGGTCTCCCCGTGAAGTGGTAAAGTCAATAGGTCTAGACAACTTGTCCACCAGCCAATTCCCGGTGACCACTGGGTAGGCTGAGGTCATGCGGCGGACAGAGGTCAAGGAACGGCTTCGCAAGCTCATCGAGCGGCGGCTGCCGGGTGAGGTCCTGCCGTCGGAACGCGCGCTGAGCACCGAAATCGGCGTCTCGCGCCCCACTTTGCGAGCCGCGATCGACGAACTGGCGCGGGACGGCCTCGTCGTCCGCGAGCACGGCAGGGGCACGTTCACCGCGCCGCGCAAGATCTCCCAGGACCTCGTGCCCGCCACCGGCGGCGAGCAGTTCGCCCCGCCCGCCGAAGGACACTGGACCAGCCGGGTGATCGACTTCGCCGTCACCCCGGCGGGTGCCCGGCTCGGCAAACGGCTCGAGGTCTCCCCCAGCCGTCCGCTGGTGGCCGTCACCCGCGTCCGGGTCGTCGAAGAGGCGCCGATGGCGATCGAACGGATCCTGGTCCCCCGGGAGGTCGTGCCGGACATCACGGCCGCCGACTTCGAGTCCGGCTCGTTCTACGAACTGCTCCGCAGGCGGTACGAGGTCGTCCCGGCGACGGCCGTGCAGGTCATCGAGCCCACCGTCACCGACGCCGACGAGTCCGGTCTGCTCGGCGTCCCGCAGCACTCCCCCGCGCTGCTGTTCGAGCGCACGACCCGCGACGCCGGTGGCCACGTGATCGAATACACCCGCTCGATCTACCGCGGCGACTGCTACCGGATCACCTCGCACCTGAAGTTCGACCACACCTCCGGCTGACTCCGGCGTGCCGGGGTGGCCCGCCGGAGAGTCCATGTCAGACTCCCGGGCGATGTACACCCCGTCCGATCTCGCCGACCTGCTCGAATGCGAGCACCGCAGCGTCCTGAACCAGGCGCTGTCCGCCGGGCTCCCGGGAGCGCCGCGGCCGGGCTCCGGCCCGGATCAGCTGGCGGTCACCCACGGGCGCGCCCACGAAGCCGCGACGCTGGACAAGCTGCGCGGCGAGAAGAGTGCCGTCGTCGAGATCGACGAACGGGACCCGGTCGTCGCCGCGAAGGCCACCGAAGAGGCGCTGCGGGCGGGTGCCCCGGTGATCTACCAGGCGGTCTTCCACGACGGCGAGTTCTCCGGCCGCGCCGACTTCCTGATGCGGGACGACGAGGGCCGCTACGAGGTGTACGACACGAAGCTGGCCCGGCACGCGAAGCCCGCCGCCGTGGTCCAGCTGACCACGTACGCCGACGCCCTGCGCCGGGCGGGCTGGCCGGCCGGACCGCGGATGCACCTGCTGCTCGGCGACCACAGCACCCGTTCGTTCCGCGTCGACGACTTCCTCCCGCTGGTGGACAGGCTCCGCGCCCGGCTGCGGAACCGGCCGCCCACCTTGCCGGTCCCGCTGTGGGCCGACGAACGGCCCGCCTGCGGCGGCTGCTCCTACGCCGCCCACTGCGCGAGCGCCCGCGAAGCCGATCGCGATCTTTCGCTGGTGGCGGGGATGCGCGGCGACCAGCGGCGCAAACTCGTCGCCGCCGGACTCGGCACCATCGACGCGCTCGCGGAGGCCGCTCCGGAAGACCGGCCGCGCGACATCTCGACGACGTCGTTCACCACCTTGCGCGCCCAGGCCGCGATCCAGGTCCGGCAGGACGCCACCGGGCAGATCGCCTACGAGATCATCGATCCGGACGCGCTGGCCACACTGCCGCCGCCCGCGCCCGGCGATGTCTTCTTCGACATGGAAGGCGATCCCTACGCCCTTGCGGGCGAAGGGCTCGAATACCTCTTCGGCGCCGTGACGGACGAGGACGGCACTCCGTTCACGCCGTTCTGGGCGCACAACCGGTCGCAGGAGAAGCGGGCCTTCGAGGAGTTCGTCGACTTCGCCACCGCGAGGCTCGCGGAACATCCCGGTTCGCACGTCTACCACTACGCCCCGTACGAGGTCACCGCGATCAAGCGGCTCGCCGCCGTGCACGGGACCCGTGAGGACGCCGTCGACCACCTGCTGCGCAGCGGTGGGCTCGTCGATCTGTACTCCGTGGTGCGCAAGGCACTCCGGGTCTCGCAGCGGTCGTATTCCATCAAGTACCTGGAACCGCTGTACATGCCGGAGGCTCGCGACGGCGACGTGAAGACGGCGGTTTCGAGCATCGAGGCCTACGAGGAATACCTGACGCTCACCGCCTCCGGCGAGACAGCGCACGCGGACGAAGTCTTGCGCGGCATCAGCGACTACAACGAATACGACTGTGTCTCCACGCTCCGGCTGTTCCAGTTCCTCCACAAGATCCGCGTGGAGGCAGGGATCGCGCTCGCCGAGCCGCCCGAAGAGTCCGATGTGGACGCTCTGCTCCGCCAGACCGAAGAGGACGTCGCCGCGCAGAAACGCGCCGAACGCGCCGCGCAGCTCGCCGCTCTGGTCGATCCGCTGCTGGACGGGCTGCCCGACGATCCGGCCGAATTCACCGGTGAGGACCGTGCCCGCGCGCTGCTGGCCGCGTCCGTCGGCTACCACCGGCGCGAGACGAATCCGGCGTGGTGGGAGTACTTCCGCCAGCTGGCCGCGCCGCTCGGCGATCTGGAGACCGACAACGCCTGCGCCGTCCCGGTGACCATGGAGGCCGGGGAATGGGTGCCGCCTTCGGGCCGCGTCCGCAAGGCGAAGCGGTCGTTGACGCTTCGCTGCGACCCGGACCGGCCGCATCCCTTCGCCCCCGGCGACGACGTCCGCCTGCGCTACGGAGCCGCCGCGCGGGACGCCAAGGTCGTCTCGGCCACCGCCGTCGAACTGACCCTCGAGGAAAGCTGCCAGCCCGACGAGACCAGCGCCGACCGGCCCGTCGCGGTGCTGCCCGGGAGCCCGGTGCGGCCCTCCCCCAAGGACGACGCGGTCGCGGACCTCGCCCGGCTGGTCGTCGACGCGCTGCCGACGCTGCCCGCTCATCCCGGCGTCGACCTGCTCCGGCGCACGACGCCCCGGCTGCGTGACGACGCGACCCTGCCGGAACCGGGCACCGACCTGGTCGACACGGTGATCGACGCGGTCGAGAAGCTGGACGGCTCCGCGCTCGCCGTCCAAGGCCCGCCCGGCGCGGGCAAGACTTATCTCGCGGGCAGGCTGATCGCGAAGCTCGTCCGCGCGGGCAAGACGATCGCCGTCACCTCGACCAGCCACAAGGCCGTGGAGAACGTGCTGTCCGCCGCGCTGAAGAACGCGCCGGATCTGCCGTGCGCCAAACGCGCCAAGCGGACCCCGGATCCGGCCGCGCCCTGGGAGCAGCCGAAGACCAATCCGGCGCTGGTGAAATGGCGCGAGGAACACGACACCGGTCATCTGGTCGGCGGCACCGCCTGGACGTTCGCGAACGCCGCGATCCGGGACGAGCCGTTCGACCTGCTGATCATCGACGAGGCGGGCCAGTTCGCCCTCGCCGACGCGCTCGCGGTGTCGATGTGCGCCAAGAACCTCCTGCTGCTGGGCGATCCGCAGCAGTTGCCGCAGGTCGTGCAGGGCACGCATCCCGCGGGAGCCGAGGCCTCCGCGCTGGGGCATCTGATCGGCGAGGCCGACATCATCCCGGCCGAACTCGGCTATTTCCTCGACGAGACCCGCCGGATGCACCCGGCCGTCTGTTCACCGGTGTCACGGCTGTCCTACGCGGGCCGCCTGCATTCGCATCCTTCGGCGGCCGAGCGGGCGATCGACGGGGTCGACGGGGGTCTGTACCTCGCCGAGGTCGACCACCACGGCAACACGACACGGTCGGTCGAGGAGGCCGAGGCGGTCACCGCTCTCGTCGCCGAACTCCACGGCCGCACCTGGACCGATCACGGCGAGCCCCGGCCGCTCGGCGACGAGGACATCCTGGTCGTGGCCCCGTACAACCTGCAGGCCCGCGTCGTGGCCCGCGCGCTGGAGCAGGCCGGGCACCCCGGCGTGCGGGTCGGCACCGTGGACCGGTTCCAGGGTCAGGAGGCGCCGGTGGTGATCACCACCATGACCTCGTCGTCGGCGGTCGACCTGCCGCGCGGCCTGGATTTCCTGCTCTCCCGCAACCGGCTCAACGTGGCGCTCTCGCGGGCGCAGGCGCTCGCCGTCGTGGTCTGCTCGCCGCGGCTGGTCGAGGCCGACATCCGCACGGTCGAGCAGATGCGCCTGGTCTCGGGCATGCTCGGTTTGATGACGGAAGCCGTACCCTGGCGGCAAGGACGGAGCGACCATGAGTGAGAACAGCCCGGAGAAGCAGCCGGAAATCCTCGACGCCGAAATCGTCGAAGAGTCCCCGGCCCCGCCGGTCGAGGTTCCGGACCCGGACTACAGCGAGTCGGGAGTGCCTTCGTTCGACCACGTGCGAGACCGGATCGAACAGCGGTACACGACCTCGCTGGGCTCGACCGAACTCGCGGGCTTGGGCGGCAAGGAAGACGTGGCGTCGCTGGACAAGAAGATCGCCGACCGGGACAAGGCGGCCAAGGACAAACTGGCCGAGATCCGCCGCGCCATGCGGGAGCAGTGAGCTAACCCCAGTGCGGTGAACCGGCTTTGCCCGCGATGGCGTGCGCCTGCCGGTAGTGCGCGGCGGCCGCGTCGTGGCGGCCCAGGGCGGTGGCGAGGTCACCGAGGTAGCCGGCGACCGGGCGGAGGGTGAGCATCCCGCTCCCGGCTCCGGCGATCTCGTCGGCGGCGGGCAGGAGTTCGGTGTACAGGCGGTCCATCAGCGTCCGGTCGCCGGTTTCGATCGCGACGACGGCGTGCAGGCAGGTGCGGGCCTCGTACAACAGGTCCCGGGGCGAATCCGGGATCGGGTGTACCGGGCGGCACCAGCTTTCGTAGGCGCCGTAGCTCTCCTCTGCCGCTTCTCGCGGCAAGCCTCGCTGAATCCGGTCGCAGAACAGGGCGAGGGCGAGGATCCCGTTGTCCACTCCGGACATGGCCGTACCGGCGAGCCCTGCGGCCGCGGCACGATAGGCGGCTTCCCCGCCGGGACCGGTCATCGCGGTCCGCATCGCGCGATACCACCGGGTGAACACGGCGACGAGCGGAAGGCCGTACTTCTCCCCGAGTTCGTCCGCCGACTCCGCATGCCGGTCCGCGGCCGCGAAATCCGCGAGCGCGCTCTTCGCCTGGACCAGCACGAGATGTCCGAGCACCTCGAACGTCACCAGCCGGTGCCGCGAGGCGAGCTCGACCAGTTCCGCGCCGATCCCGGCCCGCCGGGACGCGAGCCCGGCGCGATCGAAGGACTGCAGGAACCGGGCGTTGAGCGCGAACGCCAGCAGCGCCGGGTCGTCGAGCCGCCGTGCGAGCGTCTCGGCTTCTCGCGCGGCCTCGCGAGCTCGTCGCCCGCCCGCGTTCCGCAGTTCGACGGCGAGCGTGGCCAGCAGACGGCAACGCTCCGCCGTCCGTTCGGCGGGCAACGCGGCGAGGGTCCGTTCGACGGCGGCCGCGATCCGGGATGCCAGTTCGGGATCGTCGCTTTCGGTCCAGATCGCGGGGATGTCGAAGGCGCCGATCACACGCGCGGTCAGGAGCGGATCATCGAGCTTTTCCGCCAGTTCCAGCGCTTCGGCCCGATGCCGCCGGGACTGGCCGAGGCCACCGGACACGGCCGACGCGCGGGCCTTGCCCATGATCAGCTCCAGGCGCTCCGCCGTATCGGTGGCTCCGGAGCGGTCGTACGCGGTGAGCGCGGCGTCCCAGAGTCTCGCCGCTTCCGCCTGCGCGAAACGGCTTTCGGCCTTCTCCGCGGCGGCTTTCGCGTAGTGCGCGGCGTGGCCCGCGTGTTCTTCGGACAGCACGTAATGGTGCGCCAAAGCATCGACGTCGTCCGGGCGGAGGCCTTCCAGCGCTTCGGCGATCTTGCCGTGCTCGCGGGCACGGCGCGACCGGGAGAGATCGTGGTAGAGCGTGTCCCGGACGAGGGCGTGCGAGAACCGGAACCGATGCGGCCCCGTTTCGGTCAGGAATCCGCGCCGGACCGCGATTTCCGCCGCGTCGAGCGCGGTTTCCCCCGACAGGGCTTCGAGCAGGCGGAGATCGACGTCCGTGCCGATCACCGCGGCCCGGCGCACCACCTCGCGGGCGGTGTCCGGCAACGCCTCCACCCGGTGCCGGACGACGTCGCGGACTCCCGGCGGGACCGCGTCCAGCGCGGCAGTGCCTTCGGAGGCCAGCAGGCGGGCGAGTTCTCGGACGAAGAAGGCGTTCCCGCCGCTGCGCCGGTGGATCACCGCGGCGGTTTCCGGATCGATTTCTTCCCCGGTCGTGACGCGGATCAGGCCGGCGACGTCGGTCTCGGGCAGGCCGCCGAGGTAGATCCGCGTCGGCTCGGCACGCGCGGCCCGGCCGAGGAATTCCGTCAAGCGGGCGGACGGATCGGTCCCGCGATAGGTCGCGACGATCAGCACCGGCTCGGCGAGCACCGACGTCAGCAACGCCAGTGTCTCCTCACCCGCCCAGTGCAGGTCGTCGAGGACGAGCAGGAGAGGCGCGGCGCCGGCCAGATAGGACGCGACCGCGCGATGCCATCGCCGTCGCGCGGTCATGGGATCACCGGTCACCGGACCCGCCGTCGGCGCGGCGCCATGCCCGGCGTCGGCGAGCGTGGCCAGGATCCGGCTCCACGCGTAGGCGGGTGGCAGGCCCTCGTCGTCGGGATTGCTCCCCCAGGCCGTGGCCCAGCCTTGCGCGGCCAGGCGAGCGGAAAACGCTTCGGCGAGCGCGGTCTTCCCGACCCCGGCGTCTCCCGAGACGAGCACCAGCCGCGACCGTGTCGCGGCTTCCTCGAGCCTTGCCAACTCGGCGGCGCGGCCGATCAGCGGCCGCTCGGCGATCTTGGGCACGGACGGTGCCAACCGGGGTGCCTGCGCCAGGATGTCGGCCTCGAGCTCACGCAGGCCCGCGCCCGGGTCGAGACCGAGTTCGTCGGCGAGCAGTGCGCGCGTGGTGCGCAGCACGGCCAGCGCGTCGCCCTGTCGCCCGGTTCGGTAGAGCGCCAGCGCGAGCAGCCGGGAACCGTTCTCCCGCAACGGGTTTTCACGAACTCGCGACTCCAGCTCGGGGATCGCCTCGGCGGCCCGCCCGAGCGTGAGGAGAGCCTCTGCGCGAAGTTCCCCGGCGAGCGAACGGAGTTCGGTCAGCCGGGAGACCTCGCCACGGGCCCAGCTCTCGTCGGCGAACCCGGCATACGCGGGCCCGCGCCAGAGCGCGAGCGCGGTGTCCACTTGCGACAGTGCGGCGTCCGCCCGGCGGGCGTCGACCAGTTCGCGGGCCGTGGCGACGGCGGCCTCGAAATCCCAGGCGTCGACGGAGTCCGCGCGCAGGGCATAGCCGCGGCCGACCGTGACGAGCAGCCGCGCCGGCTCACGGGGCGCGCGGTCCGGCTCCAGCGCGCGGCGCAAGGCACCGACGAACGTCTGGACAGCGCCGACAGCTCCTTCGGGCGGACGCTCCCACAGGTCGTCGACCAGGCGTTCCACCGGCACGACCCGGCCGCGGGCGATCAGCAGCCTCGCCAGCACCGCCCGGTGCCGCGGGCCGTTGAGCCCGACGTCGCCCCGCGCGTCCTCGGCCACGAGCGGGCCGAGCACCCCGAACCGCATCGCCACCTCCTCGTTCACCGACGGTGATCATCGTGCCCCGGCCGCTCGGCCGACGCTGACCGGGTGCTGATTCGGGTCCGGGACGCTGGCGGTCAACGGAAACGACCAGGAAGGTACCCATGCGCATCACCGGATTCGACTACCAGCGCGTGCCCGTGGCCGACGGCGTCGCACTCGACGTCGCCGTCGCCGGGACGGGCAGCCCGATCGTGCTGCTGCACGGCTTCCCCGAGACCCACCTCATGTGGCGGCACGTGGCGGCGGATCTGGCGGCGGACCACACCGTCCTCTGCCCTGACCTGCGGGGATACGGCGAAAGCGACAAGCCCGCCGACACCGGCGAGACCTACTCGAAGCGTTCGATGGCGGCCGACGTCGTCGCCGTCGCGAAGGCTTTCGGCCACGACCGGTTCGCCCTCGCCGGGCACGATCGGGGTGCGCTGGTGGCCCTGCGGGCCGGGCTCGACCACCCGGACAAGGTGAGCCACCTCGCGATCCTCGACGTGCTGCCGACCCTGGACATGTGGGACGTGCTGCACGGCACGAGCGCCACTGTCGGCTTCCACCTCTACCTGATGGCTCAGCCGCCCGGCCTGCCGGAACAGCTGATCAGCGCCGCGCCCGACGCGTTCTTCGGCCACTTCCTCGACGCGTGGACGCGGCCCGGCGACGCGATCCCGGCAGACGTCCGGGCCGCGTATCTGGAGGCGTCACGGAACGCGGTGACCTCGATCGTCGCCGACTATCGCGCGTCGGCGGGAATCGACGTCGAGCACGACACGGCGGATCGCGAAGCGGGCAACCGGCTCGCCATGCCGCTCACCGTGCTCCAGCAGGACTGGGGTGCCGCGCTCGGCTACGACGCCGTCGCACTCTGGCGGGCGTGGGCGACGGACCTGGACCACCGGACGGTCACCACGGGCCACTTCATGGCCGAGGAATCACCGTCGGAGGTGGTGAAGGCGCTGCGAGAACTGCTGACGCGCTAGAACTCGGGGCGGGCGAATCAGTGCGGCGGTCGCAGGCGCCAGCCGGCATAGTCACGTGCGATCTGTGCCAGCCTGCTGGTGGTGGCGGCCTTATAGCTCCAGAGCCCTGCGACGTACACGGCGAACGCGGTGATCTCCTCTTCGGTGGCCTCGCTCCAGCGCGTGCTCGTCTTCGCCCAGGTTTCGGCGTCCATCGCCCGATGGCCGTCACCGATGAGGCGGATCACCATGAAGGCGGGATCGACCCAGGCCGCACCTTGAGCGGGCCAACCCCAGTCGATGACACGGATATTTCCGGCCGCCGGGACGAGGAACTGGTCGGCATGAAGATCTGTATGCAGCAGGGAGCGTCCGGCCGTGAACGCCGGAGCCTTCTGCTCCCATGCGGTCAGCTCGCCGATGTCCCAGTCGCCGACGATCTCCGGCCGCTCCTGGGCGAGTTTGGGCCACCAAGCGGACTTCCAGCGCTGTTCCAGGGGCTTGAGTCCGGGCGCCTTGATATCGCCGATGCGGTTGACCGTCTCGGCCACTCGCGTGAGATCCGACGAGCCCGGTTGGAGCCGGGCTCGTCGGCCGGCGACGTATTCGTAGCCGACGAGCAGCCAGTCCTCGATGTCGGCGGCGAAGTGCACGGCCGGAGCGATGCCGGACACCAGCGTGCCGAGTTCGGCCTCGTTCCGAAGCCAGCGCATCGCGGGCGACACACCCTCGACCCCCTTGACGAACAAGGGTGCCGCTCCGTCTCGGGAGAACACCGCGGCGAAGTTGCTGCTCTGGCCGACCTCGATCTCATCGACCCTGTCGATATCATCGACACGATTCCGGATGGCTTCCCTGACGGGTTCCGGCAACTCGTCCCAGCCGTACTTCTTCACCTGCGGTCCTGTCCTTGGTACTACTTGCCGTTGGTGTCGGTGTTCTCGTTGCCGTCTTTGCCCGAAGCCCGGCAACCGTCATCGCCATCGCTGCACTTGACCATGAAAGTCAACCAAAGCTCGTCGTCGACCGCGAACCCGAGAGAGCGAATGGCCTCGGTGGTCCGGGCGATCAGTTCTTCCGGGTCCGTTCCACTCGCGCCGTCGTCGTTGGGGACGTGGTGGATGAACCCGCCCGCCACCCGTGCACAGAAAGACGCGTATTCACGGGTGTAGAGGATGAAGGTGTGCCACCCGATATCCACCAGCTCCGACGGCCCGAGCTGCGCACCGTGACTTTCGCCGCACGCGCGAAGGAACGCCAGCGCTTGATCCATGATTCGGGCCGCGAAATCACGCGGCATGTCGTGTTCTTTGGCGATACGGTTCACGAGGCGCCCGAACAGCTCGCCGGGGATGAGTCCCTGGCCGGTAAGTTCTTCAACGGTGTTTGTCATTCCCCACTCCTTTTCGGTTCTCTGCTCAATGGGTAGGCTGCCGCACGCTGTGGGCCCGATCAGTCGTCCGGAGCGCGACTCCACCTGAGTGGCCCTGTCGGGTAGCCAGGTCGTTACCAGGCTGACGCGCTAGAACTTGGGCTTCGGCATGGACTTGCTCGGCGCGACGGTCGCGATGCGTCCTTGCGTTTCCCTGGGCGCCCGGGCGTTCGGGTAACCGGCGGAATAACCCGGCACCACCCGCCCCAGCACCAGCAACTCGAAGGGGACGAACTCGACGTCGGCCGACTTGAGCAGTTCCAGCGTCGGGCTTTCGACCCGTTCCGCGGCGAGCGCCACGGCGAGGTTCTGCTCGGCCGCCGCCCATGACGACGAGCCGAGGTAGAGCAGCGTCACGGGCACGATCAGGGCGGGCAGGCACCAGGGGCTCACCCGCAGGGCCAGGACGGCGACGAGGAATACGAGCGGCAGGAAAAGACCGATGCGCAACGATCCTTCGGCGTTCTGCCGGTCGTATTCGCCGTAGAGCTGATCCTCTTTTCCGAGCAGCCGCGGCCCGACGTAGTCCAGATCCTCTTTGGCCGATTCGACGTAGGCGTCGAGCCGGACGACAGTGCCGAGGAGGTGCCAGCGGTGGAGGTAGTCGTCCATGGCCCGTCGCCGGTGGTCGCCACCGCGCACCCCGGCGACGATCTCCGGCAGTTCCTGTCCCGCCCGACGCGCGAATTCCTGAAGCCCGCTGACGTGGGCCAGCACCTTGTCGCGGAAGGCCTCATCGGTGAGGAACCGGTCCGACAGCTTGTTGAGCACGGCGTCCCGCAACGCGCGCAGGATCAGCCGCCTGCCCCGGTATTTCGGCTCCAGCCAGGCGATTCCCTGGAGTCTCGACCGGCGGAACAACGGGGTCACGATCGTGTCCAGCCAATGAGTGATGGCAAGGGACATCGTCCCGAGGAGATACGCGGCGAAGGTGGCGGCCGCGAAGACCGCGGCCTTGCCCGACCAGGAACCCAGGTCCAGCAGGTCCCGGTAGACGCCGGACGCCTGGCCGGGCGGGGGCAGGCTGGGCCGGAAGGCGAGCCAGAGCCCGAGAAGCCAGACGTAGCCCGCGGCGAGCGGCGCCCGGAGTTCGCGCAGACCCGGGAGAAGACTCGACAGCATGCCCCTCCGCCCGCCCGACGACCGGTCCTACCAGGCGTCGTCCTCCGGTCGCTCGCCGTTACAGAACGGTCCGACCGCCCCTGACTGGGCCGAACGGCGCAATCCGCGCCCCCGCCCGCCCCAATCCGACAGACCTTCATGTTTACCTTTCTCCACGCGGGGTATCGGTTGTCGGCAGGACAAACGAGGGGCCCGACATGAAACCCAGTTCCAGACGCGCGCACACCGTCGCCCGTGATCTCCTTTCCCTCACCAGATCCGGCGAGGCCGACCGGCTCGCCACCGCTCTGGTGTCCACCGCCTCGCCCACCCGGGAAGGGCCGGCGCTCGGCGACGTCGTCGGGCGGCTGGTCGACACCTTCTCCCTTGCCGCCAAGGATCGCCGTCGTTCGCTGCGGATCCGTGAACCGTTCACCTTGCGCCTGCGGGATCCCGCGGGCCAGACGGTCCGGCCCGACAAACTGGATCCCGGCGTGGCCGCGATGGTCCGCGCCATCGCCGCCAGCGTCCGCGACGACCGGGACACCTGCGCCGACCAGATCGGGGCGGCCTGCGCGAACGCCGACCTCGACCGCCGGATCCGGGTGCTCGCGCACTGCCTGGTCTGGACATCGGACTTCCTCAGCACCGACACCACGGCCTATCCCCCGGTGCTTTCCTGCCTCAAGGGCTCACAGCCCCAGCGTCCACAGTAGACATTGCGCGGTTCGGATGACTTCCCGCCGAACATGTGGACATCCCCAGCGCGGC
Source organism: Amycolatopsis sp. NPDC031561 (assembly GCF_055580625.1). Taxonomy (NCBI): domain Bacteria; kingdom Bacillati; phylum Actinomycetota; class Actinomycetes; order Pseudonocardiales; family Pseudonocardiaceae; genus Amycolatopsis; species Amycolatopsis sp. NPDC031561. Next base: position 85,481 of record NZ_JBVILA010000027.1, on the reverse strand, counting down.
GCGGCAGGCTGGACAACCGCGCACGAAGTCCCAGTCCCCGATGACGGGCGCACCTTGGTGACCAGTTCCCCTGAACCAGGAGTGCAGACTTGGACGAGGTAGCGCCCTCGACGATACCCGCGGACTCCCGAGCGGCCGCCACGGCGGGGCTGCTGCCCAACCCGGAGAGCAGGCTGGTCCGGGCCGCCGTCGCGGGTGATCCGGACGCGGTCCGGGATTTGGCTCGTTTCCTTTCCCCGCACGTGTTCCGCTACTGCGCCGGGAGGCTCGGGAGCACCGGAACGGGCGTCTGCGACGCACAGGACTGCGCGCAGGAAGTGTTGCAGGCCGTCTTGATCGCCTTGCCCCGCTACCGGTACCGCCCGGACCGGTTCCTCGCGTTCGCCTTCGGGATCGCCGGGCACAAGGTGGCCGATTTCCACCGCCGCCGCTCACGCGAACCGGTCGCCACCGTCGCGGAAATCGGCGACGGCCTGACCCGGTGGATCCGCCGTGACCCGGACGAGATCGAACGACTGGAACACCGGATGCAGGCCGGGGTGCTGCTGGCCAGGTTGCCGATGCCGCACCGGCAGGTCCTCGCCCTCCGGTTCGTGTTCGGCCTTTCGGCCGAGGAGACGGCCGAACGCCTCGGCCTGCCGAGCGCCGGCGCGGTCCGCGCGGCCCAGTACCGGGCGCTGACCAGGTTGCGAGCCCTGCTCACCGAGCGGAATGCCCGTTACGCGCCCGATGTCCCGGAACTCGAAGAGGTGGCCGTCCCGGAGCTCGTCCCGGTATAGAACCGTCCACTTCGGACCGTCGTTTCTTGTACGCCACTTGTACGGGGATCTTGCATCCTGTCCACCTATCTGGGGAAACCACTGGAGGACAGCAATGAAGATCCGATCGAGGATCGTCGGCGGCGCCATGAGCGCGATCGCGATGGCCGGGGCGGTCATGCTCGGCGGCGCGGGCGAGGCGCTGGCGGCGACGGGCACGGTGAACACCGACTCCGGTGTCGCCGTGACCGTCCGGTCGACCCCGAGCACGGGCGGGAGCGCGGTCGGCACGGTCGCGAGCGGCACCGCCGTCACCATCGACTGCCAGACGAACGGCTCGACGGTGACCGGGAAGTACGGCACCACCGACATCTGGGACTACGTGCCGTCCAAGGGCGGCTACATCAGCGACGCCTACGTCTACACCGGTTCGGACGGCCGGGTCGCCCCGGACTGCGCCGGCAGCACCCTCTCCTGCTCGACCGCGGGCACCGGCAACCCGCGGACCTGCGCGGAAGCCGTCGCGTGGGCGAAGGCGCACGTGCACACCAACAACGACCCGGACTACTACCGCTGGTGCGACCGGATCAACTCGTGGGCCTACGGCTGGACCGCGAGCGGTTCGGAAACCGCCTACGTGCACTGGACCCAGCTCCCGGGTTCGTACAAGCACCCGGGTGACACCCAGGTCCCCGCGGGCGGGCTCGCCTTCTTCAGCAACGGCGGCACCGGGCACACGATGATCTCGATCGGCGGCGGCAAGTTCCTGTCGAACGACATCAACGGTCCCGGCAGCTTCACCGAGACCACCATCGCGCAGATCAAGAGCAAGTGGAACTACACCTATCTCGGCTGGTCGCAGCCCTGGTTCAAGATCAACCACTGATCACCCGGGCCACCTGGGGGCGCCGCCGGACGAAGAGGTCTTCGTCCGGCGGCGTTCCTTCTTGTCAGGCGCGCCCAGCACCCGAAACGGCCCTTTCGTCGCATCGTGATAAAAATCGGCCACTCCGTCGGGTTAGAGTTGACGGATGGGCACCGAGGCTCTCGCTACTCCCGCACCCCGGGAGCAGCGTGTGCTCATGCAGGCGATGCTCACCCGGCTGCCCGAGTTCAGCGACCGCCTCGCCCAGCTGCTCAGCGACGAGGACGAGTTCTACCACCAGGTGGACAGCACCGCGCCGGACGAGTTGCGCAAGGTCTGCCGGGCGAATCTCGAGCGGGCGCTGACAGCGCTCGTGGAGGGCCGGGGGCTCCCTCTCGACGCGGCCCGCAAGACCGGCCTGGCACAGGCCCGGCAGGGTATCCCGCTGCCGTCCGTGCTCCGCGCGTTCCGCATCGGCGGGATCTTCGTCTACGAGCGCCTGCTGGAACTGGCGGGCCCCGGGTTCATCAACCCCGCCCGCACGGTGGAGATCAACTCCAACGTGTGGAAGACCATCGACCTCTACTCCGACGCGCTGACCACCGCGTACAGCGAGGTCGCCGCCGAACTGTCCCACGAGAAGCTCGCCTTGCTCGACGGCCTGCTGCAGGGCCGGTTCGCCACCCAGGCGGAGCTCGAGAACGCCGCGAAGGAACTCGATCTTCCGGCGGCGGGCACGTTCGTCGCCGTCGTGACCGAAGCCGTCGAACCCAAGGAACGCCCCGGCGTCGAGGCGCTGCTGCGGGCGCGGCGCTGGAAGTCGGCGTGGCGGCCGGGCGCCGAAACCGGGCTGGTCGTGATCGACCGCGTCGAGGACGTCCGGCGGCTGCGCGACGTACTGGGCGCCTTGCCGCTGGCGGTGGGGATGAGCAGGCCGTTCAACGGCTTCCTCGAGGTGCCGGACGCGGTGCACCGGGCCCGGATCGCCCGCCGGTCGCTGTCCACCGGCACCACCGGCGTCGCCGTCTTCGGCGACTCGCCGGTCACCACGCTGGTCGCGAGCGCGCCCGCGATGTCGCGGGACGTCGTGCGCTCGGTGCTCACCGGGATCCTGGTGCTCCCCCAGGCCGAACGGCACGTCCTGCTCGACACGCTGGTCGCGTGGTTCGCCGGGCACGGCTCGGCGAAGGAGGCCGCGGACAGGCTGATCGTCCACCCGAACACGGTCCGCTACCGGCTGCGCCGGGTGCAGGAACTGACCAGACGCGACCTGTCCGACCCGGTCGACGTCGGCGAGCTCTACGTCGCGCTGGAGGCGGTCCGGCTGGCGGACGACGCTCGCTAGCGCCTGTCCGGCGCCATGTCGGCGTCGATGATCCTCGCGAGGTCCAGCAGCGTGTGCCCGAGACCGGGCCGCGCGGTGAGCCGCACCGCGAGCGTGCGGCCGCGCGAGGTCGTGGCGACCGGCAGGGTCACCTCGGGGTTCGCGGACCTCGTCCACTGTGGACGGCGCCCGGCCGCGGACAGCACGATGTCCGGATGCGGGGACCGCCGTCCGGGACGCCACCGTGATCTCCTGGCGTCGAGGTCGCGGATCACGTTGCCGTGCAACGAAAGCAACGCGGCGACGTCCGCGACCGCGTCGCGGAGTTCGACGTCGGTGATGGAGTCCGAGTACGCGCCGATGTCCAGCGCGCGGGGATCGTTCGGGTCCTGCGGCACAGAGTTCCTTTCCACGCACCGGAAGTCGTCCGATGGTGGTCCCGCTCACGTTGTTCCCGGGAACAAACATGTTTGGCTGTCTGCGCCGAATGGCGGCACCCGTACCGCCTTCCGGCCCCGTGGCGTACCTGTGACCGTCGGTCACACCTTTGACGCTGACCGGTCCACCAGCCACTATCTGGCGACCGATTACCGATGGGTAATGTGGATTTTCCGTGGTCTCACCAGGAGGACCGTTGCGACGTGCGTTGAGCCTGATCTTCTTGGCACTAGGGGTGTTCGCCATCGCCGGCGCGGTGTTGCTACCGACCTACGTGAAGCCCGAACTCGCCAAAGTGCCACTGAACCAGGAATCGACGTCGGTCCTCGAAGGCACCGCGTCCAAGGTGCTCGCGGTGAAGACCGAGGACGGCAAGACCGTCACGGAGATCCGTGACGACGCCAAGCTGAAGGCCACCGCCCGGGTGATCGCGAACTTCGCGCCGCCGGAGATGCGGGAGGGCACGGACGTCGCGGTGTGGCTGCTGGCCGTCTCGGTCGTCGACACCAGCGATCAGACCGTGGTCAGCGCGAGCAAACGGCAGGTCTGCTTCGACCGCCGCACCGCGGAGGGCTACGTGCCGCCGGGCGGCGACCAGGAGTCGAAGTGCTCCGACAACTCCAGCTTCGTCACGAAGCTCAAGGAGAAGGCCGCGAAGGAGAACGAAAAGCCCGAGGAGATCCAGGAGTACAGGCCGCAGCCCGGCCTGAACTTCAAGTTCCCCTTCGGCACCGAGCAGAAGGACTACCAGGTCTACGACGACAACACCGGCCGCGCCGTCCAGGCCCGGTTCATGGGCGTCGAAGACATCAAGGGTGTCGAGGTCTACAAGTTCGTCCAGGAGATCCCCGACACGAAGATCTCGATGAAGAAGGTGCCCAGCTCGCTCATCGGCGCCACCGGGGACTCCGTCGAGGCGGGGCAGTTCTACCAGGGCACCGTCACCAGCTGGATCGAGCCGGTGACCGGGATCCAGGTCAAGCAGGAGCAGCGGTCGCACCAGGAACTCCGGTCGGCCGCGAATCCCACGCCCACGGTGGTCTTCGACGGCAAGCTGACCTTCACCGAGGCGACCGTCGACGCGATGGTCAAGCAGGTCGGCGAGAACAAGGGCAAGCTGGACTTCATCGGGAGCACCGGGCCGATCGTGCTCGGGATCGGCGGGGCGGCCTTCCTCGCGCTCGGGGTCTTCCTTCTGGTGAAGCGCCGCCCCACCCCTTCGCGTCACTAGCGCTTGCGCAGCACCATCACCAAGTTCCACGACGCGACTTCCCGGACGCCGGGAACGCGCACGATCCACTGGGCCCAGGAGGGGTGGTAACGCGGATAGACCTCCTGGAGATCGGCGAGCGGCGTGGCCTTCCCCCACCGGATGGCCGCGCCTGCCGAAAAGGCGAAAAGGCTCTCCCCGAATTTGTTCTTCGGCTCCTTCCCGTTCTTTTCGAGATAACGCCGCCGGGCGTAGGAGCCACCGAGGAAATGCCACGGCGCCGTCTCGTGGCCGCCCCACGGTGAATACCACGGCGTGAACGAGGCGAAAACCGTCCCGCCCGGTTTGGTCACCCGGCACATCTCGGCGAGCATGACCTCGGGTTCGGAAACGTGTTCGAGCACGTTCGAGGAATAGCAGATGTCCACGGAGCCGGTGCGCACCGGCAGTTCCGTCCCGCTGCCCCGGACCATGTTCTCACCGGCCTCTCCCCTCGCCGTCAGCTCTCCGACATCGGGATCTATCCCGAGATACGTGGCGCCGGCGGCACGGAACGCGTCCGAGAAATAGCCGGGCCCGCCGCCGACGTCGACGATGGTACGGCCGTTCAACGAAGTGTGCTGAGCCAATTGCCTGACGGAGTCGTCGGCGAGCACCGAGTAGAAACCGTCCGGATCGGTCTGCTCGGTGAGAAAAGTACGGAACAAGGTCACGGATCTGCGCAAAGTGGCGCGATGCGGCATCACCGAGAGTGTCACTGACCGATTACCGACCATCGAACCATCGCTTTCCGGGAATGATTCATCTACCGTGTACGCACCGGTAACCTAGCATTGTCGCTAACAGGTTGGGAGAACCACGATGGAACGGCCACGTGTGCTGCTCGTCAACTGGCGCGACACCGGCCATCCGGAAGGCGGCGGTTCCGAAAGGTACGTCGAGCGAATGGCCGAAGGACTCGCCAAGGCCGGATACCGAGTGGAGATCCAGTGCGCGGCCTATCCGGGCGCGAACGCCGGGGAGTGGCGCGACGGCGTCCGCTATCGCCGCCGTGGCAACAAGTTCGGCGTCTACCTCCACGCGCTGCGGGCGATCCGGAAGGCGCACGCGGACCTGGTGGTCGACGTCCAGAACGGGATGCCGTTCTTCGCCAGGCTGGTGGCAGGCTGCCCGGTCCTCGTGCTCGTGCACCACGTCCACAAGGAACAGTGGATCAGCGCGCTCGGCGAGACACTGGGCCGGATCGGCTGGTGGATCGAGTCCCGGCTCGCGCCGTGGCTGTTCCGGCACTGCCGCTACGTCACGGTTTCCGAGATCACCAAGGGCGAGCTCGCGGGCCTCGGCATCGAAGGATCCCGGGTCACCGTGGTACCCAACGGTTTGGACGCTCCCCCGCGCGGCAAGGCCGTCCGGGACAAGGAACCGACGCTGGTCGCGGTCAGCAGGCTGGTTCCGCACAAACGGATCGAGCACGCGATCGACGTCGTCGCGGAACTGGCGCGGCGCTGGCCGACGCTGCGGCTCGAAGTCGTCGGGCAGGGCCCGTGGGAAGAGGTCCTGCGCGAGCACGCCCGTGACCGCGGTGTCGAGGATCGCGTGCGGCTGCACGGCTGGGTGGACGAGGCCGCGAAACACGAGATCCTGGAACGGTCCTGGCTGCACCTGTGCCCGTCGGTCAAGGAGGGCTGGGGCATCGTCATCATGGAGGCCGCCGCGCACGGCGTGCCGTCGGTGGCCTACCGGGCGGCGGGCGGGGTGGCCGAATCCATCGTGGAGGGCAAGACCGGGCTGCTGGCCGACGACTTCGGCGAGTTCACCGCGAAGGTGGACGGACTGCTCGCAGACCGAGCGCGCCGAAGCGAAATGGGCAAGGCGGGCATCACCTGGGCCGGTCTGTTCGACTGGGAACACAGCGTGAACCGCTTCGAATCACTCGTGCGCGACGTGGCCGGGGTGGCCATCCCCCATCCCAGGGTCCTGACGCCGCAAGGCTTCGACGATCCCGTCGGCCAGCCCGGCCGTGGCGGCGTCGTCGAAGTCCTTGCGGCGTGCGCGCACGGTGACGGTGCTCGTGTCCCCGACGGTCGCCGCGCCGAACGCCACGCCTGAGCGGCCGCTGGCCGCCGGGTAGAAAGCGATCGAGGTGACCGCGTCGGCCGCCGAAACGATGCCGAGGTTGGAAACCAGGTAGGTCGAGCCGAGCCTGCTCGCCAGCAGCCGGGTCCCCAGCCGGGCGATCCTGCTGCTGCGGGCGGGAAAATCGGGTTCCGGCGGCTGCGAAGCCAGTAGCGCGCCCACTTCGGCCGCGCCCGGCTTCTTGCCGAGCCGCAAGCGGAAGAAGGCGCTGTCGTGCTCGGGTTCCGGCGCCGCGCCGCCGCGCCACGACGCTCCGACCGCGGCCACCACCCTGGTGGTTTTCTCGCCGTGCCGGGCGTTCCACGTGTCGGTCAGGTCGGCGGCCGCCGCCGCGAAAGTCGAGGACCCGAGCCGTGAGCGAGGGAGGATCCTGGCGCTGAACACGTCACCTGGGCCGCTTTCGGCTCTTTCCGGGGTAATCCTCGCCGGAGGCGCGAAAACCGCTTCAGCGACTCGCTGGACGGCCGAGGTGAGGAACGACCGATTCGCCGTCCGCGCGCCGATTCCCCTGGCTGCGGACGAGATCGGGACGTCGAGGGCGAGTCCGAGGACGGCGAGCAGGCCGAGGCCGTCGAGCGCGCCGTGATGCGCGGCGATCAGCACGACGGGTTCGTCGGTGCCGACAGCGACGCGGAGCAGCGGTGCACCGCGTTCGTACGGGGCTTCGGCGAAACGATCACGGATCGCCGGGAGTTCTTCGCCGGGAACAGCTTCGACGCCGGGAGCGGCCCCGAGCCAGGGCCGCTCCTCGACCGCGACCGCCAGCCGCATCCGCGCCTTTTCCGGCGTCAGTACCGAAGACAACTTCGCTTCCAGGAGGATGCTCCAGGAAACGGTGGGGTCGCCGTAGAGCCCGACGACGCGCTGCGCGTGGTCGGAGGCGAACTGGGACACCGGCTCAGCGGTTGCCGTAAATGACGTTCTCAGGGCCCGTGTTCGGGTTGAACTGCTCCTTGATCTTCGCCTGCACCTGGGGTGCGGCGTCCGGATCGGCGGAGTTCGTCAGCGCGTAACTCCCGCCCGCGGCCGTTGCGAGCCCGATGATGACGGCGGCGGCCGCGCCGATGAGGGTGCCCAAGACCTACTCCTTCCGCAGCAGGGAATTCCTGCGTCGGCTCAATGTACGCACCGGTAACTTAAGGCACAACAGTGCGGCGCCGATCGAAAGCAGCGCTACTCCGTTTGCCAGCACCACGGGGATCGGTGATCCCGTCTCGGTCACGACGGGCACACCGGGAGTGCGGTAGAGCGTGAGCCAGTCACCGGACCACACCGGTTCCGCGCCGGTCAGCAACCGCGGGTCGACCCGTCCCGGCGTCCCGTGTTCGACCAAAATCCAGCCGATTCCCGCCGCCGCCAGGTCCTCGGGCGACTTCGCGGCGCGGACACGGTCCATTCTGGAATCCTCGCCGGAGATCTCCTCGTCGCCGACCCGCAACGTGTCGTCCGCGAGGACGGTTTCGGGCAAGGCCCTCGGCGCGGGGTCCAGCTGTGTCCGGTGGTCGTTCCAGGCGAACCTGCGGAACGTGGACAGCGGCAGCGCGACGACGTCGCCGGGCCTGTCGTCTTCCGCGAGCACCCGGTGGACCGCGTTCCAGTCCTCCGGGTACCGCACCGCTTCGAGCTTCCCCCAGCCGCCCCAGGCGAGATCGGGCATGGTGAGCAAGGGGAAGAGCGCGGCGGCCACGACGAGCGCCACACGCGCCGCGCCGGTCCGCAGCCGGGAAGCGGCAGCTTCCACCGCGAGCGCGAATCCGAGCGCGACGGGAAGTGCCCACCACGCCACCCATTTCTGCGCGTCCCGCAGCAGTCCCGCGCCGGGAACGTGTCCCATCGCCCAGGACAGCACGGGTTCGCCGAACGGCAGTGTCGCCAGCGCGGCGAGCACGACACCGAGAACTCCCAGCACCAGCAACGCTCTCGCCGGCGGTGTCCCCCACCTTCGCGCCAGAGGACGCAGTCCCGCCAGTGCCACGGCGACCGTGACGAGGATCAACACCGGGGCCATCGGCGCGCCCCGGCTCCCGGGGACGACGTCGCCGTTCCAGATACCGCCGAGCCCGAGCACGCTCAGGATCGCCGGGCCCCAGCTTTCCGCGCGGGCGCTGAACGCGGCCACCCCGGCGGGATCGGACAGCGAGCCGCCTTCATGCAGGAGCGTGGGCACGAGCCACGGCAGAGTGAGCACCACGGCGAGACCGATGGTGTGGCCGAGTTTTCGAGGTCCGGCCACGACGATCGCGGTGAGCGCGGCCAAGATCCCACCCGGCGGGGTGAGCACCGCGGGGGCGCAAGCCAGCACCAGCCGCGCGAGTGCCCTCGGCTCGCTGTCGCGCAGGGAAAGCGCGGCGCGCACGATCCACGGGAGGCAGGCGTAGGTGAGCAGGAGCGGCCAATGCCCGATGAACAACCGCTCCGCGAAATAGGCCGTCCACGCGTAGCCGGTGGCGGCGACGATCCGCGTACCGAGTTGCTCCGCCGGCACCAGCCTCGCTGCGCCGTATGCCGCTCCGAAAAGTGCGAGGAACAGAACTACTTTCTGGACGACGTCACCGGGAACCACCGCGGTCGCGAGCGCTATCACGGCGTCGGCGGGAACCGAACGCGGCAGCGCGGAACCGAGCCCGAGCGCGTCCGGGACGAGCGACTGACGCTGGGCGAACACCATGTCGTAGCTCAGGACGAAGCCGCGCCCGAGCACCGGCAGGAACACCAGCAACGCCAGCCCCGCCGACACCGCGGCCAGGACCGAACGCTCGCCACGTGCGCCCAACGGCCTTTCCTTTCCGCCTCGATCGCGGTTATGGTCCCTTGATTACTCGCCGGTAATAGGAGACCGCCTTTGAGCGTAGACGTCGAGGTCGATCAGGCCAGGACCGACAAGCGTGTCGCGGCGATCCTCGTCTCCCTCGCGCTGGCGGCCAACAACGCCGGCGCCTACGCGCTGAGCATCGTCGCCGCCCGGTTGCTCGCTCCGAGCGCTTTCGGTGAGCTGAGCTCGCTGCTGGCGGTGCTCGTGATCGGCGTCGTCCCCGCCATGGGCCTGCAGACCGTCGTCGCGCTCCGCGTCGCGCGCAAGCCTCAGGACACGGGAACACTCCTGGCACTCGGCCTCACGACGAGCGCGATCGTCGCGACGATCGGCCTGATCCTGGCGCCGGTACTGGTCTTCGTACTGCACCTGGATTCCGTGGTGCCCGCGCTGCTGCTCGCCGTCACCCTCGGCCCGCTGACCCTGCTCGGCCTCTTCCACGGGCTGCTGCAGGGCAGCGGCCGGTTCGCGCGGCTGGCCGGGCTCATGGCGCTCGAAGGCGCGGGCAAGGTCGGCGGATCGCTGATCGGCCTCGTGATCGGCGGCAACGCCACCGGCGCGCTGGCCGGGACCGCGATCGGCTCGTACCTGGTGATCTTCTGCGGCTGGCTCCTCTGTGGACGGCAGCGGCCGCGGAAAGCGGGCTGGCACGCGGGCGACGTCCTGCACGCGGCACAGGCGATGCTGGCGCTGGTCCTGCTGGTGAACCTCGACCTGGTCCTGGCACGCCACACCCTCCCCGCGAGCGAGGCGGGCGAATACGCGCTCGGCGCCATCGTCACGAAAATCGCCTACTGGCTCCCCCAAGCCGTCGGCGTCCTCGTGCTCCCCCGGTTCGCGAACGGCGACGACCGGCGCCGCATCCTGCCCGCCGCCCTGGCCGTCTGCGCCGCCCTCGACGCCCTCGTCCTCCTTGTCTCCCTCGTCGCCGGCCCGCGCCTGCTCTCCTTCATCGGCGGCCCCGGCTACGCCGCCAGCACCATGCCGGTCTGGCCGTTCGCCCTCGCCGGCTCGATGCTCGCGCTGGTGCAGATCCTCCTGTTCTCCCGCCTCGCCGCGGGCGACCGCCGGGTGACCGTGCTGATGTGGGCGACCGTGCTGGTGGAGACGGTGCTGGTGACGACCTGGCTGCACTCCTCGGCCACTCAGGTGGTGACCGTCGCTGCTTGCTGTGCAGGGGCTTTGGCGCTTTCCGGTGCGGTGCTGGAGTGGCGGTCGCGCCGCTGACTCACCGGACGCGCACATCGGGACGTGGACGTCTTTGGGCACTCCTGAACGCCGCGTGGAGCTCGGCCAAGACCGCGTCCGGTTCGGACCGGAGCCGGGACGGCAACGTCTGCAGGACGACGATCCCGGCAGCGGCATAGCGAGCGTTTCGCGCGAGAGTGGCACGGAAGTGGTCACCCTCGGCGTGATAGCCGCGGGAATCGACCTCCCAGGCGAACCCGACCCTGTCACACCAGCCGTCCGGTTTCGCCACGAACCGGCCCGCCGCGTCGAAGATCTTCACATTCCACTGGAACTCGGGCAGTCCTGAACGCGTCCACAGGCTCCACGCGTCGGCCTCGGCGACCGAATGCGCGCCGCGCAGAATCGGCGTCAGCGCTCGCTGCAGTCTGCCGTCGGCTCGAGACCGCCCGTCGATTTCGGCGGCGAGCGCCCACGGCAGGCAATGACGCTCTTGCACCGCTTCGGCCATCATCGCCACGATCGCGTCCGGATCGGGCGTCCGGCGTGCCGCGTCGATCACCGCTCGCGGCACGGGAGCGGTGGGAACACCCGACCTGATCCGTGGCGCGGGCAAGCGTCGCGTCCGTTCGATGTGGACGAACCCGGTACTGGCGATCGTCCGTTCGGCGGCCACGAGTACATGCACGTCCTCGGCGGCCGGGAGGTTACGCAGGCCGTATCGCCTGAGCGCGGGCACACCGGTGAGCACCGAACCTTCACGAGCGTGGAGCAGGCTCGCCTCGATCCGGTGCTCTTCGGTCGGCTCACCGTTTCCGAGCAGTACGACTCCAGGCAGCAGCATCCGCCAGACACCGCCGGGCTCACACCGGCGCCAGATCGTTCTTCGGGGCATTCCCAGCTCTTCGAGCCGCTTCACACCGACAACGGCCGGGCCACTCGTCAACAGTGGGTGCTGCGCCCATTCCCCTCTTCGCACCCGTCCAGCTTGAGCCGGGACACCGACAAGAACCGGGGGTTATGAGTCGTGACAGGTCCGCTGAAGCCCGGCTGTGTGGAAATAGGGACATCCAACGTCCCTATTTCCACACACCCGTCACAGCCTGTCACCCTCGCGCCCCGCGAACCAAGGCAAACACATCGCCACCATCGCCGCCGCGGCCAGCAGCAGCGAAGCCTGCGTCACCGGACCGTAGGCCCACTCCTGACCGTGCCCCAGCAGCCGCCCCACCACCGCGACGAGCGTCCCCACGGCCATCCCGCCGAAAGCGAGATAGCGCGGCGCGCGGTCGGTGAACTGGCGTGCCAGCAGGACGGCGATCAGCAGGACGATCGGCAGCATCCCGCCGAGCACGGCCAGCAGGCCGATGAGCACCACCGGGACCACCCGCCCGGATCCGGCCACTGTGGACACGGGGCGCCGCCGGACCGGCCACAGGACGCCGATCAGCACCGCCAGGATCGCGACGGCGCCGATCAGCAGACCGGAGCGGTACTTCCAGTCGGGGGTGAACTCGAGCTGGACGACACCGCCGGCTCCGGCGGGCAGGATCCACGCCTGTTGCCAGCCGTCGACGCGCGTCTTCACCAGTGGAGTCCCGTTCAGAGAAGCGGTCCAGCCCGCGTTGGCGTTCTCGGGAACGGCCAAAAGGGACTCGTCGCCGCCCGCGACGGTCACCGTCCTGGACGTCGCGTCCCAGGAGTCCACGGACACGGCCCGATGCGTGGCAGGCGCGACAACCTGCCCGGCGGGTTTGAGCCACAGGTCCTGGACCACGAAGGACTCGGACCGGTCGGTCCGGAGTTCGTGTCCGCCCGCCGCCAGGTCGACGCCGCCCTGGGAGTCGGGGCAGGCGGAAAGCGTCAGCGGCCGGTGCGCGGCGAAATCGGCGAGCGTGCCGCGCACGGACGTGTCGTAGTCGAAGCCGTTCAGGTGGACGTTCGGGCCCGATCCGCACGGCACGGTGAAGTCCGCGGCCGGAGCGGGAAGTTCGGCGCCGGTCAGCGACAGGCTCCCGATTCCCAGCGAGTTCCGGGTCCGCTGGTCGTCGTCGAGACCGGCGAAGGCGATCTTCAGCTGCCCAGTCTCCATGGGCGGGAACGTCGCCGTGCCGGAAGCGTCGAGTTCGACGGAGCGGCTCGACGTCGGCGTCGTCAGCTCCAGTCGCGCGGGCGCTCTCGCGGTCCCGCCCGGGTCGACGGCGACGCGGATTCCGGAGATCGTCTGTGCCTTGGCCCAATCCAGGGTCAACGTCGGCCGCAGGTCGGTGACGTCGGGCAGCCACGCGGTCGCGGGATTCCCGTCCGCGGCGGCGAAAGCGCCCGCCGACGGATCCCCGCCCAGCTGCGAGGTCGCCGACACCCGCACGCCCGGCAGGTCGACCGGGAACCGGCCGCCACCGGCGGGCAGCACGGTGCCGCCGAACTCGTACGCGCTCTGAGACGTCGTCGAGAACAGCCGCCGGATGCCGTCCGGTTCTTCACCGTCGCGGCCAGCGTTGGCATCACAGCGGACGTGCCCGCCGTCGGGCACACACGCGTACCTCGGCTGCTGGCCCCGGGTGAAAGCGAAGCCCGGCGGCGTTCCCTCGGGAAGGTCGGCGGGGACCTCGAGCGCGCGTTGCGGTTCCGCGCCGGGGATCTTCAGCTCCGAGATGCCGACGTTGCCGTCCTGCCTGCCGACCACGAGCGACAGCAACGTGATCCGCACCTTGCGCGTCACGCCCGCCGGCGCCGCGTAGGTGTGCGCCCCCTCGCCCCGGATGACCTGGTGATCGACGGAACCGTTGTCCGTGGTGATCCGGATCCTGGTCGGCGGCCAGCCGACGCGGATGTCGTCGACCATCGCGAGATCGACCGTGTTCACCAGCCTCGGCGTGTCCAGTTCGACTTCGAGCCACTGCCCGATCGGACCGGTGAAGGTCGAGGAATGCCAAGCGGTCCGCGGATCCCCGTCCAACGCGGCGAACGGCTGGTGACTCGGATCCGAACCGCCGAAAGCGTCCGCGAACGACGCCGCTGTCGACGCGCTGACCGAGCGGATCCCCCGGTAGGCGGCCACGGTCTGATGCTGCTCCCCCGGGAACGGCAGGACGTCCAGCGCGGCCCGTTGCTGTCTCGGCGATTCCCCCGCGGTCAGCGTCTGGCTCAGGTTGTCCCGCACCCCGCCGACGTTGCGTTCGGCGCGGCGCAGCCCGTCGGTGACCAGCCGCCGCCCGGACGGCGAACCGCCGTCCCCGGTCAGCACCGTCGGCGTGCCGGGATCGAGCTGCCCGGAGTTCATCAGCGGCAGCAGGTTCTCCGGGCCGCCGCTCACCGTCGGCACGTCCTTCACGGACGTCGCGGTGACGAGCGGCACCGGCCGTTTCACCTCGTAGATCTCCAGCGGCCCGAACTCGGCCGCTTTCCCGATCCCCGGAGATCCCGCCAGTCCGGAGCGCAGCGTCGCGAAGTCGGGGGCGCCGACCTTGGCGCGGTCGATGTCCCCTCGCAGCAGCAAGAACCGGTAGCCCGACCGCGCGAGCAGGGCGGCGAGCCCGGGATCCCCTCTGCCGTCGGCCAACGCCGCGTCGACCGAGTCCATCAGACGCGTGTTGCCCTCCGAGCCCAGCGGGACCTGGTTGCGCACGGCCCACGGGCTGTCCGCGATGGCCTGTGCCGGTTCGTCCACGGTGCGGCCCCAGTCGTACTCGCCGAATCCGGTCGCGGGCAGCAGCAGCGTCCGCGCGTTCGGGTCGGTCTTGGCGACGTAGCCCATCGCGTCGTACCAGTGGCCCGGAACCTCGTCCCAGCCCGGCCCAGGCCGCAGCGTCAGCAGCCACACCGGCGCGGCCATCACCACGACCAGCAGAGCGCCCAGCGCGGGCCGCAGCTGCCGCCGCACGGCGGGCACGGCAGTGGTGATGCCGTATACGAACGCCAGCATCAGCGGCAACCGCAGCACCGGTTCGAACTTGTGCACGTTGCGCAGCGGTGCGAGTGGGCCGTCGAGCAGATGCCGCACGGGTTCGGCCAGCGGGCTGTCGAGCGTCCCGACATAGCCGACGGTCAGCAGCGTCAGCCCGGTCAGGACGCCGAGTACCAGGAACCGCCGTTCGGGCAGGCCACGCCGAGCGAGCCCGAACAGGCCGACCGCCGCCACCAGCCCGGTGGCCGCCATCAGGACGGGATTGTCGATCAGTGCCCAGCCCGACGGCCACCACGGCGTGCCCTGCACGACGTAGGCGACCCATTGGTTCGTCCCGCGCAGCACCTCGTACAGCGACATCGGCGCCGTCGTGTTCGTCGCGGATTCGATGTAGTCCAGGAACGGCAGGCTGTACTGGCCGAGCAGCACGAGCGGCAGGATCCACCACAGCACCACGCCCGCGACGAAGACGAACCACCAGATGACGAGTTCGACGTGCGTGCTCCGCCATTTCCGGGTCAGCAGCCAGAGTCCCGGCAGCACGAGCGCCATCACGACCATCGCGCCGTTGATCCCGCCCATGCACAGCACGGCGAGCGCGGACAGCCCGGCGGCACGGCGTGGCGAGCCGATGCGATCGGCGAGGATCAGTGGCAGCAGCACCCACGGCAGCAGGACGGCGGGCAGCATTTCCGACGACAGCGAGCCGATTTCGGTGACCATCCTCGGCGCGAGGGCGTACCCGACTGCTCCGATCAGCCGAGTCCGTTCGTTCCCGATCTTGAGCGCGCGGGCCACCAGGAGGGCGCCCCCGAACGCGACCGAGAGCAGGAGCGCGCACCACAACCGCTGCGCGATCCACACCGGCATCCCGACGGCTTGGCACACCGCGAAGAAGGGCCCCATGGGGAACAGGTAGCCGTACGCCTGGTTCTGCAGTTCCCCCGCCGTCGCCTGGGGATTCCACAGGTGCAGCGCCCGGCCGAGGAAGGCCAGCGGATCCACGGCGAGGTCGAGTTTGGTGTCGAACGTCGTCCTGCCCGGACGCTGCAAAAAGGACAGCACGGTCAGCGCCAGCACGATCCACGTGCTCGGCTTCTTCACGATCGCGCCGGTTACCATCCGGTAGATACTAGGCGGAAACGTGGCTACTATGCGCCCATGACAGACGGTTTCGAAGAAGCGTGGTCGCTCGCCGAACCCGTCAAGGGCTGGATGACGCGGGACCAGGGCCTTGCCTTGTGGAACGCGGCACGCCGCCTGGACAAGGGCGACCTCATCGTCGAAATCGGCAGCCACCAAGGCCGTTCGACGATCGTCCTCGCCATGGCGGCGCGGACGGCCGGTGCCCGCGTGGTCGCGGTCGACCCGTTCGTCGACGGACGGCTCTTCGGTGGATCGCCGACACGCCAACGATTCGAGGCGAACCTGAGGACGGCGGACGTCGAGGACGTCGTGGAACTCGTGGCCGAGTACAGCACGAAACTGCGTCCGCGCTGGGACCGCCCGATCCAGCTGCTCTACATCGACGGCAAACACGACTACTGGACCTACACCGACGATCTGCGCTGGTCGACGAACTTGATCGACGGTGGGGAAATCCTGGTCCACGACTGCTTTTCCTCGATCGGCGTCACCCTGGGCACGATCGCGAAAGTCCTCTTCGGACGGCGGTACACCTACCTCGACCGCGCGACGTCGATGGCCCGGTTCCGGCTCACCCCGCCGTCGGCCAAGGACAGGCTGCGCGTACTGGCCCAGTTGCCGTGGTTCGCGCGCAACGTCGGGATCAAGATCCTGCTGCGGCTGCGGTTGGCACCCGTGGCGAGGATCTTCGGCCACGACAGTCCGTACGACCCCTACTGAGTGAGCGGCCTGCCGACGTCGACCTTCGCGAGGCAGACGGGTGCGCCCTTGGCCGACAACTGGAAACCGACCTTGTCGAACAGGCCTTCGATCGGCAGGTACATCGTGTGCAGGCCGGGCTGGAACCACACCGGCACGCGCGCCCCGTCGCGATCGACGACACCTTCACCGCCGTCCGAGGTGAAGTAGTCGATCCGCAGCAGATGGCGGCCGAGAACGGGCGTGTCCAGCGGAACCCGGACCAGGCTTTCGCCGACGGTGTACCCGCAGCCCGCCACCGGGCCGGGAAGGCCGCGGGAAATCGATTCCACGCCGGTGATCGCCCGCGCGACACCCCCGCCGTCCAAAAGGGACATGCGGCTCGTCGGCTGATCGAACCGGACGCCCGGGATCAGGCCCACCACCCGGGAAGTGCGGGCGTTCTCACCGAACCAGCCGTGCAGGACGTCGTTCGGCACCGTCGTGTCGTACAGAACGAGATCGGGGTTCCGTTCGATCGAAGCCCGCGCGTTGGCGAGGAAGTCCCGGGAGTGCTCGAACCGCAATCCCGGTGCCAGCCGGGAGAAACCCACGGCCGAACTCGCGATCAAGGCGAGACTCAACACCAGCGCGAGCGGGCGTTTCGCCCGCGATGGCACCGGATCGGAAAGCCGGTCGAACGGTTTCGGTTCCAGGAAGGCGAAAGCGAGACACAGCACGGCCACGAGCGCGAGGTCGGCGACATAGCGGGGGTCACTGCCCAGTTCGGGGCCGACCTCGGTGAGCCGGGTGGCCGCCGAAAGCCCGATGTCCGCCACGAAAACCAGGCCCAGCAGCAGCCACGCCTTCCGCGCCCGGAGCCCACCCGTGCGGATTCCCGCGACCAGTACGGCGACGGCGACGAGCAGCAGCAGAATCCGCACCACGACAGGGGAAGCGGCGAACGTCGCACCGGGACCCGGCCCTGACCACGGCCCGCCCGCCAGCCCCGGAACCAGGGTGTCGCCGAGCATCCTCCCCGTCATGTCCGCGACCGTGCCGACGGTGACCGGACCGCCGCCTTGCCCGACCTGGCTCGTGGTCAGGGTCAAGAAAACGGCCGCGTAGCCGGCGAGCAGGGCGGCGAGAACGCCCCAGAGCACGACGTGACGGCGCAGGGAAACCCCGAGCAGTACGGTGATCCCGGCGACCAGCAGCGGGATGAACACCGCCTTTTCGTAGAAGGCGAGCCCGAAGACCGTCCAGGCCACGGTGGCGATCGCCCAGCGTCCGCCGTCGGCGAGATACCGCACGTGCGCGTGCAAGGCGGCCGTGGTGGCCAGCAACACGGGCGCGATCTGGATGGCGTACGCCCACCACAACGTCGGGACGAGCAGCAGGGTCGACGTCGTGAACATCGTGAACGGGACGAGAATCCCCCACCGGCGCCCGAAACAGCGCACGAGCACTGTCCACAACAGCACCGAGGCCGCCGCCTGCATCGCCAGGACCGGCGCCATGAGCACGGCGAAGTTCAGCGGTGCCCCAGCGGTCAGCAGATCGGCGAGCAGGAAGCCGCCCGGCGCGAGATGGCCGTGGTAGTCCTGGAAGAAGTAGCCGAAGTCGAAGGGGCCTGCCTGCGCGGCGTGGTAGGTGATGACGAAGTCGTCTTGCGCGAGGCTGCCGCGCAGCGCGGCCCACGCGTGCAGCACGAACGGCACGACACCGGCGACGAACGCCGCGAGCGTGACCAGCGAAGGTCTTACCCCCCGGACAACCACGTCTTGCCTCAATTCTTGCAGGTCGGCGGCTGGCACATGATCTTGCTCAGCGCCTGGTAGAAGACGTCCGAGATCTTCCGGGGATCGGGGGTGGTGAACGAATCTCCGCCGGTGGCGGTGGACACCTGCCGCAGTTCGGACGCGTCGATGTCCGGACCGATGCCGATCCCGATGACGGGCAACGGTTTCCGCGGGTCCTGGAGCTTCCCCAGCTCTTCCAGCAACCGCGGCAGCCCGATCGTCTCGCTGTCTTCGTTACGCCCGTCGGTGAGGACGACGACCAGGTTGATCCGGCCGGGTTTCCAGTTCTGCCTGGCGTTCTGGTACGCGGCCAGGATCGAATCGTAGAGGCCGGTCGCCCCACCGGATTTCGGCCGCACCGCCTGCAGCTGCCCGACACCGCCCGAAGTCGTCTGTTCCGCGATCGTCCTCATCGGCAACAGGACGCGGTAGTCCTTGTCACCGTCCAATTTGGTCGAGAACAGCCACAACCCCAGTTCCGTGGTGGGTTTGAACAGCCCGAGTCCCTGCGTCGCGGCTTGCAGGGTGAGTTCCATCCTGCTCTTCCCCGCGCCCGGCACGGCGGCGGCCATCGAACCGGAGACGTCGAGCAGCACCTGGACCCGGGCGCTCAGGTTCGTCCCCGCCCAGGCCTGCAGCGCGGCGTACATTTCCGTTACGGGCGGCGCACCGGGCGGCTGAGACGCCGGATCGGTCCGGCTGTCCTGCGCCCGGGGGACGGCGAACTGGCCGCCGGGCGCGCGGAATCCCTCGTTGGCGAAGGTCGCGCCCGCCATCGGATCGAGCAGCAGCCGCAGAAAGCGTTCCGCCGCCCCTCTCGACGCCTCCGACGCCTTGGGCAGGACGACGTACGGATAATCGAACCCCTGCACCGGGACACCGGGGTACGCCGCCACCAGATTCCGGGCGAGGACGGCCTGTTCGGTCACCGGGAAGGCGGCCGGGAACTGGCCGGGAGCCGGATTCAGCTTCCGCATGACGGCGGTGAAGGCCGCGGCGGGATCGGGCGCCTGCTCGGTCAGCTTCCGCAGGCCGAGCAGGGTGGCGATGCCCAGCGGATCGCGGGCCGGGTCCGGCATCCCGACCGGGGAACCGTCGAGGATCTCTTGCCAGGCAGGGGTTCTCCCCGGCCAGCCGAACCGCCGCGCGGTCTCGTCGGGAAGTCCCAGCACCACCGGGGAATTCGCCACCGACTGACCGGATTCCGGCAGGTTCCACGCGCCGGCGTCCCTGGCCTGCGACAACATCGTGCTCGACTCGGGGATCCAGACGTCGGGGCCGCCGGAGGTGGTGGTCCCGAGCAGGTCGGCCGTCGTGGCCGACTCGCTCGCGGTCACGGTGACACTGAAGCATTCTTCCTGCGGCACGGTCGCCGCGAGCCGCGTGAGCACCGGTGCGACGTCGGGCGCGGCGGTGATCGCGACCGGCGTCAGCGCGTCACAACCGTTGCCCGCCAACCGGGCCCGCAGATAGTCCACTCCCCACCAGGCACCGAGCGCGATCACCAGCAACAGGCTCAAGACGACGACGGGCGCGTTGAAACGCCGCCCACGCCTCGGGCCTACCTGCATGCGCATGCCTCCGAGGTGCGGGGTGAGGACCTGGGATGTTGCCCAATCCGCCCGCGTACGTCAACTCTCGGGTAACTTAGCGCCGCGCCACTGCGACAGATGGCCTAACGCGTGTCTCCCAAACTGAAGTCGGCAGGGTGGGCAAGGGTACGCGCGCGCGTTTCCTTTCGGCCGGAGGCCTCGGATTTGCGGAGGCGGGCCGCTGCTACGGCCGAGTGAGTGACCAGCTGACGCCGCGGCCCGGCTGCGGAAATCCGAAAGCGCGCTTTGAGAGACATGGCCTAACCGAAGTATCGGCCCGCCCCGATGTGGGCACCGGCGGACTGCCACCAGCCCGCGTCGCCGGTCGAGTCGATCCCGTCCGCGATCACCGTCGCGCCCGCCATGTTCGCGGTCTCGATGAGGTTCCGCAGCGAACGTCCGGCCAGCGGTTCCGTCCGCCGCTCCGCCAGCCGGGGAGCGATCCTGACCGTCCGCACGGGAACGTCCACGAGGCAGACGACGTCACCGGCCGCGCCGAAGTCCTGCAGTTCGGGGTCCACTCCGATCTCGGCGAGCAGGTGCAGGTTGTCGACGGTCTCCCCGAGTTCGGCGAGCACGGCACCGGCGGGGAAGCCCAGCCGCAGCCGTGACGGCCCGAGCCCGGTCGCGGCGAGCACGCTCCGCACCGATCCGACGAGATCCGGATCCGCGGCCTGGTGCGGGGTCAGTCCCACGACCATCGGGAGCCTGTCGTCCGACTCCTCGCACGCGGTGCGGATGAGCCATTCGCCGAGCGGCACGATGAGACCGGTCTCGTCGGCGAAGCGGACGCACGTGTCGTGGCCGATCCGGCCGTGGCGAGGATGGTTCCAAGCGAGTCTCGCCTCGATACCCGCGGGCCGGTTGTCCGCCAGCCAGGTCAACGGCCGGAAACCGACCTCGAGCTCGCCGGTCTCCCAGGCACCCGCCATGGAGACGGCCAGGCTGAACTCGTGCCGCTCCCTGGTGTCGAGGGCGGAGTCGGACAGCGCCCACTGCCGATAGCCGTTGGACTGCGCCCGGCGCAGCGTCATGTCGGAGACGCGCAGCAGTTCGGTCGGCGCGATGTCCCTCGGCGGCCGGTGCACGACCCCGACGCACGCCGAGACCGCGACCCCGCTCCCGCCTTCGAGGTAGACCGGTTCGGAGAGTTCCTGGTTGATCATGCCGATGACGGTGGCGACGTCCGGGCTGGCGGCGGTGTTCTGGATGAGGATGCCGAACTCGTCTCCGCCGAGCCTGGCGACGAGCGCGTTCTCGCCGCCCACGACGGTCCGCAGCTTCGCGGCGACGTTCTTCAGCAGGTCGTCGCTCTGTTTCTGGCCCAGCCCGCCCGCGATCAGGGAGAATCCGTCGAGGTCGAGGTGGTAGACCGTGACGCCGAAGGCCGGATCGGCGTGCCGCAGCGCCTTCTCCAGCCGGGTGCCGAAGAACTGCCGGTTCGGCAGGCCGGTCAGCGGATCGTGCAGGGCCTGGCGGCTCAGCTGCCGCTGGAGCAGGGAGACGTCGGTGTCACCGTCGACCAGCGTGATCAACTGCTGGACCTCGCCGGCCGGGTCGCGGATGACCGCGCCGGTGAAGCCCGCCCAGGTCGGATCTTCGTCGTCGGTCAGGAGCCTTCGTGACAGTTCGAGCCGCTGGCTCTCGCCTTCGAGCAGCTTCCGGTAACCCTCGCGCAGGCCACCGGCGTCATCCGGATGGACCAGGTCGTAGAGGTTGAGCCCGATCAGATCGGCGACGGGCCGGTTCAGCATCTCGGCGAACTTCGGGTTCACCCGCTGGACGCGGCCGTCCACCCTGGTGACGGCCACACCGGTCGCCGAACCGGTGAACAACTGCTCGAAACGCGCCTGTGCGAGCACCAGTTCACGCCGGGTCTCGCGTTCGAGCGTGACCAGCGTGCGACTCAGATCCTCTTGCTGCGTCTGGATGCTCTCGCGCAAGGCCTCGCCGTAGCCGGACGCGAGAGCGCCGAGCACCTGCAACACCCGTTCGGGGAGCGACTTCACGCTCCGCAACTCCGGTTCGTGCAAGAGCCCCTTGCCGAGTACGTCCATCGTGCGACGCAGGCTGTCCGGCCCGACGCATCTGAGCGCGACGAGCCGCGCGCCGGCTTCGGTGGCCTGCACGGGCTCGGCGTCGTCACTGAGCACCGCCGCGTACACCTCGTCCAGCAGAGCGGTGAAATGCTCTTCGATCTGGGCGTGGGTATACGGAAGGTACGCCGTACTCGTGACCAGGTACGCCCACTTGCGAACAAGGGTCGCCCGGGTCGGCGCGGCATTCTTCCGCTTCGGCGAAGCGGAAGACGAGGTTCTTTTCGAGGCGTCCGGCGATACGGGGAACTCATCGCCGTCCGGAAGTGGGGCAGTCACGTCCGCCGGTCCTGGGGTCGTTTTCGTATTCCGCGGTGGAGAAACATCCTCCACGATTCTCTGGCCATACTCACGGTTTACCGGTCACCCAATCGGGTGGTAACCCTACGGTACCGCAATACCGACCTTGTCCCTCAGCCATCCGCGCGTGGCGTCCCGGTACTCGGACGCGTTGCGATGCAACGCCAACGAATGTCCGGCACCGGGCAGAACATACGTGGAAAGTTCGGCCTCGGGCCGGTAGTACGGCGCTTCCGCCGGTCGCAGCGTCGCGCCGCTCGAACAGTTCCGGAGCGCGAACAGGCCGCAGAACAGGATGTCCTTCCCCCCGACAGCCTGCAGAACCGGCACGCGGATCGCCTTTGTCGCGGGCAGCACGATGCCGAACACGGCGACCGTTCCCATTCCCGGGACCGAAACCTGGTCCTTGGTCGCTTCATCGGCCGCGATGACACCCGGGTCGGTATTTTCCGTCGCGTAGAACAGCCCGGCGCGCGCCCCCGGTTTCGTCGTGAAATAGAGCGGATCGCTGCCGAGGGAACCGAGCCGGTCGTCCGCGAACGCGGGCTGCAGGCCGAAGAGCACGCCGAGCGTCAACGCGGGCACCGACGGCAGATGCGTCATCCCGGTGAGGATCACGCCGTCCACGTCCTGATACGTCGACGCCTCGGCCGCGACGATGCCCGAACCGACCGAATGCCCGACGATCACGACCTTCTCGAACGGCGTGCCGCCGACGCGTCCCGCGCGCAGGTGGCCGATCACCTCGTGCATCGATCGCGCCAGCACCGGCAGCAGGAGCGGAAGGCTGAACGGTTTGCTGCTCCCGCCCGAACCGAGCTGATCCGCGGCGAAGGTCGCGTAGCCGTGCTTGGCCATATCGCGCTGGTACGAGTAGCGATCCGGGTCGTAGGGCAGGTCCCAATAGGCGCTGTTGTAGGTGCCGCCGTGCACCAGGAGCTGGACGGCCTCGGGCGCCGGGCCGTCGGGCAGGCAGAACCGGCCGTGCACCGTGGCGGGTTCGCCGAGCGGGCCGGTGACCGGCAGATCCAGGTCGGTACAACGGATCTCGACGGCCGCGGCCGGGGCGGCGACCAGGAAACCACCGAGGAGCACGCAGCAGGCAGCCACCGCCGTGGCCAGTTTGAGCGGCATTCTCACAGAACCCTCTCCGGAATCGGAACGCTCGGAAGGAGCACGAACCCTACACCTGGTAGTCGGACGCTCACCGTCAGCCCGAGGTTCGCGGCAGCACGGTCATCGGCAACCGGTTCGGCTGCATCGTCGCTTTGATCTTGGGAAAGACCTTCACCCCTGGTACCGGCACCAGCCGCCACCGCGCGCCGATCGTCGCCGCGACCAACGCGATCTCGGTGGGAGCGAACTGGTGGCCGGGGCACAGCCGGGGCCCGGCACCGAACGGAATGAACGCGCCCTTCGGCAACGAGTCCGCACGATCCGGCTCCCAGCGGTCCGGGTCGAAACGGCCGGGATCGGGGAACCAGCGTGGATCGCGGTGCAGCGTGTGCTGGCTGAGCGCGACCTCGGTCCCGGCCGGAAGACGCACGCCACCGAGTTCGACGTCTTCCCGCGCGCGCCGCATCAGGATCACCGGCGGGGTCCGGCGCACGACCTCGTTGATGATCCGCTGCGTGTAGACCAGGCGCGGTAGGTGCTCGTACCGCGCGGGTCCGCCCGCCAGCACCTCGTCGACCTCGGCGTGGAAGCGGCGCTCGACGTCCGGCCGTTCCCCGATCTCGTGGAAGAACCACGCGAGCGCGACGGCGGTGGTCTCGGCGCCGGTGGTGAGGATCGTGATGACCTCGTCCTCCACCTGACGGTCGGTCATCTTCTCGCCGGTCTCGTCGTCCTTGGCCAGCAACAACATCGACAGCAGGTCGCCCTGATCCCCGCCCTGCTCACGGGCTTTGAGGACGGCGTCGCCGATGACCCGTCTCAGGCGCGCGGCCGCTGCGTCGAACTCGCGGTTCGCCGGGATCGGCAGCCGCTCCACGAACTTCGGCGAGAAGGCCCTGACCATGACGTACTTCAGCATGATCGGGATCGACCGCTGGATTTCGGCGAGCGCGTCGTCGCCGAGTTCGGTGGAGAACAGCGTGCGCCCGGAGATGGTCAGCGCGAGATCCTGCATCCGCTGGTCGAATTCCACCACCTCGCCCGGTTTCCACGAGTCGGCAAGCTCTACAGCGAGCTTCGTCATCGTCGTCTCGGCGTAGAGCGCGATGCGGCTTCGCTGGAAGGCGGGCAGCATCATCCGCCGTTGCCGCTGGTTGAAGGCACCGTTGGAAGTCGCGAGCCCGTCACCGAACAGCGGCCGCATTTTGTCGAACACAATGCCTTTGTCGAACTTCGCCGCGTCGACGGCGAGCAACCGCCAGGCCAGTTCCGGCGTGGTGACCAGGTAGACCGGCATCGGGCCGAAGTCGAGGCGCACGACGTCGCCGTACGATCGCAGTGACGACAGCAGTTTCAGCGGGTCGCGGAGCATCGGCACGGTGTGCCCCAACAGCGGCCACCGGCCTGGTGCGACAGGAACGTCCGGAGGTGGTGCCATCGTGCTCGTCTCCCGGTGCCTGGACGCTGAACCCGGTCACCTTAGGACCGCCGGGCGGCGAATGGGGTTCCACCGCCGCACATCCACACGATCGGACGATGGCGACCTCGGCCGTGGCTCCCGCTAGACTCCTGTGCCCCAAAGGATTCCCAACGGAACGGCGGCGACGACGGTGACTTCCAACCTGAGCTGGGTCCCTCCCGAGGTCGACACGACCGTGCCGAATCCCGCCCGGGTCTACGACTATTGGCTCGACGGCGACCACAACTTCCAGGCCGACCGCGTGCTGGGCGAACAGATCCTGCGGATCATGCCGGGGATCCGCGACGCGGCCCGGCTCAACCGCGCCTTCCTGCGCCGCGCCGCGCTGCACATGGTGGACGCGGGCGTGCGGCAGTTCCTCGACATCGGCTCCGGGATCCCGACAGTCGGGAACCTCCACGAGATCGTCCAGCAGATCGACCCGTCCTGCCGGGTGGTCTACGTCGACCGCGAATCGGTCGCCGTGGCGCACGCCAAACTGCTGCTGCGCGGCAACGACCGGTGCGCGGCGATCCAGGCCGACCTGCGCGACGCCAACGACATCCTCGACGCGCCCGAAACGCGGGAGCTGCTGGACCTCGGCCAGCCGATCGGCCTGTTCATGTTGCTGCTGCTGCATTTCGTGCCGGACTCCTGGGAGCCGAACGCGATCTTGGCCCGCTACCGGGACCGCCTCGCCCCCGGTAGCTTCCTCGCCATCTCGCACGTCGCCGCCGACGCGGACTCGAGCGGCCTCGACGAGGCCATCGAGGCGTACAAGAGCACCCAGAACGACCCCATCCCCCGGACCCACGACCAGGTGGAGGCGTTCTTCGCCGGTTTCGACCTCATCGAGCCCGGCGTCGTCGGCTGCGCGATGTGGAACCCCCAAGGGGCCGGCGACATGTCCGACGACCCGGAGATCAACTCCCTCCCGTACGCCGGCGTGGGCCGGAAGCCCTGACGCACCAGCTTCGGATGTCATGAAAGGGGCTTTCAGGACAAAAACTGTCTTGAAAGCCCCTTTCATGACACTCCCCCTCCCCGATCAGGGCAGTACGTCGGTCACCGTGTCCTTGATGACCTGCCACCTGTCGTGCTCGCGCACCAGCGTCAGGCTGATCGTGTAGTGCCGGTCGATGTTCTGCGACGGCACCTTGTAGTAGGCGTCGAGGATCGCGAAGCCCATCGTGCAGTTCTCGACGACGGTGTGGGTCACCGTCCACGGCATGCTGTACTCGTACGGGAGCTTGAACTGCACGTCGACCACGGGCTGCACGTTGGCGTCGTAGCCGATGAACAGCTGCCCCTTACGCCCGACGGTGACCATGTTCTGGTGGATGATCGCCCGGTAGCGGGCCTCGTCGCGTTTGTTGTAGCTGTCCATGTCCTCCCAGACGGCACGGTCGAACGAGCGCTGGCAGGACAGCCGCTCGCTCTCCGCCTTCTGCTCGCCCGCGGTCGCCGCGGCGGGCACGCCGATTCCCGCCGCCGCCACGACCAGCCCGGCCAACGCCGCGTAATACCGCTTGCGCATAGGGTTCTCCTCATCACGTCCGGTACTTCGTCCACCGGAAGGTTCGCCGGGTGGCGCATCACAGCTGCATCACTTCCGCACCGGCGCGGGCGCGGGGCCGGTTAACCTCGCGGGAGGGGGTGCGATGGAGTTCCGGATACTGGGGCCGGTGCAGTGCCGGATCGGCGCACGGCCACTGAAACTGGCGGGTTCGCGGCAGGAGCGGATCCTGGCCGCGCTGCTGCTCGGTGCCGATCGCGTCGTTTCGGTTTCACGACTGGTGGACGTCGTCTGGGACGAGGATCCTCCCGCGACGGCCGTCCGCCAGGTCCGCAACCTCACCACCGCGCTCAAGCGTGCTCTCGTCGCCGCAGGCGCCACCGAAGACATCCTGACCGCCGAAGGGCCCGGCTTCGTCCTGCGCCCGCGTACTTTCGACCTGCGCTCGTTCGAGGAGCACGTCTCACGCGGTGAGTTCCGGGAGGCGCTCGGATGCTGGCACGGTCCCGCTCTGTCCGGTGTGGACAGTACGGCTTTACGCGGTGAAGCCGACGAACTCGACGAACGGCGTCTGTCCGTTGTGGAGCGTTGCCTCGACGAGGACATCTCCGCCGGGGAAGACTCCGTCGCGGAATTGACGGCGCTGGTCGCCGAGCACCCTCTCCGGGAGCCGTTCGCCGGGCTGCTCATGCGCGCGCTGCACCAGCAGGGCAGGCAGGCCGACGCGCTGAACGTCTACCGGCAGACGCAGTCACGGCTGGTGGACGAACTCGGAATCGATCCCGGCCCGAAGTTACGCGAACTCTACGAGCGGATCCTCCGCGACGAGCCGGAGTACGGGAAGGTCCGCTGCTTCCTTCCTTACGACGTCCCGGATTTCACCGGCCGGGAGGAGGAGCTCCGCCGTCTCCTCGACGCCGTCCGGCTCGGCCGCCCGGTCGCCGTCGACGGGATGGCCGGGGTCGGGAAGACCTCGTTCGCCGTCCACGCCGCGCATCGGCTCGCCGCCGATTTCCCCGACGGGCAACTGTTCGTGGACCTGCACGGCCACTCCCCCACCCGCGAACCACTCGCGCCCGAGGCCGCGCTCGAAGCCCTGCTCGGGCAGCTGGACGTCCCGGCGAGCCGTCTCCCCGGCGGCGTGGACCGGCGCGCCGAACTGTGGCGGACCAGGACGGCGGGCCGGTCGCTGCTCGTGGTGCTCGACAACGCCGCGACCGCCGAGCAAGTGCGGCCGCTCCTTCCCGGTTCGGCCACGGTCGCCCTCGTGGTCACCGGCAGGCGGCGGCTGGCCGCCGTCGACGGTGCCGCGTCGATCAGTCTCGAAGTCCTGCCGGACGAACAGGCGGGCGCCCTGTTCGCGGCGGCGTCGGGGAGACCGGACTCGGGCGTCGCCGCGTTGTGCGGGAACCTGCCGCTGGCGATCAGGATCGCGGCCGCCCGGTTGCAGAATCGTCCACAGTGGACCGTGGAAACCCTCGCCGAAAGGCTGGGCTCCGAACACGACAGGCTGGCCGAGCTGAAGGTCGCCGGACGCGACGTGGCCGCGGCGTTCGCACTGTCCTATCAGGAACTCGACGACGCCCAACAGCGCATGTTTCGGCTGCTGGGGCGGAATCCCGGCGCCGACATCGGCGTGCCCGCCGCGGCCGCGCTGGCCGGCACCGGCGAGCGCGAAGCCGAACGCCTGCTGGAAGATCTGCTCGACGCCCACTTGCTCAGGCAACCGTCGCTGGGCCGGTACTCGTTCCACGACCTGATAGCCGAACACGCCCGCAACGCCGCGCGCGACGAGGAATCCTCTCCGGCGCTGGACAGGCTGCTCGATCACTACCGCGAAGGCGGCGGACCCGCCTGGTACGCGACGGAACGGGCCAACCTGGTCGCGGTGACCGCCCACGCCCTCGACACCGGCCACGACGACCATGCCTGGCGGATCGCCGAGAGCACCGCGGTACAGCTCCGGGAGAGCGGGCACCTCGACGAACTGCTCGCCGTGGCGCGAACCGGTATCGCCGCCGCCCGCCGGATCGGCGACCCCCGGGCGATCCAGCTGAGCCTGGCGAGCCTCACCCTGGCGTTCTGGGAAAACGGCCTGCTCACCGAGGGGATGGCCTGCGCCCTGGAGCGGCTGGACGTCGTCCGCGCGTCCGGCGACCGCGAGACCGAGGCGATCACCCTG
Source organism: Amycolatopsis sp. NPDC031561 (assembly GCF_055580625.1). Lineage (NCBI taxonomy): Bacteria > Bacillati > Actinomycetota > Actinomycetes > Pseudonocardiales > Pseudonocardiaceae > Amycolatopsis > Amycolatopsis sp. NPDC031561. The sequence continues at coordinate 56,956 of NZ_JBVILA010000027.1, read as the reverse complement.
TCCAAGGCGGGCGCTCTGCACAGCATGCTCGGCCATTACCCCGAGGCGATCCGGTTCTATCTCGACGGCCTCGCCGTCGTGGACGAGACCGACGATCTCGAAGCCGCCGCCACACTCTGGACCAACCTCAGCAACGCGCAGGAGATCCTCGGCCACTTGGACGACGCGCTGGCCTCCGCGCGGCGATCGGTGGCGCTCCGCGCGGATCCCCGCGGCATGATCCTGAGTTCGGCCCAGCTGGGCCTGGTCCTCGCCCGGCTCGGCCGGTTCGAGGAGGCTTTCGAGGTCACCGGGCGTTCGATCACCGCCTCGCAGGACCTCGGCTACCTGTTCGGCGAGGCGTGGAGCCGGATCGACCACGCCGACGCCCTGCTGCTCGCCCACCGGCCCCGTGAAGCGCGCGAGCAGGCCGGGCGCGCGTGCGCGATCCTCGCCCGGCTCAACCATCCGCTGCTGCTGACCATGGCGGCCAACAGCCTGGGCACCGCCTGCCTCGCGCTCGGCGAGGTGACGGTGGCCCTCGGGCGGCACCGCCTCGCGCTCGAAACCGCCAGGCGGATCGGCTACCGGCTGCAGGAAGCCCGCGCGCTGACCGGACTCGGGCAAGCCCGCGCCGCACGGGAGCTCTACGCCGCGATGGGACTGTCCCCCGAGCCGGTGAAGGCCGTCACCTGAGGAAGTCGATGAGCGGCCCGCGCAGCGCGTCCGGCTGGTGGAGGACGCCGTGGTCCTGGCCCTCGACGGTGGCGTGCTTCGCTCCTGGGATCGCGTCGGCGACGGCGCGGGCACCTGCCCGCATCCAGGCGTCGCTCTCCCCGCCGTCCATGACCAGCGTCGGCACGGAGATCTTGGCCAGCCTGTCGGCGGGAAGGACGTTGCCGGGGCCGCACAGCGCCAGGTCGTAAGGCAGCGTGTGGGCGAGGCCGGTGAACCAGGCCCAGAACGGGTCGTCCCGCATCCCCTTGACCACCTCGGCCGGGGTGCCCGTCCCCTCGACCAGGAAGAGTTCGGCCGCGCCGTCGCGGTCGCCGTCGGCGATCAAGGCCCGGACGCGGTCGAAGAGATCGGCCGCGGGCCTCGGACGGCTGTCGTCGACGACGTACGGCGGCTCGTAGGCGGCGAGGCTGGTCATGGCGACGCCTCGGGCGGCGGCCTCCAGCGCCAGCACGGCTCCCGACGAGTGCCCGAAAACCGCCGCCGAACCGCCCACCCGGTCGATCACCGCGGCGAGATCCTCGACCTCGCGCTCCACCGAGTAGACCGCGCCCGCTCCGCTGTCACCCCGCCCTCGCCGGTCGTAGGCGATCACGGTGAAGTCCGGGGCCAGCGTCGCGGCCAGGCCGGCGACCGTCATCCGGTCGTTGAACGCGCCGCCTGCCAGGACGACCGGCGTGCCCTCACCGGTGCGCTCGAAGGCGATCAGGGTGCCGTCGGCCGAGGTCACGGTCTCGAACGAGGTGGTCATCAGGTCCTCCAAGGGGTCGCTTGACTCTAGCTTCGTCCCGAGGTCGGAGCCGACGACCACCGCTCGACATCACTTCCGGAGATTTCCGAAGAACTCCCGGAGCTCCGCCACCACGTCGTCCGGGACGGCCATCGACACCATGTGGCTGGGACTCTCGTGATCCGCCCAACGCACCAGGTCGTTCTTGCGGGCCGCGATCTTGCGCAACGCGGACGGCCCGCCGTGCGAAACCCCGGTCGGCACCACGGTCTGGTCGATCGGCATCGCCGCCTGGCCCTCGTAGTACGGCCACAGCGAACTGCCGCCGGTCGCGGTCAGCCAGTAGAGCGTCGCGTTGGTGAGCAGCAGGTCGCGATCGATCGGTTCGGCGGGCGCCGCGCCGTCGGGCCAGCCGTCGAACTCCTTGAACCGTTCGACCAGGTAAGCCAGTTGGGCGACCGGCGAATCGAGGAACCCGAAGCTCAAGGTCTGCGGCCTGTTCGTCAGGTACGGCGCATAGCCGCTGCCACCCGCGAAACGTTCCATCAGCCCCGCCAGATCGGCCTGGTCCTGTTCCGTGAGCCCTTCGAAATCGGCCGGGTCGCCCATCGGCACGCCGAGTCCGGAGGTGATGTGCGAACCGATGACGTGCTCGGGCGCGTGCACCGCCAGGCAGGGCGTCACCAGCGCGCCGGCGTCGTTCCCGTGTGCGCCATAGCGTTCGTAGCCGAGACGGCTCATCAGCACGGCCCAGGTCCGCGCCACCCTCGCGATGTCCCACGGCCGCTCGTCCGCCGGTTCCGGGAACGGCGAGAAACCGAAGCCGGGCAGGGACGGCGCGACGACGTGGAACGCCCGTGAGGGGTCGAGGCCGTGAGCTCGCGGGTCGGTCAGCGGGCCGAGAACCTCCAGGAATTCGGCGATCGAATTCGGCCAGCTGTGCGTCATGATCAGCGGGATCGCGTCCGGTTCCGGGGAGCGGACGTGGAGGAAGTGCACCCGCTGGCCGTCGATCTCGGTGACGTACTGCGGGAAGTCGTTGAGCCGCTTCTCCCACGCGCGCCAGTCGTAGCCGTCCCGCCAGTACTCGGCCAGCTCCTTGAGGTAGGAGACCGGCACTCCCCGGCTCCACTCGGCACCGGGCAGCGCCGACGGCCAGCGGGTGCGGGCCAGCCGGTCGGTCAGGTCGTCCAGATCGGACTGCGGGATGTCGATGCGGAACTGCTCGATGTCGGTCATGAGGTGACCGTAGGGGCCATTCAGGCCAGTTCTTGACCTAAATGGCCCTCGCCTTTAGTCGACTAAACGCGGACCACCTGAGTGGCGCCGAAAGTGCCCTTCACCGGCACCTCGACGGTCTTGCGCCGCACCGTCACCTTGATGACGTCCTGCCGCTGCGTCGGATCCGAAACGGCCAGCTGCCAGCCGTTGCTCCCTCGTCCCAGCGCCACCGACGCCGGACCGGACACCGACACCTCGTCGACCGAACCCGCCGCGAAGAAGTTCGCCAGCAAGGTCGCGTCCCACAGCCGGACGGCCTGCACCGTCTCTGTGTTGGACCGCACACGCCACGCCCAGGCCGTCGCGATCGTCTCCAGCACCGACGCGGTGGGCAGGACGGCGTAGGCGTAACTCGCGCCCGAAGGCTTGGCGCCGTGCTCGATCACGAGCTTCTGATAGCGCCGGGTGTAGGGCACGGTGGTGCCCTTGGTGTTGGCGCCCTTGTCGACGTCGCGCCAGGTCCCCGTCCGGTCCTCACGCAGCGCCGTCACCTCCGCGTCGTCGAGCAGGATGTACCCGCCGACCTTCTCCAGGTGAAGCCATCGCTTGTGCCGCAACGATTCGGAGCCGCCGACCAACCGGCCGTCGGCCAGCAGGACACCCGAGCCGTTCTCGCCGAGGTTGCGGTTCTCGATCGTGGTGCGGATCCGCTCACCGGAGGTGTCGGTGATCCCGGCGCCGAGGCAGACCACCCCCGTCGGTGTGAAGAAGTACGACTTCTTCGCGGTCAGCGTGCCGTCCTGTGAGACGAAGTCGAGCGCGTGCGCGCCGTGCCGCGCGTCCCAGCGGACGCCGCCGCTGTGGTCCTTGCTCGTCAGCGGCACCTGTTCCAGGGCCGGGGTCGCGCCGGTCTTGGTGGTCGTGCCCGGCAGCAGAAGGGGGTCGACGGTCGGCCAGTAGGCGTCGGTGAAGTGTCCCTTGGCCTTGGGCAGGAAGAGGTACAGCGAACCGTCGCCGGTGTACCAGCCGTGCAGGTTCATCGAGTTGACCGACTCGTACCGCGAGATCCGTGTCGAAGCGACACCGAGCGAAGCCGACCAGCCTTCGGTGACGTGCACCATCCGGTCCTGCTGGCCGAACACGCGGTGCGTCGCGACCGTCCGCGTCGGCCGGATCTTGGTCGCCAGCAACTCCTGTGCGAATTCGATGCCGGGGATGCCGACGAGGTCCGGGCCCGGCGCGAACCGCTCGGGGTCGGGGATTTTGAGGTAGGGCGCGAAAGTGTCCTCGGTGATCCACTTCGCGGCGAGCCCGCCGAGTTCTTCCTTGCGCTTCCCGCTCGCCGACCGCGCCAGCAGCACGACCGCGCCGGTGAGCTGATGTCCGATGTCGTGCGCGGATTCCCCTTGCCGGGAAAGGAACCGGCCGCGGACCGACTCCATCAGCGCGCCCGCGTAGACGAACGGGGCGAACGTGTCGGAGACCAGCGCGTACGCCGCCTCGCGCACGTCGGCGGCCAGTTCGAACTCGGTGCCCTTGGTGACGTGGATGGCGGACGCGACGGCGGTGAGAAGCACGATCCCGTAGTGCCCGGGATAGGGCACCGAATCGTGCTGGATGAAGGAACCGTCGGTGTGGAAGCCGTCGCCCGCCGCGCGGTGGAGTTTGGCGATGACACTCGCCGTTCCCCCGCCTTCGACGTCGGTGAACGCCCCGACGCCGCGCTTGATCCGTTCGGAGTCACCCAGCATCGCGCCGGAGACGATGGCGATCGTCGACTTGTCCGCACGGTTGGCGCCGGTCTCGACGACACTCGGGTTGTTCGTGCGGAGGTTCGGGTTGCCGGAGAACTTCAGCACCGGCTTCAGATACTTGGCGAGCTCGTCCTGGGTCAGCTCGTCGGCGACCGTCGCGAGGATGTGCAGCAGGTAGAGCGGGATGCCGATCTCGTAGGTGTACCAGTTGCCGATCTCGGCGGTCTTCTCGCTGTACTGATCGCTGGTGTACAACAGTTCCAGCGCCGCCTTGATCCGGCCGAGCACGGCCGGATCGCTCGCCAGCGCACCGCCGGGGGTGCCCCAGTTGACCGCGATCGCGCGAAGCCGCGCGTACATCGACGTCGTGAACTCGCTGCCCGGCCCGAGCGGGAGATCCTTCCACAGTGGACCGCCACCGGGTGTCATGCTGTCGTAGTAGGACTTCGCGACCCTGTCCAGGTTCGCCAGCGCGGCGGCCCGTTCCGCCGACGGCCGGTTGATCCCGGTCTGCAGTTCGCGGTAGCCGGTCACGATGGACGACGTGCCCACCGGCCCCGAAGACGCGGCCTGCGCCGCCGAAGGGCCGGCGAGAGCGGTCGTGAGCGCGACCGAGGCGGCCGCTGCCGCGCCTCCACGCAACGCGGTTCTCCGGTCGACATAACCGAATCCGGGCATGACAGTGCCTCCCAAGGGGTCGAAAGACGGCAACTAGGGGCGGCGGCGGATGTTGGGACTCGTGAGTGGTAAGGACGGTTCTAACCGTCCTTACCACTCACGAGGTTTCTAGCGTTTCCCGTCGGTCCTGCGGGGCAGGTCCCACGGGTTGTTCTCCTGCAACGGTTCCGGCAGCAGCGCGTCGGGGAAGCCCTGCCACGCGATCGGGCGCAGGAACCGCTCGATCGCGGCGGTGCCGACCGAGGTGCTGGTCGGCGCGGTGGTCGCCGGGTAGGGACCACCGTGTTCCTGTGCCCAGGTGACCGTGACACCGGTCGGCCAGTCGTTCCACAGCAGGCGGCCCGCGACGCGGGTCAGCGACGGGAGCACCGGGCGGATCCAGTCCACATCGGACTCTTCGGCCTGGATGGTCGCGGTGAGCCCGGGTTCCATCACGCCGAGCAGGCTGATCAGCTCGTCCTGATCGGCGTAGGTGACGATCAGCGACGCGGGCCCGAAGCATTCCTCGCGGACCGTGTCGGCGTCGGCCAGGAAGTCTTTGGCCGTGGTGGCGAGCAGGGTCGCGCCGTGCGAAATCCCTTCCGCGCCACCGGACTCGGACAGCACCTCGACTCCCGCGACCTCGCTCAGCTTCGCCAGTCCGTCCGCGAAGCCTGCCGCGATGCGCTCGTTGAGCATCGGCTGCGCGGGGATCGTCGCGACGGCCTCGCGCAGCGTGTCTTCGAGCCCGTGCCCCTCCGGGAGGAACAGCAGTCCCGGCTTGGTGCAGAACTGCCCGGCGCCGAGGGTGAACGAACCCGCGTACGCCTTGGCGATCGCCTCGCCGCGCGTGTCGATCGCGGTCTGAGTCACGACGACGGGGTTGACGCTGCCGAGTTCGCCGTAGAACGGGATCGGCGACGGCCGCGAGGTCGCGATGTCGAACAGCGCGCGCCCGCCCGGCACCGAACCGGTGAAGGACGCCGCCTGGATCCGCGGGTCCTTCAGCGCGGCCACACCGTTCTGCTGGCCGTAGACGACCGCGAAGATTCCCTCCGGCGCACCGGCCTTGACCAGCGCCTCTCGCAGGACCTCGCCGGTGCGGGCCGACAGCTCCGGATGCCCGGAGTGCGCCTTGAGCACGACCGGGCAACCGGCGGCCAGCGCCGACGCGGTGTCGCCGCCCGCGACGCTGAACGCGAACGGGAAGTTGCTGGCGGCGAACACCAGCACCGGTCCGATCGGGGTGAGCAGCCGCCGGATGTCCGGCCTCGGCCCCATCGGCCACGCGGCGTCCGCGTGGTCGACCGTGGCGCCGAGGAACGAGCCGTCGGCCAGCACCTCGCCGAACAGGCGCAGCTGGAACGTCGTGCGCTTCAGCTCGCCCTGCAGTCGCGGGGAGGCCGGGAGGTGTGTCTCCTGGTTCGCCAGCGCGATCAGCTCGTCGGCGGCCGCGTCGAGGGCGTCCGCGGCCGCGTTCAGCCAGCCCGCTCGCTGTGCTGGGGTCGCGGCCGCCGCCGTGCCTGCCGCCGCGGCGGCGGCCGCGAGGATCTGTTCGAGCGTGGCGGGATCGGTTGCCTGGCTCATGATTTCTTGCTTCTCCTAGAGTTCTTGCGCGGCGCTGACGGCGGCGATGAGATCCGCCCAGCGCCCCGGGCCGGCGAGGCCGAGGTGGTACAGGTGCAGTTCGGTGGCGCCTGCCTTGCCGAGTTCGGTGGTGTAGGCCTCGATGTCGGGCACCGGGCTCGCCGCCACCGCGGTGATGTAGCTGCCGACGGCGACCTTGCGCGGCAGTTTCGCCCGCGCCGTCGCGACGGACTCCCGGCTGGCGTGCCCGGGTACCCAGTTCTGCAGGACCACCGCGTCGACGTCTTCGGGGACCGACGGCGTCAGCCCCGGCAGCGCTCCGGTGACCCACGGGTCCATCGCGCCGTGCAGCACGATCCTGGGCCCGGACGGGATCTTCGCGAGCACTTCACGGCGGAGCGCATCCGTCGCCTTCTGCCGGGTTTCGAGCAGGACCTGCCGCAGGGTGGGCATGATCTTGTCCTCGGTGGCGCGGAGATCACCGGAGTCGATCAGCCGCCGGACCTCGGCACGCAGCTTGCCCAGCGCCTTCGCCGGCTCCTTGCCCGCCGCCGCCCAGGATTCCAGGCAGGAGTCGCAGCAGCAGACCGACAGCAGCCGCGCGACGGCCGGCGACCAGACCCCGTCGGTCTTCTCGTGCTGATGCTGGTGGATGGCACCGAGCGGACCGCACGCCTCCAGGATGACCGAGGCGAAGTCGAGCCCCGCGAGACTCTCGGCGACCACGTTCGCCGCGTACTCGCGGACCTCCTGCTGCCCGGGGCACAGCGCCCACGGATACCGCTCGCCGAAGCAGTTGCGCACGGTGAAATCGGGGAATTCCGTGCCCAGCTGCGAGTTGTGCGTCAGCACGAGCCACGCCGCGGCCGGGATCCCCGCCTCGTTCAGCAACCGGACGGCGTCGCCCGCGCTGTCGCGGCTCTCCACCCAGTCCGGTTCGGCGGGCTTCAGCTCACCCCATGCCTCGTCGCGCACCGGCCGGTACAGCGCCGCGTGGCGCGCGACGACCGAGGTGCGCTCCGGCGACCAGGGCGTCGCCGCGCGGGCGCTGTGGTACGACACCGCGACGGCGACCTCGTCGACGCCGAGTTCCCGTACGCGCTCGACGAACCCGGGATCGTCGACGACGTCCCAGGGGTAGGCGTATCCGGTGACCTTCACCCCGTCACCACCGCGCCGTGTTCGGTTCGAAGTCTCCGACGAACTTCCGCATATAGGTCACGTCATCCCGTTTGGTCTGTCCACTTCGGACATAGTCTTCATGGGCCCGTGCCAGCGCGTCGGGGTCGAGTTCGACCCCGAGCCCCGGCTTGTCGGGCACCGCGACCGCACCGTCGGCGAACTCCAGCGCACCCGGGGCGATGACGTCGGCCGTCTTCCACGGCCAGTGGGTGTCGCAGGCGTAGGTCAGGTGCGGCGTCGCCGCGGCCACGTGCACCATAGCGGCCAGACTGATCCCGAGATGACTGTTCGAATGCATGGAAAGCCCCACGCCGAAGCATTCCGCCGTGGTCGAGAGGGCTTGTGTGTCCCGCAGGCCACCCCAGTAATGATGGTCCGAAAGTATTACGCCGACCGCTCGCTGCCGGAAGGCGGGCTCGATGTCCGCGAAGCGCACGACGCACATGTTCGTGGCCAGCGGCATGTTCGCCCGCTCCGCGACCCGCGCCATGCCCTCGATGCCCGGTGTCGGGTCCTCGAGGTACTCCAGGACACCGTCGAGTTCCTCGGCGACCCGGATCCCGGTCTCAGGAGTCCAAGCCGCGTTCGGGTCGATGCGGAGCGGGTGGTCCGGGAACGCCTCGGCGAGCGCGCGGATGCCGTCCATCTCCTGGTCCGGGTCGAAGGCGCCGCCCTTGAGCTTGATGGAGTGGAAGCCGTACTCGTCGACCATGCGCCGCGCCTCGCCGACGAGCGCCTCCGGCGTGGTCACCTCGCCCCACGAGTCCTCTTCGGCGCCGATGTGGGCACCGAACTTGTAGAACAGGTAGGCGGAGAAGTCGACCTTGTCGCGCGCCTTGCCGCCGAGCAGGTCCACCACCGGCCTGCCGAGGTAGTGGCCCTGCGCGTCGAGCGCGGCGACCTCGAACAGCGAGTACACGCTGGCGACCGTCTTGCTGACGGAGAATCCGCCGGTGAGCCCGTGAGCGTCGGCGAAGACGACCTCGCCGAGGGTGGTGGCGACCTTCCGGCGCAGGCCGGGCAGGTCGAACACGTCCTGTCCCTTGAGTTCCGGCAGCACTTTCCGGACCTGTTCGAGGAACGCGAGGTCACCGTAGGACTCGCCGAGGCCGACCACGCCGTCTTCGCAGATCAGCTGGACGACACCGCGCAGCGCGAAGGGCTCGTGCACGCCCATCGCGTTGAGCAACGGCGGGTCGGCGAAGGCGACCGGGGTCAGGACGACGTCGAGAACCTTCATCTTCAGGCACCGGTCCCGACGGACTTGAGGACGGCGAATCCGTCGTCGACGATCTTCTCCAGCCGCGCGATCTGGTCCGCGGTGGGCTCGACCAGCGGCGGCCGGACCGAGCCTGCCTTGTCACCGCGCAACCGCGCGGCGGCCTTGACCAGTGACACGGCGAAGCCCTGTCCCTCGTCCCGCAGCGCCACCAGCGGGAGATAGAACCCGGCGAGCAACGCCTCCATGACGGCGTCGTCGTTCTCCGCGAGCGCGCGGTGGAAACGGGCCGCGATCTCGGGGGCGAAGCAGTGCACGGCCGAGGAGTACCGCGCCACGCCGATCGCCGCGTAGGCGCGCGCGGAGACCTCGGCGGTGGGAAGACCGTTGAAGAACAGGAACTCCCGGGCGCGGTCGGTGCCGACCGAGCGGATCGTGGTGATGATCCGGCTCATCAGCTCGACGTCGCCGAAGCCGTCCTTGAGGCCGACCACCGACGGGATGTCGAGCAGTTCCACGGCGGAGTTCGGGGTGAACACACCGGTGGAACGGTGGTACACGATCACCGGGATCGAGGAATCGCCGACGGCGTACCGCACGTGGTCGACCAGCCCGGAAGGCGGGCCGGTCACCAGGTACGGCGGCAGGAGGAGGACGCCGTCCGCGCCGCCCGCCTCCGCCGCCGCGATCCCGGCACGAGCCGATGCCGCACCGCCGCCCGCCCCGACCCACACGGGTATGCGCCCCGAAACGACCTCACGAGCCTTACGCAGGATCGCTGCGTGCTCGTCCGGGGACAGCGAGCTGAATTCGCCCGTACCGCAGGCGACGAACAGCGCGCCGGCTCCGGCGGCCACGTGGCTCTCGACGTTTTCCGCGAACGCGTCGAGGTTGAGTTCCAAGCCCTCGGTGAAGGGGGTCAGGGGGAACGCCAGTAGGCCGTCGAGTTCGATCTTGGGCTGTGCCATGGTTTCTCTTTCGTTCTTTGTGGTTGGTCCCGGGTACGGGCCCGGTCAGGCGGGCACGGTGGTGCCGTCCTGCGACTTGCTGGGTGTGAGGTCGTCGTCACGGTCGATCGTGTCGATGATCTCGTCGGTGGTGGCCTTGCGCTCGGGCATGAGGTAGCCGAGCCCGATGAACAGCGCCAGCGAGACCAGGATCGGGGTGGACACGGTGACCGCGAGGGTGGCGTTGTAGCCGTAGTAAGCGATCGCGTAGGCGAGCAGACCGCCCGCCCAGGAGATCAGCGCCGCGCGGGAACCCGACCGGCGGAACGCGGGGAGCATGCCCAGCAGCAGCGGTACCGAGATCGGGCCCATCAGCGCCGCGACCCAGAGCACCACGATACCCAGCACACCACCGAGTTTCTCGGCCTGTGTGGCCACCGCCATGGTGAGCACGACGAAGACCACCGTCGAGATCCGCGCGGCGAGCAGCCCTTGGGAGTCGGTGAAGCTGCGGGCCTTCTTCCACAGCACCGGCATCATGTCGCGGGTGATGACCGCGGAGATCGCGTTGGCGTCGGAGGAGACCATCGCCATGGTGTGCGAGAAGATCCCGGCCAGCACCAGCCCGACCAGACCCGGCGGGAGGAACGTCGTGGTCATGATCGCGTAGGCGTTGTTGGGGTTCGAGATGTTCGGGATCAGCAACGGGGCGGCGAACATCGGGAACATCATCACCAGCGGCCACACCAGGTACAGGATCGAAGAGAGCCGCGCGCCGCGACGGGCTTCGTAAGTGTTCGGCGCGGCCATGTAGCGCTGCGCCAGGTTCCACATACCGCCGTTGTACTCGAGCGTCTTCACCAGCACGTAGACGAGCAACACCACGGTGGTGAACTTCGACGTGGTCGGGTTCAGGTGGGCGGGCGGGAGGTCGCCCCACACGGTCCACAGCCCGGAGACGCCGCCGAGCTTGTCCAGCACGACCCACAGCATCACGATCGCCGCGATGGCCTGGATGACGAACTGGCCGAAGTCGGTGAGCGCGTCGGCCCAGAGCCCGCCGACGGTGCAGTAGATCAGCGTGATCGAGCCGGTGATGATGATGCCCCAGGTGTAGGGCACGCCCGCGAAGACGTTGAGGATCGTCGCGACCGCGAACCACTTGGCCGCGATGTCGAAGATCTTCAGGAGGCTGCCGCTCCAGGCCAGGGCCTGCTGGGTGGGCACGTTGAAGCGCTTCGCCAGGTACTCGAGCGGTGAGGCGACACCGAGCTTCGAGCGCAGGCGGTTCCACCGCGAGGCGAACAGCCAGCTGCCGATGCCGACGCCGATACCGATACTGGCCATGCCCCAGAAGTAGACGGTGATGCCGTCCGTGTAGGCGACGCCCGCGTACGCGACGAAGAGAACCGCGCTGTAGCCGGACATGTGGTGGGAGATACCGGCCAGCCACCACGGCATCTTCCCGCCGGCGGTGAAGAAGTCACTGACCGTGTTGACCCGGCTGTGCGACCACAGGCCGATCACCACCATCAGCACGAAATACGCGGACACCATGATCCAGTCCAGCAAATGCACCGCTGACTCCTTTCCGCGTCCATGTCGTGCACTCCAGCCGTCGGCGGTCGACTGTTCACATTCATGAACGGAGTCTGTTATAGTGATTATGTTCATCTATAAGAACGCTGTTCGGGACGCTAATATGGCCGGAGTCACAAGTCAACGGCCGGATGGAGGAGCGCGGATGCCCCAGCAGGAAGCCGCCGTCACGGTGTCGAACGGTGCGGCGGCCGCGCCGGAGCCCGCCGGGGTCAAATCCGCGCGCCGGGCGATCGACCTGATCGAGACCTTCGCCGCGAACGACGTCTGGCTTTCCCTGTCGGATCTTCACGCGCGCACCGGTTTCCCCAGGTCCAGCCTCCACGGCCTGCTCCGCACCCTGCTCGAAGCCGGCTGGCTGGAGGTGGACACCAACACCGCCCGCTACCGCCTCGGCGTCCGCGCGCTGATCTGCGGCACGGCCTACCTCGACCGCGACCCGGTCGTCCCGTACGCGACCGAGGCGCTGGAGCGGATCCGGGAGAAGACCGGGTTCACCGCGCATTTCGCGCGCCGCGAGGGCACCGACGTCGTCTACCTGGAGACGCGCGAGTCACGGCACTCGACGCATCTCGTGTCACGCGTCGGCCGCACCCTGCCCACCCACGCCACCGCGCTGGGGAAGGCCCTGCTCGCCGAACTGACGCACGACGAGATCAGCGAACTCCTGACCGGGGAGCTGTCCGCGCTGACCCCGAACACGATCACCTCGGCCGAAGCCCTGCACGCCGAATGCGCGAAGACCCGCGAACGCGGCTACGCGGCGGAAATCGAGGAAGGCAGCCTCGGCGTCCGGTGCGTCGCGGCCGTGATCCCGTACCGCATCCCCGGTACGGACGCGATCAGCTGCTCCATGCCGGTCACCGAAGTCACCGACGCCGACGCCCAGCGCGTCGGCGAGCTCCTCGCCGAAATCACCGCGGAACTCGGCCAGCAACTGCGCCGCGCCGGCATCCGCTGATCTTTCCCGTCCTTCCTTTACCGACAAGGGGTTCCCATGGCAGACCAGCGCGTCCTGATCACCGGCTCGGCGGGCATCGTCGGCACCCTGATGCGGCCGCGGCTGCGCCGCTCCGGCCGGGTGCTGCGGCTGCTCGACCTGGCCGCGCAGCCCGAAGCCGCGGGCGGCGAGGACGTCGAGCTGATCACCGCGTCGGTGACCGACCCGGAGGCGATGGCGAAGGCGTGCGCGGGCGTCGACGCGCTGATCCACCTGGGCGGGCACAGCCGCGAGAACTCGTGGGAAGCCACACTCGACGTCAACATCAACGGCACCCACACCGTCCTCGAAGCCGCGCGGGCGGCCGGTGTACCGCGCGTGATCCTGGCCTCCAGCAACCACTCCGTCGGCTTCCGCCGCAACGACGAAGCGGGCGAAAACGGTCTCCCCGCCGACTCCACCCCCCGGCCGGACACCTACTACGGCGTCAGCAAGGCGGCCATCGAATCGCTCGGCAGCCTGTACCACTCACGGTTCGGCATGGACGTCATCGTCATCCGCATCGGTTCGTGCTTCGAAGACCCGCTCGTCCTCGGCCCGCGCGGCCTGACGACCTGGCTCTCCCCCGACGACGGCGCCCGCCTGTTCGAGGCCTGCCTGAGCTACCCCTCCCCCGGCTACCGGCTGATCTGGGGCGTCTCCGACAACACGCGCCGGATCTACTCGCTGGCCGAAGCCGAGGAACTGGGCTACAAGTCGCTCGACAACGCCGAGACCTACGCCGACCAGCTGGCGGACAGGCCGGCGCCGACCGGAGCGGCGGCGGAGTACGTCGGCGGGCCGTTCTGCACCGCTCCGCTGGGCGCCTACAACCCGCTCTGAGCGATCACGACCAGCCGGAGCGGAGTTCTCGCAGCGCGGACAGTTCGGCCGGTGGCGGGCCGGGGTGCACCACGCCCAACCGACGGGTGGCCCTGGTCATGGCGACGTAGAGGTCGTTGTGACCATGCGGCGCGGTGCCGAGGATTCCGGCCGGGTCGGCGATCAGGACCGAGTCGAACTCCAAGCCCTTGGCCTGATCGGGGGTGAGCAGGACGACCTTGCCGGTCAAATCGGGTGAGGTGGTGAGGGACAACGCGGCGGCCAGGGGCTCGGTGAGGGCGCTCGGGGCGATGATCCCGAGCTGGCCGTCGGTGTGCGCCGTGGCGCGGTCGGCGACGGTCGCGATCAGGCCGTCGCGGGAAGTTCCGGCCCGCCACGGTGTTTCACCGGCCGAGCGGACCGACCGGGGCGGTGGCGTACCGGGATGGTGGGTGGCGAGCAGCTCCGCGGTGGCGGCCATGATCTCCGCCGGGGTGCGGTAGTTGACCGTGAGCCGGGCGAGCCGCCACCGGTCCCGCACGTGTGGCCGCAGCACGCGGTCCCACGACGAGGTGCCCGCCGGGCTCCCGGTCTGGGCGAGATCCCCGACGATGGTCATCGATCCGGTGGGGCACCGGCGCATCAGCATCCGCCAGTCCATTTCGGACAGTTCCTGTGCCTCGTCGACGACCACGTGCCCGAACGTCGCGGGGGCGGCGCGGGGGCCGATCAAGGCGGCGGCTTCGTCCAGCAACGGGACATCCGCGGCACTCCAGCCCTCAGCGCGGTCGCCGAGGAGGTCCGACACCACGCGCTCCGGGGTCAGCGACGGCCACAGGTCGTCGAGTACGGCCCGGACTCCGGTGTCGGCGAGCATCGAGTCCCGCAGGCCGGTCCGGTCGGTCTCGTCCAACAGGGTCCGCGGCCCGTCGTCGTGGTCGATCACGACCCCCGCGGCGGCGAGCGCACGCAGGTCCGCCTCGCCGAGCCGGCCGTCCGGGCTGCCACCGTCGATCGCCTCACCCGTTTCGGTGAGCACGACCGCCTCCAATCCCTCGATCAGGCGCCGCGTGAGCACCTCCACGATCTCCCGCTCGAAGACCAGCTTGGCCTGGTTATGCGGAAGCCCGGCCCGCGCGGCTCTCCGCACGGCCCGCTCGCAGTCGTGCGGGTCGAGCCGCAGCACCTGCTGCTCGAACTCGACGTCGACCGGGTGCTCCGGTGTCCGGACCCGCGACCGCACCGCCGCCGCCAGCCGTCCGGCCATCGCCGCCTCGCCCTTGAGCGCGACGATCCCGGGCGGATCCACCCGGCCGACCTCGACGTCCGGCCTCAGGTCGGCGATGGTCGCGGTCACCACGCTGTTCTCGCCGAGACCCGGCAGGACCTGGCCGATGTAGTCGAGGAAGATCCGGCTGGGACCCACCACCAGGACACCGCGGGTGCGCAGCTGCGGACGGGTGTAGAGCAGGTACGCGACCCGATGCAACGCGACGGCCGTCTTCCCCGTGCCGGGACCGCCCTGGACCACCAGCACCCCACCGGACTCGTGCCGGATGATCCGATCCTGTTCGGCCTGCAGGGTGGTGACGATGTCGTGCATCCGCCCGGTCCGCTCCACGGTCACGGCCGCCAGCAACGCCGCCTCACCGACCAGGCCGTCGTCGCAGGCACCGTCCGGGTCCAGCAACTCGTCGTCCAGCGCGACGACGGTCCGGCCTCGCGTGGTGATGCGCCGCCGCCGCCGGACCCCGCCGGGAGCGGTCGCCGTCGCGGTGTAGAACGCGCGGGCCACCGGGACCCGCCAGTCCACCAGCAAGGGTTCCTCGTCCTCGTCCCGGAACAGGCCCAGCCTGCCGATGTAGACGCGCCTGCCGTCGTGCGTGTCCAGCCGCCCGAAGCACAATCCTTGCTCCACCGCGTCCAGCCGGGCCGCCTCCGCCTGCCAGACACTCACCGCCTCCTGATCTCCCCCAGGCCGCCGTGCCGCCGCCAGCCTCCCGGCCGCCTCCTCGCGCAGGACGTCCAGGCGGGCGTACAGGGCCGCCACGTAGTCCTGTTCCCTGTCGATCTCACGGTCGACGCCATTGCCGGTCACGCGTCCCCTCCCAGTTCGATGATCAGTGCCATCGAGCGTGCACGGCGACGACCGGGAGAAACAGTCTTGTTCTTTTCCGCCGCCTCAGCCGACCGCGACCGACTGGAACGTCACCGGGACCCGCGGCGGCCCCGTCCCGTCACCGGACCCCTTCGCCTCGTCCACGCCACCGTTCGCGACCTTGTCCAGCGTCCGCAGTCCCGCGTCCGAGATGCTCCCGAACACGGTGTACTCCGGCGGCAGTTCCGCTTCACCGAAGACCATGAAGAACTGGCTGCCGCCCGAGTCCGGATTCTGGGTCTTCGCCATGGCGAGGATCCCGCGGCCGTACTTGAGCTGCGGGAAGATCTCGTCGGGGATGGTGTATCCCGGCCCGCCCATCCCGGTGCCTTCCGGGTCACCGCACTGGAGCATCTGCAACCCCGAGGTGCCGAGCCGGTGACACGAGTGGCCGTCGTAGTAACCCTGCTGCGCCAGCGAAAGGAAGTTCGCCACGGTGCACGGCGCGAGCGCGCGGTCCAGGGTCAGCCCGATGTCGCCCGCGGTCGTCTTGACCGTGACCGCGGTCGTGCCGGACGCCGGTGTCGGGCCCGCCGCGGGCGGATTGACCTTCTTCGACGGCTCTTTGGTGGTGTCCGCCGGGTACGCGCAGTCCGTCGGATCCGCCAGCGGTGTCGTGCGTTTCGGTAGCTCGGTCCGGCCGGCCGGGCTCTGTGCCGGCGTGTCCTCGGCACTCGACGTCGGCGCCTGCGACGAGGACGACGACGCGACCGCGCTCTTGCCCTTCGAGTCCGACAGGAAGAACCCCGGCGCCACGAAACCGGTGATCGCCACGACGGCGACCACCACGACCAGTCCCAGCACACCGAGCCCGATCCAGAGCGCCGTCTTGTTCGACGGAGGCGGCTGGGGTGGCTGTTGCGGTGCGCCGTACCAGCCCGGCTGCTGGTATGGCTGCTGCGGCGGCTGGGACATCTGTGCTCCTGTCATCCGGTGGAGGAAGTGCAGGAACACTCTCACGGATCAGCCCGGCGAAGTCACGGCATCCCCCACCGTGCGACGTCCCCGTTCGCCGGGACGGGCCGGATCTCGAGATCGGGCCTGTCACCCTTGCGGTGCACGACGGCCTCTTCGCCGCGCCGCAGGTCGATCCGGACGTCCCCGTTCGGCAGCCGCCGCCAGCGTTTCGGCCGCCCCCACCGGTCGCGGACGGTCAGCTCTCCGTCCAGGTCCGTCCGCAGCACACACGGCGACCCCGCCTCGCTGGTGACCTTGACCCAGCGCGTCTTCCCGCTCTGCCGCGAGGCGCTGAGCAGGAACGCGCCTTCCGTCCGGAAGTCGCGCAGCGCGGCGTCCGCCCACTTCGCGGGGACGGCCGGGAAGAGCCGGATGACGCCGCCCCAGCTCTGCACGAGCATGTCGTGCAACGACTGCGCGGCCGAAAGCGGCGTCTCGATGACCGGCCCGGACTCCTTGTACATCGTGTTCGGCTGGATGTAGCGCCGCTGCAGTTCCCCGAGGTAGAACTCCGCCTTGTCGCCGCGCAGCATCTGCGCCGACATCGACGCGGCACCCGTGAACGTGTAGCCCTGCAACGCGCCCTCGAAGCCCACCCAATGGTCGAACGAGGTCTCGATGATCCGCCGGTGCTCCGGCCGCTCCCAGGTGATCTCGTACAGCGGGTACACCTGCAGCAGATGCGAGTAGTGCCGATGTGACTTCGCGAACGGCACCCCGGCGCCGATCATGTAGCCGTCGGCGTCGGCCGGATACGGGACCAGCGTGGCCAGGACCTCCCGCCACCGCCGCGTGAGCGGGTCTTCGATCCGCAGTTCCGCCGCCGACTCCAGGAGGGTTTTGCAGCCCCAGCGGATGAGCGCGAGGTCGTAGTTGCAGTCGGGGGCGTTGACGCCGTACTCCGGGGAGAACGTCGCGGGCAGGTGCAGCTTCCCGTCCGGGCCGGGGGCGAGGAAGTGGAGGTAGTAGTTGATCGCCTTGCGCAGCAAGGGGAACAGCGTGTCCCGCAGGAGGCGCCGGTCCATCGTGTGCCGATAGGACAGCCAGACGTTGTGCAGTGCCCAGGTGAGGTTGCCGACCTCCGGCGTCGGCGTCTCCTCGCCGGGTATGCCGACCGGGAAGCCGGAGTTCGTCCCGGCCACGCCGTTGAGCAGGTTCATGTCGGTCGTGCGCGGGATGCCCGCGGAATCGTGCCGGTACGGCTCGGCGACCTGGCCCGTCAGGTTCGCGCGGTATTTGCCGAGCGCGTGACTGACGGCGTCCAGTTCGAGATGGTTCGAGCCGTGGATGAGCCAGTACTCCAACTGGACGTTGAGGTTCCACCACGTCGCGGGCCACGGGGTCGGTTCGAGCCACGGTCCGCAGGTCGCCATGACCGGGGCTTCTTTTCGCGCCGCCGAAGCGATCTTGTACAGCTGGATCCAGTAGAAGCTCTGGAGCCGGGTGTCCGGAACGGACAGGAAGCCGTGCCGGTAGTAGTCGTGCCACCAGCGGCGGTGCTCGATCGTGAGGGTGTCGAACGACTCGGCCCGCCGGACCGTCTTCAGTGCCTCTCGTGCGGCCGTCTTCTTCGGGTACGACCACGCCACCGACGTGTACAGCGTGCGCTTCGATCCCCGATCGATTTCGCGCCAGGCCGTCACGTACTCGCCGCCCGCCAGCAGGCTTTGCACGGAAAGCCTGATGTCACCGCTGGTTTCCAGTGTCGCGGGCGGGTTGGCGACGTATCCGGCGGGCGGCGGCTTCCCGAACTTCGGATCCGCTCTCGGGCTCACCGCCTCGGCCGGATGGAAGACCCACTGGAAGCCGCGTTCCCCCTCGGTCGGCTCGATCTCGACGGCCAGCATCGACTGTCCGGTGTGGACGATCGCCCGCAGCGAAAGGCCGCCCGCGGCCGTGGTGATCGTGCCCCTGAGTTCGGCGTTCCACAGGTCCATCCGCCAGTCGATCCCGGTGATGGCGCCGACCGGTTCGAGGGTGAAATGCCCGATCGGTAACCGGGCGAGGCCGAACAGGGAGCCGAACTCGGGCCGATGATCCTGTACTTCGCTGTGCTGGACGTTGAACCGGATGGCGTTCCGGCCCGGCTCGGCGTAGATGCCCGAGCCGAGGAAACCGTTGCCGAGGAAGGGGCCTTCGTACCAGGTCTTCGGTATTCCGCGCCAAACCAGGTCCGCCGCACCGAGGAATCCGGACCAGTCGAGGCCGCCGAGCGCGAAGTCGTTCTCCGCGGCCGAGGCGGACGGCGCGAACCCGGCCGCCGCCACGCCCGCCAGCGCTCCGCCGAGCACCGTCCTGCGGGTGATGTCCATCCTTCGGACCTCCTTGTCGTGAATTCAGGCCGGAAGCCCCCACGCCGGAGTGGTGCCGTCGCCGGGTACGTCGCGCGGCTCCAGCGCCGGACGCGCGCCACACCGCGTGACGACGGCCGTCCCGCCCCGGCCGAGCGGGACCGAGATCGTGCCCGGACCTTCGGCACGCCAAGGAAGCCGCCGCCCGCGCGCGTCACGGACCTCGATGTCGCCGGGGATCCCGTGCTGGAGCGTGAGCGGCTCCCCCGCCTCGCTGCGGACTCGGACCCAGTCGGTCGCGCCGTTCCTGCGGGAGGCGCCCACGAGGAAGGCGCCCTCCGCGCGCAGGCTCTCGAAGGACGCGTCCCGCCAGGACCGCGACACGGACGGGAAGATCTTCAGAACGCCGTGATCACCTTGCAGAAGCATGTCCACAACGGACTGCGCGGCGGTGATGGGACTCTCGATCGCGAGGTTCGAGCCTTCGCGGTACATCGTGTTCGGCGTCAGCTGGGTATCGGCCACGACGGTCCCGTCGAGGAAGATCTTCAGATACCGCAAGGCTTCTTCGGGCGCGTCCATCACGGAACTCATCGACGACGCGGCCGCGAAACTGTATCCGTGCCATTTGTCCTGGACACTCGACCAATGCGCGAAGGTGCGGCGCATGAGGTCCCGGTCACCGGGACGATCCCACAGTTTCTCCCGCAGCGGGTAAAGCCAGAGCAGGTGCGAGAAGTGCCGGTGTGATTCGGCCAGCGGGACCCCGTCGCCGATCAGCACTCCCTGAGCGGGATCCTGGTGATACGGCACCAGTTTCTCGCCGATCTCCCGCCACGCGGGCACGCGCGGGTCTTCGACGCGCAGCTTGGCCGCCGATTCGACGAGCGTGCGCGCGGCCCAGCGGATCAGCGACAGGTCGTAGGTGCAGTCGGCCGCGTCGGCGTACTCGGGCGAGCGCGTCATCGGCAGGTGCAGGGAGCCGTCCGGGCCGGTGGCGAGGAAGTGGCGGTAGTAGTTGAGCGCCTTGGCGAGCGTCGGATACAGGACGTCGCGAAGGATGCGGACGTCCATGCTGTGCCGGTACGCGAGCCAGACGTTGTGCAGGCCCCAGATCAGGTTGCCGGTCTGGTCGTTCTTCGTGACCGGGCCGGGGACGCCGACCGCGCGGGTGCCACCGGGCCGCAGCCGCCAGTCCCCCGGATGGGAAAGGGCATACGTGTCGCCGTCCCGGTACGCGGGAGGGACCGAGAGCTCGAGGTTCGCGTGGTCTCGGCGGAAGGTCTCGGTGACCGCGTCGAGTTCGGGATGGTTGCTGCTGTTGACGATCGGGTACGTGACCTGGACGTTGAGGTTCCACCACACCGCCGTCCAGCTGTTGCCGACCTCCGGGAACCACGGCCCCCATTCGGCGACGACCGGCCCGTTCGCACGGGTGGCGCAGGCGGTCTTGTACAGCTGGATCCAGTAGAAACGCTGGACGCGTTTGTCCGGAATGGACACCAGACTGCGCCGGTAGAAGGCGTTCCACCACCGCCGGTGCCGGGCGACGAGCATGTCCGGATTCGCCATCGACGCCCGCTGGACCTTCTTGATCGCTTCGGCGGTGTGAGTCGGCTCCGGAAACCCGTACGCGACCGTGGCCGCCAGCAGCCGCCGCGAGCCCACGGCCCGCTCGCGCCACGCCGTCGTATACCCGCCGCCCGCGTGAAGCGGCTGCTCGCAGTACTGGACCGCGCCCGCGCTGGCGACCTTCGGATCGGGATTGGCCGTGTACTCGGGCGGTTTGCGGATCGTCCGGCTCGTCGCCGATTCGAGCGGCGTGAACCCCCAGTCCGCGGCCGCCTCTCCGGTGAGCGAGACGAGGAGGAGGTCCTGGTCGTTGTGGACCAGCGCGGAAAAGCGCACCGACCCCTGGGTCGTGGTGATCGTGCCGCCCAGCTCGGCGTTGTACAGATCGAGGTGCCAGTCCACCGCCGTGATCGCACCCGCGAAGGTGAGGGTGAGATAACCGATCGGGAGCCGCGAGTACCCGATGCCCGCTTCCCACTGTCCGCGCTGGTCCTGGACCTGGGAATGGCTGAGCATCACCTTGAGGATGTTCGGCTGTGCCCCCGCGTAAAGCTGGACGCCGAGGAATCCGTTGGCGAGGAACGGACCGTCCTGCCAGCTCTTCGGTAAGCGCTTCCACGCCATGCGCGCGTCATCGACGATCCGGCGGTGAACGTCCTGCCCGGCGAACGCCGGCGGAGCCCCCTGAGCCCAGAGCCCACCGAGCGCCGCCGCCCCCGCCGCGACCCTCAGCATCGATCGCCTGGACAGCTCGGCCATGGGTCGCCTCCAGATTCATACTACGTTTACCGCAGATCAAGTCCTGGCGACCGGCATGTTTCCAGAGATAGTCCCACTTTGACCAGAGCACTCACCCGGAAAGCCGTAGATACATCCGACCTATCGGTCAGCGAGGTAGGCGCGAGTAGCGTCAGGCGACACGTGCCCGAGCATCGCGGCGGCGTCGTCGAGATCGACCCCGGCCCGGCGAAGGTTGACGGCGAAGGTCTTGCGCAGCGTTCGCGCCGACAACCCCGGCAGGCCGATCAGGACCCCGAAGACGACCACGAGACGGTTGACGGTGGCAGGCGGCACAGGACGGCCGCACCTGCTGAGGAAGAACGTCGGCCCCTCGTCCTCACGCTCTCGAAGGTAGGCGTCGAGCAGTGGCCGGAGCTCGGGCGGAATCGGGACCGTACGCTGCCTCGGCCCACGGACGATGACCGAGTCGGCCGACACGTCCCGCAGATCCAGCGCGGACAGCTCGATGGCGCGAAGACCCGCGTAGTACAGAAGATGCAGGATCGCCGCGTCCCTGAGCGGCAGCAGATGCACCGCCGCCGACAGCATCTCGTGCAGCTCGTCGTCACTCAACGGCGACAAGGTCTCCGCCTCGAAGGCCCTTCGCTCGTCCGTCATGGCGAGCTTCCCCCGAACGAGCGCTCCGAGCGTGGCTCCCGCCGACTTCTGCCACCGCTGCGGCCGAGTCCTGAGCAACCTCGCCTCGGCGATCGCGGCACTATCGACGTCCGCCGAGCCCCGCGCACCATTGAGCACCTGCTGCTCACGATGCCGGTTCGCCCGGTTCACCCGCCGCTTGTGGCGCGGGATGTTCTTGCGTGAGGACTTGTCGTTCTCGCCGTAGCGGTTGCGGCGATCCTTGGCGTAGCTCAGCCGCTTCTTCTCCTGCGGACTCTTCCTTCCCATCGCCCCTCCCTCGGCGTCGACAAAGGGACGGTAGCGAGGCGTCCTGGTCGCGGACCACCGATTTACCGGCAGATCAGCCTGATTTCGGCGGCGCTGTGTGCGGCCACGAGTTCAGCGGCAACCCTCTCGGGCTCGGCTCGCAGCCTGCCCGGAAGAGTCTGCAGCACCATGATTCCCTCGGCGGTGTACCGGCTGTTCCTCTCGAGCGTGACGGCGTACTGCGCTCGCGCGAAATGGAAGTCGTACGAATCGATCTCCCAGGCGAGGCGGACCTTCCCGAAATAGCCGTCGGGAGTCCCGATGTAGCTGCCACCGGCATCCCTCAGTTCCTGATTCCACAGCGGTTCCGGAAGACCGGTGCGGCGCCAGACGGCCATCGCGTCGATCTCCGCGACCGACCTCGCACCCCTCAGGACGTCACGCAGTACTTCACGGGGCAACGCGCTGCCGCGATCGCTGCCGTCTTCGAGTTCCCTGATGAGGACCTCGGGATCCAGCCTGCCGCGCTGCACGGCTTCGGTCAGCAACGCCCGAATCGGATCAAGCGTGGTGAAGCGACGGCTTTGGTCGAGAACGGCTCGGACGAGCGGAGCCATGGCCACTCCGTCGACGATCGTGGGCCGGGGCATTCTCGTAGTCCGCTCCACCGTGACGTACCCGGCACTACTGACTTTGCAGGAGGCGGGTATCAGCAGATGGACAGCGTCCGACGCGATTCTCGGCCCTCGCAGACCTTGGCGACGGCAAGCCTCGAGACCGGTGACGAGCGCGTCCGGGCCGCCGTAGAGCAAGGCTCCATCGACCAGTTGCCGTCGTGTCGGCCGTCCTGGACCGAGCAGGAGCACTCCCGGAAGGAGACGCTGCCATGGCTGGCCGGGACGGCACCGCCGGTAACACGTCTTCCTCGGAACACCGAGTTCCACCAGCCGCGCGACACTGATCACTCCGCCGCGGCTGAGCGCGAGGAGAGCCTCTCGGTTCCATTCGCCAGTTCGCACCACATCCGCGATCGTGGATCTCGCGGCTACCTCACACCAGCCCCATTTGCCGCCCCTGTGGACAACTCGCCACACCAGCCCCACTGTGGATAACTCGCGCGAGGTTCCCAATGTCGCATTTGAGTCGCTGAGCGTCTCAAATGCGACATTGGGAACACCTCAAGGCAGAGGGGGCAGCGTGGGTTCGGTGAGCCAAGCGTCGAAGAAAGCCTCGAGCGAGCGCCCAGCGAAGCGTTCAGCCAGGGTGACGAAAGCATCGCTGGTCACCAGACCGTGCCTGTTCTCCACCGCCCAAGCCCTCACCAGCGGGAAGAACACCGCGTCGCCGACCGTACAACGCAAGGCGTGCAACAGAAGGCCGCCGCGTTTGTAGACCCGCTCGTCGAACATCCGCGATACCCCGGGATCGGCGAGGCGGAGATCGGCGGGCTTCGCCTTCATCCGCGCGTGCCACGTCTTCGCCCACGTGTGCGCGCTCTGCCCGCCGGATTCCTCGGACCAGAGCCATTCCGCGTACGTCGCGAAGCCTTCGTTCAGCCAGATGTGCCGCCAGTCGGCGACGGTCAGGCTGTTGCCGAACCACTGGTGCGCCAGTTCGTGCACGACGAGCCGTTCGTGGGTGCGCCGCCCGTCGACGTGGTTGGCGCCGAAGATCGACATGCCCTGCGCTTCGATCGGGTCGTCGAGGTCGTCGTCGGTGACCACGATGACGTACTCACCGAACGGGTAGGGACCGAACAACCGCTGCAGCGAGTCCATGATCTTGCCCTGCCGCCCGAAATCGCGCTCGAAAGGCCGGCGCAGGCGCGGCGGGACGGCGGCCCGTTGCGGGACCGAGGCGAGCACGGAGTCACCGTCGAGGCTGATCCGGTACGCCGAAACCGAAGGCAGCGAAAGCCACCCGGCCTGGGGACCGGAGACCAGTTCGACGTCGTCGTACCGTCCTATTTGGACGCTCATCAGGTACGTCGGCGTCGGCTCCGGCCGCTCGAAGACCCACTTCGTGGTGCTCGCGCGCTCGTGCCGCGACACCAGGTTCCCGGTGACGGCCACGAGGTACGGCGACGATGTCGTCAGCGCGACGCGGTAGGTCGCCTTGTCGGCGGGATGGTCGTTGCACGGGAACCACGACGGCGCCCCGACCGGCTGGCTCGCCACCAGCGAACCGTCGGTCAGTTCGTCCCAGCCGATGTCGCCCCACAGCCCGGGCAGCGGACGCGGATTGCCGACGTAGAAGACCTCCGCCAGGAACTCGGAACCCGCGGCCAGCGACTTCGCGGGCTTCACGTGCAGCTTGTGCCCGCGCCGCGTGTACTTGGCCGGTTTCCCGTTGACCAGCACCCGGTTGATCCGGAACTCGCCGAAGTCGAGCGTAAAGCGCGAAAGCGCCTGCGTCGCCTCCGCGGTGATGGCCGCGGAGGCCGACAGCCGGTTGGGACCGATCTTGTAGTCGAGCTCCAGATCGTAGTGCCGCACCCGGTAACCGCCGTTACCGTGATGAGGCAGATAGGAGTCGCCGGAGGTGTCCGCGCCGGGCGAGGGCTGCGCGGAGGCCTTCGAAATCACCCGCGAAAGACCCCGCTTCCCTACTTCGTCCAGGCCGAGATGGGATTCCCGAGCCAGCGCGAGTCGGCGGGAATCGCGTCGCCCCGGGTCACCAGAGACCCCGGTCCGACGGTCGTCCGCGCGCCGATGCTCGCGCCAGGCAGCACGATACCGTGCGGCCCGAGCGTCGCTCCCTCGTCCAGGGTCACCGGCGACATCGTCATGATCCGATCGTGGAAAAGGTGTGTCTGGACGACGCAGCCGCGGTTGATCGTCGCGCCGTCGCCCAGGCTCACCAGGTCCGACTCGGGCAGCCAGTACGTCTCCAGCCACACGCCCTTGCCGATCTTGACGCCCATGGTGCGCAGCCACGCGGGCAGCAGCGGCGTGCCGCCGAGCGAACCGATCAGCCACGGCACGGCGAGCGCCTCGACGAAGGTGTCGGCGAGTTCGTTGCGCCAGACGAACGAGCTCCACAGCGGATGGTCGATCGCGCGGAACTTGCCCACCAGCAGCCACTTCATCGCGGTGGCGGTCAGCGCGGCGACGGCACCGGCGGCGAGCAGCAGCGGCCCGCCGAGCAGCACCGCGACCAAGAACCCGAAGGACGACGCGAGCGCGAAGATCGCGGCGGCGACCAGCACGGTCAGCGCGACGCTGCACATCACCGGCACGATGCGGCACAGTTCGACGAGCGCACGGGCCGCCTTGAGCCGCAGCGGTGGCGTGTAGGTGCGGCTCGTGTCGGACTCGCCGACCGACCGGCGGACCGGCAGCGGCGGCATCCCGAGGTACGAGGAGCCCTTCTTCGCCTTCAGCGGGGCCGACGACAGCACGCCGACCAGTCCGCGCTTGGGCACCGAACGGCCGGGCGCGGCCATCCCCGAGTTGCCGAGGAACGCCTGCTTGCCGATCCGGGCGGGCGCGACGTGCAGCCAGCCGTGGCCGAGTTCGTAGGTGGCGACCATGGTGTCGTCCGCGAGGAACGCGCCGCTGTCGACCTGGGTCATCTTCGGCAGCGCGAGAACGGTGGACGCCTCGACGTTGCGGCCGACCTTCGCCCCGAGCATCCGGAGCCACACCGGGGTGAACAGGCTGGCGTACAAGGGGAACAGACCTTCACGTGCCATGCCCATCAGACGTTCGGTCGCCCAGACCTGCCACGCGACGCGGCCGTGGACGGGGTGGTAGCCCTCGACCATGCCGATGCTCAGCGAACGGACGCCGACGAGCACGAGCAGGGCGTAGCTCACGAAGTACGCGATGGTCGCGAGCGGCGTGAACAGCAACGCCTGACCGAGCGCGGCTCCCAGTGAAGGCGCTCCGGCGATCGCTTGACCCAGCACCGCGACGGCGGGCAGGGCGGCGACGGCGGGCAGCAGACCCAGCGCGACCGAGGTCACGCCGTAGACCGTGGCCCAGAACCGCGAACGCGGCGGGCGGCTCGACGGCCATTTCAGCGCGTCCTTGGTGACACGGGCGGCAGGCACGCTGCCGCGGACGGTCGACCCGGCCGCGATCTCCGCGCCCTTGCCGATCCGCGCACCCGGGAACAGCGTGCTGCGCGCGCCGATCCGCGCATCGGCGCCGATCCGGATCTTGCCGATGTGCACGAGATCGCCGTCCACCCAGTGCCCGGTCAGGTCGACCTCGGGTTCGATGGCGGCACCGCGGCCGAGTTTCAGCATGCCGGTGACCGGCGGCGGCGAGTGCAGGTCGACGTCCTTGGCGATCCGCGCGCCGAGTGCCTTGGCGTACGTCGTCATCCAGGAAGCGCCCGCGACACTGTCCGCGCCGCTGAACTCGGCGAGTTTCTCCGCCGTCCACAGTCGCAAGTGGACGTTCCCGCCACGCGGGTAGCTGCCGGGACGGACGCCTCGCAGCAGCAGCCGCGCACCGGTCGCCGAGATCGCGATCCGGCCCGCCGGGCTGAACAGCGCGACCCAAGCGACGGCGATCCACACCCAGCTCAGCGTCGGCGCCCAGGCGAAACCGGCCAGCGCCAGCACGTTCGACAGCGTGGCCGCGATCGTCGTCCAGCGCAGGCCGACCAGGCCCATCAGCGGGACCATCAGCAGCGACTGGATGATCCCGGCCTTGCGCGGGGTCGGCGCGATGTCGCGGCGTTCGGTCTTCTGACCGCTCAGCGCGTCCAGCATCGACGCGAGCGCGCCGAGCTTCGGGTTGGCGTAGATGTCGTTCACCGACACCTGCGGGTGCCGGGTGCGGATCCGCGCGATCAGCTGCGCGGCGGTCAGGCTGCCGCCGCCGTGGCTGAAGAAGTCGGCCTTCGGGTTGTCGACCGAGACGCCCAGGATCTCCGCCCAGCCTTCGGCGAGCCAGCTCTCCGTCGGCGACAGGCCCGATTTGGCGGCGTCCACAGTGGACAGCGGCCAGGGCAGCGCGTTGCGGTCGACCTTGCCGGAGGTACGGGTCGGCAGGTCGTCGATCAGCGCCAGCAGCGGGACGAGGGCGGCGGGCAGCTGCTCGCGCAGCCGGGTCGCGGCCTCGTCGTGGTCGAACTTCGTCCCTTCGGCGGGCACGACGTACCCGACGAGCACCTGGTTTCCGGCCTTGGTGCGGCGGATCGCGGCGGCGGCGCCCTGCACTCCGGGCAGCGACTGGAGCGCGGCGTCGACCTCGCCGAGTTCGATACGGCGGCCGCCGAGCTTGACCTGCTCGTCGAGACGCCCGAGGAACAGCAGGCCCTCGGCTTCGGCGCGGACCATGTCACCGCTGCGGTACGCGCGGCGCCAGCCCAGCGACGGCAGCGGCGCGAACTTCTCGGCGTCCTTCGCCGGGTCCAGGTAGCGGGCCAGGCCGACCCCGCCGATGACCAGCTCGCCGGTCTCCCCCATGGCGACCGGTTCACCCGCCTCGTTGACGACGGCGAGCTGCCAGCCCGCCAGCGGCAGGCCGATCCGGACCGGGCCCTCGCCGGTCATCTGCGCGGCGCAGGCGACGACGGTGGCCTCGGTCGGGCCGTAGGTGTTCCAGACTTCGCGGCCTTCGACGGCGACACGCTCGGCCAGTTCGGGCGGGCAGGCTTCGCCGCCGAAGATCAGCAGGCGGACGTCTTCGATCGCGTCGGCGGGCCACAGCGCGGCCAGCGTCGGGACGGTCGAGACGACGGTGATGCCCTGCGCGACCAGCCACGGCCCGAGGTCGACACCGGTCCGCACCAGCGAACGCGGCGCCGGGACCAGGCAGGCGCCGTGGCGCCAGGCGAGCCACATCTCTTCGCAGGACGCGTCGAACGCGACGGACAGGCCGGCGAGCACGCGGTCACCGGGGCCGATCGGCTCCTCGGTGAGGAACAGCCGGGCTTCGGCGTCGACGAAGGCCGCGGCGGACGCGTGCGAGACGGCGACGCCCTTCGGCTTGCCGGTCGAACCGGAGGTGAAGATGATCCACGCGTCGTCGGCGGGGGCGGGAGAGCCCTCGATGCCGCCGGGCGAGCCCACGACGGTGATCGCGCCGCCATCGGAGACGACGGCGGCGACTTCGGCCTCGCCGAAGACCAGCTCGGCGCGCTCGTCGGGGTCGTCCGCGTCGACCGGCACGTAGGCGGCGCCGACGGACAGGATGGCGAGGATCGCGACGTAGAGCTCCGCGGTGCCGGAGGAGATCCGGACGCCGACCCGGTCGCCGACGCCGACGCCGTTGGCGGTCAGCTTGCGGCCGTAGGCGTCGATCTCCTCGACGAGCTTGCGGTAGGACAGCGTGGTCTCGCCGTCCTCGATCGCGCCCGCGTTGGGGTGGCGGGCGGCGGTCTCGGCGACGATGTCGATCAGGGTGCGCTCACCGGCGCCGAGGCCGGACCAGAACAAGGCTCGGTCGGCGACGGGGGCGGGTGACGGGGCGACGGTGACGTCGGCGACACAGGCGATCGGCCGGGAATCGGCGGTGAGTGTCATCGGGGCATCACCACGGGCAAGACTGAACCATGGGCGCGCAAGCCCATCACACACCTTTCGCGAAGTGCGTCATTCGGGCTCGCTCTCCGAATGAGGCGCCCGCCAGCAGACTAATCACTTTACCGCAGGTCAACGACATATCTCGGGAGGGTCTCGGCAGAGTGTCGAAACTCACCGATGGACACGCCGAAACCCGAGGTCATCGGCGTGTCCACCCAGTGAACTATTCACCTACATCGTGAGAAATCAGCGCGTTTTTGGTTTACCCGCTGGTTTACCCGTCGATTTACCGGCCGCTTTTCCGCCTGCCTTGGGCCTTTGCTTCTTTTCCCGCACCCGGACATTCACCCGGACGGGGCTGCCTTCGAAGCCGAAACGCTCACGGAACTTGCGTTCGATGAACCGCCGGTAGCCCGCCTCGAGGAATCCGGTGGTGAACAGGACCAGCGTCGGCGGCCGGATGCCCGCCTGGGTCGCGAACAACACCTTCGGCTGCTTGCCGCCGCGCACCGGCGGCGGGGTCGCGGCGATGAGGTCGGCCAGCCAGCCGTTCAGCTGGCCGGTGGGCACCCGCTGGTCCCACGACTTCAGCGCGGTCCGCAGCGCGGGCGCGAGCTTGCGCACGGACCGGCCGGTGAGCGCGGAGATGTTGACCTTGTCCGCCCACGGCACCCGCACCAGGCCGCGGTCCAGCTCACGGACCATGGCGTGACGGCGGTCCTCGTCGACGAGGTCCCACTTGTTGAAGGCGAGCACGCAGGCACGGCCCGCCTCGACGACCATGGTCAGCACCCGCAGGTCCTGCTCCGAAAGCGGTTCGGCGGCGTCCAGCAGCACGATCGCGACCTCGGCCGCGTCGATCGCGGTCTTGGTCCGCAGCGACGCGTAGTATTCCGCGCCATTGGCCGAGTTGACGCGCTTGCGCAGACCCGCGGTGTCGACGAACCGCCAGATGTCGCCGTCCAGCTCGACCAGTGAGTCGACCGGGTCGACCGTGGTACCGGCGACCGAGTCCACCACGGACCGCTCTTCGCCGGAGATCTTGTTCAGCAGGCTGGACTTGCCCACGTTCGGCTTGCCGACCAGCGCGACCCGGCGCGGGCCCGCGGTCGCGCGGTCGCCGTCGCGCGGCATGGTCGGCAGTGCCTTGACGATCGAGTCGAGCAGGTCGCCCGAACTACGGCCGTGCAACGCGCTGACCGGATGCGGTTCGCCGAGGCCGAGTGACCACAGCGACGCGGTGTCGGCGAGCAGGCGGTCGTCGTCGACCTTGTTGGCGACGAGCAGCACCGGCTTCTTCGAGCGGCGCAGCACCTTCGAAGCGGCCTCGTCGGTCGCGGTCGCGCCGACACTGGCGTCGATCACCAGCAGCACCGCGTCGGCGGTGGCCATCGCGATCTCGGCCTGCGCGGCGACGGAGGCCTGCAGCCCGGTCGCGTCCGGCTCCCAGCCGCCCGTGTCGACCAGGGTGAACCGGCGGCCCGCCCAGAAGGCGTCGTAGGCGACGCGGTCGCGGGTCACGCCGGGGACGTCCTGCACGACCGCCTCGCGGCGGCCGAGAATACGGTTGACCAGGGTGGACTTGCCCACGTTCGGCCTGCCGACGACGGCGAGGACCGGCTGCGCGAGCTGCGCCTCCTCCTCGGCCTCGCCCGCGGCGATCTGGGCGTCCAGCGCGGTGAATTCGGACTCGTCGGACCAGGAGCCGTCGATCTCGCCGACTCCGTCAAGCTCAGACATTCGTTACTTCACATTCTGTCGCGTGTCTTGGAGCCCTTGCTCCAAGCGCCATTCGTCCAGTGCCTTCACGAGGTCCGCGAGCGCGATGCGAAGCCGCTCGGTTCCCTCCTCCAGCCCTGTCCTTCCCTTCCCGATCGCGGGAGTGAAAGGTTCGCCGACCATGATGTCGACGCGGGGCCGCCAGCGCCTCTTGGCACCGGCGGGTTTGTACGTCCCCCGAGTGGCGACCGGAACCACGGTCGCCTTCCCGGCGCGGACCAGGAAGGCCGCGCCGCGCTCGAAGTTTTCGGCGTCACCGAGACCGCGGGTGCCTTCGGGGAAGATCCCGACCGCACCGCCGTCCTCGAGCACCTTGACCGCCATCATCAGCGGTTTGCGGTCCACCGCCCCCCGTTTCACCGGGATCTGGCCCAGTTTCGGGAAGAACCAGCCGACGAAACCCTTGAACAGTTCCGCCTTGACCAGGAACGCGGTGCGCCGCGAGAACATTCCGAACAGCAGCGCCGGTTCCGCCATCGAGCTGTGGTTGGCCATGAACACCACCGGCCCGGACGCCGGTACCCGCTCGGCACCGTGCACCCGGACCCGGAACGCGGGCCGGACGAGGAACTTCGAGATCCCCCGGCCGAAGGTGTGGAAGGGGTCGCTCGCGCCCTCGGGCAGTCCTTTCGCGCTCACCGCGCGGCCTCGGCGGGGCAGCCTTCGAGAAGACCGCGGTGCAGAGCCAGTTCCGCGAGCGCGACGATGACCTGGTCGATGTTGAGCGCCGAGGTGTCGACCTCGACGGCGTCTTCGGCCGCGCGCAGGGGTGAAGCGGCGCGCGTGGAGTCCAGGCGGTCACGCCGTTCCACCGCGGCCTTCGCGACATCCACGGTGGACTCGCGGCCGGCGGCGGAGTCCTGCGCGCTGCGGCGCGCGGCGCGGACCTCGGCCGAGGCGGTGAGGAAGATCTTGAGCGGGGCGTCCGGCGAGACGACGGTGCCGATGTCGCGGCCTTCGACCACGATGCCGCCGACGCGGCCGAGCACCTCGGAGATGATCTCGCGCTGCCGGGTGACCAGCAGTTCGCGGACCGCGGGGACGGCCGAAACCGGCGAAACCGCGGTGGTGACGTCCGCGCCGCGGATCTCGGCGGCGACGTCCTCACCCGCGAGGGTCACGGTCGCTTCGTCAGGGCTGGTCCCGATGCCGAGTTCGGCCTTCCGGGCGACGTCGAAGACCGCGTCCGCGTCGGTCGTGTCGGCCCCGGCGCGCAGGACGGCGAGGGTGACCATGCGGTACATCGCGCCCGTATCGAGGTAGCCGGCGCCGAGCTTCGTCGCGAGCTTCCGCGAAACCGTGGATTTCCCGGTCCCGGATGGGCCGTCCATCGCGACCACACCACGCAGGGCTCCCGCCACCGAAACTCTCCTCAGCTCATCTTCGCTCACCTGATCGACGACCATTCTGCCTGGTGGCGACCGACACGCCTCAGCCGCCCACGGCGAACCGGTCGACGAGCATGCCGATCCGCTCCGCACGCGCGTCCGCGGGCAGCCGACGGCTGCGTTCGAGGGTGACCAGGCCGTGCATGGCGGCCCAGAAGGTCTCGGTGTAGAGGGCGGGGTCGTGCTCGCCCGCCGCCGGACCCGCGCATTCGAGCAGGGCGCCGAACGCGTCCTTCAGCGGGGCGGGGCTGTCCGGACTGGCGAAGGTCAGTTCGCTGGCGAGGGTGAAGATCGCGTCGTAGAGCGCGGGTTCGCGGTCGGCGAAGTCGAAGTAGTTCTCGGCCAGCCGCAGCAGGGCGCCCCGGGAGTCCTCCGCCGTCCCGACCCCCCGCCGTAGATGGGCGGCCATTTCAGTGCATCCCTCGAGCGCCGCGGCCGCCATGATCGCGCCCTTGCCGGAGAAATGGCTGTAGAGCACCGGCTGGCTGTACTCGATCTTCGCGGCCAGCCGCCGGGTGGTGACCGCGTCCCAGCCCTCCTCTTCGGCGATCTCGCGGGCGGTGGTGACGATCAGCTGTTCGCGTTGCGAGCGGTCCCGCTCACGTCGGGGGTTCGTGACCATACGAATATCCTAGCATCGCTAGACAAGCTAGCGGTGCTAGCGCTAGCGTCTGCGGAGTTCCTAGCGCTGCTAGCTTTTGGAGTCGGAGACCATGACCCGCATCAAGATCGCTTACGCCCTGTCCATCGCCCTCGTGCTCTTCGTCCTGTACTTCGGGAGCGGTTACGTGTTCTTCCCGGAGACCCAGACGGGCGGTTTCGGCCTCCCGGTCATGCCACTGAAGGGTGATCCGATCCTCGCGGTCAAGGGCGTCCGCGACATCGGGACGGCACTCGTGGTGCTCGCCCTGATCCTGTTCCGGAACGTCCGCGCGCTGGGCTGGGCGCTCCTCGCACTGGCGTTCATCCCGTTCGGCGACATGCTGATCGTGTTGACCCACAACGGGTCCGTGGGCGCCGCGCTCGGCATCCACGGCGCGACGTCCGCCCTGATGGTCCTGATCTCGGCGCTGTTCCTGATCCGGCCGAAGCGAAACGGACAGTGAGTTACTGTTGACATCGTGAACGTCGAAGTGACCCCGCTCCCCGGAATAGGCGTCCGCAAGGACTTCGCCACTCGCAACGGCCGCCGCGTCGGCGTCGTGACCCATCGCGATGGACACGTCGAGCTGATCGTGTCCAAAACGGACGATCCGGACGCCTGTCTCGCCTCACTTCCGCTGAGCACCGACGAGGCGGGCGCGCTGGCGAACCTGCTCGGCGCGCCCCAGCTGGTCGCCCAGCTCACCGAGGAGCACCGGGATCTGCCGGGCATCAACACCAAGCAGCTTCCGATCAAGTCCTCGTCGCCGTTCGACGGCCGGACGCTGGGCGACACCGCCATGCGGACGCGGACGAGCGTCTCGGTCGTCGCGGTGATGCGGGCCGGGCAGGTCCACCCCTCCCCCAACCCGGACTTCAACCTCACCGCAGGCGACGTGCTCGTCGCGGTCGGGACGTCCGAAGGACTCGAAGCCGCCGTCAAGATCTTGAAGTACGGCTGATCGCGGATGGATCACACCGCACTGTCCTTGATCGAACTCGGGGCGGTCTTCTTCGGGCTGGGCGTGTTGGGGCGCCTCGCCGGGAAGATCGGGATGTCCCCCATCCCGCTGTACCTGATCGGTGGCCTGTGTTTCGGGCAGGGCGGGCTGATCCCGCTCGGCGACATCGGTGACTTCACCCACCTCGCCAGCGAGATCGGCGTCGTCCTCCTGCTTCTGCTGCTGGGCCTGGAGTACTCGGCGGCCGAACTGTTCACCGGGCTGAAACGCTCGTGGATGGCGGGGGTCGTCGACATCGTGCTGAACGCCGCGCCCGGCGCGATCGTCGCGCTGATCCTCGGCTGGGGGCCGATCGGCGCGATCGTGCTGGCGGGCGTCACCTACATCTCGTCGTCCGGGATCATCGCGAAGGTGCTCGGCGACCTCGGGCGGCTCGGTAACCGGGAAACGCCGGTGGTGCTGTCGATCCTGGTGTTCGAAGACCTGGTGATGGCGCTCTACCTGCCGATCCTCACCGCGGTGCTCGGCGGCGTGAGCTTCCTCGGCGGGATGAAGGCGGTCGGGATCTCGCTGATGGTGATCACGGTCGTCCTGGTGATCGCGCTGAAGTTCGGCCGCTACGTCTCCGCCGCGGTGGACAGCCCGGACCGCGAGGTCTTCCTGCTCAAGGTCCTCGGCGCGGCACTGCTGGTCGCGGGTATCGCCTCGGCGATGCAGGTGTCGGCCGCGGTCGGCGCGTTCCTGCTCGGGATCGCGATCTCCGGTTCGACGGCGGAGAACGCGACGCACATGCTGGAGCCGCTGCGGGACCTCTTCGCGGCCGTGTTCTTCGTCGTCTTCGGGCTCAACACGAACCCCGCGTCGATCCCGCCGGTCCTCGGCTGGGCGGTCGTGCTGGCGGTGTCGACGACGCTCACGAAGGTGGCCACCGGCTGGTGGGCCGCGCGGAAACAGGGCATCGGGAAGATGGGCCGGGCTCGGGCGGGAGCCGCGCTGGTGGCGCGCGGTGAGTTCTCGATCGTCATCGCCGGGCTGGCGGTGGCGGCGGGAGCGGTGACCGGCGAACTGGCGGCCCTCGCGACGGCCTACGTGCTCCTGATGGCGGTGCTCGGCCCGACGGCCGCGCGGATCGTCGAGCCGGTGGCTCGCGCTCTGCAGCGACGTCCCTTCGGCTCGAAGAGCCCCGCCTCCCAGACCGGCTGACTCTCGGTCCCTTCTCGTGCAATGAAGGGGACTTTCATTGCAAATTTTGCAATGAAAGTCCCCTTCATAGCGTTGGCCTACCCGCGCTCAAGCCCCGAAACAGCCGCCGGGGCGATCTGCGCCGGAGCCACCGGAAGCGCCGCCGGGACGGCCGACGGACCCGCGCCCGAGACAGGCAGCGCGAGCGACGTCTTGCCCAGGTCCACCGTGATCTTCGGGTACTGCGACGGCCCGCCGATGAACGAACCGTCCGTCCCGCCGATGATCAGCGCGAGCTGATGTCCTTGCGGGACGACGTGATCCGTACTCGCCAGCCGGAACGTCATCGTGTACGGCTGCCCCGGCGTCAGCGGCGATTCCTGGGTCAGCGAACGGTAGTTGGCCAGATCGGCCCACCCGCGGCTGATGATGTTCAGCCCCACCGAAACCGAGTCGGCGCTCGTGTTCAGGTAGCAGGCGTCGTTGCCGGAAGCGCTCGATCCCCAGCACGACTGGGTCATCTCGTTCTTGATGCCTTCCTTGGGCCCGGTGTAGTTCCGGATGGTCGCCGGGCCGTAGTCCACGAGGATCGCCGAGAGCCGCGCAGTGGACGTCGACGGCGTCGCGGTCACCGTCACCTTCGCGGTCCCGGAGACTTGGAGGTCCTTCGCGAGCGCGCCGGTGCTGAACAGCACGCGTCCGTTAGAGGTCTCCGTCGGCCGTGCCGCCCAACTGTTCGAGGACTGGCCGGAGGAGTCCGTGAACGACGCCGTGCCCGTGCCCGCGGTCGTGCCGAGCGTGCCCACGCCGGGAGTGCTCCCCGACGCGGGACGCAGGGTGACGGCGCTGCCCGCGGGCCACGCCGCCTGGTCCACCCAGACGTCCGGAGCGCGTTCCACACTCGCGCCCGGCGTCTTCTCGATGCCGTTGTCGACGCCGAGCAGGTAGTGGTCGAACCACTTGTGCAGGGTGTCGACCCACGCCGACCGCCGGTAGTCGAACGGATCGACGTGACCGGCCTGCGTCAGCCACACCTTGCGCTCGACGTTCAGCGCTTCCCACCACTGCCCGAAGTTGATCGTCTTGACGTTGAGGTCGCCCAGCCCGTGCGAAGCGAGCACGCTGGCCTTCACCTTCGAGGCACTCTGCACGTGGTCCCGGTCGAGCCAGAACGCGTTGTAGTCGCCGTTCGAGGTCGCGCCCTCGGTGAGCTTCCGGTTCGCCGCGCTGCAGTTCTGGCCGCCGTTGCGCTGGGAGACCGTCTGGGCCAGCCCGGCGGGGCTGCCCTGGCGCAGGCTGGCGCCGTCGGAGCGGTAGTAGTCGTACCAGGAACTGATCGCGCCGATCGGCACGATGGTCTTGAGCCCGTCGACACCGGTCGCGGCGACACCGTTGGCGATCGTGCCGTCGTAGGACTTCCCGATCATGCCGACCGCGCCCGTCGACCACGAAGCGAGCGCCTTGGCCGAGCCGGTCGCCGTCGTGTAGCCGTTCGCCCGGCCGTTCAGCCAGTCGACGACCTTGCGCGCCGAGTTGACGTCCGAGGGCCCGCCGACGTCGGTGCAGCCGCGGGACTTGTTGGTACCGGCCAGATCCACCAGGACCACGGCGTACCCGCGGGGGACGAAGAAGTTGTCGTAGTAGAGCGGGAACCCGACCGGCCTGCCCGCCGAGTCGTAGGTCTTGAGTTCGCTCTCGTTGCCCCGGCCACAACACGAGTAATACGGGCTCGCGTCCATGATGACCGGGACCTTCTTGCCCTGCGCCGCCGGTTCCTTCGGCCGGATGATGTCGGCGGCGACCCGGTCGGAGCGGCCGTCGCCGTCCCCGTCCAGCCCGATGTCCACCCAAGCCGTCTCGCGGACGGCCTGGGCGAAGTCGTAGACCGGTTCGCTGCCCCGCGGTTTCGCCGCGGCCGGTGGCGCCGCGACCACGGCCGCGGCGACCACCAGAATCCCTGCCAGCACAACTGATTTCACGGTCGAGCCCTTCCCCGTCGGCTGAAAGCCCGTCAGGAAGAGCTAAACGCGATACTCATCGGTGCAGTAGAGCGGAAAGTCTTGGTTACAGATCGACAGCGCGGTAGAGCGAGCCGACCTCACCGCGGTTGAGCCGCCGGATCGAACCCGACCGCTGCGCGCCGAGCTGGACGTCGCCGAGCGCGGTCCGGACCAGTTTGCGCACCGGATGCCCGGTGGCCGCCATCAGCCGCCGCACGATGTGCTTGCGGCCTTCGTGGATGACGAGCTCGATCTGGGTGCGACCGGCCAGCATGTCCTTGACCCGGAACTGGTCGACCTTGACGATGCCGTCCGGCAGCTCGAAGCCCGCCCGCAGCTCCTTGCCGAGCCCGCGCGGGACGATGCCCTCGACCTCGGCGAAGTAGGTCTTCAGCACCTGGAAGGACGGGTGCATCAGCCGGTGACCGAGGTCGCCGTCATTGGTGAGCAGCAGGAGGCCTTCGGTGTTCTCGTCGAGCCTGCCGACGTGCACGATGCCGGGCATCTCCTCGTACCGGCCGCGCAGGTAGTCGCCGACGCACGGGCGGCCGCGGTCGTCGCTCATCGTGCTGTGCACGCCCTTGGGCTTGTTCAGCACGAGATAGACGAGGTCTTCGCGGACCTGGACGCGGGTGCCGTCGACGTGGATCACGGAGTTGTCCGGATCGACCCGGCGGCCGAGTTCGGTGACCACCTTGCCGTCCACGCTCACGCGACCGCGCACGATCAGGTCCTCGGCCGCGCGCCGCGAGGCGACGCCGGCCTGCGAAAGGACCTTCTGCAGCCGAATGCCGTCGGGATGGGCGTCAGATGTCATCGATGGTGTCCACTTCGGGTAGCAAGGGAGCGATCGGGGGAAGATCGGCCAGGGACGACAGTCCCAGTCGCTCCAGGAACAGCTCGGTCGTCACGTACAGCGTGCCAGTGGTTTCGGGGTCGGTCCCCATCTCCTCGATCAGGCCGCGTGCCAGCAGCGTCCTGATCACCCCGTCCACGTTCACACCTCGGACGGCGGCGACCCTGGCCCTGGTCACCGGCTGCCGATAGGCGATCACGGCGAGGCTCTCCAGCGCGGCTCGCGTCAGCTTGGAACGCTGGCCGTCGAGCAGAAGCTTCTCCACGAACGGGGCATAGACGTCCCTAGTGTAGAACCGCCACCCTTCGCCGACTCGGCGCAGGTCGATTCCGCTGGATCGGTCGGTGAACTTCTGGGACATCGTGCGCAGCGCGACGGTCACCCGAGACTCGGGCTGGCCGACCGTCTCGGCGAGCGATTCCTCGTTGATCGGCGAGTCCACGACCAGCAACAGCGCTTCGAGGGCGGCCTCGAGCACCTCGTCGGAGGTGACATCGGGGTAGTCGCCGTCACCTGCCGCCACGAGTCCTTCGTCGGCAGGCGCCTCCGGCTCGGCCACGGTTTCCGGCTCAGCCGCGGTTTCCGGCTCGGCGGTGTCCGGCTCGGCGACAGTCTCGTGCTCGGCCGGGGTCTCTTCGGTCTTCTCGGTCTCTTCGGGGCTCACCCGTACTCCTCGTCCTCGACGACGGCCAGATCCTGCTCGGCCGCCACTGACGCCTCCGCCACGGACCCGCCGGTCCAGCGCACGTGCAGTTCGGCGAGCGCCTCCAGCTGCTCGAACTGGACCGTCGCCTCGCGGTACAGCTCCAGCAGCGCGAGGAACCGCGCCACGATCTCGACGGTGTGCTCGCAGTCCTCGACGAGCTCGCTGAACGTCGCCTCGCCCTTTTCGGCGAGCTTGAGCCGCAACAGCGCGGCGTGCTCGCGGACCGAGACCCGGCCCATGTGGATGTGGGCGATCGACACCGTCGGCGGCGGCTTCGGCCGGAAGACGGCGACGGCGATCTCGGCGAACTTCGCCGGGTCGACGCCGAGCATCACCTCGGGCAGCAGCCCCATGAACCGGTCTTCGAGCGCGACCGACCGCGGGTAGCGCCGCAGCGCGCCGGCCTCCAGCTCACCGAACAGCGCCGCGACCTGTTTGTACGCCCGGTACTGCAGCACGCGCGCGAACAGCAGGTCCCGTGCTTCGAGCAGGGCGAGGTCGTCTTCGCTCTCCACCTCGGCGGCGGGCAGCAGCCGCGCCGCCTTGAGGTCGAGCAGCGTCGCCGCGATGACCAGGAACTCGGTCGTCTCGTCGAGGTTCCATTCCGTGCCGAGCGCGCGGGTGTAGGCGATGAAATCGTCCGTGACCCGGTGCAGCGCGACTTCGGTGACGTCGAGCTGGTGCTGCGAGATCAGCTGGAGCAGCAGGTCGAAGGGACCCTGGAAGTTCGCCAGGTTCACCTTGAACTTGGACGTGCTCAGCTCTTCGCTGGCCAGTCCTTCGGGAACCATCCCGCCGTGCACGGTCTCGTGCACGGCGGGGGTCTCGTCTGCCTCTGTCCGCTCGACCGGCTCTGGGCCGCTGGGAGCAGCCTCGGCCGGGTCGTCCATCAGCTCTCGGTCTCTTTCCCGTCCTCGCTGCCCGCCCGCAATCGCTGGACGAGGACCGATTCCTCACCGGCCGCGTCGAAATCGGCCAGCAGGACGGCCACCGCCTCGCGGACCAGCCTGCCGCGATCGAGCACGAGCCCGTGCTTCGCCCGGAGGTTCAGCCTGGCCTGCTCCATCGCCAGCAGTTCGTCGCCGGAGACGTAGACGGTGATCTTCGCGTCGTGTTTGGTCCGTCCGGAGCCGCTGCGCGCGGCCCTGGCCAGCTGTTCCTTGTGCGCTTGTCCCGCCCCGTTCGAGGAGCCGGTCTCCGCGTCGTGCCCGTTGCCGTTCCCCGTGGCGGGGGCGGGCTGTTCGGGCGCGGGCGGGAGATCGAGGGCAGGACTGGAGGTGATCCTGAACAGTTCGGACGCTCCGGGCAGGGAAGCTCGCCTGCTCACCGAGCGATCACCTCGCGGGCCAGTGCGCGGTAAGCCGCCGCACCGGCTGATTTGGGAGCCCAGGTCGTGATCGGCTCGCCCGCGACCGTGGTCTCGGGGAACCGCACGGTGCGGTTGATCACCGTGTCGAACACGGTGTCGCCGAATGCCTCCACCACTCTCGCCATGACCTCCTTCGAGTGCAGGGTTCTCGGGTCGTACATGGTGGCGAGAATCCCGGTGATGTCCAGTTTGGGGTTGAGGCGTTCCTGCACCTTCTCGATGGTGTCGATCAGGAGCGCTACGCCTCGCAGACTGAAGAACTCGCACTCCAGAGGGATGATCACACCGTCCGCGGCGGTCAGTGCGTTCACCGTCAACAGGCCAAGCGAGGGCTGGCAGTCGACAAGAACATAGTCGTAGTCGTTCATGACCGGACGAAGGACCCGTAACAAAGTGTGTTCGCGCCCTACCTCTGCGACCAACTGGACCTCGGCCGCGGACAGGTCGATGTTGCTCGGCAGCAGGTCGACGCCGTCGACGCGGGTCTTCCGGATGACGTCGGTGATGCTGACCGACCGCTCCATGATGACGTTGTAGACCGTCTGGTCCAGTTCGTGCGGCTGAATGCCGAGCCCGACCGAAAGCGCGCCCTGGGGGTCGAAGTCGACCAGCAGTACCCGGCGGCCGCATTCGGCGAGGGCCGCGCCGAGGTTGATGGTCGACGTGGTCTTGCCGACGCCGCCCTTCTGGTTGCACATGGCCATCACCAGTGCGGGACCGTGCCGCTCCAGCGGCTTCGGTTCGGGAATCTCGCGGTACGGGCGGCCGGTCGGGCCGATTCCTTCCCTCT
Source organism: Amycolatopsis sp. NPDC031561 (assembly GCF_055580625.1). Taxonomy (NCBI): domain Bacteria; kingdom Bacillati; phylum Actinomycetota; class Actinomycetes; order Pseudonocardiales; family Pseudonocardiaceae; genus Amycolatopsis; species Amycolatopsis sp. NPDC031561. Next base: position 16,747 of record NZ_JBVILA010000027.1, on the reverse strand, counting down.
CGCGTTCTTGCTGCTTGGTTTCCTTGGCGCGCTTGGCCTTGCGGCCGCGAGAAGAGATCGTGTCCTCCGACGGTTCGTCGCCGTCGTGTTCGGCGGGGGTTGCGATGGTCACCTGGTGGAGGCTCGCCGCGGCCGAACCGGCGGACGCGGACGGCTTCGCCGGCTCGTTCGGTGTCGACATGGCGCGAAATCTCCTCCTCGGCAGGGTCTTCGGCAGCCTATGCGCGATTCGCGAGTCGTGACAAAGAGGCTCGCCGGGATCGACAGGGTCGATTAGCCGAGCGCGCGGGGATGTGCTGTCGCGTAGACCTCGCGAAGTGTGGTGACCGTGACCAGCGTGTACACCTGAGTGGTGGTCACCGACGCGTGGCCGAGCAGTTCTTGCACGACACGGACGTCCGCGCCGCCTTCGAGCAGATGCGTGGCGAAGGAATGACGCAGCGTGTGCGGGGAGACGCCCGCCGTGATGCCCGCGGATTCCGCCGTGTCCTTGAGAACCTGCCACGCGCTCTGCCGGGAAAGCCGGGAACCGCGGGCGTTCAGGAACATCGCCGGTGTCCCCCGGCCGTGCAGGGCGAGCACCGGCCGCGCGCGGACGAGGTAGGCGTGCACCGCTTCGAGAGCGGGACGGCCGATCGGCACGATGCGCTGTTTACCGCCCTTCCCGTCGAGCAGCACGGTCCGTTCGGCGTCGTCGATGTCGTCGACGTCGAGCCCGACTGCCTCGGAGATCCGCGCGCCGGTGGAGTAGAGCAGTTCCAGCAGCGCCCGGTCCCGCAACGGCCGTTCGCCCTCGGGCGGTGGGGTTTCCAGCAGTTTCAGCACGTCGTCCACCGGCAGCGCCTTGGGCAGCCGCTTGGCCGCCGCGGGCGGACGGACCTCGCGCGCCGGATCGTTTTCGGTGAGGCCGTCGGCGTGCGCGAACTTGTGCAGCCCTCGCACCGCGACGAGCGCGCGTGCCGCCGAGGACGCGGCCAGCGGCCGATGCTCCTCGTCGCCTTCGCGCAGTGCCGCACCGAACGAGGTGACATGCGCCGGGGTGACATCGGTGAAGCGTTCGACCTCGGCGCCGCCGAGGTACGCGGTGTACCGGCGCAGGTCGCGGGAGTAGCTGTCGAGGGTGTTCCTCGCGGTTCCGCGCTCGACCACCAGATGGTCGAGGTAAGCGGCGACCACCTGGGCGACTCCGGCACCGCCAGCCCGTGACACACCGACACTCTAGGACCACGGGGGCCACTCGCGGAGGTTCGCCGCGCGCGGTACGGCGCGGGTGTGAAACGGGATACCTTGGAGAGATGTCCCAGCACCCGGGCCCGGAGGAGATGCGCATCGGCACCGCCGAGCGCGAGGAGGCGGCGCGGCTGCTCGCCGACCACTACAGCCAGGGGAGGATCACGCCGGACGAATACGAAGGCCGGGTCCTCGCCGCCTACGAAGCCGCGACGGTCGGCGAACTCCGCCCGCTGTTCCAAGACCTGCCCGCGCCGCATCCGGCCTGTTTCTCGCCTCGGTTCACCCAGCCGGTCCACGTCTACCGGCAGCCGGCCGCGATGGTGCCGTACTCGCCGAAGTCGAAGGTCACCGCCGGGGTGCTGCAGATCGTGCTGCCGTTCGGGACCGGGCGGTTCTACACCGGGCATGTCGGGATCGCGTTCGCCCAGCTGGCGGTCGCGGTGTTCACCTGCGGTATCGGGGTGGCCTGGCCGATCGTGGACGGGATCGTCCTGCTGGCGAACGGCGGCACCGATCCGCAGGGCCGCCGCCTTCACGACTGAGCGCCCACGAATGCCATGAAAGTCCCCTTCATTGCAAATTTGCAATGAAGGGGACTTTCATAGCGCGCGAAGGGACCTAGAGACCGCGCGAAGCGAACTTCGTCGGCCGGTCCTCCCAAGGAGCGTCCGCCGGACGTGAGGAAGCCGCACCCGTGAGCACCGCGTGCGCGGCCAGCACGCCGCCGACGGTCGCCCCGTTCACCAGCTCACCGGCCAGCGCCATCCGGACCGCCTCGGCGAGCGGGAACTTCCGCATGACGAGGTCGGCTTCCTCCTCGCCGAGGATCTCCCTGTCCACTTCGGACAGTTCCCGGGCGAGGTAGACGCGGACGACCTCGTCGGTGAAGCCGGGCGATGCGGCGACGTCGACGAGGGTCTCCCAGCGTTCGGCGCTGAGCCCGACCTCCTCGACCAGCTCGCGTTTCGCCGCGCCGACGGCGTCCTCCCCCGCCTTGTCGATCAGGCCGGCGGGCAGTTCCCACAGCCGCCGCCCGACCGGGTGGCGGTACTGGTGGATCAGCGTGACGGCGCCGTCGGCGTCGAGCGCGACGACGGCGACCGCGCCGAGGTGTTCGACGACCTCGCGGCGGGCGGTCCCGCCGCCGGGCATCACGACCTCGTCGACCCGCAGCCCCACGACACGTCCGATGTGGACGTCCCTTGTGGACGCGACGGTGAACTCGTGCTTGCCGGGCTCGGTCACCGGGCCACCGCGGGCGTTTCGGCCAGCTCGACCGGGAGCCGCTCGGCGACCTTGCGGTCCACGACGGCCTTCACGAACGCGCTGAACAGCGGATGCGGCCGGGTCGGGCGGCTCTTGAGCTCGGGGTGCGCCTGGGTGCCGACGAAGAACGGGTGCTTGTCGGCGGGCAGCTCCACGAACTCGACCAGGTGGTCGTCGGGCGACGTGCCCGAGAACACCAGACCGGCCTCGGAAAGGCGCTTGCGGTAGGCGTTGTTGACCTCGTAGCGGTGACGGTGCCGCTCCGAGACCTCGGTGCTGCCGTACGCCTTCGCGACCTGCGAGCCCGGCTTGAGCTTGGCGAGGTAGGCGCCGAGCCGCATCGTGCCGCCCATGTCGCGCTCGCCCGCGACGACGTCGCGCTGGTCGGCCATCGTGGAGATGACCGGGTTCGCGCTCGCGTCGTCGAACTCGGCCGAGTTCGCGTCCTTGATCCCGGCCAGGTTCCTGGCCGCGTCGATCACCATGCACTGCAGGCCGAGGCACAGGCCCAGCAGTGGCAGCCCGTGGGTGCGGGCGTAGGCGATGGCGCCGACCTTGCCCTCGATGCCCCGCACGCCGAACCCGCCGGGCACCAGCACACCGTCCACATCGGACAGCGCGGCGGCGGCACCGGCCGGGGTCTCGCAGGAGTCCGAGGGGACCCAGGAGATCTGCACCTTGGCGCGGTGGGCGAACCCGCCCGCGCGCAGCGCCTCGGTCACCGACAGGTACGCGTCCGGCAGGTCGATGTACTTGCCGACGAGCGCGACCCGCACCGTTTCCGACGGGTTGTGGACGCGGTCGAGCAGATCGCCCCACACCGTCCAGTCGACGTCGCGGAACGGCAGCCCGAGACGGCGCACCACGTAGGCGTCGAGCGCCTCACGGTGCAGCACCTTCGGGATGTCGTAGATCGACGGCGCGTCGGGGCAGGCGATGACGGCCTCGGTGTCGACGTCGCACATCAGGCCGATCTTGCGCTTGAGGTCCTCCGGCAGCTCACGGTCGGCGCGACAGACGAGCGCGTCGGGCTGGATGCCGATGTTGCGCAGCGCGGCGACCGAGTGCTGGGTCGGCTTGGTCTTCAACTCGCCCGACGGCGCGAGGTACGGCACCAGCGAGACGTGGAGGAAGAAGCACTGGTCGCGGCCGACGTCGTGGCGGACCTGACGGCAGGCCTCCAGGAACGGCAGCGACTCGATGTCGCCGACGGTGCCGCCGACCTCGGTGATCACGACGTCCGGGCTGTTCCCGTCCTCGTCAGCGCCGGCCGCGGCGGTGATCCTCGACTTGATCTCGTCGGTGATGTGCGGGATGACCTGCACGGTGTCGCCGAGGTACTCACCACGGCGCTCCTTGGCGATGACCTCGGAGTAGACCTGCCCGGTGGTGACGTTGGCCTTGCCGTCGAGAGCCCGGTCGAGAAAACGCTCGTAGTGCCCGATGTCCAGATCGGTTTCGGCGCCGTCGTCGGTGACGAACACCTCACCGTGCTGGAACGGGTTCATCGTGCCTGGATCGACGTTGAGGTACGGATCCAGCTTCTGCATCGTGACCCGGAGCCCACGTGCGGTAAGGAGCTGACCCAGGCTGGAAGCCGTGAGTCCCTTACCCAGAGAGGAGGCAACGCCTCCGGTGACAAAGACATACTTGGTAGCCCGCGACTGAAGTCCCACGGGCTTCCACCTTATCGCACGCCCGCCGAAGCGCTCACCGGCCACGCCGCAAGCGTCCGATGGAGTGGAAAACCGCTACCCTCGCGACGTGACAGACGCGCACGACACCTGGACCGCACCGGTCGCGGAAGGCCCGCTCGACGCGGACGTCCGTGTCCCCGGCTCGAAGTCGATCACCAACCGGGCCTACGTCCTCGCCGCGCTCGCCAGCGCGCCGACGCGGGTGCGGACCCCGCTCGACTCCCGGGACGCGCGGCTGATGCTCGGCGCCATCTACGCCCTCGGCGCCCATTCGCAGGAAGGCATCTCCGGCTACCTCGTGCACCCGCTCGGCCCCGGGCGCGTGCATCCCCACGACACCGTCCGGGTGGAACTGGGCAACGCGGGCACGGTCGCCAGGTTCACCCCCGCGCTCGCCGCGCTGGGCACCGGCCCGGCGCTGTTCGACGGGGACGAGGCGCTCCGCCGCCGTCCCATCGGCCCGCTGCTGAAGGCGCTGCGCGGCCTCGGCGCCCGCATCGACGACGACCGTCGCGACGCGGTGCCGTTCACCGTCCACGGCGAAGGCGGCCTGCGGGGCGGCAAGGTCGATCTGGACGCGTCGGCGTCGAGCCAGTTCCTGTCCGCGCTGCTGCTCGCGGGGCCGTCGTTCCAGCAGGGCGTCACCGTGCGCCTGGTCGGCGGCCCGGTGCCCAGCGAGCCGCATATCGCGATGACCGTGGAGATGTTGCGCCGCTTCGGCGCCACTGTGGACCGCGAGGGCGCCGAGTTCCATGTCGCTCCGACACGGCTCTCCTGCCCCGAGTACGTCGTCGAGCCGGATCTCTCGACGGCGGCGCCGTTCGCCGCCGCCGCGGTCGCGACCGGTGGCACGGTGCGGATCGCGGGCTGGCCACAGCAGACGACCCAGCCAGGAGACTGGCTCCGCAGCCTCCTGCCCGTCCTCGGCACGACCGCCGAACTCGACGCGGGCGGCCTGACGGTCACCGGCAGCGGCACGATCCCCGGCGTCGAGCTGGATCTGCACGACGTCGGCGAGCTGACGCCGGTGATAGCCGCGCTGCTGTGCTTCGCCGAAAGCCCGTCGGTTATCTCCGGGGTGGCGCATCTGCGCGGCCACGAGACCGACAGGCTGACCGCGCTCGCCACCGAGCTGTCGTCGTTCGGCGCCGACGTCCGCGAGACCGAGGACGGGCTGCGGATCACGCCCGCGCCGCTGCACGGCGGGAAGTTCCACACCTACGACGACCATCGCCTGGTGATGGCGGCCGCGGTGCTGGGGCTGAAGGTCGAAGGCGTCGAGGTGGAGAACCCGGGGACGGTCGGGAAGACCTACCCCGGATTCGCCGAAGCCTGGACGTCGATGCTCGGCTAGGCCGGGAACGGCGTCTCCCGCCATTGGTCGATCATCGGCTTGAGACCGTCCACGAGCATCGGCAGGTCGGGCGCCATCGCCAGACAGGCAACCACCTGCAGCAGGCCGACGCCCTCCATCGTCCGCAGCACACCTTCGTCGACCTTGCGCAAGCCCAGTTCCGTGGCGGCGGCGTTGTAGGCCTCGATGGCCTCGGGGCCGTTGAAAGCGAGGTCGCGTTCGATCGGGCCTCGGTTGACGAGCTCGAAGTCGGAGTAGAGCTCGCCTTCGGTCGTGACGATCAGGTTGTAGCCCGGCGAGTCTCCGTGGATCGGCTGGACGGTGCTCCCGGGGAAGGCCCTGGCGAACGCCTCCTCCGATTCCAGCAGTGGCCGGAAGTGCTCCCATTCGCGGCGGGCGCGGTCGAGGTCGGCCGGGTCGAGCAGGTCCGGCCGGTCTTCGAGCTGGGCGAGAGCGTCCGGGATGAACGGATCGAGCCCGGTCAGGAACGCCAGCTCGCCGGGGTACTCGCGGAGCGCGGCGTGCAGCTTCGCCACGAGTCCCGCCGAGTATTCGGCCCTGAGGTTCGCGTCCTCGACGAACTCGACGAGCTCCCAGAACGTCATTGAGAAACCGTCCCGCCGCACGGGTTCCGCAGGCACCAGCGGACTCGGCTTGACGACCGGCAGCCCCTTCTCGCCGAGCCAGGCGGCGACCGCGAGCTCACGCCGCTGGTCGGCCAGCTGCGTCTCCAGGGTGGTGGTGCGCGGCAGCACTGTCGGCACACGCACGACCACGGGCGAAGGCGCCAGCTTCACGATGACGGAGAAGACGTCGTACAGGACCTCGGGTTCGATGACGGCGAGTCCGAGGTCGCGGCCCGCGGCGACCGCGGCGGCCACCGCCCGCGCGGTGCGGGCGGCCCGTTGTTCGTCGGTGATCATCCGGCGAGTCTGACATGTCCGGCTCAGCCCGCGGAGCGTTCTCCGCCGTCCTCGGGGAACAACGTCCGCAGCGTGACCGCGCGATTCACGCGGACGTGCTCCACGGCGTGGTCCCGCGCCCTGCCCGCATCACCCGAAGCGATCGCGTCGTAAAGGCGGCGGTGCTCGTCGAGCAGTTCGCCCCAGTGCTCGTTCTGGCTGGTGAGCCAGCGCAGCCTGCCTTCGAGCGGCCGCAGGATCTCGTGCAGCAGCCCGTTGCCCGCCAGCGCGACGATCTCGTCGTGGAAGCGGGTGTTGAGCGAGGTGATCCGAGCCGGGTCGCCGCTTTCGGTGGCACGCGCCGCGTCGGTGAGCAGGCGTTCGAGCGCGCGCAGTTCCGGCTTGCCCGCCCGCTCGGCGGCCAGCCCGGCGGCGAGGCCTTCGAGCGCCTCACGGACGTCGAACAGCTCCTCGACGTCGGCCTTGGCCAGCCGTCGCACGACGATCCGCCGGGGCGACTGCACGGCGAGGAAGCCTTCGGCCTCCAGACTGCGGATGGCCTCGCGCACCGGGACCCGCGAGACGCCGAGTTCCTCGGCGAGTTCGCGTTCGACGAGCCGGTCCCCCGGTTTCAACCGCCCGGTGAGGATCCGTTCGCGCAGCTCGTCCCGGACCCGTTGCCGGGTCGCGCCCAGCGGCTGCCGCGGTCCTTCCTCGGCCACCCGATCTCCCCTCGACACAGCCGTAACAGCTCGTACCCGAGTTTATCGGCAGAAACCTCGACGACGGCCAGAACGCCCGCCCGCTCCCCAAAACCCGTCTCTGGCCCCGCAATTAGTCCTCTAGTTGCGGTAGTTAGTGCCACCAACTACCGCAACTAGAGGACGAAACGCGAGGGGGTCAGTTGCCCGCGGCGGCGATTCCGGGGGCGGGAGCCTGGGCGTTGCCCGCGATCCCGTAGCGTCCGGCGCCGCCTTCGAGCTGCTCGCGCAGCGCCATGATCGTGGTGACCCGGCCCGCCGCGGTCTCCGCGTTGTCCACAGTGGACAGAATCGAGGTCGACGAGGTGTCGGCGCGGACGACGCCGATCGCGCCGGTGCCGTCGGCGGATCCCGCGTCGCCCGCCAGTACCGTGCCCGCGCCGGACCGGTCGAGCTGCGCCGCGAAGCGCGCGACGGTCGAAGCACGATCACCGGCGCCGTCGCCGGTGTACTTGGAGCCGGTGAGCACGATCGCGAGCTGCGCGGGTTTGACGTCCTGGCCCGCCTTGAGGAAACCGCCGTCGGTGAGGCCGCCGAGCGCGGCGGCGAGTTCCACCGGCGTCGACTGCGGCTGCGCGTTGTCCTTGTTCAGCAACGCCACCGAGCCGAGCAGCGCGCCGGCGAGGGTGCCGGGGTCGCCCGCGGTCGGGAACTGGACACCGGCGGGCTGCAGGCGTGTCACGACGTCACGCAGCTGATCGGACCGCATCGGGTCGGAGAACGCCTCGGTCAGCTGGATCTCGCCGGTGACGGCGGCGCCCGCCTGCCCGACGAGCTGCTTGAGCGCGTCGCGGTCCGCGGGCTTCGCGTCCTCTGTGGTCACCAGCACCACCGAACGCTTGTCCAGCTGATCGGCGACGACCTTCGGTCCCATGGCCCCGGCGAACGTGTCCGCGTCGCTGAGCCGGGCGTTGAGCGAATTGCGCTGCGCCTCCAGATCCGCGACCTGGGACCCCAGGTCCTCCTTCTGGCTGGCGAGCCCCGAAAGCAGCGAACCGTTCAGGGCGGTGGACCCGAGCACCACCCCGAGCGCGAGCGCCAGGAAGCAGGCGGCGATGGAAACGATGTGGTACCGCAGAGAAATCACGTGAAGAGTCCCTTGCCCCAGGCGATGAACGAGTTCCAGGTGTCGCGGATCCAGTCGAGGTAGACCGAACCCACGTCGGAGACGAGCAGCGCGGCCGCGACGGCCACCAAGGTCGCCAGTACCAGCAGCACGATGGCGCCGATCGACACCCGGCTGCGGTGCAGCGTCGCGACGGCCTTGCCGTCCACCAGTTTCGTGCCGAGCTTGAGCCTCGTGAGGAACGTCGACGGGTTCGACCCGGACCGGCCGTGGTCGAGGAATTCCCGCAGTGTCGCCTGGAAACCGACCGTGACCACCAGACTCGCCTCGTGCGCGTCCGCCAGCAGGAGCGCGAGGTCCTCGGCGTTGCCCGTCGCGGGGAAGGTGACCGCGCCGATCCCGAGGTCCTGGATGCGCTCGACGCCCGGCGCGTGTCCGTCCGGCTGCGCCGGGACCACGACCTCACCGCCGCTGCGGAGCGTCTCTGCACCGATGCCGTGCGGGTCGCCGACGATGACGTCCGGCTGGTACCCCTGCGCGCGCAGGGTGTCCGCCCCGGCGTCGACACCGATCAGCACCGGCCGGTGCTCGGAAATGTACTTCTTCAGTTTCTTGAGGTCTTCGGCGTGCCCGTTGCCGCCCGCGACCACGAGGGCGTGCCGGTCCTTCAGCGGGACCCGGATCTCCGGCACCCCGACACCGTCGAGAATGAGACTGCGTTCCCGGCGCAGGAATTCGATCGTGTTCGCGGAGAACGCCTCCAGCTGGGTGGACATCCCGGCCTTGGCCTCGATCATCTGATCCGCGACGCTCTCGCGCGTCTGCTGGATCCCCGATCCGAGCTGCCGCTCACCGATGTAGACGACGCCCTCGTGCAGGCGGAGTTTCGTGCCGTCCTTCACCTTGCGCAGCAGTTCGCCGCCGACCGAATCCACCAGCGGGATCCCCGCCTCGAGCAGGATCTCCGGGCCGAGGTTGGGGAACCGGCCGGAGATCGACGGCGAGGCGTTCACCACCGCCGCGACTTCGGCCTCCACCAAGGCGTCGGCCGTCGAACGGTCGAGATCGAGCTGGTCGAGGACGACGATGTCGCCCGGGCTCAGCCGGCGGAGAAGCTCGCGCGTACGCCTGTCGACCCTGGCGACGCCGGTGATACCGGGGAGGGTCTCTTGGTTACGCGTGAGCAAGCCGGTGAGCTTCATGCGACCGATAGTGACAAATTCGCGCGGCCTTCTGCGTCCGCCACGCCGATGGAAACACGCCGATTAACCCACACCGGGTCGGGCTACGCCGGTTGTCCCACGATGGGGTTGACCCGGTTTCGGAGCGCTATTTCGCCTTCTTGCGCTTTCCGCCGCGACGGGCTTTGGGCTTGTCCGGCGCGCTCTTGTCGGCCTCGGCGACGGCGAGCAATTCCTCCGCGTGCGCCCGGCCGGTCTCGGTGCTTTCCATTCCGGCGAGCATGCGCGCGAGTTCGACGACGCGTTCCGATTGTTCGAGGACTCGCACGCCACTGCGGGTCACCCCGCCGCTCGTGCCCTTGTCCACCACCAGATGCTGATCGGCGAACGCCGCCACCTGCGGCAGGTGCGTGACCACGAGGACCTGGTGACTGCGCGCCAGCCGCGCGAGCCGCCTGCCGATCTCGACCGCGGCGCGGCCGCCGACCCCGGCGTCGACCTCGTCGAACACCAGCGTCTGCACGGTGTCCGCATGCGCGAGGACGACCTCGATCGCCAGCATCACACGGGAAAGCTCACCGCCGGAAGCGGCCTTGTGCACGGGAAGCGGCGGGGCGCCGTTGTGCGCGCGCAGCAGCAGTTCGACGTCGTCGATCCCATCGGGACCGGCGTGCACGAGCCTGCCTTCGACCTTCACCGCGTGCGAATCGCTCTCGTCCACCGTGCGCCGCTCGACGGTGATCTCGATCTCCGCCTGTCCCATGGCGAGCCCGGACATCTCGGCGGTGATCGCCTCGGCCAGTTCGGCGGCGGCCTCGACGCGCGCCTCCGACAGGCGGAGGGCGTGCTCGGCGAGGGTCACGGCGAGCGCGTCACGGCGAGTGGCCAGTTCGGACAGTGCCTCCTCGGAGGTGTCCATCGTGGACATCCGGCGGCGGGCGTCGTCGGCCCAGGCGAGCACACCGTCCACATCGGCCGCGTACTTGCGCGTGAGCCGCTTCAAGTCGGCCTGGCGCGCGAGCACCTTTTCCAGGAGCGCGGGATCGGCGTCGAGCGTTTCGAGGTAGCTGCCCAGCTCGGTGCTCACTTCGGACAACAGCACCGAGGCTTCGTCCAGCCGGGGCCCGAGTTCACGCAGCACGGCGTCCTCGGAACCGGTCAGGTGGCGCGTCGCCTCGCCGATCAGTCCCAGCGCGCCGGGCGCGTCCGGATCCCCTTCCGCCGAACCGGCGACGGCGGCGTGCGCCGCGCTGGACGCGGACCGCAGTTCGTCGACCGCGGCCAGGCGCTTGATCTGCTCGGTGAGTTCGGTGTCCTCGCCGGGTTCCGGCGCGACGGCGTCGATCTCGGCGAGCCCGTGCCGCAGCAGGTCGGCCTGCTGGGCCATCTCGCGGGAGCGGGTGGAGCGCTCGGTCAGTTCGGCGACGACGGCGAGCCAGTCGTCCCGGACCGCGCGGTACTGCTCCAGCGGTTCGGTGACGGCCTCGCCGGCGAACCGGTCGATCACCGCGCGCTGCTCGGCGGGCCGCAGCAGCCGCAGCTGATCGTTCTGCCCGTGGACGGCGATCAGCTGCTCGGACAGGTCGGCGAGCACGCCGACCGGCACCGAACGGCCACCGAGGTGAGCACGGGACCGGCCGTCGACCGAAACCGCGCGCAGCGCGATGACACTGCCGTCCTCGTCGACCTCCGCCCCGGCGTCGGTGACGATCCGGGTGGCGCCCTCGGCACCGCCCAGCTCGAATCGGCCTTCCACGAAGGCCTTCAGCATTCCCGTTCGCACCTTGGACACTTCGGCTCGGCCGCCGGAGAGCAGGTGCAACCCGCTGACGACCATCGTCTTGCCCGCACCCGTCTCACCGGTGACCACGGTGAAGCCCGCGTGCAGTTCCAGCAGGGCGTCCTCGATGACTCCGAGGCCCTGGATGCGCATCTCGGCCAGCACGACGCCCACCGTAGCGGCCCACCCCGACCGTTCCCGCACCCGCCACGTCATGAAAGGGGCTTTCAAGACGTTTTTCGTCCTGAAAGCCCCTTTCATGACATCCGTCAGCGGGCGTGTCGCTCCCGCCAGCCCTTGATCGGCAACGAGAACTTGTGCACCAGCCGGTCGGTGAACGGGCCTTCCCACAGCCGGATCAGCCGCACCGGCACCCGGCCGCAGGTGACCCGCACGGACGCGCCGGCGGGAAGATCGAAGGTCCGCGATCCGTCGCAGGTCAGAACGGCGGGCGACCCGTCCGGATCGATGGCGACGGTGATCTCCGAGTCGCGGGAGACGACCAGCGGCCGGGAGAACATCGCGTGCGCGTTGCTCGGGACCACCAGGAGCGCCTGGACGTCCGGCCAGATGATCGGGCCGCCCGCGGAGAACGCGTACGCCGTCGAGCCGGTCGGTGTGGCGCACAGGACGCCGTCGCAGCCGAAGGACGACACGGGCCTTCCGTCGACCTCGATGAGCGCGTCCAGCACTCGCTCACGCGAACTCTTCTCGACGCTGGCCTCGTTGAGCGCCCACGTGTGGACGGTCTCCTCACCGTCGACACTGACCACGACGTCGACGGTCATCCGCTCTTCGACCTGGTAGTCGCCGTCGACGGCCCGCTGGACGGTGTCGGCGAGCTTGTCCGAATCGGCCTCGGCGAGGAAGCCGACACGGCCGAGGTTCACGCCGAGGACCGGAACACCGTTCGGCCTGGCGAGTTCCGCGGCCCGCAGGAGCGTGCCGTCACCGCCGAGTACGAACACCAGCTCGGTCCCGGCGGCCGGGTCCTGCTCCGGCGCCATGACCGTGCAGGGCGCGCCGATCCCGCCGTCCGCCTCGAGCATCTCCCGGACGTCTTCGTCGAGCACCCGCAGCCGCACACCGGCTTTGGCGAAACGGGCCGACACCTCGCGTGCCGCGTCCCGGGTCGCGTCCCGGTCCGGGTGCACGACGAGCAGCACCTCGCGATCGCTCATTGGGGTCCCTCCAGGACTGCGGTCCGGACGAGCCGTTCGGCGTCGGTGCCGATGGTCTCTCCCGCCCCGCGGGTAAGCCAGACGAAGTATTCGACGTTCCCGGACGGCCCGGGGAGCGGGCTCGCCACGACGCCACGCAGGCGCAGATCCAGCTTCTCGGCCTCGGCGAGCACGCCGAGCACCGATTCGACCCGCAGCTCGGGATCACGGACGACGCCACCGCTGCCGAGCCGGTCCTTGCCGACCTCGAACTGCGGTTTCACCATCGGCACCAGGTCGGCGCCGTCCCGCGCGCAGGCGGCCAGCGCGGGAAGCACGATTTTGAGCGAGATGAACGAGAGGTCCCCGACCACGAGGTCGACCTGCCCGCCGAGGTCCTCCGGGGTCAGGTTGCGGACGTTCGTCTTGTCGAGGACGACCACGCGGTCGTCGGTGCGCAGGCGCCAGTCCAGCAGACCACGGCCGACGTCGGCCGCGATCACCGTTGCGGCGCCACCGCGCAGCAGGACGTCGGTGAAGCCACCGGTCGAGGCGCCCGCGTCGAGGCAGCGCTTTCCCTCGGTGGAAAGACCTTGCGGGGTGAAGGCTTCGAGCGCGCCGAGCAGTTTGTGCGCGCCTCGGGAGGCCCAGCCGGGATCGTCGCTGTCGCGCACCACGATCGGCGCGCCGGACTCGACCCCGGTCGCGGGTTTGGTGGCCACCATCCCGCGCACGCTGACCTTGCCCTCGGCGATCAGAGCGGACGCTTGCTCGCGGGAGCGGGCGAGACCCCGCCGGACGAGCTCCGCGTCCAGGCGGGCGCGTTTGGGCACGCGGTCAGACCTTGTCGATGGTGGACAGTGCCACCGTCAGCTCGGTGTGCACGGCTTCGAAGCGGTCGACGTGCTCCGAGAGCGGAAGCGAGGCCAGGTCGTCGAGACCCGCCACGGCCTCGTCGACCCCGGCGCGGGGATCCGTGTCCTGCTGCGCGAAGTGGTCTGCCTGGATCGCCGGTGGTCCGGGTACCGGCGGGGGGCCGGGCATCGGCGGTCGCGGAACGGGGTGGTGGTGGTCTTGCACCCCACCAAGTTAGCAGCGCTGGTCAGGCGAGGCGCAGCTCGCCGAGCGCGGCGCGGGCGGTGTCGCCCACACCACGGACCTCGGTGATCCCCGACTCCCAGGCCACCGCGCACAGCGCGCGCAACAGGTCCAGGGAGTCACCTTCACCCTCGGCCTCGAGCACGTCACCCTGTGCGGTGACGCGCCAGCCGTCCTTGGGCCCGATTTCGAGCAGATCCGCGCGGTCACTCAGCCCGGTCAGGTCCTGCGCGAGGTAGCGCGGACGCTCTTCGGGCCTCGCCTTGAGCAAGGACGCCGCGTCGGCGACACCGGTCATGACGCAGAGCGCGTCGATCCCGGCCGCGACAGCGCCCTCGATGTCGGTGTCGAGCCTGTCGCCCACCACGAGTGCCCGCTCCGCGCCCGCGTCCCGCGCCGCCGTGGTGAACAGCAGTGGCGCCGGCTTGCCCGCCACCAGCGGTTCGAGGCCGGTGGCGTGGCGCAACGCGGCCACCATCGACCCGTTGCCCGGCAGCAGACCGCGCTCGGTCGGCAAGGTCGCGTCGACGTTGGTCGCCACCCACAGCGCGCCCGCGCGGATGGCGAGACACGCCTCCGCGAGAGCGGCCCAGGTGTTGTCCGGGGAGTGCCCCTGGACCACGGCCGCCACGTCCGGACCGGCTTCCCGGACCGTCCGCAGCCCGACCGACTCGATTTCGGCGGCCAGCGACTCCGTACCCACGACGAGCACGACGGCGCCCTGAGGCAGCCGCTCACCCAACAGGGTGGCGGCCGCCTGAGAGCTCGTGTGGACCTCTTCGGGGGTGGCGGGCAGTCCGAGTGCCTCGAGGTGCTCGGAGACCTGCGCGGGCGCCTTGGAGGCGTTGTTCGTCACCCACCGGACGGCGGTGCCGCCGTCCCGGAGCGCACGGAGGGCTTCCGGTGCGCCCGGGACCACGGTGCTGCCGTGATAGACCGTCCCGTCGAGGTCGAACAGGACCGCGTCGTACCCGGCTGACAGAGCGTCAGCCATTCGTGAGCTCCGCGGCGCGCTCGGCGGCGTCGGTCTCGTCCTCCTCGTCGGCCTCTGCCGCGTTGAGGAACCAGCGGATCGCTTCCTCCTTGCGGTCGGCGGCGGCGAGGTTGTCGGCGTAGGCGTAGAAAAGCCTGGCGCTCCACGGGTCGCGCTTCTCGGCCTTGAGGTCGTCACTCTGCAGGGAGACGACGGCGGCGTCGAGCTGACCGAGGTCGCGGCGCGCGCCGGCGGCGACGATCGCGAGTTCGATCTGGGTCGCCTTGGACAGACGCTCCTTGTCGACCTCCTTCGCGAGATCCAGCGCCCGCTCCGGACGGCCGATGGCCCGCTCGGCGTCGGCGATGATCGCGATGTGGTCGTCGGCCCGGGTCATCCGGCGGACGGCCCGCAGCTCGGACAGGGCGTCGGACCAGTTGCCCGCGTGGTAGGCGACCAGGCCGAGCGCCTCACGGACGATCGGGACCCGCGACGCCTTGGCCTTCGCGTACTTGGCGTGCGCGAGCGCGGCCTCGGGGTCATCGTCGACCAGCCCGCCGGCGGCGACGAGGTGCTTGCCGACGGTCTCCGCGAGTGCCTTGGGCAGGGTGCGGAGTTCGCGGCGGGCGTCTTCGTCGAGGTCGGAGAACTCGATGCCTTCGGGCAGTTCCGGGGCCTCGAGCAGCTCGCGCGCCAAGGTCTCGTCGTCGATCTGCTTGTCGTCCACGCGGGGCGAGGACCGGAAGTCCTTGCGCCCCTCGGAACGGTCACGCTGGGGACGGTCGTCGCGCTTGCGCTCGAACCGGCCTTCGCCGCCGCGGGAGTCTCCGCGCTTGTCGTCGTACCGCTTCTCCGGACGGTCACCGGAAGGCCTGCGGTCGGGACGGTCGCCGGAGGGGCGGTAGCCGCCACCACGGTTGTCGCCGCCACGACTGTCGCCACCGCGGTTGTCGCGATCGCCGTAGGACTTGCGCTCGTAGCCACCGCTGCTGGGACGACGGTCTCCCGAGGAGGGACGCTTGTCGTCGCGGCGGTCGCTGTTGTAGCCACCGGAACGCGAACCGCCGCGGTCGTCACGATCACGGTAGGAGGACGGGCGACGGTCGTCGCCACCGCCCCGGTTGTCGCGGTCGCCGTACGACGACTTGCCCTGGGGGCGTCCTTCGTACCGGTTGCCGGACGGGCGGTCGTCGGAACGGCCGCGGTTGTCCGAGCTGTAGCCCGAACGGGCCGGGCGGCTGTCGGAACGCTTCTCGTACCGGCCCTCGGAACGGTTGTCCGAGCGGCTGTCCGAACGATTGTCGGACCGGTTGTCATAACGGCGCTCGGGACGGCTGTCGGAGGAGCGGTAACCGCCACGGTCGCCACCGCGACTGTCGCTGCCACGGTTGTCACTGCCACGGCTGTCGTTGCGGTTGTCCGAACGGTAGCCGCCACGGTCGCCGCGGTTGTCGGACCGGAACCCACCGCGGTCACCGCCACGATTGTCGCTGCGGTTGTCGCCGCCGCGATAGCCTCCACGGTCACCGCCGCGGCTGTCGCCACCGCGGTTGTCCGAGCGGTAACCACCACGGTCGTCGCCGCGGCTGTCCCGGTTGTCCCGACGATCGTCGGACCGGTAGGCACCGCCGCGGTTGTCCCTGCTGTCGCGACCACCCGAACGGTCGTCACGACGGTCGCCGGCGCCGGGGCCCCGGCGGTCGTCGTTGTTGTAGCGCGGACGGTTCTCGTCACGGCCCTGCCCGGCGAACCGGCTGCTACCGGAGCGCTGGTCGCGGGGACCATCGCCACTGCGCGCGGGCTTGCCGGAGTAGCTGCTCGTACCGCGGGCACCGCGGTCGTCACGGCGCGGGCGGCCCTGGTAGCCGCCGTCGCGGCCGCCCCGGTCCTGCCTACCGCCGGCGGAACCACGCCGGTCACCTCGCTGCGCGTCAGACCGGCCTCCGCGGGGACTCTCGTCCCGGCGGCCCGACCGGCCGGACGCGCCATCATCTGAGTCACGTCGACCGAACTCGGACACCTGGCCTCCTGCCACTATTGAAAAAGTTTTCGATACCGGCGACACCCTCGGGGCGCGCCAACGGACCACTGTAGTCCGTCCCTGGACATGAAAAGAGACAGGGCCCTGACCGGGGAGAACCTGTCAGAGGTTCTCGACCCTGGTCAGGACCCTGTCCTGAAGTTAGTCCGGCGGTGTCCTACTCTCCCACAACCCTTCGGTTGCAGTACCATCGGCGCTGTCAGGCTTAGCTTCCGGGTTCGGAATGGGACCGGGC